>CAMVPC010000019.1 GCA_947169265.1 uncultured Prevotellaceae bacterium
CAGGCGGTTGATTTGCAAAGAGGGTGAGCCATAACTGAATTATGACACACCCTCAACACCCTCACATGTTAACATATTTTAGGAATGAGAGGCAATACATCTTCATTATCATATTTTATAATTTGCAAAAAAACGATTGGGTCATTGCTGTTATCATCACGCATGGCAGATAGGACAACATCGCTTTCTCATCTGATGGCGTTCCATGACTCCGGATTTCCTTATGGTCGATAATCAACATCTGCCGACCGACAGCAAAAGAAGTGCTGAAATCAGGAAACAGTTCTAAAGAAACACGTCAAAATACGCCCATCCCGCAAAAAAGTAGTAACTTTGCGACAAGTTATGGAACAGAAAAAAATATTGGTGGTCGATGATGAGCGCGACTTGTGCGACATCTTGCTATTTAATCTCGACGCGGCAGGCTATCATGCTGAGGCGGCTCATTCGGCCGAAGAGGCACTGTCGCGTCAAGTGGCCGCTTTCGACCTGCTGCTGCTTGACGTGATGATGCCGGGCATGACAGGTTACGAACTTGCCGAGCGGCTTAAGAGCGATGAGTCGACAAGCCACGTCCCCATCATTTTCCTCACGGCGAAAGATACCGAGGACGACACGCTTCACGGTTTCTCGCTCGGCGCCGACGACTATGTGACCAAACCATTCTCGGTGAGAGAGGTAATGGCCAGGGTGAAAGCGGTGTTGCACAGGAGCGGGAACGCTACCGCCACGCAGATAAGCCACGAGGGGCTGGTGCTCCATATCGCCGGAAAATCTGCCAGCGTCGACAACGAGCCGATAGCCTTGACCCGCACCGAGTTTGACTTGCTGCGGCTCCTACTGGAACATCGTGGCCAGGTTTTCAGCCGTCAACAGTTGCTCGAACGTGTGTGGCCTCGCGACGTCATCGTGACCGAGCGCACGGTTGACGTGAACATCGCGCGATTGCGAAAGAAGTTAAACCGCTATGCCTCCTACCTGGTGTCGCGCACGGGTTTCGGCTATAGCTACGACACGAAACAACTATGAGCGAAGGACGGAAAATGTGGCTTAGCGTCATGGTCATTTTCTTGGCCTACGCGGTCGTTTTCATCTTGTTTGAGGACTACGACCGCAAGTTTATCATGCCGTTTAACGAAGTGAGCGACTGGCACCTGTTGCTCTTCTCGCTGGTAGTGATGGCGGGATTGGGATTTTTGCTGTTCCACTACGCCAAGCGCATGGACGAGCGCATCAGCCGCGAGCAAGCCGAAAAGGAGAGCCGAATACGTCGCGAGCTCACGCAAAACATTGCCCACGAGCTCAAGACACCCGTCGCGAGCATCCTGGGTTATACCGACACCATCCTTGAGAGCCCGCACATCACCGATGAAGTGAAACACCAGTTTATCGTGCGCACCAACGCGCAAGCCCGTCGCCTGACCACACTATTGCACGACATATCGACGCTCAACCGCATGGATTATGCCCACGACATGATCACTAAAGAGCGCGTCAACGTGGCGGCGCTTGTGGCCGACATCGTGCAGGAAACCACATTCGAGTTGTCGCGCCGAGAGATGACGCTGCACAACTATCTGCCGCAGGACATTGTGGTCAACGGAAACTATTCGCTGATTTACAGTATCTTCCGCAATTTAGTCGACAACGCCATCAGCCACGCCGGCCAGGGAACCGTCATCGAGGTGGGGGCCCAACCACAGCACGACTACTGGCAATTCACGTTCAAAGACAACGGCACGGGCATCGCGGCCGAACACCTGCCGCGCATTTTCGAGCGATTCTACCGCGTAGACAAGGGCCGCAGTCGCGACTTGGGCGGCACGGGACTTGGCCTGGCGATTGTCAAGAACGCCGTGCTGTTTCATGGGGGCACCATCAGCGTGAGCTCGCCGGCCACCGGCGGCCTCGCTTTTGAATTCACGCTCAAGCGTCGATAATCTCCACGTTTGAGCAGTGAGCAGAGAAGTTTCCTAAACAATCTTGAACAGATTTACATCTAATCCTTTATCTATACTCTCTAATCCTCAAGTTTATAAGGTTTTAGAACCTTATAAACTTGAATTGCTTAGTAAAAAACGGGACAGCCCGCCATGAGTGTGGGGGCTGTCCCTTTTTGAGAATAAAATTCGGTTATTCGAAACTATTAACGGAGCACCTTGGTGGCTTCACGGCTACCATCGTTGTAAGTATTCACCACGATGTTCACACCATCGAACGGAGTAGCGCTCTCCACACCGGCCACGTTGTAGTACTTCACACCGGTGAGCTGCTTGGCGGCATTCACGTCCTTGACGGCGGTGATGGTGGTCTTCAGCTTGAAGTCGTAAACCGCGGTGTAAGCACCGGGGCAATATTGATAAATCGTAGCCTTGGTGTTGCTTCCGGCAACGGGCTCGGCGCAGAGCCAGTTCACTTGACCGCCATTGGGATTAGCTGCCACGGTGGGAGCAACGGTCAAGATGGGCTCGGCGGCACCGGCCTCGGCGATAGCGAAACCATCAAGGTAGTTGGGGGTAGTGGGATACAGGAACAGGTCATAGCCACCCAGCGAGAACGGATAGATACCATTGCAAGCACCCTTGTTGGGCAACGAAATAGCCTTACCCACAAACTCGTTGTTCTCTTCGTCGAAGACAATATCGACGGGAGCCGCGCTGCGATTCACGAAGAGGTAGTGGCGGCTGCCATCGGCGGCAGTGTAAGGATTAATCACACAGCTCTGGTTGGCGGTACCGAGATTAACGCCGCTATAGCTGATCACTCCCGAGTTGTCAGGGTCAACCTCACCATCGACGAAAGCAATCTTGAAGATTTTAGTGGATCCGTTATTAATGATGTAAAGGGCACCTTCGCTCATGACATCACCTTCGGCAAAACCAAAGTAGTCGAGACGGCCGTTCTCACCCCAATCGTTGAAGGCCTCTTCGGGGAGCGGACTGTCGATAAAGTCATTGGTGGCACCGGGGAAGACGCGAAGCGCCATGATGGGCTCGCCAGTTTCATCCGAGCCAACCTTCCATCCACCGCTCCAGCCGTTGTCAATGCGAGCGATGATGTTGCCGGCTTCGTCGCGTGTCACGGCATGGCCAGTACACTCCTCGGGCAGTTCAAGCGCAAAGTTCTCGTCCACGCCATTCTCGTCCCAACGGGCAATAATTTTTTGATCCATGTCGCGCACGTAGAAGGCGCCGTCCATACCAAAACCTTGACGATAATTAGCCCAAGCGGGCGCCGTCTGTTTCCATGCCTGAGTGTTATACTCGAGCTCGGCGTCAACAGCATAAGCAGAGGCGCATGTGGCCGCTGCAGCCAAAAGAAGTAATAATTTCTTCATAGACTTTTAGTTTTTAGTGTTTATAAATAAAGTTAACAAATCGTCTTCTTTTCGTGAATAAGATTGACAAAGATACTTATTTTTCAATAAGCAACAAAAAAAAATGTTATTTTTTTTGGGCCGCATAATATTTTTTTGAAGTGTGGCGCAAAATCACTACCTTTGTGGGTGAATAACAGAATTTGCACATTTTATCATCACCCTAACCCCGAAAAAATGAAAGATTTCATCTTCGGCACAAGACCCGTCATCGAGGCGCTGCAAGCGGCTCAAACTCTCGACACCATCTACATAAAAAAAGACCTGGGCAGCGAGCTGGCCGGTGAACTGCTTGAGGCGGCACGCGCGGCCGGCGTGCCCGTCAAGCGCGTGCCGGTGGAACGCCTCAACCGCCTCACGCGCAAGAATCACCAGGGCGTGGTGGCCACGGTGGCCGCTGTCACTTATTATAAAGTGGACCAGGTGGTGCCCATGCTCTACGACAACGGCGAGAACCCGTTGCTCGTGGTTCTCGACGGGGTGACCGACGTGAGGAATTTCGGGGCTCTCGCACGCACCGCCGACTGTGCCGGCGTGTCGGCCCTGGTCATTCCCGAGCGCGACAGCGTGAGCGTGAACGCCGACGCTGTCAAGACGAGTGCCGGCGCTTTGAACTATGTGCCGGTGTGCCGCGAGCACAACCTTGTCAAGTCGCTGCGCTACCTGCGCGACAGCGGAGTGAAAATCGTTGGCACCAGCGACAAACGCTCAGTGGCCCACACCGCCGTCGACCTCACTGGCCCGGTGGCCATCGTGCTGGGCGCCGAAGACCGCGGCATCTCACCTGAGGTGCTCGAGTTGTGTCACGAGTGTGTCGCCATTCCCGAGTTCGGGCACATCAACTCGCTCAACGTGAGCGTGGCGGGCGGCATCTTGATGTATGAGGCGGTACGCCAGCGCCTGGCCGACGGGCAAGCGGCACCCGCGGCCCAATAAGCGGCGCGAACGATTTTAATGCCCTAATTTCACGAATTTAGCGATTTTTTATCATCCCAAATGAAGCACAATTCGCTTAATTCGTCTAATTCTCATGAAAAACTTGCGGGAGCTGTTTTTTTTCGTAACGTTGGCGTGAACGCCGAAGTTACTTATCACTCGGCATAAAAAAAGAACAAGTTCTTTTTGTTCTGCGCTCGTTTTTTCGTAACGTTGGCTTAAGCGCCGAAGTTACTTATCACTCGGCATAAAAAAAGAACAAGTTCTTTTTGTTCTGCGCTCGTTTTTTCGTAACTTTGCACGTTCAATAGAGATTGACCCGAAATGATTAATAGAATTTTGATCCGAATCAAAGTTGTGCAAATGCTGTACAACTATCTTCTCACGCGCTCCATCAAGAGCGAGGCCGAGGCCCGCGACGAGCTGCGCGAGAGCCTCGACAAGTCGCATGAGCTGTATAACTATCTGCTCTTGCTCATGATTGACCTCACGGCCCAGCAGGACCAAGTGCTTTACGAGAACAAGCAAAAGTTCATGCCCAGCGAGGAGGACCTTCACCCCGACATGCGTTTCGTTAACAATTGGCTCGTGGCGCGACTTCGCGACGATGAGAGCTTGATGAAATTTGTCGCCGACCGCAAGTTCACGTGGCGCGACAACGAGGTGTTCCTGCGCCTGCTGCTCTCGAAAGTGACTTCGAGCGAAGAGTACAAGACTTACATGGCCATGCCGGCCACCGACATCGACAGCGATTGCGAGGTGTGGCGCCAGCTGCTGCGCAAGGTCATCCTCGTTGACGACGACTTGCTTGAAGAGGTGGAGAACCGCTCGCTATACTGGTCGGTCGAGGACCTTGACCTGATGGGGCAGTTTGCCGTGAAAACCATCGCCCGCGCGCAACGCGGCCTGGAGCCGTTGCGCTTCGCCCAATATAAAGACGAGGAAGACGAGCAGTTTGGCGACAAACTCTTCGCACTGGCGCTCGCCGACCAGGAAGAGTCGACAAAGCTCATCGAGGATTTCTTGAAGCGTGAGCGTTGGGACATTGACCGCACGGCACTCTTCGACCGCGTGACGATGCTTGTGGCCATCGCCGAGCTTCGTTCGTTCCCCGAGATTCCCACCGCGGTGACTCTCAATGAATATATCGAGATTGCGAAGCGCTTCAGCACGCCCCACAGCGGGCAGTTTGTGAACGGCGTGCTCAACTCAATCCTCAATCACCTTCGCGACACGAAACAAATTGTCAAACCATAACAAAATTCATCACAACGACTATGCTAAATTTCATTTTACTCGACCAAGCCGCAGCAGGCGCCGGCGCTACCGGCGGCGGCATGCCCATGATTTTGATGATTGTGGCGATGATAGCCATTTTCTACTTTTTCATGATTCGTCCGCAAAACAAGAAACAGAAAGAAATCCGCAACTTCCGCGAAGCCATGACCAAGGGCGACAAGGTAACGACCGCGGGCGGCATCCACGGCCGCGTGCGCGAAATCAAGGACAGCACCATCGTGCTGGAAATTGCCGATAATGTAAAAATCACAATCGACAAGGCTATGGTCTATCCCTCGGCACAAGACGTCGTTGAGAGCGGTGCCGATGTGAACATGAAAAAATAAGGTCTAAAGTCCATACACATCTAAGAAGTAAAGACTGTGGGGCGTCCACTGGACTGGTTTAGGAAAATAGGCACTTACGGTGCGCGTGCCGCCCGCTCCCGAAACCTGTTGCGATATCTCGGTTTCGTGGGCATGGCGGCCGTGTTCTGGTGCTTCATGACTTTCCACAAGACCATGCAGCAAGATGTGACCGTCAACGTGGTGCTCGTCAACAAGCCGTTGGGCGCCACGTTCATCACCGACATACCTTCGACGCTCACTGTCACGGTCAAGGACAAGGGCACGATGTTCTTGAGGATGAAGTTCCACCGCACGCCGGTCCTCAGGCTCGACTTTTCGCGGTATGCCGACGAAGACGGCAACTTCATCGTGAGCAACGATCAGCTGCTGAGCGAGATAAAACTGCTGTTCAGGCAAGAGGCCTCACTTATCAAGGTGTCGCCCGGTAGCATTATCACGCGCTTCACGTTGCTTCCCGGCAAACGCGTGCCGGTGAGTTACATGGGTGAAATCAACGTGCAGGCCGACGAGCAACATGCCATCTACGGCGAAATCAGCATCACGCCCGACAGCGTCACGCTCTATGGAGACCCCCTCAAGTTGGCGTCGATAAACGAGGCAAAATTGTCGCGCGTCGACAACACCGCACTCGACGCCACACTCGAGCGCGACGTGCCTTTGGCGGCCATGACCGACGTGCGCATCGAGCCGCGCAAGGTGCACCTGCGGGTTCCCGTCGAGGCATTGATACGTCGCCAGCAGTCGATACCCGTCGAGGTGCGCAACTCGCCTCCCGGTGTGCATGTTATACTGTTCCCGTCGAGCATCAACGCTTCGTTCCTGCTACCGCAGAGTCTTTATAAAAGTTCGGTCGACGAGATTGTAGCCGTGGTCGACTATAACGACATTGCGGCCAATCCGCACGCGAGCAAGGTGCACGTGAATGTGGGCGAGCGCCGCCCCTACTATCACAACATCCAGCTGGCTGTCGACAGCGTGGAATTCATCATCGAACACGATAATCACGCCGACTGATGGCAGCACAACTCATCATCATCGCCGGCGGCATCGGGACCGGCAAGAGCGTCGTGAGCCGCATGCTGCGGTGCATGGGTAAGGAAGTGTATGACTGCGACAGCCGCGCGCGCCTGCTCATGGAGAGCGACCCCCAACTGCAAGCCAAACTGGCCGAGGCCTTCGGCGACGACATTTACCGCAACGGGCGACTCGACCGCCAACGGCTCGCCGCCATTGTCTTCAACAACCGGCAAGCCCTCAACAGCCTCAACGCGCTCGTGCACCCCACCGTGAAACACGACATTACCGCCTGGGCCCACGACCGACAGGGCACGGCATGGATTGAAAGCGCCATCGCGCGCGAAAGCAGCCTCGACACGCTTGCCGCCGAGGCATGGCTCGTCACAGCGCCCCTCGACGTGCGCATCAAGCGCGTCATGGACCGCGACCAAGCCAGCGCCGCCCAAGTCGAATCGCGCATCCGCGCCCAGGAATGCGCACTACCCTGGCGTTGCCCTGTTGTCGAGCTCGCCAACGACGGCGCCACCCCGCTACTCCCTCGCCTGCACGAACTTCTCTCCCGCCGGCTAAAAGGGAATAGCAAATCTTGATTATGATAATCATATTCCCTCAAAAAAGACACAAACGAGTTTGTTATATTTGCGATTATATATAACTTTGCACTATGTTATAGGCGCCTCATACAAGAGTGCGTATTAATTGACGACCTGTAGCACTGTGACCTTTTGAAAGAGCGTTTTACAAATGGTTTCCACGCTCTTTGCTTTACTCGCCATTGCAGGAAACCCAATGGCACATCACATTAATAATATGCAAAACAGCAACATTCCTTCACCACCCGACACACCTAAGTCACACCCTATAGAGCAACCCATCTATCCGGTGCAAGGACAATTTCCCAACCAACCACCAAGCAACACAAACAGCCCCAACAATCCTCAAAAAAGCGGCATGCCAACAGCAATAATAATTGTTGTAGGAATGTTCGTTTTGTTCATTTTCGCAATCCTTATAAGTACATGCAATAAGACGAGAAATGTCGGCGGTAGAGAAGACAGCTTAGCTGTTGTCACAGCAATCGATACGACAACAACAGCCCTCAACAGTACCGAAGAGCAAATCAAGCGTTGGAACGAGACATCGGAAAAAGATGAGATGACCGATGTGATGAGTTATTGGTCTACACTCATAAGCGACAACACCGTTTATTTTGATTTTCCTTATGAAGGAGGCTCAGAACTAAAAATTACAGTACGATACATGAAGAAATATGGCACCGATGTCATCATTTCCATTTCTCAAGGTCAAATGTTATGCAATGAGTATAATGGAACCAACTATGTTACGGTGCGCTTTGACGACACTCCGGCTAAGAAGTACTATACAAATGAACCTGCCGATGGTTCTCCTGATAACCTTTTCCTCAACAATCCCAAAGATTTCATCAACAGAGCGAAAACCGCAAAAACCATCAAAATAGAAGTTCCTTTTTATCAAGAAGGAAACCATGTGTTTACATTTACCGTTGATGAACCTCTTAAATGGGAACACTAAAAAACCACTAAATATTTTCGTAATTCACCCTATCCTTCTTGACCGAAGGATAGTTTTTTTTAAGGTGTTGCGGGATTGACAAAGTGGCGCGGCGGTGACGGCAATGAGGCCATAATGTCCGCGGAAGCTGCCATTATGTCACTCACGAGCAGGCATTTAGAGCGTGGAATGTATTATGCATGGTAGTATAGCAGAAACATAAAAACCACACTACTATGAACTTCAACAATTACACCATCAAGGCGCAAGAAGTGATACAAAAAGCTGTCACGCTTGCCAAGAACAACGGCAACCAGGCCCTTGAACCAGTGCACCTGCTCAAGGCCGTGATGACCGAGGGCGACACCATCGTCAAGTTCCTGTTGCAAAAACTCGACATCGCGCCGACGATGATCGAGCGGCCGCTCGACAACGAGCTGGCACGCCTGCCGCGCGTGAATGGCGGTGAGCCCTATCTGGGCAACGACGCCAACCGCGTGCTCGAGACTGCCACCACCATCGCCAAACGCATGGGCGACCAATATGTCACCATTGAGACCTTGCTACTGGCCCTCTTTGAGGAAAAGAGCGCGGCCTCGACCATCCTCAAGGACGCCGGCATCACCCAGCGCGAGCTGGTGGCTGCTATCCAAGAGTTGCGCAAGGGTAAAAACGCAACGGCGCAGAGCGCCGAAGAACAGTACAACGCGCTGTCGAAGTATGCCATCAACCTGTGTGAACGTGCGCGCGAGGGCAAGCTCGACCCTGTCATCGGGCGCGACGATGAAATCCGCCGTGTGCTCCAAATCCTGAGCCGGCGCACCAAGAACAACCCCATCCTCATCGGCGAGCCGGGCACCGGAAAGACCGCCATTGTCGAAGGCCTGGCGGGCCGCATCGTGCGCGGCGACGTTCCCGAGAACCTCAAGCGCAAGCAAGTGTATTCGCTCGACATGGGCGCCCTGATTGCCGGCGCCAAGTATCAGGGCGAATTTGAGGAGCGCCTCAAGGCCGTCATCAACGAAATCGTGCAGGCGCAAGGCGAAATCATCCTCTTCATCGACGAAATCCACACCCTCGTGGGAGCCGGAAAAAGCAGCGGGGCCATGGATGCCGCCAATATCCTCAAGCCAGCGCTGGCGCGCGGCGAGTTGCGCAGCATAGGCGCCACCACACTCGACGAATACCAAAAGTATTTCGAGAAAGACAAAGCACTCGAGCGACGCTTCCAAATCGTTATGGTCGACGAGCCCGACACCGAAGACGCCGTGGCCATACTGCGTGGTTTGAAAGAGAAATATGAGAACCACCACAAGGTGCGTATCAAAGACGATGCCATCATCGCCGCCGTGCAGCTGAGCCAACGTTACATCAGCGACCGTTTCCTGCCCGACAAGGCCATCGACCTGGTGGACGAGGCAGCCGCTAAGCTGCGCATTGAGATGGACAGCGTGCCCGAGCAACTCGACGAAATCTCGCGCCGCATCGCCCAGCTCGAAATCGAGCGCGAGGCCATCAAGCGCGATGGCGACGAGCAACGCATCAAGCAACTCGATGAAAGCATCGCCAACCTCAAGGAACGCGAGAGCGACTATCGCGCCAAGTGGCAAAGCGAGAAAGAACTCATAGGTCACATCCAGCAAAACAAAATCGACATTGAGCAACTCAACTTTGAGGCTCAACGAGCCGAACGCGAAGGAAATTACGCTCGCGTGGCCGAGCTGAGATATTCGCTCATCAAGCAGAAACAAGACGAAATTGCCACTTTCCAGCAACAACTGCGCGACATGCAGGGCGACAAGGCGCTCATCAAAGAGGAGGTCGACAGCGACGACATCGCCGAAATCGTGAGCCGATGGACGGGCATCCCGGTCACCAAAATGCTGCAAAGCGAAGGAGAGAAACTGCTGCATCTCGAAGACGAGCTGCACAAGCGCGTCGTGGGGCAAGATGAGGCCATCAAGGCCATCAGCGACGCGGTGCGCCGCAGCCGCGCCGGCCTCAACGACCCGCGCCGCCCCATCGGGTCGTTCATCTTCCTGGGCACCACCGGTGTGGGCAAGACCGAGCTGGCCAAGGCGCTCGCCGACTACCTGTTCAACGACGAAAACATGCTCACACGCATCGACATGAGCGAGTACCAGGAAAAATTCTCGGTGACACGACTCATAGGGTCGCCCCCGGGATATGTGGGATATGACGAAGGAGGTCAACTCACCGAGGCCGTGCGACGCAAGCCTTACAGCGTGGTGCTCTTTGATGAGATTGAGAAGGCCCACCCCGATGTGTTCAACGTGTTGTTGCAAGTGCTTGACGACGGCCGCCTGACTGACAACAAGGGTCGCACCGCCAACTTCAAGAATACGATAATCATCATGACGAGCAACATGGGCAGCGACCTGTTGCGGCAACGCTTCGAGGCGCTCACGCCGCAAAACCGCGACCGTATCCTCGCCGAGTCGCGCCAACAGGTGCTCACGATGCTCAAGAACACGATACGCCCCGAGTTCCTTAACCGCATTGACGAAATCATCATGTTCACGCCACTCGACGAGCAGCAAATCGCGCAAATCGTGAGGCTGCAACTCAACGGGCTCAAGAAAACACTCGCACCCAACGGCATCACTCTCGACTATACCGAAGAGGCCGTGAAAGCACTGGCACGCGCGGGCTACGACCCGGAATTTGGTGCCCGTCCCGTAAAGCGGGCCATCCAGAACCTGGTGCTCAACCCGCTCTCGCAGGAAATTATCGCGCACCGCGTGAACCGCGAGCGCCCCATCACGCTCAATGCCACCGGCAGCGGAACACTCACATTCAACAACTGATCACCACTCGCCGCAAGGCGACAAAAACAGCAAAGCGAAGGGCTACCGGCATGCCGATAGCCCTTCGTCATTTCTTAAAAATCGGGTCACCCGCAAAACCTTGTGTTCGTTTTGCTGGTGCCCAGAATTATGTAATCATCGCCTCTAAGTAGCCCCGCTAGGGGCGGCAGATAGTAGGCAGGGGTGCAGCGCGACAGCGCGAAACCCCTGTAATCATCGCATTTCGTGCAACGTAGCCCCGTTAGGGGCGACAGAATCAACATGATGACACTGTCCAAATTATGTCGCCCCGAATGGGGCTAATATTGAGTGGGATATGCCGGTCGCAGGGGTTTCGCGCTGTCACGCTGCACCCCTGCCTAAAAAGTGTCGCCCCTGGCGGGGCTAACTTGTTTAACGAACACTGGATTTTGCGAGTGACCCCAAAAATCGCCTTAGTTTTAACTTAAAGTATCTCTCTAATTACAGCTATTTATAGTGCTGTGATTTATAATTTTATCAATTTCACAAATACTGAGTCGGGGGAGATATTCCGTTTGTCGATCGGATGGAACTGAATGGTGTTTTTTCCACGCGTGAGGCGCAACCTCAAGGTGTTGCTTCGCGTAGCGTCGGCAGGCACAAGGAAAGCGCCTTGGGCATGGGTATTGACCAGCGCGCGTAGCACGAGCGGCCCATGAGGCGTGCGGTCATCGAAGCCGGAAGCGGTAAGCGTCATGGCATATTCACCGGGTGTAGCGAGTGTGACGATGGCCCGGAGGGTGCCATGCTCATCGTCCATAAGGCTATCGATGGGTACCAGCCGCGACGGGGGCACCATCAACCACGATGTAGAGCAGTCACTGGGACCATGCTTGTTGATGGCGATGACCGAATACTCGTGAAGCGAGGTAGTGTCGCGCAACACCGTGAGCGTGTCGTTGATATAATAGACCGGGGCGCCATTGACCACAAGGCGGTAGCCCAAGGTCGCAGAGCGCGAAGGCAGAGCAAGCGTACTGTCGTCCCACACGACCGCCGGCACAGCCGGCAGCACGCGCCAGGGCGAAGAGGCCATTGTGACGAGTCCGCCGTCGCCTCCGCCGGCAAGCGTGACCACGATATCGTGTTGTCCGTGGTCAAGCATTGACGCTTTCACGAAATTTCCCTCGATAGGCTTGCCGTCGACGGTGACGCTTGCCACTTCATTACCCACACCCTCGATGGTGATGTTGAGCGTAGCATGGCGATAAGAAAACCCGCTCAACGTCTTGTCGCCGGGAAACACAGCGGGCACGCATGGCGACAGTTCTATGCCGTCGGGCAAAAGGTTGACTCCACACAACACCCTCATCACCACGGCCATGTTACCGGCCGCGTTGCACAATGCCATGCGCCCTGTCGAGAGGCGGCCGGTGTAAGCGTCGCTCCACGCGCCGCACGAGGCGGCAAAAGCCTGAGTACGCAACATCGAGGCCACACACAGCCTCACGGCATGAGTGTTGCCGGTGCGCGCCGCCGCCAGTGCCCAGTAAGCCGCCGTCATGGGGAAAGCGGCGCGCGCCAGCGAAGTGTCGGCCTCGACAAGCGGGTACCTTAATGGCAATCCGTAAGGCGGCAATGGCGTTTGTTCCACCAAATGCTCAGCCCGGTCCTCATCGGCCATACCGTTGAGCACGGCCAGTGCCTGTGCCAAATTGTCGGTAAAAGGAGCCAGGCAAGGGCGTAACTGTCCCGCGGTCCACGCCATGTAGCACCCCAATCTCTCATGCCACAACTCATGGTTAGTGACATCGCGCAACCTACCGGCCTTTGCGTCAAAGTCATTGACCATGTTCAGTTCGTCGCCCATGGCTTCGACCACCTTATAAGCCTTCAGCAACTGGGCGTTAGCGGCAAGGGTGTTCATCTCCATCATCTCGGGGGCACTACTCCATGAGGGCGGCGCGCATGCCGCGTCGACATAAGGGGCGTAACCGCATTGAACGGGTCGATGCTCATCGAGCGTGACTCCATCCTCACGGGCAAGAGTGGCGAGGAGCACGTCGTGGGCCTCGCGCAACCATTCCTTGTCGCCGGTGACACAATAGACCTCCCAGGCAGCAGCAGCCCACACCAGGTGTCCACCTCGCGCCGGCCATTGCTCAGGCTTATCAATGACACCGTCGTGCACCCCGGCCCGCAGGGCGGCCATCGCCTGCTTGGGCGCCGTCATTGCCAGCGACAAGTAGATGGAATAACATTCCTCGAACGTGAGCAGCGCGTTGTTATCGCGCAACGAGCCTGCGGCCAAGTGACGCGTCACCTCGTCGAGCGACATATTGTAGACTGCGTTTACAAGGCGTTGCGGCGAAGTGAAGGAGGGTCCTTTCCGGCCAAGCGTTACGCCTTTCCAGTGGTGGGAAGCCGCCTGTGGGTGGTTGGTTGTGAGGTGGTTGTCGTCGAGCGCCACGGCCACCCACTCACCCTCGATGACGCTGTCGGGAGTGACGACAAAATGGTCGTTCTCGTCGATGGTGCCGCTGCGCGACCGCTCGGCTGCACACGAAGCCATAACCAAGCACACCACGAGCAAAGCCAGCCTTGCCCACAGTCCACGAAGTGACATTTTGTCGGTTTTCATTCTCGTCGCAATAGGAAATGTGTTGCAAATATAGGCACAAAAAACGTAAATGTAAAGCATTACATAGCATAAAAACGCATTTTCGGTCCGTCCATGGCGGCCATTTAAGGATTTTGCACGACATTTGCAGCGAATTTAGACGACATAAATAGGAGCCGGGCACGAGATGCCGGCCAGTTTTAGTGATTAAAAAAGAAGGTAGCCGCCTAAAAGAAACGGTGACTTCTTAGAAAGGAGACTAAATGATGAAAGTGACAAATGAAAAACAACGCCGCATGCGTGTGAACGAACTACCGTCGCACGCTTACCACCCCAACGCCTCGTTGAGGGCTCATTCCAAAACCGGTTATGTGGCCATGCCCATGCGGCGAATGGCCAACTAACATTCGTGAGTAAATTTCCGTCATTGAGTAATATATTGATTTTGCTCATTGACAAGTTAACAATGTAACAATAAAAGCAGCAGCGGAGCCACCATTGAATGGTGTGGCTCCGCCGCTTTGTTTTTGTCGCCTAACGACAATCGGGTTCGCTCGATTATTGCATGCCGCTTAGGGCGATTTCTTTGCTGGTGCGCTTGATGAGTCCTTGCAGCACGGTGCCCGGGCCAAGCTCGACAGCCTCGGTCATGCCGTCCTCAATCATACGTGCCACGATGTGGCTCCAACGCACCGGGGCGGTAAGTTGCTTGATGAGGTTTTCCTTGATTTCATCGGGGTCGGTGTGGGGCATGGCGTCCACATCCTGGTAGATGGGGCACACCGGGGCCGAGAACCGCGCCTCGTGGATGGCCTTGGCGAGCTCCTCGCGGGCAGGCTCCATGAGCGGCGAGTGGAAGGCACCGCCCACCTTGAGCGGCAGTGCGCGCTTTGCGCCGGCCTCTTTGAGTTTTTCGCAAGCCTTCTCGATAGCCTCATGCGAGCCGCTTATCACGACCTGTCCCGGGCTGTTATAGTTGGCGGGCACGACGACGCCGTCGATAGCGGCACACACGTCTTCGATAGTCTTGTCGTCAAGACCGATGATGGCGGCCATTGTCGAGGGCGTGGCCTCGCAGGCCTTTTGCATGGCGAGAGCACGGGTTTCGACCAACTTGAGTCCCTGCTCAAAAGGAAGCGCGCCGGCGGCCACGAGCGCCGAGAACTCTCCGAGCGAGTGGCCGGCGACCATGTCGGGGTTGAACTCGTCGCCCAGTGTCTTGGCGAGAATCACCGAATGAAGGAAAACGGCGGGCTGTGTCACCTTGGTTTGCTTGAGGTCGTCCTCGGTGCCGTCAAACATGAGGTCGGTAATGCGGAATCCCAGCACCTCGTTAGCTTTTTCAAACATTTCTTTGGCCATAGGGTTGTTCTCGTAGAGGTCTTTGCCCATTCCCACGAATTGTGCACCTTGACCTGGAAAAACGAATGCTTTCATTGTCAATTAATATGCTTTCAAAAATTGGTTATTAAAGAAATATATCCTTATTTAGGCCGACAAAGTTAGTATTTTTTTTGCAATCTATGCCCAAGTTGTCATTTTTTTGTGCTAACTTTGCCGTATAGTAATCGGCCAAGCGGCTTTATTGCCCCAAAATGAGGCCGTGCTGGTAAAAAAAACGGAAAAAGTATGCTTAATTCTACATTACTACTATTGGGAGGGCTGAGCGGCTGGGAAGTCGTGCTCATCGTGCTTGTGGTGCTACTTCTTTTTGGCGGCAAAAAAATTCCGGAGCTCATGAAAGGATTGGGCAAGGGAGTGCGCTCGTTCAAGGAAGGCATGAACGAGGTGACCGACGAGCTTAACAAGCCGGTCGAGAAAGACCAGAAAGAAGCCGACAAGAAGTGACTTGCACCCCTCGCCATCAAGGCGACAAGTGAACGATGTCAAAGTCAGGCAAAGAGAGCGAAATGAGTTTTTGGGAACACCTCGACGAGTTGCGCGGTGTCCTCATCAAGATTGCCGTCATTGTCGTGGCGGTCGCCGTGGGGCTTTTTGCGGCCATGCCGTGGCTGTTCGACCATGTGATACTCGCCCCGTGCACGAGCGATTTTGTGCTCTACCGCTTCTTTGCGCGCGTCACCGGTAGCGTGTCGTTCCTGCCACAGTTTGCGACAGGCGATTTCCATGTTGACCTCATCAATATCGAGCTGGCATCGCAGTTTTTCATTCACATGTCCACGTCGTTCTGGCTTGCGTTGGTGCTGTGTTTTCCCATCGTCATCTACCTATTGTGGACCTTCGTGAGTCCCGGGCTTTACGAGAATGAGAAAAGTGGGGCGCGTCGCGCCTTCGTGTTCGGGAACGTGATGTTTTTCTTGGGAGTGGCCGTGGGCTACTTGGTAGTATTTCCCATCACGTTGCGTTTCCTGGCCGACTATCACGTGAGCGAAATGGTGCCCAACCAAATTTCGCTGTCGAGTTACATAGACACATTCTTGATGCTCATCCTTGTGATGGGCCTCATCTTCGAGTTGCCGCTGGTGGCCTGGTTGCTGGGCCGCATAGGGCTTCTCAAGCGCGATTTTTTCAAGCGTTATCGTCGCCACGCCATCGTGGTGCTACTCATCCTGGCCGCCGTAATCACCCCCACCGGCGACCCGTTCACGCTCACCGTGGTTTTCCTGCCCATTTACCTGCTCTACGAAATGAGCGCATTGCTGGTAAAACCCGCCGAACGCGAGTCATCAACTGAATAAACCAATCAACAATAAAATCAACCAAACGAATTAGTTATGGAAACTATCACCCTTCACCAAGTGACGTGCCCCAATTGCGGTTCGGCCGTCATGTCCTATAGCGCGTTGGCACAAGATGTGGAATGTCCTTACTGCCACCAAATGATGCGCAATGTGGAAGCGCTCACCGTCAAGCGCGAGGTGGCGTGCGCCAGCCAAATCATGCCGTTCACCTCATCGTTGCAGGACTTTGGCCAGCATTTGGTCAACGCCCTTGTGAAGCGCAAATATGTACCCCAGGACATTTTCAGCTACCTCAACGCCGAGAACGCGATGAAGATATACCTGCCGATGTTTGTCTACGAAGGCAAGTACCACACGCGTTGGTCGGGCTACACCGAGGAGAAGAACAGCAAAGACGGCACGAATGAGAAACATTATATCGACGGTTTTGTCATCAAGGAGTTTGCCGTGATGGCCCCGGCCTACGAGAGCGGCCAGTTACCCGAGGAGTTGAAACAGTTTGCGGCAACGTTCCCGTTTGACGCGGCAGCCATGAAGCCGTTCGACTTGGCGAGCGCCCAAGAAGAGAATGTGGCCACTATCGAGGCCAACGCCGACCCCGACGCGGTGTGGAGCTCGACCGTGAAGAAGCAGGTTGAGGACATGGCCGACCAGGCCGCGCGCAACGACGCGCCCGGCGGCATCAGCCGTTTCAAGCAGGACACGCACATCGACATCTATTCAAACGGCCGCCTTGTGCTCATCCCGTTTTGGTTTGTCTACTACAACTATCGGCAAGAACGTTACTTCTTCATCATGGACGGCTCGGGCCGCAAAGAGAAGCTTACCGCGCCCGTCGATGCCGACCAAAAGAAGAACGCCAACAAATACAACATCTACTACTGGATTCTCGGCGCGCTCATCGTGCTGGGAGCGGTGGTGGCCTGGATGGACAACCCCGCCGGCAAATTCCTCATCGGGGCCGGCGTGCTGGGCGTGATAGGGATGATTATCTTCGACCGCATGCGCCGCAAGAAAATTCACAACGCCGCCCAGGAGATTCGCAAGGAAGGCGCCGCGCGCTTCCTGGGGCAGTAGTACCCCCTGAGATTCTTAGCCGAGAATAGTGTATTCGGTCGTTGTTGACAATCCATTCCGCATCCTGGGCGTGACCAGCGAGGCCTCGCTCAAGGCTATAAACGCCAACATGGGAAAGATGCGCGCCCTGGCCACTGTGGGGCGCGCGATTGTCATGCCTCTCGACATGAACGACCGGTTGCCCGCGGCCCGCCACGACCCCGAGTCGCTTGAGGCGGCCAAAAACGCCATCAGTCTCAAGAACGACCGCCTCAAGCATGCCCTGTGCTGGCTGGTCAACACCTGCGAGCGCGACGATGAGGCGTTGCGTGCCCTGGGAGAGTCGCGCCTTGCCGACGCGGCTTACTTGTGGAAGAATCCCGGCGGCGGCTTCGCGGCGCATTTCAACCTTGCCACCCTCAGGTTGCTGCAAGACAACGTGGCCGAAGCCATCAACGAGATGGAACTGGCCACCACCGACGCCAAGGCCTCACGGCAGTGGCTCGCCGCTGTTGATTGCGCCGACGCCACCGATGCCACCGACCTTTTTGTCACATATGTGCAATTGCTACTTCCTATGCTTGGCGACGACGACATCAACGAGTTGTTGCGCGATGGACACCTTGACGAGCATGCGGCGCAAGTGGTCAACCGCTTGGCATCCGGCGGCATCCACGACCTCATCGTCGATGAAGTGGCGCGTTGCGGCGTGAACGATGACACCGATTATCAAGAAAGCGCCTTCGCGATTGAGCTTTTGACGGGTTCCACCCTCGGCCGGCTCGATCGGCTCAAGGCGCTGTGGGGCGAGGATAATCCCGATTACTGCCTGCTGGCCGATAACGTAGCCCGCACGCTGAGCGAATGTGCCATCCGTTTCCATAACAAGGCTTACTTATCCCTCGACAAGAAGCGCTCCATGTTGTTTTTGGAACAAGCGCGCGACATCGCGTCAAGTCCCCTCATTAAGCACAAGTGCAACAAAGAAATCTACGCCATCGAGGGCTTCCAGTATGGCGACCCGCCATTGACCCTATCGCAACACCGGGTCATCATCGACATTCTCGAGAAAAAAGACGACAACAAAAGCCTTCACGACACGCTGCGCCAATTGCTGGAATGCGCCCTGCCGTTGTGCCAAATCCACGACAAAATCGTCCGTGGGACAGATGCCCATCAGTTGGATCTTTATTTCCCGCACATATCGAGCAGGGTGGCCAGCCACTTCGGCCATCGGTTGCTCGACGAGCTCAACCGACTCAAAAACCTGCCCGCAGTACCGAATCCGAGTGAAGTCATCGCTGGCCGGTTAATTGTCAAATGTTTGCAAAAACTACAACTCAGCAAGGCTTACCGGCAATATGAGTTCGACGAGCTCATTCAGCGAATCACCGAACACCCGTTTTTATTTTTAAAAGCCGACCGGGAGCTGTTGACCGACGACGACGTGTGGTCAACCGCCGGCCTTTTCGATTTCGGCACCGCCGACGAAGTGTTCGGACGCCTTCACACCGAGGCGCAGATGGACCTCTTTCTCAATCGCTTCCCCGGTACGCGCTACGCCAGCGAAATAAAACGACAACGCAGGCTCAAGCGAGAAGAGGAACGGGCCGCCCGCGCGGCCGACGAACAAGCCTGGCAACAGGTAAAAACACGGCGTCAAGCCCGCAAATATCTCGCGCAATATCCTCGCGGCGCCCATGTAGCCGAAGCCAACGAAATCAATCTCAAGGGCTCGGTGAGGTCGCGGCGACTCAAGAAAGTGGGCACATGGCTACTGATCGCAGCGGCGGCCACAGGTGCAATCGGATGCATTTATCATGTGTTTAAATACTTTTCATTCTGGTCGGTGGTCCGCGTTTTAGGATTTCTTGGCCTCTTTTCGTTTTTGTTCGAAATGGGTGGCAGTAAAGATAAAAATAACAGTACTAAGGGGTGCGGTTGTATCCTCATCTTAATAGGGACCATCATTGTGGGGGCGGTTCTTTGGGTTAAGAGCTGCAGCAATGAGTCATATACCGAGGATGAGTTGACCTCATCGACCCTTGCCGGCCGCATTGATGAAAGTGCGGCCCGCGCCATGATTGCTAACGACACCATTCCCGACTATGGCGCCGCCTCCTCAATTCTCAACGATTTCGACAACTGCTTATATCCATGGTATGACGAACTGAGAGACCTCTACGACACGAAAATTCAGGCGCGCCTCGACGATGCCGGTTGGGACAGCACCATGGTCAGCAATCTTTATAATGAGATTCAAGACTTGTATGCGACCCATGCTGTCGATGAGCTCGTCCAGCGACATGACTACATCGAGCGATTCGGCGAGCACGCGCACGATAGCGACGACAAGGCCTGGCGCGCGCTCAACAGCTACGACACCTACGACGCCTACGATTACTACACCCATCTTTTCCCAATGGGTTACCACATCGACGAAGCCGTGCAAGCGAAAATGCGCCACACTCACTACACGTCATCCGTTGTGTATCACCATCGTTATGAGAACGGCAAAATGATAAGTGTCCCCATTGTCACTCCCGCCATAAAGCATGATTAGCTAAGGGGAAAATACCATGCGGTAACTATTTTGCCGATTTTACAGCCATTTTCGAGAAAATTGTTGTTTTTCTCGCAAATTTTTGTTTACTTTGTGTGATTTTTCGTATATATGGTTGTGGAGCGTACCACAACGGTTTTTAAAAAGCCTAACACCACATTAAACTACTATAAACACAAACGACAGATGGACACTCAATTTATTGCCTACAATCCCTTTCGCGTCCTGGGCGTGACCACCGAGGCATCAGCAAAGCAAATCATCTCGAACGAGAGTCGCATCAAAGCGTACTCGAAAGTTGGTAAAACCATCGACTTTCCCACCGACGCGCTCCTGCTATTACCGCCCGTCGAACGCAACGAGGAGACCGCGACCGCGGCACGTGCAGCCATCTCGCAGCCCGTCGACCGGCTCAAGAACGCTTTCTTTTGGTTTGTGAACGCCACGCCGGTCCACAGGCAGGCCATTGAGTGCCTCTCGACGGGCGATGTGGTTAACGCGCGCCAAATCCTGGCAAACGACAGCGCCGACTGCCTCTCAAGCTACAACCTGGGCGTGCTTGACCTCATTGAGCTCAACACCGCCCAAGGAGCGGCCCGCATGCTCGCCGTATTGCGCGACGAGCATGCCTGTAACCGTTTCGTGACTACGGTAACGGCAGGCGCCGCGTCCTTCGATTCGGCCCAAACGAGTCAACTTTTTCTCAACGAAGTGACCTCGAAACTCGGTCAGGAGGTCATTGAGAAGCTGATGCGAGAGGATGATTTGTCGAACGACGACAAATCGCGGATAAATCGCGACCGCATCGCCCAACTCACAACAGCCATTAACCAAGAAGTGGAGAAAGCCCAAGCGACCGATGCCGAAAATTCGATAGCTTGTCTTGAGGCCGGGCGAAGCCTTGCCGCCCGTGCCGCCGAGCCGCTTGCCAAATTGAGAGAAATCGTGGGCGAGTACGACCAGCAATATATTCTCATGGCCGACCGCCTTGCCGAGGCTGTCCTCTCGTGCGGCATCAACTACTTCAACCACTCCTTTGATCCCAATAGTGCCGAAACCGCACTCGGTCTCTACCACCAAGCGGCTCGCATCGCCGTGGGTCAGCTGCAACGCGAGCGTTGCAATAAGGAAATTTGCCTCCTGAATGACATCAAAGCGCAACAGAACCTGGAACTGGGCAATTTCCCGGAGCAATTCAAGCCGCTTGTCGAAGGCATAAGCGGGCGCATCAAGGACATACAAAAGGAGAATCTCTCGATTGCGTCGATAAACAATTTCTTGAGCTTTTGCGCGCCCGACCTTCGCATGATAGGCAACACGATGGGCACCGACAATGCTTTTTACCTGGCACTATCGAGCGCTGTGGCCAATAACGCCCTCAACGCCATCATCGTGACCATGAACGAAGAACAAAACCGCATCACTCAAACCTATGCTTACCCTGCCGCTCACATCCGCAGCCTTATCAACGAGGCGCTCGACGTCATGGAGAAGATTTGCGCGCTCGACATGAACAACGAGGTCACCGCGCGCTACAACCACAACGTGACCATCCTCAACAACATAAGCGCACAATTCACCCCATCCTACAGTTCCACCGACCTCATTGACGACAATGAGGAGGACGGCTGCGGCTCCACCTTGTCAATAATCGGCACTGTCATTGCGGTCGCTTTCTTTTTCATTCGTATCTTGGTTAAATGCAGCAACACAATGTGATTTATCAACCTTCTCATTAATATATATTCTTATGGACCTTATCTCGCGCAACCCTTTCCGCGTGCTCGACGTGTTCAGCAATGCCACCGCCAAGCAAATCTCGTCGAACGAAAGCCGTATCAAGGCTTTCGCCAAGGTGGGAAAGACCATCACGGCCAGTACCGACATGGGTGACCTCCTCGACGACATCGACCGCGACCCCGATAGCCTCACTCAAGCCAAGGCGGCACTCAACACGCCGCAAGAGCGAATGTGGCACGCGCTATTCTGGTGGGCATGCGTCACCCCTGCCGACCGACAGGCTTTAGATGCCTTGCGCAAGGGCGACACCGCGGGGGCCATGACGGCGTGGTCCACGGCGACGGGAACAATCACCCGTCTCAACCTCGCCGTACTCGACATGGCCACGGGATGTTTCACCGATGGCGCGGCCGAAATCGTGAAATTGCTGAGCGACCCTCAACGCGTGACCGAAATCGCTATGGTTGCGGCCGGCGGTGAGCATATCGACGGCGACGAACTGCTCACGCGTTTTATCGAGGAACTGGCCACAAGCGGAGCCATCTCGCCGGCGCTCACCCTTACCAAAGCGGGCTTGAGCGCGCGGGAGAGCGATCCCATCCTGATGAAGGTGGCCAAAAAGCCTATCGGCATCATCACCACCGAGGTTGACAAAGCGGTGGCCGCGGTCGAGGGCGAACACCCCGCCGCACAATACCTTGAAACGGGCCGACAACTCATGCGGGCCACTCGCACCGCACTGGCACGGGTGCGCACACTACTGGGCACACAACACATGCAGTACCAATTCATTGCCGACAAACTTGCCGACACGATTCTCAACTGCGGCATCGCCTGTTACAACCATTGTGGCGGCGACCCCAACCTTGTGACGGGAGCCTGCCAGCTTCAGGAATATGCCCTCCAAGTAGCACAAGGTAGCGTGGTAAAGCAACGTTGCCGGGAAAATGTCGACATCCTCAAGATGAACATGCCGCTGACTCCCCCACCCTCGCTGAAGGACGAACACAACGCCCTCATGCGACTGGTGGCCGCGGTGAGCGAAGCCCACTACACACATGACGACTTCGAATCACACGACAGCACCATTAACGAAATACTGCAAAATGCCGCTGTCCACCTTGTGCGCATCAAAGCCGCACAAGGCGACCACAGCGAATACCTCACAGGCATTTCCACCCGCTTGGCCGAAGCCGCGCTCAACCGCATGGTAAGCATCATCAATGACAACATCGCCCGAATAAACAACGCCGGCCGTTTCTCGCACGATTATGCCGTGAGCATGGCAAAACCCGTCTTCACGGCAGCATTAAGAACCATGGCTTACATCGGGATGATGCCCATGACCGAAGACTTTCACAGGCGGCGTTATCTTCCCAACAGAGACACGCTGAATAGACTGTTCGATGATATAGGCGGAACTTTCCTCGATACCCCTATAGTGACTACCGAGGAATTTGATATGCGCTCCGATAAAGAGCTCTTCGACACTTGCACGACTAAAGATGACTTTGAATACCTCCTGGAGCGTTTCCCCAACTCGCAATATGCCACCGAAGCCCGGCAAGCCATAAGACGCCTTGAGGCTGAAGAACAACGACAACGTGAGGCCGATGAACGCGCGTGGGCCGCATGTGCCACCCCCGCCGATCGCAAGCGCTATTACAAACAATACTCCGACGGGCTGCACGCACAAGAGGCTAAAGAGGAAATCGACGCCAGGTGGCGCAAGCGCGCCTTCATCGCCACATGGGTCGCCGGCGGCGCCATCATCTTGACCCTTATCATCACGGGGCTAGTACAGCCATTACAATGGGACAAACTCTCGTCAAACCTATATGCCGGCATTGCGTCGGCCGTTATCATGGCTATCTTATTCATATCCATGAAGAAACACGCCAAGCACGTTATGGCCACGATAGCAATAGGCATCGCTTTACTCACAGGAGGCATCATCGCCGGCCAAATGCACAAAGCGACAGAAGCTGAGCGCAACAAGAACGAATACGAACAACTCATGGCCAATTTCGACATCGACAAAGCCAAAGATTATCTGTCAAGCCACTACGGAGAAGAGTATTACCACAACGTGCAAGAACGTTTGGACCAGGCCATTAAGGAAAAAGTGGATAATATAGGCAATGACACCGCCATGATTAATAAAATCCTGCAAGACTACAGCTCTTATATTGACATGACGACCATCGACATATTGGAAGCGCGGCGCGATAGCATCCGCTGGGCCGACGAGGCCACCGCTTGGCGGCTGGCCACATCACAACTTGGGGTCGACGCCTACGAACGCTATTTGTCGCTTTACCCCAACGGCGAGCACGCTGCCGAGGCTATCAAAAATAAGGTACAAATCAAGATGGAAGGCCTCAACGACTGCACCGAGTTACCCGACTTTGACCATTATGGCAGTGGCAGCCAGTGTAATATTAGCGTCACTAACAGCAGCAATTACACGCTGACCATACTCATGGACGGTCCCGTGGGCAAAGATGTGGATATCGCGCCACAAGAAACGGCAAACTTCACCGTCCCCCGTGGCGAATATGATATCGTCATGCTTTCGGCCAACAACGAAGTAAATCCCGGCAAAGGGCATAAGACACTCACCGGCGGGCACTACTCAATAAACCTATTTATTGAAACTAAATCTACTTATCCTCATCCTTATCCCACTTACCCATATTAATCAAAAGAAACGAGCATGAAACGAATTATATTATTGATAGTTGCCGCCACGCTCGCCATCGCGGGCATGCAAGCACAACACGCCGACGACGCGCGCGCCATGCGACAACAAGTCGAAGCCCTCAAGCAACGACTGGGCAACACCGAGCGCGACAACAGGCTGCTGAGAGACGAGATTGCCACCTTGCGACAAGAACAAGCCCAGCGCAACCGGTCGCTCGAAGCGCGCATCGATTCGATGGAGCGTGCCGCCACGGCTACCGATAGTATCATGGCCGCGCAAGCCCTGCAGGCTCAACGCGACAACCAAGCCGTGAACAATCGCCTGGAATCCACATGGCTTCGCGCGATACTCGCCATCGCGCTACTCGCGCTCCTGCTACTCATGGTAACATGGCTCATCAATCGTCGCGTGAAACGCGGAATTGCCACAATAGGGCAAATTCGCGACAAACAAGACAAATTGAGCGAGGAGAGCGTGAAACTCGACACACAACTGCTACAACTCATCGAAAAACAACTCGCGCAACCACAAATACTAACCGCCGCACCGGCACTCGCCACACCCGCCGGCGACGACCATTCATTCACCCTTAAAGTGGCCGATGAGATAGCGCGCATCGAGATGAACCTGAGGCGAATGGACCCCGATACACGCGGCCTCAAGCAATTGTCGAAAGCCGTTGAACGCATCCGCGACAACTTCCTGTCGCGCGGCTATGAGATAGTGGAACTGCTCGGCAAGCCTTACTCCGATGGATTCAAGGGTAGCGTGGCATTTGAGGATGACGAAAGTCTACCCGAGGGCACACGCGTCATCACGCGCATCATCAAGCCGCAAGTCAACTACAATGGCGTGATGATTCAAGCCGCCCAAATCACAGTAAGTCAAAACGTATAACCCCAAACAATTATATACACAGCTTATGGCAAGAATAAAAATAGACTACGGCATTGACCTGGGAACAACCAACTCGGCCATCTGCCGCATGGAAAAAGGAGAACCCGTCATCAAAAAAACCGACACGCTCAAAGACACCATGCCTTCGTGCGTGGCAATCAATAAGAAAGGTACGCTCAAAGTGGGCGACACGGCCTATAACGAGATGAAGAACGCCAAACGAAGGGCCACGAAAACCGGACGTCCCGACTCGTCGGACTCCTTCATTGAGTTCAAGCGCGACATGGGCACCGACAAGACCTATCCATGCCAAAACCTGGGACGCAACTTCACCCCAGAGGAACTCTCGGGCGAGGTGCTCAAGACGCTCAAATCGTTTGTCGCCGACGAGAACTTCGCCTCGGTAGTCATCACTGTGCCCGCCAAGTTCACCGTAAACCAAAAGACCGCCACCATGCAGGCGGCGCGCATCGCCGGCTTCAAGCAGTGCGAACTGCTGCAGGAGCCCATCGCAGCCTCGATGGCCTACGGGCTGAGTAGCGACACGAAAGATGGGCAATGGATGGTGTTCGACTTTGGCGGCGGTACCTTCGACGCGGCCCTGTTGCGCGTCGAGGACGGCATCATGCAAGTCTACGACACCGAGGGCGACAACTACCTTGGTGGCAAGAACCTTGACGAGGCCATCGTCGACAAAATCATCGTCCCCTACCTGCGCGAGCACTACCGCTTGGACAGCATCCTGGCCGACCCCGCCAAGAAAGAAGTGTTGCGCGAAGCCATGAAGACCTATGCCGAAGAAGTGAAAATCTCACTCTCTTTCAAAACCCAAGAAGACATCATCTCGAACCTGGGTGAGCTTGGAGAGGACGAAAACGGCGAGGAGATAGAACTTGACATCACCGTGACGCAGCAACAACTCTTCGACGTTATCCGCCCCCACTACCAAAAGGCAGTGGACATTTGTCGCCGTCTGCTCGAGCGCAATAATCTCGTGGGACGCCTCGACAAACTCATCTTGGTGGGTGGCCCCACCTATTCACCCCTCATCAGGCAGATGTTGCGCGAGCAAATCACGACCAACGTCGACACCGGCATCGACCCCATGACAGCGGTTGCCACAGGCGCCGCGCTCTATGCCTCGACGCTCGAGGCCCACGTGGAACAGGATGAGATTAAGCAAGATGTCGTGCGCCTCGATGTGGGTTACGAAAGCACCACCGTCGAGACCATCGAATGGGTAACCGTGAAACTGCTCAACGACCCCAACGGGGAATTGCAGGTGGAACTTGTGAGAGCCGACAAGGCGTGGTCCAGCGGACGCGTCGCCATCGATACCGACGGCAATATCATCGAGGCACAATTGGTCGAAAACAGGCCCAACTCGTTTGAAATCCTCGCCTACGACATGAGTGGCAACCGGCTCAAGTGCTTCCCCGACGAAATCACCATCGTACAGGGTTCCAAAGTGGGAAGCGCCGTGCTACCCTATAACTTTGCCATCTCGGTGTGGGATTACGAGAAAAAAGTGGCCACCATCAAGCCGCTCACGGGTCTTGAGAAAAACCGGCCTATTCCCGCCGTAGGCACTCGCAACGACCTTCACACGAGCGAGCAACTGCGCCCGGGACAACCCGACGACCGCATCAGCATCCCGGTGTACCAGAGCGAGGACATGTTCGACATGAACCGCCGGTTGCCTGCCATGCTCTACGAATATGTGGCTAACGTAACCATCAACGGCAACGAAATCAATGCGTTTCTACCTCCCAACAGCCCGGTCGAAGTCACTCTCAAGGTGAACCGCAGCGAGATGATGACCATGCAAGTCTACTTCCCCACTATCGAGACCACCGTCACCAAGGAACTCGACACATCCAAAAAGCAGTCAATCAAGGAGGCACAAGAGTTTGTGGCAAATGAACTCGACGGCGTGCAGTGGAAAATCAACCAGCTGCGCGAGGAAGGACGCAACGTCACCGACCTGCAACGCCAGCTTGACCTTGTCAAGGACGAAAGTCGCGACACCAGCGACCACAAGCGCGTGCTGCAACACCTTAAAGAAGTGATGCGCCTCACTGACGTCCTCGACGACGAGAGCGAATGGAACCGCATCGAGAAAAAAATGGACGACCTTATCAAAGAAACCGAGGGTGACCAACTCAAGTATGGCGACATGAACACGGGTGCCATGCTCGCCAATCTCAAGGCGGCCGCCGAGCGTGTGAAACGCGACAAGGATGCCATGTTGGCACGAGAAATCACCACACAGCTACGCAAACTTGACTACCGGCTTGCCATGATTGAGTATTACAACGCATGGCTCTACCAATGGAATCGCGACTTTTACACCATCAACTGGCACGACCGTAACAGGGCGCGCGCGCTCATCGACAACGGGCTCGAAAAACTATCCCGTCACGCTACGGTCGGCGAGTTGGCCCCCATCATCGACCAAATTATTGACCTCGTTCCCGAGCAACAACGTCCCTCCAATTCCATGGGCTTGCTAAGTTAAGGCAATAGGCGGGAAGAACTTCTCAAGTATTCTTCCCGCCTCCTTCTCACATCCCCCGGTGGCCTTCTTGCTGAACCTTATAGCAAAAAAATGAGCATTGGTTGCACACATTTGTCATTTATTGCGTAACTTTGCGGTAAAAAGCCACAACCGTAACGACAACGCAGTTATAATGATACTGAATACCGGCCAACATTTCAACAGCTACGAGGTGAAATTCGCCGTCAAGCGCGGCGATTACGCCGAGACTTATATTGTGAGCGACGACTATGGACGCAATGCCTTCCTCAAGCTCATCGACAGCGTGGCACTCTCGTCGGCACAGCTGCTCGACAATGGCACATCGCGAGAAATTGCCGTGGCACGACAACTTGGCCATCGCCGCTTGTGTCGCTGTCTTGACAGCGGCAAAGCCGAAGTGGGCGGTCGCGATTACGACTACCTCGTTACCGAACTGGTGAGCGGCGAGGACCTGGCGAAAAAACTGCGCCGCGACTCTACGCTCAGCGTCTATGAGACCAAACTCATCGCCATCGACATCCTCGAGGCCCTGCAAAGCCTGCACACGCTACCTACACCCGTGGCCCACAATGCCATCATTCCTGAGCACGTGATGCTTGACATGAGCGATGAATACTATCCCCACGCTATTCTTGTCAATATGGGACAAACGACACCACTCGACTCAGTCACCACTCCGCCCCACCTCTCCGCGCCCGGTCTCAATCCATTCTTCCTGGCACCCGAGCGCTGGGACGGCCACAGTTCGGCGCAAACCGACATCTACATGGTGGGCGCGCTCATCTATCGAGCCATCTTCGGTATCGAGCCATGGCACCTCGACTTGGGAAAAGTGGCGCCCGACCTGAGGCGGGATGTAATGCTCGCCGAGCGCCAGTCGCCGCTCAAGATGCTCAACATCAACCTTTTTGAGCTTGATGAGAATTTAATGAACATTATGGCCAAGGCACTTGCCCACGACCCGGCGAAGCGCTTCACCACGGCCCGGCAAATGATTGATGCCCTCAAAGGGAACATCCACGTCGAGCCACAATCGACCACCGACGGCGAAGGAAAAGAGATTCCCCTCCCCGAAGGACGGCGGCGCGGCAACGGCTTTGCCGATGTGGCCGGCATGAACGACCTCAAAGACACGCTCACCCGCTCGGTCATCAACATCTTGCGCAACATTGAGCGCGCTAAAAAATACAAACTCACCATCCCCAACGGTATGCTCCTCTACGGCCCGCCCGGATGCGGCAAGAGTTTTATCGCCGAAAAATTTGCCGAGGAAACCGGCTACAACTATATGTACGTCAAGTCGAGCGACTTGGCCAGTATTTACATCCACGGTAGCCAAGAAAAAATAGGCAACCTCTTTGACGAAGCGCGCAAAAAAGCTCCCACGATTTTGTGTTTCGATGAGTTTGACGCCCTTGTGCCCAACCGCAGCGAGGGTCACACGAGCCAAGCCTACAACTCGGAGGTAAACGAGTTTTTGTCACAATTAAACAACTGCGGGCAAGACGGCGTATTTGTTATCGCATCGACCAACCAGCCCAACCTCATCGACAAAGCCGTGCTGCGCCGGGGACGCATCGATAAAATCATCTATGTGCCCCTGCCCGACGAAGAGGCGCGCGCCGGCCTGTTTGAGATTCACCTCAAGGGCCGCCCCCTGGCGCCCGACGTGAACTACGCCCGGCTTGCCTCGCTCACCAAGAACTATGTGTCGAGCGACATCGCCTATATCGTCAACGAAGCCGCCACCCTTGCGGCCGAGAGCGACATCGACATTGACCAGCGATTGCTCGAAGACACCGTGCGCCGCAACAAGCCGTCGGTGTCGCCCCGGCAAATCAAAGAATATGAAGCCATGCGCGACAAACTGTCAAGTGAGATGACGCAACAACGGCGTCCGGTAGGCTTCTTGTAATACTTCAATGTTGAATATTTAAATCGCTGTAAAAATTTGGATTACTTTTATCTCATATTAGGACTTGCGCTGCTATTGCTTGCAGCAAACTACCTTGTGGAGTCGAGCGTGGCCATCGCCCAGCGTGCCCGCATCTCTAATTTTATCATCGGGCTTACTATCGTGGGAATAGGCACGTCGGCCCCCGAACTTTTCATTTCCGTCGCCTCGGCACTTAGCGGCCACGGCGACATCGCCATGGGCAATGTGGTGGGAAGCAACATTGTCAACATCCTACTCGTTCTGGGTCTTACGGCCGCGATTGTGCCGTTTGCCATCGAGAAGGAGCAGCAACGCCGCGACATCCCGTTGTGCATAGGCGCCACGGTACTGCTACTACTGCTCGCCAACGACAATTTACTGCCCGGCATCGACGGCAACACGCTATCACGCATCGACGCCACCGTGCTCCTGCTCCTCTTTGCCGCCTATATGGGCAAACTCTTGCTGGGCAAAAAAAGCGACAAGGAAAGCGACAAAGAGGCCGAAGACGAAGCCTCGTCGTCGCTCACCGGCAAGGCCCCGTGGCTGCTGTGGACGATAGCCATCGTTTCGTTGGCGGCGCTCATCGGGGGCGGTGAGCTCTTCCTCGAGAGCGCGCAGAATCTCGCCAAATCGTGGGGCATGAGCGAAGCCGTCATCTCGATTACCATCGTGGCCGTGGGTACATCGCTGCCCGAGCTCATCACCGCCGTCATCGCGGCGGCCAAGCACAATCCGCAGTTGGCTCTGGGCAACGTTATCGGGTCGTGCGTGTTCAATATTCTCATGATTCTGGGCGTGGCCGCATTGTTCAAGCCGCTTGAGCTGACTTCCATCCAGCTCGCCGACTACGGCGTGATGCTCGCCGCCTCGATAGGACTTGCCATAATCGTGTTCACCTTTAAGCGCAACCGCTTCGACCGCATCGAGGGTTTCCTCTTCCTTGCGGCCTATGTGGGCTACACCGTTTATCTGCTACTCCGCTAATTATTCGCCTCATGCAAGCCACCACCTTCATTCCATTCAGCCTCAACCTCGGCGGCAAGCTCGTCGAGATTGACCGCCCGTGGGTGATGGGCATCCTCAACGTCACGCCCGACTCGTTCTACGACGGCGGCTCGCACGCCGACGCGACAGCCATTGAGGAGCATGCGGCGCGCATGGCCCACGAAGGGGCCGACGTGATTGACGTGGGAGGATATTCCACGCGTCCGGGCGCCGGCGACGTGCCTGCCGACGAAGAGCTGCGGCGCGTCGAGGCAGGCGTGAAAGCCGTGCGCCGAGCCGCCCCGGATATGATTATTTCGGTCGACACCTTCAGGGCGCACGTGGCTCGTCGCGCCATTGAGGAAATGGGCGCCCACATCATCAACGACATCAGCTTCGGCACGCTTGACAAAGATATGTTTGCCACAATCAGGCAACTCAATGTCCCTTATATCCTCACCCATTCGCGGGGTACGCCGGCCACCATGCAGACCCTCACGCACTACGACAACGGCGTGACTGCCACCGTACTCGAGGAAATGGCCCGCAAAATCGACACCTTGCGGCAAGACGGTGTCAACGACATCATCGCCGACCCGGGCTTCGGCTTCGCAAAGACCGTCGACGACAACTATCGCCTGCTGGCCAACCTCGACGCGTTCCACACCTTGGGCGTGCCGCTTCTTGTGGGCGTGTCGCGCAAGAGTATGATTACCCGTGTGGCACAATGCACTCCCGCCGAGGCCCTTGCCGGCACCACAGCGCTCCATGCCGCGGCCCTGCTCAAGGGTGCGCACATCCTGCGCGTGCACGACGTTGCCGCCGCCGTGCAGGCCCGCGTCGTCATCAGCAAATTGTCATCAGCTTCTATCATCAACACTTAATAAAACTCTTTCAACTTGATTTCCTTCGGCATTAAAGACATTATCGACATCCTGCTGGTAGGCACATTGCTCTACTACATCTACCGCACCATGAAGGAAAGCGGCGCCTTGAACATCTTTGTGGGCGTGCTGGCATTCCTGGTTGTGTGGGTGGTGGTCGACAAGGTGTTCGACATGATGCTCATCGGGTCCATCATGGACCGCATTATTGAGAGCGGCATCTTCATCCTCATCATCTTGTTCCAGGACCAAATCAAGCGCTTCCTTATCGAGCTGGGTTCGCAACGAGGTTGGAAGATATGGAATAAATTGTTCCGGACCGACAATTCGACCGACAAGAAGCGACGTGCCTGGGTCATGCCCGTAGTTTATGCCTGCATGAGTCTGTCCAAATCGAAGACCGGCGCCCTCATCGTCATCAAGCGCGAGATGCCACTCGACGACTATGCCCTGAGCGGCGACGTCATCAACGCTAACGTGAACAACCGGCTCATCGAAAACATCTTCTTCAAGAACAGTCCGTTGCACGATGGTGCCATCATCATCGCCAACGACAAGATAGTGGCGGCGGGATGCATCCTGCCCGTGAGCCACGACACCCATTTACCCCGCTACCTGGGTCTGCGCCACCGCTCGGCCTTGGGCATCGCGCAAGCCACCGACGCCATCGCAGTCGTGGTGAGCGAGGAGACCGGAAACATCTCCTATGCCCATCGCGGCGAATTGCACCTGAAACTGTCGAGCACCGAGCTCGAGAAAGCGCTCAACCAGGCCCAATAAAACGTATAACACAATGAAAGTTTTCGCAACAGCGTTCCTCCTGCTACTGTCCACGGCGCTTCCCGCCCAAGCCGTGCGCCACTTGCCCCCACCGCGCCACGACGTCGAAGTGCCCGCCACGTTTACTTTCAATGGCGTGGAATACCGCCCTAACGACGATGGCCTCACCGCCACCGCCGTCAAGGCCGTGGGCACGCCCGTCAACGTGACCATTGCCGACACCGCGTCTTATCTCATCGACATGGGCGACGCCACCTACGGCTGGGATTTTCCCGTCACCCACGTGAACACCTGGTTTTGCCGCAACAACACATCCCTGCGCACCATCACGTTGGGCAAGAACCTCAGTGTGATTGGCGGCGGCTTCCTGCGCGGATGCTCCTCGCTCTCACGCATCTATTGCCGCATGACCGAACCCGCCATACTCGCCAACACGAGCTATAACTTCCGTGATGTGAATACCGAAACCTGCACTTTAATCGTGCCGGTAGGCTCCCTGGCAAGCTATAGCGACCCCGATAGCCGCGAAGCCATGTATTGGCGCGACTTCACGCATATCATCGAGAGCAATGGTCCCCTCTTCGAGCAGGGCGACGTGAATGGCGACGGCATCGTGAGCGGTGCCGATGTCACGGCGCTTTACAATGTGCTCCTTGACGACGCCGTGCCCGACGGCGACGGCGACGTCAACGGCGATGGCGTCATCAGCGGCGCCGACGTCACCACCCTTTACAACATCCTGCTCAATTGATTTCGGGCACCGCGTGAGGGTCACTCACCCAAGGCGGCAAGTTCCTCTTCGGCCGTTTCCCATTGAGCCATCACCTCGTCGAGTTGCGCCCGCAGCCGGGCGTGACGGTCATAGATGGTAACATCATCGACCGTCCCCGAGGCAAGCGTTTGCTCAATTCCGGCAATTTCAGCTTCCAGCTCGGCAATCTTCGCCTCCTGCTGTTCCACTCTTTTGCGTGCCTGGCACAGCCGCCGGTCGTGCTCCTTCTTTTCCTCGTAGCTCAAGCGCGCCGCCGTGGGCTCGGTCGATTTAGGCGCATCGAGATCCCGTTGCCTCACCTCGAGCTGCCGCAGCGAACTCAGCTGTCTCGATTGCAGGAAGTCGTAAATGCCGCCCAGATGCTCACGCACACGATGATCGCCGAACTCGTAGACCTTCTCGACAAGGCCGTCGAGAAACTCACGATCGTGGCTCACCACAATCACCGTGCCGTCGAAGTCGCCGATGGCCTCCTTGAGAATGTCTTTCGTGACCATGTCGAGGTGGTTGGTGGGCTCATCGAGGATAAGGAGATTTACCGGTCGCAGCAACATCCTGAGCATGGCCAGCCGCGCCTTTTCGCCGCCGCTCAGCACTTTCACCTTCTTGTCGGCCGCCTCGCCACCAAACATGAACGCGCCCAGCAGGTCATTGATGCGCGAGCGCACGTCACCCACAGCCACACGGTCGATTGTGTCAAATACCGACAATTCCCCGTCGAGCAACTGTGCCTCGTTTTGGGCAAAGTAGCCCACCTTGACATTATGACCTATTTTGAGCGTTCCCTCAAAAGGAATCTCGCCCATGATACACTTGACAAGGGTAGTTTTGCCCGCGCCGTTGCGCCCCACAAAAGCCACCTTCTCGCCACGCTTGATAGTGAAGGTCACGTCGCTGAACACGTTGTGATCACCGTAGTCCTTGCGCACGCCGTCGGCAATCACCGGATAGTCGCCCGAGCGCATGGCCGGCGGGAACTTGAGACGCAGCGCCGACGTATCGACCTGGTCAACCTCGATGCGTTCTATCTTTGCAAGTTGCTTGATGCGGCTCTGCACCTGCACAGCCTTCGTGGCCTTGTAGCGAAAACGCTCTATAAATTCCTCGGTGTCGTGAATCAACTTTTGCTGATTCTCGTAGGCCCGGCGCTGCTGCTCCACGCGTTCTTGCCGCAAAACGACAAATTGCGAATAGTTGACTTGATAGTCATAGATTTTACCCAGCGAAATCTCTATGGTGCGGTGCGTGACATTATCAATAAACGCGCGGTCGTGGCTCACGACCACCACAGCGCCACGCCGATTCTTGAGAAAGGTTTCGAGCCATTGTATCGACTCGATGTCGAGGTGGTTAGTGGGCTCATCGAGCAGCAACACGTCGAAGTGGCTCAACAGCAGCTTGGCCAACTCGACGCGCATGCGCCATCCGCCACTGAACTCGCTCGTGGGACGGTCGAAGTCGGCACGCTCAAAGCCCAGGCCGAGTAGTGTTTTCTCGAGTTGAGCCTCGTGGTTCTCGCTCTGGAACATGGCACGTACGTCGGTGAGGTGCGAAAGGCGCTGCACCAGGCGCCCATAGTCGTCGCTGTCGTAGTCGTCACGGCTCGCCACCTCGTTGCCCAGACACTCGATTTCGCGGTCAAGTTCCTTGACGTGGCTGAACGCCAGCGCCGCCTCGTCGCGCACAGTCCTGGTATCGGCGAGCGACATCTGCTGTGGCAGGTACCCCACGGTGAGTTCGGCGGGTTTTCCCACCACACCCGCGGTGGGCTGTTGCAATCCGGCGAGAATCTTGAGCAACGTACTCTTACCGGCGCCGTTGCGCCCCACGAGCGCGATCTTGTCGTTGTCGTTAATCACAAAGCTCACGCCGTCGAAGAGCGGCCTTGCGCTGAATTCCACTGTGAGTGATTGTACCGATATCATTACTTAAAGTGATATTTTTTGCAAATTTACGACTTAATTTCATTTCGCCCGACGATTTCCACCAAATTTCTGCGTCGGCGCGCCATTCTCGCACCCCTCATGCGCCTTCTGCCCTATTATTCTTTTACCCGATTGGGCGAAATGACCACACCGGCCGCCGAGACGCCAAACTTCTTCAACACGCTTTTTTTGCGCGCCCGCGACAACATATTTTTGTTAAAATCACCATCCCTACACCCTCTCAGAAACACCGCACGCGCCCAATGAACATGGGCTTTTTAACATTTTAAGTTAATTCGACGGCAGCCGCCAAGGCAATCGTTTTCGTGACCATTACGCAATCCTTTGCATCTCAACCCGTTACACAAAATTAATTAGGCCACAAACTTGCACAGGTCATTTTTTTGCCTTACCTTTGCCGCGCAATTTTGAAGAAAGGCCGAAAATCGGCCACGCGCGACACCCTCGATGAAGTGGTTTCATCGCTGTCACGCGGCATGTGGAACGAACTATCGTTAATATGAAGAAATTATCGCTTATCGTCGTGGCTTTGCTGGCCGTGTTCTTGATTTTCGCCTCGGCCACCGGCACGACACCCGCCACCGGACGCGTGGGGTATGTGGCACCCAACCTGAGCTTTGAGAGCGAAGGACGGCAACTCTCGTTGCAACAATTCAAGGGACAATGCGTCGTGTTGACCTTGTGGTCGACCGTTGAACCCATTTCCCGACTCCGCAACAAGCAATACGCCACCCGGTGCGACGAGCACGAAGCCATCACCCACATCTCCATCAACCTGGACCGCAGCGAGGCAGTATGGCACGCCACGCTCAAAGCCGATGGCGTCTCCCCCACCCTGCAAGCCCACTGCGACGTTGAGGCCCGCAAAAAACTCGAGGGTCCGTGGCACCTCGACGAATCGCTCGACAGCTATCTCATCGGGCCCGACGGCATCATCATCGCCGTCAACCCCACCGCCGAGCAACTGGCAGCCGTCGAGGGCTGAGCGACGCGGCACCTTGCAAGGAACCATAACCATTCAGCCTGCCCCCCTCTGATGGGGCCAAATATCGCTAAAGACTACGCACACAGGGGTTTCGCGCCAACGTGAACCCCCTGCTTGTTTTTGTTGCCTCTGATTGCGCCTCAACACAAACTCCCTTGCGTCGCCACATAAAACTTGCGAGTCGCTATAGGGTTCGTCGGTGGCTACGCCCCGAGTGGACTTTTACCACAGATGCATAACATGCCGTCATACAGCAAAAACGGGGCGATTCTCATCGTCCCGTCCTGTGACTCATGCAGGATTCAAACCTGCAACCTCTTGATCCGTAGTCAAGTGCTCTATTCAGTTGAGCTAATGAGCCATATCCTTTGGTTTTGCGACTGCAAAGTTAGGCATTATTGCCGACGTGGCAAAATTTTTTCGCGCTTTTTTTTGAAAAATTTTTCTCTAAATTTCTAATACGCTGAAACACAACACCTGCCAATTTAGGCAATCACGTATGTTACGACGGCCCACACGGCAAAAATCGCCAGGGCGATGAGCGTGGGCACCAACACCGGCTTGTAGTTCACTATATAATAGGTGGGACGTGGGGCGTTGGCCTTTTCGGGTTTCTCGGTGGCAATAGCCATCTTGTGCTCATCGAGCGGCTCCATGGGCTGCTCCACTTCGTTGTATAAATTCGCTTTCATTGTCGTTCGTTTTTAATTTGCCGCAAAGTTACGCCATTTTCCCGAAACCACAAAATTTCGCGCCCCTCGATTTCTGCCATCACGCCGCTGGAAGCTCAATTCTCCTTTTCAAGAAAGTATTTCACTCGGCGCAAAGGCACGCCAAAATTAAAACTTTGCGAGCCATCCACACTGGCGAAATTGACCGCCACCAATTCGCCATATTTGTTCACCACAGGGCTGCCGCTTGAGCCTTGAAGAATGGGAATAGTGTACATCACACGCTCACCGTCGGGTTCTTGCGACACGTTGCCCGTGGTGAGCTGCGCCTTGATACCTTCTTTCGTAGCCGCGAGTTGCACACCATGGTTATAGCCGATGAGCACAAGTTGGTCATTGAGTTGCAGCGTTTCACGCTCTTTCAGGCCCGGGCCGAACCAATTACCATCGTCCTTGGGTGGAGAGAAGACAAATGCCTTAGCGGGCGTGGTTTTATCCTTGAGACGAATAAGCGCCAAATCCACATCGGCCTCCTGCGATGTCCGCACCACCACGCACGACTTGAAATCTTCAGGCTTCGACACGTATGTGTCGTGATAGGCAATGCTGATTTCGGAGTGCGTCTCAATAACAAGGCGGTTCACATCAATTCTCTTCAACTCATTAAGATACTCCTCGGCTTCATCAAATTTTTGTGACAATTCCCGTTGGCGGCGACGAAGCTCGTCATTCTCAGGCGATTCCTTTATATCCAATCGTTCGAAAAGGTAATTCCATTCATAGGAAACATTGTCATCGATGCGTTTTTGCAATTCCTGGTATTCTTCGGCCATACTGGCCTTCTCAAATTCAGTAACATATTGCAAGCTTGCTATCAGATTTTTCACGCATTTCTCCACATCCTCTTTTTTAATATACGGATCCACCACGTGACGGTTGGTGAGCAACGTACCGTTATCGTCCACAAAAAAAGCCGTGCCGAATCCCACCGACTTGGTCAGTTCGTCGAGCTCAAAGGCTATTGCTTTCCAGTTCCCGTCCTCGTCCATGCCACTGAAATAAATCACCGACCCGTCGGGCAAGGTGGCGGTGTAATAGTACTGGTTAAGGACCAAAACCACCCCCGAAGCCTGCGTCTTGTAAATCTCACTTGGCGTCTTCTCTTTTAGGCACGACGTGGACGCCAAGGCCAACGCCGCCAGTACGGATATCAATGCGATGCGTTTCATTGCTGTTCGTTTTCAGCCGTTTTACTGTTGCTTATCTTCTCCTTTAGTTCCTGCTCCTTTCTCTCATATTCCACCCCCCACTTGTCGCACCATTTTTTTCTCGCTCGCTCTTCTATCCTATATTCGACAATAACGACTGAGAATATAGAAATTACTATTGGCACGTTCACCAATACCATTGCCGCAAGAGCCCAACCCCAGGCAGTATCAATCATTTCAGCAAGCCAAGAAGAAAGCCATGAAATGAGAAGTGCTACGAACAAATACATAAGAACGCCCAGCACCCATCGGAATTGATAGAAATTTTTTCGCGACTTTTCTTTTTCTACATACTCAGCTTCCCGGATCATTTTCTCAAATTTCAGATATTCAAGCTGAGCCTCAGATGTATATTTTCCTTTTTCTCGAAGCATTGAATAATATTCTTCCGTAGCACGTTTTTTGATTTCTTTCTCATTATGATCAATGTAAGTTTGACCAAACCCAATCACCAACCAATATATACCCATGACCAGTGATGAAGCCAACACAAACATAGAAACCGAAGGCTCTGGAATCTTCTGCCCAAATATGACCTCAGACATAGTCTCTAAAGAATCCTCGTGCGTAAAAATGAAAAAAATAAATAATATTAAATTAGCCACGGAGTAGAGAAACCATTCAAGAGTCACTTTGTTGAAGAATCGACGCGAATCATCTGCCAAGAATGCATTTACAACATATTCTCCCTCCGTTATTTCTCCTCTATTTGCATACAAAGAACTTGCCAAAATCGCGGGGGCATTTGATATTAGGACCTCTTTTCGGGTTTCCCCTTTGATGATACTTTTCCAAATATTTTGGGCATCTATCAGCACGACATCATTGTTGCGGTAATGTTCTATTAACAGTTTCCCATCTCGCAACATTCGATAAACATACTCTTTGGTGATTCCATCCTTATTTGTGACAAGCATGTGACTGGAATCATTGAAAAACCAAGTCTCATCATCTTTATCTTCACGTAACAAACATATAGTCTTGCCCACAAGGCGACGGGGTGACTTAATTTTAAGATTGACAAAACGCACAAAAATCACTAAAATAAGTAGCAGGGCAAAAAATAAAGCCGCACTATTGGAGGGGAAAACTTCCTGAGGAGTATCGCTGCAGCTTGTCATTGTGAAAGCAAGAAGAATCGCCACGGAAAAGACGACTGGTTTTGAGAAAAATAGATGTTTCATTGTTGTGATTGGAGTGATGGTTCTTGATATATGCTGTGACAAAGTTATGTTGCCGAACTATGGTTTGTTGAAAACTGCAAGGTTGTTTTTTTCAGTGCGAAGGTTGATTGGGTTGCTGCCGTGTGTCTCCTGGCTTGGCTGCGTTGATGGTGGTACAAAAAGAAAGCGTGGAGACAATTCTGTTTATCTCCCACGAGGTATCGCCAAACACCCAATCGAATAATAAACAGTCCATCCCACGCCATGCCGATATATCAGCCCCCACAAGTGGGGTGGATATTGGCACGCATGAGCGTTTTGCAACTGCTTATCCCTTTCGATTTTGAAAATTTTGGCGATTTTCGTTGGGAAGGATAAAGCAAAAACGCTTTCGCTAATATGTCTTCGGGAAGGAAACGCCGCTGCATTATTCCCGAGTTGATGCAAAGTTACGCCATTTTCCCGAAACCACAAAATTTCGCGCCCCTCGATTTCGGCTATCTTTGGTGGCTGGCAAGAAATTCTACCCAACGCCTCGTGGCTGGGCATTGTCGGCCATCGACAAAATATCGGCGCTCATTGAGAATGAGGCCGACATTCGGGTGATGGGAAGAGACTTGTTTCTGCTCAGTTTTCGATAGCCGACAAGGCGGTCGCGTTCATGAAGTTGGGCCGGATGGGGACCATCGGGGGAATGTCCGGCAAAAAATTCGGGGCCGGCGTTGGGAGGTCGGCAAGGCTGATTTTGGGGTAATCGTGATGAAAAGAAGCCAACATATAAGCGTGTACCTGATGCCGGGGCAATTTCACCTTGCCCAAGTTGTGAATAGAGCGGATGATGTCGGCCGACAAATGTCGCGGTGTCGCGTGCGACGGAACGTAACGGGGTGGAGGCATCGCGTGACTACGGCGAGTGTTTTCACGCCGAGCCGAATGGGCCGCATTGCGGGCCGCTGTCGCCGCATAGGCATAGCCGGATCTTTTCACCCTCGCGCCCGGCGCGGCCGCGGCTTGTACTGTAAACAAAGATGCGATTGTCACCAAGAGACAAGTAAGAGTTAAACCAAAGTGTTTCATATTTTAATATTTTAAAGTGAATAATTGAAGTTAACCGAACCGACGAGCGGCTCCACCTTTATATATACTGTCATGTCAAAAGTTACACCGCAATGTCGAGAAAAAATAATAGGGTGAGCGTCGTGCTACCCGATAAGGCGAGTGGACCGAAGGAGTGATTTTCAACAAAAAATGGTGGCAAAATGGGCGTCGGTGTTGTGTGTTTTATATCTTTTGTTTAATTTTGCAGGATTGACTATAACCCCATTATACTATTAATGTAAATGAACAAAATTGTAAGTAAAGAATTCTTTAGCGAGAATGTGGCCAAGCTGGTAGTGGAAGCTCCGCTCATCGCGCGCGCCAGGCGTGCGGGCCATTTCGTGATTGTTCGCTGTGGCGAAAAAGGCGAGCGCATTCCGCTCACCATCGCCGATGCCGACCTTGTCGCCGGTACCATCACGCTGGTAGTGCAAGGCGTGGGCGAGAGCACGCGCAAAATCAATGCCCTCATGCCGGGCGAGTGTCTAACCGATGTGGTGGGTCCTCTGGGCCAGGCCACGCGCATTGAGCGCTACGGCACCGTGCTGTGCTGCGGCGGCGGTGTGGGTGTAGCCCCATTGCTGCCCATCATTCGCGCCATGAAAGAGGCGGGCAACCGCGTAGTGAGCGTGCTTGCCGGTCGTTCCAAAGACCTGATTATCCTCGAGGACGAGGTGCGCGCCAGCAGCGATGACGTCATCATCATGACCGACGACGGTTCCTACGGACAAAAGGGCCTTGTCACCGCCGGCGTGGAAGAGGTCATCAAGCGGGAGAAAGTCGACAAGGTGGTCACCATCGGCCCAGCCATCATGATGAAGTTCGTGAGTCTGCTCACCAAGAAATATGAAATTCCCACTGAGGCCTCGCTCAACGCCATCATGGTCGATGGAACAGGCATGTGCGGCGCCTGCCGCGTGTCGGTGGGTGGCAAGACGCGCTTTGTGTGTGTCGAGGGTCCCGAATTTGATGCCCACGAGATTGATTTTGACGAATTACTCATGCGATTAAAAGGATAAAATTGACAATGAACGACAATAACAACGACCGCAATGCGGCCTGGCGCGAAGAGTTGCGCAAAAGTATGACGGCGCGTGAGCGCAATGCGATTGAGCGTGTGGAAATGCCGCAGCTCGACCCCGCTTACCGCATCACTTGTAACGAGGAAGTGAACCAGGGCATCAGCGCCGAGCAGGCACAACGCGAGGCACAACGTTGCCTCGACTGCCCCAACCCGCAATGCGTCACGGGCTGTCCCGTGGGCATTGACATTCCGGGATTCATCAAGAACATCGAGCGTGGCGAGTTTGGCAAGGCTGCCGCCACCATCAAGCGCACCAGTTCGCTGCCCGCCGTGTGCGGCCGCGTGTGCCCGCAAGAGAAGCAATGCGAAAGCCGCTGCATCCGCCTCAAGATGAAACAACCCGCCGTGGCCATCGGCTACCTCGAGCGTTTTGCTGCCGACTGGCAACTGGCCAATGGCAGTGACGAAGCCGCGCCGGCCATCGAGTCGAATGGTATCAAGGTGGCCGTAGTGGGCAGTGGCCCCAGCGGCCTGTCGTTTGCCGGCGACATGGCTCGTCGCGGTTTCGACGTGACAGTGTTCGAAGCGCTGCACGAGATAGGCGGCGTGCTCAAGTACGGCATCCCCGAGTTCCGTCTGCCCAACAGCATCGTCGACCACGAGATCGACGGCCTGCGCAAGATGGGCGTGAAGTTTGTTAAAAACGTGCTCATCGGGCGCACCCTCACCTACGATGACCTACACGAACAGGGCTTCAAGGGCGTGTTTGTGGGCAGCGGCGCCGGTTTCCCCCGCTTCATGAACATTGCCGGCGAGAACCTCAACGGCGTGCTCTCGAGCAACGAATACCTCACGCGCATCAACCTGATGAGCGCAGGGCGCGGTGGCGACACGCCGGCCCCGCACGCCAAGACCATCGCGGTGATTGGCGGCGGCAACACGGCCATGGACTCAACGCGCACCGCGCTACGCATGGGCGCCGAGCGCGTTATACTCGTGTACCGCCGCAGTGAGGACGAAATGCCGGCCCGCCGCGAGGAGATAGGGCACGCACGCGAAGAGGGCGTGGAGTTCATGACGCTCCACAACCCCATTGAATATCTGGGCGACGAGAAGGGCCACGTGCGCGCCATGCGCGTGCAACGCATGGAGCTCGGCGAGCCCGATGCCAGCGGACGCCGCTCGCCGGTTCCCGTCGAGGGCGCCATCGAGGAAATCCCCGTCGACCTGGTCATCGTTGCTGTGGGCGTGCAGCCCAACCAACTCGTTCCGCGTTCCATCAAAGGCCTGGAGGTGAGTCGTCGCAACACGATTGTGGTCAACGAGGAGACCATGCAATCAAGTGTCGACGACCTCTATGCAGGCGGCGACATCGTGCGCGGCGGCGCCACGGTGATTCTCGCCATGGGTGACGGACGACGTGCCGCCGAAAATATGGCCAAGCAACTTCTTGACAAAAATTGACAAAAGAGGGGGAAAATATTAGCTCCCATGAGCTACCGGAAGGGTCGACAACTGTCGGCCTGCCCGCAACGCCGATGGAAGAAACACCGGCGCCCCCTGCTGCCAAAAAGCGAAGGTGGCTGCGATACCTGTCGTGGACCGTGGCCACCTTATTATTACTTGTGGTGCTGCTCCCGTTCGCGCTCTACATTCCCTGGGTGCAAAACGTGGCCAAGGACATCGCGTGCGACTATGTGAACCGCACCACGGGCCTCACTGTGAGCATCGACCGCATCCTCATCAAGTTCCCACTCGACGTGAGCGTCGACGGCCTCCTTGTGCTCGACGAGCGCAGTGACACCATGATACGTGCCGAGAATTTCACGGCCGGCATCGCATTCAGGCCCTTGCTCGACTGGCGCGTGGAAGTGGATGAGGCACGCCTCAAGAACGGATATTACCACCTCGTGAGCAACGACTCGTCGCTGTTGCTCACGGCCGACGTGGACGACTGCCGACTGAGCGGCACGCGCCTCGACCTTGACCACAATGTGGTGGATGTGCTCGACGGCGAACTCACCGGCGGGCGCGTGAAACTCGTGTACCAGCCATGGAAAGTGGTGCATGAGCCCGACACCGCGGCAGCCAGCCCGTGGCGTATCACCGCGAAACGCCTCGCCCTGAACGACATCGACTACACCATGGCGATGCTCCCCACCATCGACACCCTGCAGGTGCACCTCGACAAAGCCACCCTTGAGGACGGCCTTGTCGACACCGGTACACGCGTGGTTGACGCGCGTTACCTGGCCATCGACAAAGTGGACGCACGCTACACCTATCTTGACGAGGCCGGCGCCAGGGAATTTGACCGTCTCCACCCCGTGCCCCCCGACACCCTGCCGCGCGACACCGCCACCTGGACCGTCACCGGCGACAGCCTGCGACTATCGGCCGGTCACGCCATCTATGCCGTGGCGGGCAAAACACCACCATCGCGCCCGGGCATGGACATGAACTACATCGAAGTGAGCGACGTGAACTTTGCCGTCGACGATTTTTACAATCGCGGCACGGCGGTCACCGTACCCGTGATGTCGCTCACGGCACGCGAGCGCGGCGGCTTCGCCATCACCGAGGCCAGCGGCACGGCACGTCTCGACAGCGAGGCCATCGACGTGCGGCAGTTCCGCCTCAAGAGCGCCGGCAGTGACATCTATCTCGATGCCCATCTGCCCATGGCAACACTCGAAAACCCCGCCGACGGCGAAGTGCGGGTAACCACCAACTCGAGTATCTCGCTGCACGACGTGACGGCACTATTGCCATCGCTCGAACCCACGCTGCGCCACGTGCCGCAAGTGAGACCGCTCACCGTGAGCGGCGAGGTGAAAGGCAACACCCGCAGTGTGCGCCTGAACAACGTCAAGGCCGACCTGCCGCACAGTTTCACGGCCACGGCCACGGGTCACATCGACAATCCCACCGACTTCAACAGCATGGTGGGCCATGTGAATCTTGACGCCCGCATCGAGAACATCGATTTCGCCAAGCCCACACTCATGGACCAGGCCATGGGCAAGCAAGTGAACCTGCCGCCCATGACACTGCGCGCCGACGTGTCGCTCAACCGCGGCACAGTGAGCGGCGACGCCGATGTGCGCCTGCAGCGCGGCTCGCTCGTGGGACGCGGCTCGTTCAACGCCAACAGTGAGGGTTACGACATCGACGCCACCGCCCACAATTTCCCCGTGCAGGCCATCCTTCCCACGCTGGGCGTGAAAGATGTTACTGCCCACGTGACTGCCAAGGGGAAAGGCTTTGATTTTCTCGACGGCGGCACCGCCGTCGACGCCACAGTTGACGTGCAGAGCATCACATATAACGATGTTACCTATCGCAATATCGACTCACGCGTGAACCTCAAGGGCGGCGTGGTCGACGCTCGAGTGGCCTCGAGCGCGCCGGGCCGCGACTTCGCACTTAACGTGAACGGCACCATCGCCGGCGACCACTATGTACTCGATGTGGATGGGCGCCTCAACGACCTTGACGTGCAAGCCCTCGGCTATTACGACGGCCCATGCCGCGGTAGCGCCAACGTGAAGATGCGCTGCGACCTTGACATGCGTGCCAAAGACTACAGCGGCGAGGTACACGTGACCGACCTCGACTGGCGTCTCGACAATGAGACTATTTTCAGCGACATGGCCGACGTCACCTTTGAGGCCAACAAAAAACACGTGTCGCTCCTGTTCAACGACGAGGGCACCGAAATGAGTTTCCAGAGCGACTGCAACGTGGATGATTTCATGGATCTGATGAAAAAGACCGGCGACGAAGCCATGACGCAATACAAGAACCATGATTTGGACATCAACGCGCTCAAGGACAAACTGCCGCCATTCAACTTCTGGCTCAGGATGGGACCTAACGGCATTGTGCCGCGATATCTGGGCAACTTCGATATCGACTTCCGCGATGTCAGCTGCGAAATCAGCAACGACTCCACCCTCTTCATGGACGCGTGGGTACATTCTTTCAGTGTCGGGCAGACTGCCATCGACACCATCAACATCCACGCCAGCGAATGGAACAAATACCTCGCTTTCGACGCCCACATGGGCAACAGGCCCGGCACTTGGGACGAGTTCGCGCAGGTCGATATCAAAGGCGGCGCGCGAGGCTCAACCATCGACTTCCTGCTCGAGCAACGCAACATCAAGCGCGAAATGGGATACCGGTTGGGCGTGAACGCCACGCTTGAGGACAGCTTGGTCAACGCCCACTTCTTCCCCGCACAGCCCGTGATAGGCTACCGCGACTGGACTTTGAACGAAGACAACTACGTGAAATTTAATTTCATCGAGAAGCAGCTGGGCGCCAACCTGGCGCTCAAGAGCGGAAAAAGCCTTGTTTCGCTGGTCACCAAACCCGGCACCACACCCCAAGACAACGTGATTGTGCTCGATGTGGACAAGCTCGTCATCGAGGAGTGGACCCGTCTCGTGCCGGGACTCAAAGACATGACAGGCGAACTCAATGCCGACATGGAACTGACCTACGACGGACACGACTTCGAAGGCAACGGACAGGTAATTCTCAACAACTTCTACTACGACAGCCGCAAAGTGGGCGACTTGGCGCTTAACACATCGCTGGCCGTCGACCCCGCCACCGCCAAGACACGTCTCAACGCCTCGCTCGACATGGACGGCTCCACATTGGCCATGGCTTTGGGCACTGTCAACGACACTACCACGGGCAAGTCGCTCGACCTTGACCTCAAGATGAACCGCTTCCCGTTGCGCAAGATTTCGGCCTTCATCCCCGGCAGGATGATTTCGCTGCGCGGCTATGCCGACGGCGACATGCACGTGACCGGCGCGCTCGACAATCCCATCCTCAACGGCTACCTGCAGGGCGACTCGGCGCAAATCAGGCTTCCGCGCTATGGCAGCACGTTGCTGGTGAGCGACGAGCGTATCCCCGTGAATAACAACACGATTGATTTCAAGAATTTCGCCATCAACGGCTTGAACGACCAGCCCATTGTCATGAACGGCATTGTCGACTTCCGATCGTTTGCCGACATGAAATACAACCTCGACCTGCACGGCCGCAACGTCCAGTTCATCGGCGAGGAACAACGGGGATTCAGCGAAATCTTTGGCAAGGGATTCGCCGACATTGACGCCACCGTGCGCGGTCACGGCGACCTGATTGACGTGCGCGCCGACCTCAAGTTGCTCAAGTCGAGCAACATCACCTATGTGATGCAGGACGAGGTGGCCGCCACCACCTCAAAAACCGACGACCACATGGTCACCTTTGTCGACCCGAATGTTGAAACCAACTCACTCGATTCGCTCATGACGGCCAACACCTCCTCGGCACTCACCGTGCTGGCCAATATCGCCGTGGAGCAGGGTACGAAAATCAATGTGTTTTTGTCGCAAGACGGCAAAGACCGCGCCAGCATCGAGGGTAATGCCGACCTCAAGTATTCTATTGACTTCACTGGCAAAGACAAGCTCAACGGTACTTATCACATCACCGGCGGTGTGGTGCGCTACCAACCCCCGGTGATTGCGCAAAAGGTGTTCAACATCGAGGAAGGGAGCACTCTCACCTGGACAGGCGACATGTTTAACCCCACGCTCGACCTCACCGGCGTGCAACGCATCAAAACCGGCGTGAGCGATGAAGGGGGTTCCCGACTCGTGGACTTTAGTGTCACCGCCAATATCACCAACACGCTCAACCACATGGACCTAGGCTTTGACTTGGCGGCCCCGGCCGACCTGGAGGTGTCCAACGAACTGCAATCGATGTCGCCCGACCAGCGGTCGCAAGCGGCCATCAACTTGTTGCTTTACAACTCTTACAGCGGTTTGAACAGCAATCCCAACATCAACATCAACAGCACAATGGCCAGCAACGCCCTGTTCTCGTTCCTGCAGTCGCAGCTCAACAACTGGGCGGCCAACAACCTCAAGGGCGTGGAACTCTCGTTCGGCATCAACCAGTATGACGCCACAGTCTCGGGCAAGACCGGCGTGCAGACGAGTTACAGCTATCACCTGAGCAAAACACTATTCAACGACCGCCTCAAGATTGTGGTAGGCGGCGAATACTCGACCGAAGCCACCGCCGAGGAAAACTTCTCGCGCAACCTCATCAACGATGTGTCGGTCGAATATATGCTCAACGAAAGTGGCACGCGCTACATCCGTCTGTTCCACAACACCGGCATCGAGAGCATCCTCGAGGGAAAAATCATGAAGACCGGCGTGGGATTTGTGATGAAACACAAACTCTCGTCGCTCGGCGACCTGTTCCACCGCAAGCGCAAATTGACTCCCGTGCCTGCCGACAGCGCCGAAATCTATGAGTATTATGACGACGATTTCCAGTACGAGCCGCTCGACACATTATATAATAATAAGGAGAAATAACATGGCAAAGACTACTCCTTCAACACTGCTACGAAGCTTCATGGCCACCTTGCTCGTCATCGTGATGGCGGGGTGCTCCACCACCGCAAAACTGGGCGACAACGACGTGCTTTACACGGGCGTGAAAAAACTCAAATATAATGTTGCCGACAGTATCGAAGTGGCCAGCGAAATGAAAGACCAAATTTTTAACGTCATTAACGTAAAGCCCAACAACCCGCTCTATTCGCCCTACGTGCGCACGCCCTTCCCTGTGGGGCTGTGGGTGTATAACCACATGGACCCCAACGCCAAGGGGTTCAAGGGATGGCTCTACAAAAAGCTTGTGGCGCGCCCCGTGCTCATCAGCCGTGTCAAGCCCGACACACGCGTGGAAATGATAAACGAACTGCTACGCAACAATGGTTACTTCCATTCGGCGGCTTCCTACGAGCTGAACTATTCCAAGAGCAACCCCAAAAAAGCCAGCATCACTTACGACGTAAACATCCACAAGCCTCATGTGCTGGGCGACATCGAGTACACCGGCCTCGACACGCCGGTGGGACACATCATCGACTCGGTGGCCGCCGCCCAGCAATACCTGCGCAGCGGCAACCGCTATTGCACCGACTCGCTCAACGAGGTGCGCATCAACATCACCAACCGCCTGCGCAACCGGGGATATTATTATTTCCGTCCCGAATATATCGAATATGTAGCCGACAGCATCACCCGGCCAGGCACCATCAACCTGAGGATGGTGATGGCGTCGAACGTGCCCAACACCGCCTTCGACCATTTTCTGGCCCGCGACATCATCGTGACCGTGAGCAGCGAGAAATCCAAGGCCCAAGCCGACACCGTGCAGCTGCGCAACTGCACCCTCATCAAGATGCAACCCGTGCACATCAGCGACCAGGTGATAGAAAGCAATGTGCGCGGACGCCGAGGACAACCTTTCCGCGTGGGCTCGATGGACCGCATGCAACTTTACTTGTCGCGCACCGGCATCTTCAGCAACATCAACATGCAAGTGGTGCCCGTGCTCGACACCGTGGCGCCTAACGGCGACCGCATGCTTGATATCGACATCGCGTGTATCCTCGACAAACCCATCGAGCTCAAACTCGAATTGCAAGGCACCAGCAAGAGCAACAGCTACCTGGGACCCGGACTGGCCGTGGGTATCACTCACAAGAATCTTTTCGGCGGCGGTGAACAACTGAGCGCGAAACTCAACGCCAGCTATGAGTGGCAAACGGGACGCGGCGGGGCCTACAGCAAAGGCGGCCTCAATTCCTACGAATTCGGCGCACAAGTCGAGTTGGCCTTCCCACGACTGCTCGCGCCGCGCTTCGTGGACCGTTCACGCCGCTATCTCAACTGGACACGCTTCGCCATCAGCGGGGACATCCTCAACCGCCCCAAGTTCTTCAAGATGGTGAAAATGAGTGCCGAGATGAAGTGGGAGTGGCATGCCGGCAAACACTCGCTCAACGAATTCACACCATTTAAGCTCACCTATAACAAACTACTGTCGACTACCGACGAATTTGTCGAAAAGGTGCTGAACAACACGGCCATCATGCACAGTTTTGCCAACGTGTTCATTCCTGAGATGAACTATACCTATACCTACGACAATTCTTGGGGTCCCGACAACCTCACGTGGACATCGACCATCAAGGAGGGCGGTAACATCTTCTCGGGAATTTGGGGTCTTGCCGGCAAAAAGAATGGTGAGAAAGAACTGTTCGGCACACCATTCTCACAATTCATCAAGGCGCAAACCCAAGTTGTGTGGAAACATAACTTCACGTCGCAATCCGCACTCGTGGGACGCGTTCAAGTCGGCGCTATTCATGCCTACGGAAACTCAGAATACCCTCCCTTCAGCGAAGAATTCTATATTGGCGGCGCCAACTCGCTGCGCGGGTTCATGGTACGCTCGGTGGGACCCGGCACTTACCGCTCGCCCTACGAGGGCGTCGATGCCTATTATGACCAAACGGGTACATTCAAGTTTGAGACCAACTGGGAATTCCGTTTCCCCATTATCGGCTACTTCAAAGGCGCCGCTTTTATCGATGCCGGCAACGTGTGGTTATTGAAAAAGGACATTTTGCGCGAGGGCGGCACCATAGGCAACTTCTTCAAGGAGCTGGCACTCGACGCGGGAATAGGACTGCGCTTCGACATGGACATGCTCGTGGTGCGTGCCGACCTGGGTTTGGGCCTTCATGCCCCTTATGACACGGGGCGCAAAGGCTATTTCAACATGAAATTCAAGGATGGTATCGCCTTCCATCTTGCCATCGGCTATCCTTTCTGATTACCTTCGCTCAATGCTCAAGCCATGCGGCATGACGCGTGCCGGCATACAACGGCGTGAGCTGTAGCGCACCGCGCGGCACAGCACTCGCCTCCCCCACCCTGAACGTGGCCACATTGTCGCCGCTCATCAGCAAGTTGCCCAGGCGCGAGGTAATCATGCCCATCGTCATGCGCAGGTTCACCTCCACACACGGATTGACCACGCACTCGCCATCCAGGTTGCCCAAAAGCAAGTCCACGCCGAGCGGACCTTCATAAACGGGCGACATCACTTCGTTCACCACACGCGTGAGCGCGCCCTCGAGTAAGTCAAAACGAGGATAGCGCGAAGCGATGCGACGCCGCAACGTGGCGTCAGTAGCCACCACGGCATGGCTGTACTGGTTGTGGGCGTCGCAACTGAAAAGACTCAGGCCCACCGGCCGCGCCTCGCCCGCCCGGCACTCAAACTCGATAGCGAAGTCGAGCACACGGTCCACGCCCACCTCACACAGCACCGAACCATATCGCGACAAACCACCACGCAACCACGCCGCGAAGTCGCGACCATGGGCGTCGTGCACGTGCCACACTCCGCGCCCGCTCGCGCTCCACGGCAGTTTCACGTAGCAACCCGGGTGAGCCACGGCAAACGACGTCACCTCCTCGGCCGTGCGCAACTCGACGGGCGCCGGAGCAAACCGCTCGCTCATCGCGCGGCGCACCTGCTCGTGGAACACGATGCTCGTTCGCCTGTGCGACAACCCGCGCCATCGGACCAGTTCATCTTCAGTGGGCAAGCAAGCGGCACTCACACCACGCTTGAGCAACAAGCGGCGAAGCGTGGGCGACCATCCCCAGGGATGTAAATTGCCACTACGCGGCAATTCGCCAATGCCGATAGCTTTAACAGCAACACCATAGCGCTCGCGCAACTCAGCGAGCCATGGCTCCACCACCGCCACATCATGCACTACAAGAAGCGAGCCCGGCGGCATGCACCACGCCATGAGCGGCTCAAGGTCGCACGTGAGGCGCGCGGCAAAAGCCGGCGCGATATAGTTCGCGTCGCCCTTAGCGAGCGCCATATCGTTGTCGGGATTGAATATGTAAACCTCAGCCGCCATCTTCGTCACAACAAAGTTACAATAATTTAAAAAAACATTCAAGCAACTTGATGTATTTTGCTCAATATGCATTAATTTTGTAAGCACAATCTTATTAAAACGTGGATATTATGGACAAACTGTTGAGAAATTTATGGATTAGCTGCTGTGCTATATTCGTGGCACTGGGTATGGCATCGTGTGGCGACGGCGGCAAGTATGTGGTGGCCGACGACTGCGTGTATTACACTTACTGGACCTTCAGCTTCGGGCAGCTCAACGACACGCTTCCCGATGCCGACCCCGCGACGTTTGAAAGTATAAAAGACTGGCTGGGACACGACAGCAAGCGTGTCTATTTCAAGGAGCGCCTCATTCCGGGCGCTGACCCTTCCACAATCAAGGCAAAGAAATACCCTCTTTCTTACGACAAACGAGACTGGTACTTCCAAAGCGCTCCTCTACACGTGGCCGACATGTCTACCTTTGAAATCCTCGATTTTGACCGGGACCTGCAGCGTCTGTGGGCAAAAGACAGCCGCTATGCCTACTACGACAGCACGCGCATCGAGGTTGAAGACATCAACGCGTTTAAAGTGATTGATTTCAGCACGGCAACCGACGGTCACCATGTGTACCTGTGGGGCCAAAGGCTCGAAGGTGCCGACCCGGCCACCTTCAAAACACTCGAAGACGGCTACAGCAAGGACAAGAACCACGTGTGGTATCTTAACGACGTGGTCGAAGGCGCCGATGCAGCCTCGTTCAACATCGACAAGGAAGGAAACGCGAGCGACAAGCACGGCCCCATTTACCGCGGCAAGCGAGACCAGGAATAAAACCGCGATCCGGCATTCACATCAGCCCTCAAACTTAGCGCCACGGCATCTCGTGGAATATTGCGCGGGGGGCATTCCGGTTATTTTGCGGAATTTGGAATGATTCAAGTGCGCCGCACGTCCTTCACGCCCTTGAGGTTCTTGATTTTCTTGATGAGGACATCGAGCGTATCGAGGCTACTTACGCCGATAACAAGAAAACCCTCGAAGAGGCCCCCATTGCTGTTGATAGTGATGTTGCGCAACACCGTGTCGCCTTCTTTATTGATGATGCTGGTGATATTCGACACGATGCCGATGTCATCACGGCCCACCACCTTGAGGGTGGCGGCAAACTGTCGTCCCATCTTGCCGCTCCACTGCGAGCGGATGATGCGATAGGGGTACCGCTCGAGCAGATGACGCACGTTGCCGCAGTCGCGGCGATGCACCTTGATGGCGCCATCGCTGGCAATAAAGCCGACTATGTCGTCACCATAGATGGGATTGCAACAACGGCTCAACTTGTAGTTGACACCCTTGACGTTGTTTCCCACCACAAGGATGTCGTCGTTGCCGCCACGAGGCCGCTCTTCGTCGGGACTGCGCAGCACAAAGTTCTCGGCCGTAGCGTGCGGCGCGCGCGCCTTAGTGGCTGCCGTCTCTTGCTGCCGCTGCACGAAGTCGAGGTATTCCTCCACAAGGTCGCCCACCTCGATCTTCTCGTCGTGGATCTCGACAAAGAAGTCGGTAGCGCTCTTGTAGCCGCGCTTTGAGATGTAACGGGCCAGCATACCCTCGTCGAGGTCTATCTTGCGGTTCTTGAAGCGGCGCTGCACCATTTCGCGCGCGATATCGGCTTTCTTGACACGGGCCTCGTTCACCGCCTGGCGAATCTTGTTGCGCGCCTTGCTGGTCACCACCAGGCTGAGCCAGTCGAGACGCGGCATTTGGGTGGACGAGGTGAGGATTTCGACGGTATCGCCATTCTTGAGTTTGTAACCCAACTTTTGGTTCTTGCCGTCGACGCGTCCGCCTGTGCAGTGACTTCCCAACTTGGTGTGCACATGGAAAGCGAAGTCGAGCAGTGTGGCGCCTTTGGGCAGCTGGAACAAGTCGCCGCGCGGCGTGAAGACGAAGACTTCTTTCTCGTAGAGATTCACGTGCATATCGCGAATAAGGTCCATGGGGCCTTTGTCACCGGCCTCGAGCACCTCGCGCACGTTGTTCATCCACTTGTCAGTGGCTTCGTCGTCGCCCTTAATCCCCTTGTATCGCCAGTGTGCGGCAAGACCCCGCTCGGCCACCTCGTCCATGCGTTTAGTGCGTATCTGCACCTCCACCCAACGGTCTTCGGGACCCTTAACCGTGACATGGAGCGATTCGTAGCCATTGCTTTTGGGAATAGAAATCCAGTCGCGGTAGCGCGACACGTTAGGCATATAAATGTCGGTCACTATCGAGTAAGCCACCCAGCAATCGCGTTTCTCATTCTCCTTGGGCGTGTCGAGGATGATGCGAATGGCAAACAAGTCGTACATGCCATTAAGGTCAACATCCTTCTTTTTCATCTTGTTCCAGATGGAATTTATCGACTTGGTGCGACCCTTGATTTCAAAACGGAGACCGTTTTTCTCAAGCTGCTCGCGAATGGGAGGAATGAAGTTCTCGATATACCGGTCACGCTCTTCCTTGGTCTCGCTGAGCTTGTTGGCAATTTGGTCAAAAACCTTGCGATTAAGATATTTAAGCGACAAATCCTCAAGTTCCGATTTAATGAGATAAAGTCCCAGCCGGTGGGCCAGCGGAGCATAGAGATAACGCGACTCGAGCGAGATATCGTGCACAAATTTCTTGTCGGGATGGTTGCCGATGAGGCGCATCAGCCCCAAGCGGTCAACAATCATTATCATAATCACACGAATGTCGCTCGCGAGACTCAGCAGCAACTTGTGGAAGTGGTCGCTCTCGACACTGGCCTGCTTCTTGTAGAGGCGCGCCACGTTTAGCATGCCGTCGATGAGGTGCAGCACGTCGGCGCCAAAGAGTTCGTCGACGCGCTCGCGGGTAACAACTTCCCAGTTCTTACACATGTTATAGAGCAGCACCACTATAGTGATGTTGCGATCGGGAGCGATGAGGCTGTTGAAGAGCACGGCGGTGCGCAGCGAGCGCACTACCGGGTTGATACCGTACTTGTCGCGCCGATATACGCCCAGCTCCACCGCATGGTCGATGAGCTCGCCCACGCGCTCAAGGTCGCCCGCGCGCTCCCGTCCCTTGAGCCGGTCGCGCAACTCTTGCATGAGCCGTTTCGCCTCATGTCGTTCGTTATCAGTGATAAAATTATTTTGGTCTATCAAATTCATAGATATCAATTACTCTTTTTGCTCCACAAAGGTACACACTTCGCGGGAACTAAGCACGAAATTCAGTTTTTTTTGCAATTTTATTTTATATTATATAAATATACATTATATTTGCAAATAATACGTCATTGTGAACCTTTTAAAGACGGGACGAAGATGAAAACGACTCATTTTAAACTCTTATCGGTCGCCATCGCGACGTTGCTGGCCACAAGTGGCATGGCACAAACGAGCACGATAACCTACACGGCCACGTCACGCATTGATCGTTTTGACAACTATGCCGTTTTCAAAGGCGCCACAAGTGTGGCCTCTCACCAATACGACGCCTCAACCGGCGAGGGCATAGTGGTCTACAATGGCACGGTGAGCGAAATTGGCGACAGCGCCTTGAATCGCTCCACCACACTCACGTCAATCGTGATACCCGAAGGCGTTTCCACCATCGGCAAGGCGGCGCTCGCGTCATGCTCCCACCTTACCACCCTCTCACTGCCGGCGTCGCTCACTTGGGCGAAGACCCGGGCCTTCGACAATTGCAATTATCTTTCAAGAGGGAAGCTCATCATCAAAGATATCGCGGCGTGGTGCGCCATCACTTTTGAGGGAACTTATTCAAACCCTATCTACTACGCCAAACGCATCTACGCCGACGCGAACACCGAGATTACGCGCCTGGCGATACCTGAGGGTGTCACGAACATCGGCGATTATGCCTTCTACTATTGCGAGGGAATCACGGGAGTGCAACTTCCGTCGAGCTTGCGATCAATAGGGAATTACTCTTTCGGTTATTGCAAGGCCCTGGAAGCGGTGAATATCCCTGCGGGCGTAACAAGCATTGGTGACAGGGCTTTCATTCGTTGTTCCGCGCTCAAGTCGGCCACCATCCCCGAGGGGGTGACATCCATCGGTACCATGGGTTTTGCTTATAGTGGACTCACTGCCGTGGCGCTTCCATCCACCATCAGCCAAATGAACCAGTCGTTCAATAACTGTAACGACCTTGCCCAGGTGACTTTGGCCGAAGGCATCACTTCGCTTGGCCACTCCTTCAGCAATCTACCGGCGCTCACCACAGTGCACATCCCGTCAACCTTAAAGATGGAGAACGACTTCACCTATTGCGCCAACCTGGAGACGGTGACCATCGCCGAGGGCGTGACCGCGGTGTACGGCTTCGGGCACTGCGAGAGACTGGCGTCAATCAACATTCCGGCCTCGGCCACCGAAATCACCGGGTTCCAAAACTGCTCCAGCCTTAAGTCGATTAGCATTCCGCGGGCCATCACCCACATTTACGCATTCCACAACTGCACAGGACTGGAAAGAGTAACTATTGAAGACCTTGAGGCCTGGTGTCAAATTGTTTTTAACAGCAACGAAGACTACACCCCGCAATATTACGCCCAACACCTCTATTTGGGCGACGAGGAAATCACCAGACTTACCATTCCCCAAAGCATCACGAAACTGAAACGGTTCACGTTCGCCAACCTCACCCACATTCACACGGTGAACATCCACAACGGCGTCACCTCGATTCACGGCGACGCCTTCCTCAACTGTAACGGCGTGGACCATGTGTTTTGCGGCGCCGACCCGCTCACGCTATCGTGGAACGGAAAAGGGTTCAAACCCAACAAGGCCACGCTGTTCCATGTGGCCGACGTGGAAACGTGGAAGTCGAAATTCCCCGACGCCAATGTGACATTCGTGAGCGGAATGACCACACTCAATTACACCGCAACCGCACGCGTGTCGAAATTTGACAACTTCACCCTTTTCGACGGCGCCACAGCCTTGTCGACACACAACTTCGACAGTGCCACCGGCCAGGGCGAGGTGACTTATGTGGGAGTGGTACATGGCATCGGAGAAGCGGCTCTCAACGACTGCGACGCCCTCACCGGCATCACCATCCCCGAAGGCGTGACAAGTCTCGGCACCCGGGCTTTGGGCAACTGCGCCGGTCTCGCCACGGTAGTGCTACCATCGACGCTCACCACTATCGCCGCCGGTGCCTTTGAGGGCAGCGACGGCGTGGCCGACGTGTACTGCACGGCCTCCCCCACGACGCTCACGTGGAACGGCAACGACAACGCCAGCCAGTTCAAGCCATCGCGGGGTACGCTATTCCATGTGACCGACGTGGCGGCATGGCAAGGACGTTTCCCCAACGCGAACGTCACCTTCACCTGTGGCATGACCGTGTTCACTTACACCGCCACCGAGAAAATCACCCAATTTGAATCGCTCGGCAAATTTACAGGAGCCAATGCCCTGGTGTCACATGTCTTCAATCCCGAGAGCGGCGAGGGAACAGCAATCTACGACGGCGAGGTAACCGAACTTAAGTATCGGTGCTTTTACAACGCTAAACTCACCTCAATCATCCTCCCTCAGTCCATCACCTCCTTTGGCTTGGGTGTGTTTAACCAATGCACCGAGTTGGCTGCGCTAAGGCTCCCCGATGCCTTGCGTGCGATTCCCGAAAACACTTTCAAGAATTGCTCGAAACTCGAAAAGATATACTTGAGCAACTGCATCGACTCCCGATTGGGCCAGTCGGCGTTCAGCGGCTGCACGTCACTCAAAGAGTTGCAGGTGGCCACTGTGCGCCCCTTCCCCCTAATGGGAACGACTCATGACAACACCTTTACCGGCGTCGACGTGACCACGTGCGTGCTGCGCGTGCCGCGCTGGCAAATGGAAGTGTACCGAAATGCCCCCGTGTGGCAAGACTTCTTGCTAATAGAAGAATGGGAACCTGAATGGTGGCCGCTGCGAGGCGATGTGAACATCGACTGGGCGGTGAACGGCAGCGACGTGACAGCGCTCTACAATTTGCTGCTCAACGCAGAAGGCGCAAGCAAAAACGCCGATGTAAACCGCGACGGCAACATCAACGGCACCGACGTCACCGCCCTCTACAACCTCCTGCTCAAGTAACCGGTAAGGCTGGTCTTTTTCAACCCACTAAAGAAAAGCGTCAGTCGCGCCTTTCCCGGTTGCGGGAGGCGCGACTGATTTGATAACTTGTTAAAGTGGATAGGCGCGAGAATTACTCGGCAACCACCTCGAAGGGGATTTCCACGGCAACTTCCTTGTGGAAGCGCACGGTGGCGGTGTATTTACCCACTTGCTTGACATCACCATTGACGGTGATGAGCTTGCGGTCAACCTCGTGGCCAGCCTCGGCGAGAGCCTGGGCAATCTGGATCGGGGTCACCGAACCATAGATGGTGCCCGTGGGGCTCACCTTGGCGCCGATGGTGAGGGCCACACCCTCGAGGGTAGCGGCGGCAGCCTCGGCGTCAGCCTTGATTTTAGCAATCTTGTGAGCGCGTTGACGCAGGTCCTCGGCGTGCACCTTCAGTGCCGACTCGGTAGCCATCACGGCAAATCCCTGGGGAATGAGATAGTTGCGGGCATAGCCGTTCTTCACTTCAACCACATCGTCCTTGTATCCAAGGTTGGCGACGTCTTTTTTCAATATAATCTTCATTGTGTCGTTTTCTTTTTAAAGTGATTATTTCATCAAGTCGGTCACATAGGGGAGCATGGCCAGATGGCGGGCGCGCTTGACGGCGCGGGCCACGCGGCGCTGGAACTTGAGCGAGGTGCCGGTGATGCGGCGGGGCAGGATTTTACCTTGCTCATTGAGGAATTTCTTGAGAAATTCGGGGTCCTTGTAGTCGATATACTTGATGCCACTTCTCTTGAAACGGCAATATTTCTTCTTCTTGGTGTCGACCGACAGCGGGGTAAGGTAACGGATTTCGCTTTGACTTTGTGCCATAATTGTGTCCTCCTTTAATTATTCGTTTGCTTTTTCCTCTTCAACATTCACTTCGGGCTCAACAACGGGAGCGGCAGCCTCCACAACGGCGGGTTCCTCGGCGGGTTCCTCGGCCTTGGGCTGATTCTTCTTGAGGGCACGACGCTTGAGGGCGTACTCGTGGGCGAACTTGTCCATGTGGAAAGTTAAGAAGCGCATCACCTTCTCGTCGCGACGGAAGGCAGTCTCAAGCTTGGCGATGAGCGTGGGCTCGGCATCAAACTCGATGAGGGTGTAAAATCCGGTAGTCCTTTTCTGGATGGGATAAGCGAGCTTGCGCAGTCCCCATTCCTCGACATTCTCGATGGTGCCACCATTGTCGGTGATCACTGTCTTGAATTTCTCTACCGCTTCCTTCATCTGAGGCTCAGACAAAACGGGAGTTAAAATGAAAACGGTTTCGTAGTTGTTCATAAAACTTTAAATTAAAATGATTTAGTTAAAAAAATCTCGTTGCTTTTCTAAAAAGCGGTGCAAAGGTACGCTTTTCCAGCCATATAACCAAATTTTTTCTTCTTTTTGTGACTTTTACGCGCTTTTATGTGCTTTTGTGTGCCATGGCATGGGCTTCTCATGCGCTGAGCCTCGTCAGGTCGTAGCGTGGCGGCAAGGCTCACGCCGATAGTGGCTAACCACACGAAGCGAGGGCACCGTCTTTTCGGGTGTCCTCGCCTGTGTGGTTCGATTCTTAACGCTATTCGCGCTCAACGATTCACGCCGCTCACTTTTTCTTGGGCTTCTTGTTGAGCAGTTTCTCGTTGAACAGGTTTATATAAGCCTGTTTCGACTGGGCGCCCTTGGTGGCGAATGGTTCCCCCTTGTTTGTCTTGGGGTAACATGCCAGATAAGGAATGGCGTTGATGCCCAGCTGGCCCGTGAGTTGCGGGTTGGCGTCGACATCAATGCAATAGAAGTTTATCTTCCCTTTGAAATTCTTCGAGGCAAGTTCTTCGAGCAGGGGGGCAAACTTTTGGCACGCCTCACTGTCGCTCTTGTAGAAGAATATCACGGCCGGTTTCTTGATTTTCTTTCCACTCTCGAAGAGTTTGGAATATTCCTTGTGGTTGATTTCCTTGACACGAGGGCCTCCGGCAACGGCACTCACGGTTCCCGCCACCAGTACGACGGCGAGCAACAGGGTTCTATAAAACAATTTCATAAGTCGTTGTAATTATACAGTTTAGACCTTATCGGGTTCTCTTAAAACACATCTCACTGGTGCTGACGGCGCAGCAGATCGTTGACGGTCTTTACTGGGTTGAATGTTTCGATGGGCACCTCCACAAAGATGGTGTTCCAATCGCTCATCGAGCCGTTCCACAATCCCGGCAGTTCGAGCGCCTTGATGTCGACTCCATCCTTCGACTTGAGCGAGATGAGGCCCGTGTCGGGGTCGACGAAACGCTTGAGGTCAAATTTATTGCCCTTGTAATCCTTGAGGTAGCACACGAGGTCCACAGGATTGAAGTGCGTGCCCTCCTTCATCATCTTCATGGCCTCGGCATCGTCGGGGTTGATTTGCGCGGCCTCGAGAATTTGGGGCGAATAGCTGCCGTCGCGGTTATAAGCCAGGTAAGGGCCACCGCCGGGCTCGCCCTCGTTGCGCACCATTCCGCACACGCGCAGGGGACGGTCGAGCTTCGCGCGCAAATAAGCCGCGAGGGCCTCATCGTCCATCGTTGCAGTGGCCTGACAACGGGTGCACAAGGTTCCTTCCACAAAGTGCAACATCCGCTTGAGGTCTTGGCTACTCGGGTTGTTGTCGAGTTTCGACAAGAAGCGCGCCACCTGCCGTTGCGTCTCTACGAGCACGCCGCCTATCACTTTCTTGTAACGCGTGGTCACGTCGCGCAGGCGTTGAGGCACCACATTATCGATATTTTTGACAAAAATCACGTCGGCCGTGCGCTCGTTCAGGTTCTCGATGAGCGCGCCGTGGCCGGCCGGCCGGAAGAGGAGGTTGCCGTCGCCGTCACGATAAGGCTCGTCGGTGGCTGTGGCGGCAATGGTGTCGGTCGACGGTTTTTGTTCGCTCATCGTGACGTGATACTTCACACCCCACACCTTCTCGAGATGAGGCAGCTTGCCGCGAAGCAGGCGATCAAACTCCTTTCGGTGCTCGGGCGACACGGTGAAATGGATAAACACGTCGCGCGTCGACGTGGCGGCATATTGGGCGCCTTCCTCGAGGTGCTCCTCAAGCGGGGTGTGCACGTTGCCGCCGGGGGCGCGATGGAACTTGAGCAACGCCTTGGGCAGGAAACCGTAATTGAGGCCGCCCGCATCGAGCATGGCGCGCGCCACATCGGCATAGCGGCCGTCGGCCAACAAGTCCTTGATATCAACGCCATAGAGTCGTGTACAAGCCTGGCACAGGGGCAGGTAGAAAGCGAATTTGTCGAGATTGACAAAAAATTCCTTCTCAAACTCGGTCTCGGGACTGGTGCGGCCCGAATTGACAAACGCGAAAATGTTCTTGAACATGCGGCTCGCGGCACCCGAAGCCGGCACAAACTTCTCAATCGTGCCACCGCCCTGCTGGAAGGCACGCCACGCCTTGATGTAACGCGTCGCCTCTTTATCGTCGAGGCGCAACACACCATCGCCCGCCGTGGCGGCCTTTTCTATTTTAAGCCAGGGAAAACCGGTTGCGAAACGTTTGAGTTGCGCCGCAATGGTTCCCTCACTAATCCCCTTTTTCTCAATGAGTTGCAAATCCTTTTCGTTTAGCATAGTTATATTTGTTTATTGTTAATTCCGCCGGGTTGAATTTCAAACGGCTAAATTACGAAAATTCCGTTAAAACGCACAACAACGCACGCATTTTTTTTACTTTCACCAAATTTTTCATGTATAAATAATGAAAATCCTTACATTTTTCGGATTTTATCTTGGAAATTGAAGATTTTTCATTATCTTTGGCATTTCAATCAATCACAAAATCAAAACAACAAAATAAACATTTTTTTCACCAAACAACTCTAAAGAATTATGAGAACCATCAAAATTGGACGCTCGGCCGGAAACGACCTCACGCTGAGCAACCTCAAAGTATCGGGTTACCATGCCACGCTGGTTGTCCAGGACAATGAGATGAGCGCCACGCTCAAGGATTTGAACTCCACCAACGGCACCTACGTCAACGGACGACGCATTACCGGCGAGACCATGGTGCGGCCCACCGACGTGATTCGCTTTGGTACCGAGGAGACCAGTCTGCAACGCATCCTGGCGCAAATCGCGGCACAGGCTCCCGCGGGTGGCGACAAAACCAGGATAAGCCCCGCATCGGGTGGTGGCCAGCGCTACACCATTGGCCGCTCGCCCGGCAACCAAATCGTGATGCCGCAAAGCGACGTGTCGGGCAACCACGCCGTGCTCTCTCGCGACGGCCAGGGCAACGTCATCCTGCAGGACCTCGGCTCCACTAACGGCACCTTCGTCAACGGCCAGCGTATCACCGGACAAAGAATGCTCAACGCCGGCGACCGCGTCACCCTCACCGGAAACGGCTATCCCCTCGACTGGCAGAGCTACGTGGGCTCGCCCGCAGGCCCCGCAACCCCCAATCCCATGGAGCCCACGCCGCCCATTAGTCCCACTCCTACGGTATATGGTCCCCCCACTCCTCAGACACCACCTGTCACTCCCGCCGCCACTCCCCCTAAGAAGAACAACACTGCCTTGTGGATTATCCTGGGCGTGCTGGCTCTCGCCGCCATTGGCGCCGGCCTGTTCTTCGGCCTCAAGGGCTGCGACGGCACCACCGGTAGCGGCAGCGATTCCACGTCGGTTGCAACCGACACCACCACTCCCCCGCCCGCAGGTCCCACCGTCATGACCGGTGCCGAAATCAACGAGAAATACAAAGACGCCGTGTGCATGATTATCGGCCAGTGGGGCGTCAACGTGTACGCCATGACCGAGCAGGGCAAAGTTCAATTGACCTCGCTCGAAGGCGGACAATACACGGGCACCGCGTTCTGTATCTCGGAAGATGGTACCAAATATGCCACCAACCTCCATTGCGTGCAAGCATGGGTCTTCGCCGGCGAAGCCATGAACGCCCTCAAGGTACAAGCCAACAGCTATGTGAGAAGCGTTGACCCGGGCTACGAGGCCATTCTCGAAGGCGTGGCCAAGCTCTACATCCTGCCCAACGGCAAGCCCCTCTCGCTGGCCAATGCCACCGAGGTAACCGTCTATAAGGTTCCCAACCTGGATGGCGTCGAGCAACCCGTGCTCAACAAAGACGTGGCCATCGTGCAAACCATCACCCGCGAGCGTCCCTCGGGCATCAACGGATGGATTGACCCGAACGCCGTGGGCGACCCCACCCCGTTCTATCAGCCGGGCAAGGAGATTCACTCGATTGGTTATCCCGCCGGCATGACGCTGGCACAAAACAGCAACGAGGAGATGGTTAACCAGCTGCACTCGGGACGCACCTCGCAGGACAAGGGCGATTTCCAATTCGGTGTTGACTTTACCTCGACCGGCGGCGCCAGCGGTTCGCCCGTGCTCAACGAATACGGCCAACTGATTGGCGTGTTCAACAGCGGCTACGGCAACGGCGGCCCGGGTGCCCTCAACTATGCCGTCAAGCTCAAGCACCTGCAAGACCTGTTGAATCAATAATCTTCTTATTGCTCTCTCCTCCTCTCCACCTCTCCACCTCTCCACTTTTATTTTTTGAACAATAACTTTAATTCCTTGACAATTATGGCAATACAGCAATGTCCCAACGGACATCAATACGATTCAAGCATTTATGGCAACAACTGCCCGTTCTGCCCCAGCGAGGCCACTCACCTGAGCATGGGTAGTGGAGGCGCCACTCCCCCGCCCTTCAACCCTCAGCCGGTCTTCGACAGCGGTGCCGGTGCCACCCAGGTGATGGGTGGCGGAGGATATGACGCCGCGCCCACGGTTCCCGTCAACGACGGCTTCGACGAGCGCACGCAACTCATGGACGACGTGAGCACCACGCCCATTCAGTCGCAAGCCTTCGACGAGGGACGCACCGTCATCCGTTCAGCCGGCGACGAATCCTCGACCGGCAACGGCAACGGGCGCAAATTGGTGGGCATCCTGGTCACTTACAGCCTGAACCCCTGCGGCCAGGTGTTCCCCATCTACGAGGGCCGCAACATCGTGGGCCGCGACCAGTCGTGCGACATCGCGCTCACGAGCGACGACAAGGTGTCGGGCAAGCACCTCTTGATCCTGTGGCGCTCGGGCGAAGGCATCATGTGGGCTGAAGACCAAATGTCGAGCAACGGTACTTTCGTCAACGACAATTTCGCGAGCGAAAAGTTCCAGCTCAACAATGGCGACGTGCTCCTGGTGGGCAACACCAAGTTTGTCTACCTTGCTATCCCGCAGTTCTAAAATCCACCTATCAGTGCGAAGACCCGCCCGGACAACCCCGCGAGTCTTCGCACCATCTATAAACCCTATTCTTAACGCAGCTTTTGTCTAATTAAGTCAACTTTAATGAGCAACTACAGTTACTGTAACGTGGCCCAGCGCACCGACGTGGGTTGCAAGAGGAAAGCCAACGAGGATTGGCTCGGTAGTTTCGAGTGTGTGAACGGACTCGTCGCCGTGGTGTGCGACGGCATGGGAGGACACGTGGGAGGCGCCATCGCCTCACATCTGGCCGTCGAAACCATCCAGCAATTCCTCTCGGCCAACCGCTTCGACGACCCGCGGCAAGCCATCATCCAAGCCTGCGACAAAGCCAACCAGGCCCTGTTACGACACACCGAACAACATCCCGAACTCGCAGGCATGGGTGCCACGTGCGTGATGCTCATCGTGCGCGAAGGCCGCGTGTGGCTCGGCAGTGTGGGCGACAGCCGCATCTACCTCATCCGACAGCGCGCCATCAAGCAACTCACCAAAGACCAAAGCTACGTGCAGACTCTTGTCGATAGTGGACAAATTACCCCTGAACAAGCCGAACACCACCCACGCAAGAACGAAATCTACAACGCCCTCGGCCTCAAGACCATGAAACCCGCCACCGTGCTCGCCGAGCCCATCATGCCGCTCGCCGGCGATTGCTTTATGCTGTGCAGCGACGGACTTAGCGGCATGGTTCCCGACGCCGAAATGCTCGCCGTGGTGAGCCAGCAAGCCACCATGAGCCAGCAACAGCGCGTCGACACCCTCGTGCAGATGGCTCGCAACGCCGGCGGTCTCGACAACATCACGTGTCAAATCGTGGAATTCGCGGTCACCCCACCCACTACCGTGGCCACCGACTCTATTACACAGTCGCCCATTACCCAACCCACCAAGCCTGCCGATACCGCCGCGCCACCCGCCACCCCCATGCCGGCAACCGCCCCGCCACCCCCCGACGCCCCTATGCAGGCAACCTCCCCACAGCCTCCCGGCGGCAATGACAAGGTCAATGACAAAAAACACAGTACGCGCCTGATGGCATGGCTTGGTATCGCAGCCGCCATCCTGCTGATTTTCCTCGCCTTTGTGGCCGTGATGAAAATCTTCAACAAGTATTCGCCCCACAGCCAAGAAACCACAGCCCTCATCGGCGAGTTCGACAACTCGTTTGTGGCCATGGACACCATCTATTATAACTACACCGACTCGCGGGACGGCGACGGCGACAGCGACAGCGTCAACCTCGCCGTCACACTCACCGAATATCCCGGCAACGGACTCCACATCGAGGTCAACAACGACAAGCACACCACCCATTATGCCGACTTGCCCCTCAAGCTCACCGACCTTGAGGTGCACCCGGCCGGGGCGCTGAAAATCGACGAAGACCCTGACACGCGTGTCACGCGCCTCTATTTCACCAAGGGCTACAGCTGGGACGGCGACGAGCATGACCTGGCCCTATCGTTCAAGGGCGACAACCGCGCCCTGTTCATCATCAGGGTGCTGAACACCGACGCCGAACCTTCGGGCATCGACACGTGGTTCAGCAGCGAAGACGAAGACACTTTGGGCCGTTACGGCGAGGCTCCTAACCTCAAGGAGCCACCCGTCTTCACCCCCAATGACAGCACCTCGTCAATTCCCATGCTACCCATCGACCGGGGCACTGGCGACACCGGCGATGCCGGCAACTTTGGTGCCCCACTGCAGTCGCAAAACTTCTCCATCGCCGTGGCACGCACCGGCAAGACCACCATCACCGTGAGCAACGGACGCGGCACCACGCGCAACACCCAAATCTTCCTCAACGACGAGCGCTACGCCTTCTACGGCGTCGAGCCCGCTACCGGCAGCTGGTTCAAGTCGAACCATCGTCCCGGCACGGTCACCATCACCGTCACCGCCCCCGACAAGATTCCCGTGGGAGGCGGCGTGATTACCATCAAGACCCGAGATGCCGGCATCAACATCTCGCTCTCCATCACCAAGAAATAACCACCCCACTCCACCATCTCACTCACTAAAAATCATGGCAAGTAACCACAACTACACCATCATCGACATTCTGGGCAGTGGAGGCATGGGGTGCGTCTATCGCGCGCGCGACGCGCACGGGCGCATCGTGGCCCTGAAAATGATGAGCCACAAGGTGTCGTGCTTTCCTGAGTACCGACAGCTCTTCCACGACGAGGCCACCACACTCATGGTCCTCAACCACCCCAACGTGGTCCACATCGTGGGTCAGCCTTACAGCGACGACGCCGGTAACCTGTTCCTGCCCATGGAATATGTGGAAGGCATCACCCTCGACAAGTATGTGAGGCAACACGGCGGACGCCTCAATATTCAGGAGACCGTGCGCATCCTCGACATGGTGCTTGAGGCCATGCAATATGTGCACCAGCGCGAGCGCATACACCGCGACATCAAGCCCTCGAACATCATGGTGCGGCCCGACGGAACGGTGTGCATCATCGACTTTGGTGTAGCGAAAGACGCGCGAGTGGGTACCGACGGCACCACCGTGGGGCGCATCGTGGGTACCGATGGATACATGAGCCCTGAGCAGGCCAACGGGCTGCACATTGACAGCCGAACCGACATCTATTCGCTGGGATGTGTGCTCTATTTCATGCTCACCGGCACGCATGCCGTGGCGCGAGGCAAGGACAACCATGAGACCATGCTCAACATCAACAAGGCCGACATGCAACTGCCCTCGATGGCGGCACCGGGCGTGTCACCGCTGCTCGACTACGTTTTCCTCAAAGCCGTTGACAAGGACATGATGCGGCGATTCCAAACCGCCGCACAATTTCGCGAAGCCATCGACACCGTCACCGGCCGCGTCAAGCCCATGGTTACCGTGGGCAAGTCGCCCGACAACGATGTGCGCATCGACCACGAGTTTGTGAGCCGGCACCACCTCGTCATTCGCGGAATCACCGAACCCGCCACTGCCGGACAATACCGCCACCGCATCGAAATCGAGGACCAAAGCTCAAACGGCACCGGCGTGGCCGGGCGCAGGCTGCACCGCAGCACCATGCTCTTCGACTATGTTGACGAGCGATCGCTGCCCACCGTCATGCTCGCCGGTCTCGTTGATTGCACACTCAACTGGAACACTGTGCTATCCATCCTCCGGGCCAAGGGATGGCTCACACAATCGCCAAGCTACACCGACGACATCACCCGACCATCGTCAGTCTCGGGCCCTACGGTGCCCGGCGAAGAACTTGACACTTCGCCGGGAATAAACCAGGAGACACCACTCACGCCAGTCACTGACCCGCCCGTGGTCATCACGCCTCACAGCGGCACACCCGGCGTCGCCACCCCACCGGCGGCCACGACGCCCCGCAGCGATGCCTCGCTACAGTGGTGGTGGGGTGTCATCATCGCATTGTGTCCCGTGGCAGGGTGGATATTGAGCGTGCTGTGGAGCGACACACGGCCCGCACAAGCCCGCCACGCAGCCATCATCGCCTGGTGGGTCCTCGCCGTGTGGATTCTCCTCGTCGCCACCCTCACCCTTCTCCTCACCCTGTAACCCATGAGGCTCGTGAGAAGAATCATCGACAACCTATAGGCTAAAGACCTTTTGGCTTTTTGACATTATCTTCTATATTTTCGTCTTGGTTTACCGAAAATAAGCCGTAGCAGCCAACGCCCCACCTTAGCGTGACGGCCCATTTTGGTGGTGGGTATATGTGTGGTTTTCGCCACTTTTCGTTTCAAGGTGGTTATTCCCAGGAACCGTTTCCAGGAAAAAGTAATGTTCAACCCACGGAAAATGCGCATATTCTATAATTCAATTCATTTTAAAGCAATAATAGGCACAATAGGAAAATGATGATAGTGAACAGTTTGCCCAAGCAACCGCCACAACACGCACAGCTGCTATCATTTTGTGCCTTTTGTCTCTTTCGTGCCATCTTCTTTATTTACACGTTTTTAAGCTGCGCTGATACATTTCTATGCGACGCTTGTAGCCCTCAATATTGGCATCATGCCGAGCTGCAACCGAAATTTTGTCTTTTCTGTATCGTGCCTTACCTTCGGGGCTGCTTGTCGACTTTATTAACGCCGCAATTCGTGCATTATCTTTCTTCTTCTGTTCTCGCTCGCGGGCAATAGCCGCCCGACAGTCTTGAATCGCCTTTTTATATTGTTCTTTGCCCATACATTAAAACCGTTTTTCTTTGTTTACCAAACAACGAGGGCATGGAATTTCCCATGCCCCTCGTCATAGTCCATTACTCCTTACCTGCAGCAGCCAAAGTGATGTTGTTGTCGCTCAACTTGGTGTTAGTCTTGTTGGCGACCTGCACACCTATCCCATAAAGTTCGGTCACTTTCTTTTCAAAGTTACCGACACGGATGTTCGAGCCCACCACAATTTCTCCGCCTTTTGCTCCCTCTTTCTTGATGGATGCCAATGTTACCTCGTCATCAGCAGGCTGCTTGCAATTAGTAGTTGTGTACACGAGCAGGTGGTCCCACGCCTATTTACGCTAACTACCCTGGCGAAATTCTGCGGATATGCCGACTGGACAACCTTCGTCAAGCAATACACACACCACGGCGACCAACAGAGTAATCCTGTCATGGAGGAAAAAATTGAGGTTCTCAACGACCTTAGCGAAGGCGACATCGTGTGCTTCACCTGGCAACCGGGCCGGGTGATGGAAGCGCAGTATCACGGCGAGGGACGTTTCGAGGTAATTTATGCCGAGCGCACGCGCCTGCGCCGCGGCACCACCTTTCTATGTTACCTCATCATCAAGGGCGAGCCGCTGTTTGTGAGTAGGATAGCCATAGGCGAAATGACGCTTAGCGCCTATGTGTGCGGCAAAGTCAATGGCATCCAATTCGAGGTCATCAAAAAGGAAACCGGCCACAAGCAAGAGCGCCACACTTTTTAACCCGACACTCCCCTCTCCCCCACGAAAGCAAAAAGGAGCCTCACAGCCCCTTTTTTGCTTTTTGCCCATTAATACTCAATGTATTAAAGTGTTAATTGGTATTTGAACCTTGAATCAACTAATAACTAATTCATTTTCCTTAGCGGGGATGGCTCCCCGCAAAATACACGATACAAAGGTAGCGGGTTTCGCAAAACCCCGAAATCGCCACAAGTGGGTATTTTTTCGCATCGCCTCCTCACCGATAGCTATTTTAGCCTCTTTTCCCCACCCGAAAATCAAGATTTTTTCCTGACTTCGGCACTTTTTTCTGCCATCAGATAGCGGCTACTGAATATCAGC
>CAMVPC010000020.1 GCA_947169265.1 uncultured Prevotellaceae bacterium
TACTTTCTTGGTCGGGGTACTGTGATTCGAACACAGGACCTCCTGCTCCCAAAGCAGGCGCGCTAACCGGACTGCGCTACACCCCGTTGGATTTTTGCGGTGCAAAGGTAGTGGTTTTTTGGTAAATGGCAAAGTGTAAAGCGTTTTTTTCGCGATGTTACGGGTTAAGATGTAGTTGGCGTGGTGGCTATTTGAGAAAAAATCATTATCTTTGCAGTTCGGTTAAAGAGCAGAAAGATATATGGCACAAGAACAGGGACTGACCAACGAGATATTGACGCAAGATGTTGACGAGACAACGTCGCAACAAGGAACCGACTTTGGCGGGTATGACAAGCTCACGACGCTCACTCCGCGGGAGCACATCCGTTTGCGCCCGGGCATGTACATCGGCAAGTTGGGCGACGGCAGCCAGAGCGATGATGGCATCTATGTGCTTGTCAAGGAGGTGATTGACAACTCTATTGACGAGTTCAACACTGGTTTTGCCAAGCCTCGCGTCGACATTGACATCGAGGAGGGCACGGTGAGTGTGCGCGACTATGGTCGCGGCATTCCGCTTGACCAGGTGAGGGACGCGTCGAGCAAGATGAACACTGGCGGCAAGTACGACACGAAAAACTACAAGCGTAGCGTCGGCCTCAACGGTGTGGGTATCAAGGCGGTGAACGCGTTGTCGACCGAATTCTACATCCGTTCGGTGCGCGATGGCCAATGCTCGTGGGTTCGCTATCGCGAAGGCCTGGTGGAGCAGGAGAGCGGTATCATCGCTGCCGACGAGGGTGAGGAGAACGGTACGCTGGTGCGTTTCACGCCCGATGCCACTATTTTCAAGGACTACGCATATCGCATGGAGGTAGTCGAGACCATGGTCAAGAACTATTCGTTCCTCAACACAGGTCTGTCGCTGTGGCTTAACGGCAAGCGTTTCCACAGTCGCAACGGACTTAGCGACCTGGTGAACGAGAACATGACCAACGAGCCGCTCTATCCGCTCATGCACTTCGTTTCGCCTGACATCGAGGTTGTCATCACGCACGCCGCGCAGATGGGCGAAGAGTTCTATTCGTTTGCCAACGGACAACACACCACACAGGGCGGTACCCACCAGAGTGCCTTCCGCGAGGCGCTGTCGCGCACGATCAAGGAGTTTTACGGCAAGAATTTCGAGTATAGCGACATTCGCAACGGCATTGTGGCCGCCATCAGCATCAAGGTGGAGGAGCCGGTGTTTGAGTCGCAAACGAAGATTAAGTTGGGCAGCACCACGATGTGGAAAGACGGCCCCACGATTTATAAGTTTATCAACGACTACATCAAGAAGGAGCTCGACGACTATCTGCACAAAACGCCCGAAACGGCCGATGTCCTGCTCAAGAAAATACAAGAGAACGAGAAGGAGCGCAAGGCCATCGCGGGCGTGACCAAGGTGACGCGCGAGCGCATGAAGAAGGCCGCGCTGCACAACAGCAAGCTGCGTGACTGCCGTGTGCACCTCAACGACGCGCGCGGTCAGCGTCGCGACGAGTCGTCGATTTTCATCACCGAGGGTTTGAGCGCCAGCGGTTCCATCACCAAGATTCGCGACGTGGAGGTGCAGGCTGTGTTCTCGCTGCGCGGTAAGCCGCTCAACACGTTTGGCCAACCGCCTGCCACCGTCTATAAGAACGAGGAGTTCGGGTTGCTGCAAGCCGCGCTCAACATCAGTGACGGCATCGACGGCCTGCGTTACAACAAGGTCATCATCGCCACCGATGCCGATGTCGACGGCATGCACATCAGGCTGCTGTTGCTCACTTACTTCCTGCAGTTCTGTCCCGAGCTCATCAAGACCGGTCACCTCTACATATTGCAGACGCCGCTGTTCCGCGTGCTCAACCGCAAAGAGGCCAAGCGCAAGAGTCGCGCGCAGGGCCGCGAGGCCAAGAAGCAGAAGGTTGAAACCTACTATTGCTACAGCGACGAGGAACGCATTGCGGCCATCAACAAACTTGGCGAGAATGCCGAAATCACGCGATTCAAGGGCCTCGGCGAGATTTCGCCCGAGGAGTTCACCGATTTCATCGGCCCCGATATGCGCCTCGACCGTGTGACGCTACGTCGTGAGGACAACGTCAAGCAGATGCTCACCTTCTTCATGGGCAAGAACACGATGGAACGCCAGCAGTTCATCATCGACAACCTCGTTATCGAGGACGACGAGGATATCACCGGCAACACTTAACATCACACTCAACAATGGCTACCGCACTTTTTCAAGGCTCCTTCGACCCGTTCACCACGGGGCATGCCGACATCGTGGACCGCGCACTGACGTTCTTTGACCGCATCGTGGTCGCCGTTATGTTCAATGTGAGCAAACAAGGACTTCTCACGCCCGAAGAGCGCAAAGAACTCATCGAGCGTGTTTACCGCGACGAGCCTCGGGTAAGCGTCGTGGTAAGCGACAAGCTCACCATCGAGCTCGCCAGTCAACTGAATGTCGATTGCCTACTGCGCAGTGTACGCAATGTGCAGGACTACGAGTACGAGCAAGTGATGGCCGCCGCCAACCGCGAGCTGGGTGGCCCCGACACTCTGCTACTGTTCTCACGGCCCGAACTGGCCCACGTGAGCTCGTCGCTCGTGCGCGAGTTGCACCACTTCGGGCGTGACGTGACGCCTTACCTCCCGGCCGGCATCACGCTGCCCGCCCGCCTATTGCCCACACCTTAGCTCGCGTGGCGAAAGCGGTTGTGTTTGGGGTATCGCGAGTGGACAAGTGAACACGAAAAGAGGCGAGCACTTTTAATTGGTGTTCACCTCCTACTCGGTTGACAGAATGTGAATGGCGTTATTTCACAGCTTGTCTCACTTGATGGCGGACTAATACATTGAGGCTTTACTGCCTGTGAATATCCAGCGACCTTGCCGGCGGGAGAGGCCGAAAGAGAGCTCCAACCGCCAGGCGCGCAAACCACCCCCGAAAACGGCCGCGCTTACCAGGCTACGACCTCTCATAGTGGCATTGTCACCGTTGACCATCACGTCGCAATGGCCGTGTTTAGCGTCGTAATAGTTAAGCGTACCATCGGCGATGGCTTGGATAAAGGCCTGTTTTGATTGTCTCATTCCTGTCATGTGAGTGAGTACAAACTCATCGGCTAGTAGCCAGTCGAGCGCGGTCTTATCTTTGTCGATCATGGCCCGGTATAGTTTCCGATAGGACATTACGATTTGTTGCTGTTCGTTCATGAAGCACGATTTTGCATGGTGAGACAAGTTGTGAGCGGTCGATATCGTCAATCAGCCGTATGTTTCGATGAGATACTTGACGAATTGCGGGTCGCTAAAGTTGACGGTGCCGGTGTCGTGCTCGTTCATTGTGGCGATGCGCTCCATCTCTTGGGGTGTGAGCGTGAAGTCGAAGATGTCGAGGTTCGCCGCCATGCGCTCTTTGTGCGTCGACTTGGGGATGGCCACGATGCCGCGTTGCGTGAGCCAGCGCAATGCCACCTGCGCGGCGCTTTTGCCGTGCATTTGCCCTATTTGGGCGAGCAAGGGGCTTTTCACGATGCCGTCCACGCCTTGTCCGCCCAGCGGTCCCCATGCCATCATCCTCGTGCAGGTTTCGGCCAGTAGCGGTTCGATGGCGGTTTGTTGAATCAAGGCGTTGCACTGGAGCTGGTTCACCATGGGTTTCACGTCGACATAGTGGGCGAAGTCGAAGAACCGTGCGGCCTGAAAATTCGACACGCCTATGGCGCGCACTTTTCCGTCCCGGTAAGCTTTCTCCATTGCCCTCCATGAGCCGAACACGTCGCCGTAGGCCTGGTGGATGAGCAGCAGGTCGATGTAGTCAGTGCGCAGCTTTTTAAGGCTCTCGTCGATGCTTTTGGCGGCGTTCGTCTCGCCGGCATTGGCAATCCACACCTTGGTGGTGATGAAGATTTCGTCCCGTTTGAGTCCGCTATTAAAGATGGCGTTGCCCACGCCCTCTTCGTTGTAGTAGGCCTGTGCGGTATCAATAAGTCGGTATCCCACTTCGAGCGCGTCGGTGACGCATCGCTCGGCCTCTTGCGGTGGCACGAGGAACACGCCGTAGCCCAGCAAGGGCATTTCGACGCCGTTAACTAATTTGATGGTTTCCATTGTCAAGGCTTTTTGTGTTACAAGCTATCGACAAGAATTTGCTTGATATCCTGCTCGGTGAGCGGAGCGTAGGCGTTCTCCAACCCCTCGTTGACGGCGATGTGGTGTGCCATCTCGTCGAGTCGGCTCTCGTCGATGCCCACCTCGCGCAGGTGCATGGGGATGTTGATGCTCTCAAAGAACTTGTGGGTGGCGTCAATGGCCTTCAAGGCGATTTCCCGCTTGGGCAGTGAGCTGTCGATGCCGAACACGTTGATGCCGTATTTGACGAAACGGTCGATGGTCTTTTCGTTGAGGATGTGGCGCATCCAGCGCGGTGTGATGATGGCCAGTCCTTCGCCGTGGGTGATGTCGTAGTAAGCGCTCAAGGCATGCTCAATGCCGTGGCAGGGCCATCCGCTGGGGCTGTTTCCCAGCGACAGGATTCCGTTGCAGCCGTAGGTGCAGCAAAGCATCATCTCGGCGCGTGAGGTATAGTCTTCGGGATTGTCGAGACACTTGCGGGCGTTCACCATGAGGCTCTTGAGCATCGATTCGCAAAATCCGTCGTTGAGCAGTGTGGTGTCGGCGGCGAAATATTGCTCGATGGTGTGGTTCATAGCGTCGGCGCAACCGGCCGCGGTTTGTTTCTTCGACACTGAGAACGTGTACACGGGGTCGAGAATCGAGCATACGGGGAAGAGCAGCGGGTCAAGGTAACCAATCTTGTCATTGGTCTCGGTGCGGGAAATGACGCCGCCGCAGTCATATTCGGAGCCGGTGGCGGCCAGGGTGATGATGTCGACGATGGGCAGGGCTGCTTTCGCCTTTACCTTATAGGAGATTAAATCCCAAGGGTCACCGTCGTACTTTGCTCCGGCGGCGATGGCCTTCGAGCAGTCGAGCACCGAGCCGCCGCCCACGGCGAGGATGACATCGACTTGCTGTTCCTTACAGATGCGCACGCCGTCGAGCACACTCGGGTCGTATTTGGGGTTGGGTTGGATGCCGGGCAGCTCGAAAATCTCGAAGTCTTTCAGCAGTTCTTTTACTCGGTTGTAAAGGCCTATTTTCTTGATGCTACCGCCGCCGTAGGTGAGCAGCACGCGCTTGCCGAGAGGTTGCATCACTTCGGGTAATTTCACAATCGACTCGCGGCCAAAGATGAGCCGCGTCGGGGTCATGTAATCAAAATTTTGCATAGTTCTAAGTTTTTATATTAAGTGGTTATTATTATTGTTGGCTGGAAAGAGCCCCCGTTAATGCGTGACTTTGAGGTATTGCAGGTCGCCATACCAGTAAGAGGCGGTGCATCCGCCGTCGATAAGCAGGTCGGCGCCACTGATGAAGCGTCCGCGGCTCGACATGAGGAACTCGGCCAGGTCGCCCACTTCGTCGGGAGTTCCGGCGCGTCGTGCCGGCATGGCCTCAATCATACGCAGGTATCCGTCTTTTCGCGGGCCGTGCAGCTCGTCGTTGGCCAACGGGGTGATGATGATGCCGGGCGAAATGCTGTTGATGGTGGCCTCGCGGTGTCCCCAACGCGTGGCCTCAAACATGACGCGCAACGCATTGCACCGTTTTGAGTATTGGTAGGCCTTGAGCGTGTCGGTGATTTCTTTGAGAAACGGCAGCCGCAACAGCTGGTGGGGTGGTGGCCAGCGCCTCGTTTTGCTCCTGAGGCAGGGCAGGCAGGCGGTGCCCGCTTTGAGATGAAATGATGACGCCCGAGCCACCGGGTGCAATAACCTTGCCAAACTCCTCGAGTAACACGCTGGTGCCGTAGAGGTCCACTTGCAGGATGCGTTCCACAGTGGCTTGCGACGGCGACACGCCGGCGGCGTTGACCAGTTTGGTCACCGGGCCTTTGCCGGTAGCCAGTTCCACGAGCTGGAGAATGTCGTCGTGGTTGCCGAGGTCGCACTCAACTGTAGAGCATTCAAAGCCGGCGTCTTGAAGGATACCTGCGGCCCGCTGCGCGTTTTCGAGCGAATAGTCGGCCAGCACGATGTGCTTGTCGGCAGCCACGCGGCGAATAATCGCCATGCCGATGCTACCGGTTCCCACTAAAACAGCTACTTCTCTTTTCATTGTTTCGCCAGGTTAGCGATTCGTTGCGCTTCGCGGTCGGCATTTTGCGCCTCGGCTCCGTGGATGGGTGTGCCGTCGAGCACGGTGGCGCCTGGGCACAGCTTTTTGATGAACCGCACCGAGGAACCCATGCCGCTGCCTTCGTTGGTGCAGAACGGAATGATGGTCTTTCCCGTGAAGTCAAAAGCCTCGAGAAACGTGTAACACACCATGGGCATTGTTCCCCACCAGTTGGGGTAGCCCAAGATGACGGTGTCGTAGCTGTCGATGTTCTCGGGCCGGTTTTTCAGCTCGGGCCGGGCCTGCTCGCGCAGTTCTTGCTTAGCCTCCTCGATGCAAGTCATGTAAGACTTTGAGTACTCATGTGTGGTGTCGATTTGGAACACGTCGGCCTCGGGCAGCAACGCTTTGATTTTAGCGGCCACCACCTCGGTGTTACCCAGTTTCAAGTCTTGAATACTGCCGTTGACATAGTTTTCGCCACGGCGAGAGTAGAAAGCAATTAATGTTTTTCCCATTTGTTTCTTGGCTTTAAAAGTTTCACGATGCAAAGTTACGGCAAAGTGGCCGAAACGTTTTTACACATTTTTCGGGCGAATTTACCAAAAAACGCTTTTTGGGCTGTTTACTGCCTCAAGTCGCTGGGCTTCGCTCCCAAGTTGTTTTGCACGAACCGGGTGAAGTGGGCTTGAGAGGAGAAGTCAAACAAGTCGCTGATATCGGCGAGCGACAAAGAGCGGTCGCGCAGCTGGCGGCTGATGTCGAGGGCCGTGAAGCGCGTTATCCAGTAGTTGGCGGGAAGCCCGCTCACCTTTTTCGATACCTCGCTGAGGTACTTTGAGGTGACGCAAAGCTTGTCGGCATAGTATTGAATCGTGCGGTTTTTGCGGTAGTCGCCGCGCTCGAGCAGCTCGAGGAACTGTTGCATGAGCTGGTGGTATTGCGTCGTTATCTTGTCGAAACCGTAGAGCGTGGCGTGGAAGTCAAAGAAGTCGAGAATCATCGTTTGGATAGCGTTGCGCATCATCTCGTCGAAGAAGTGGTGCTGCGGTTGCGCGAGCCGTCGCGCGATGACCTCAAAATTCTCCTTGCAGCGGCTTTGCATTTCGGGTGTGAGCCGCATGATGGGGTTGTGGAAGAGCGACAGGTGTCCGCGCATGCCGTAGTTGCTTTGCGGTGTGGCTTGCTCGATAAACTCCTGTGACACATAGATGACGGCCACCCTGAAGTCGTGGCTCGCCTGCAGGTGCTCTACCAGGTCGCCGCGTCGCGGAATAATCAAGCAGTCGCCGGCCTGGAAAGTGAACTGCTTGCCGTTGCGCTCAAACGTGCAGTATCCCTCGTGGCAATAAGCGTGGCAAAGGTATCCCACAAACTGCTTGTCGGCAACTCTTGCCATTGTGTTGTCGATGATGATATGTTGCATCGTGTCCATGAGTGCGGTGGCGGTTTTAGGCCTTGAGGCAGGTGCGAATGGCCTCGCGCATTACGCGAGCTTGCGGCGTGTCGTGCTTGAGCAGGTTGAGGACGGTGCGGATATATTCGTCGCGGTTCTTGAGGCCGCACAAGGGCGCCACCTGGCTCTCGGCGAGCATCTGCTTGTGGTTGAACACACGCAGCACCATGTTGTAGTCGCCGGTGGACACATAGCGGTGGAACTCGCGGCACAGTTTCTCGTATTGCGTCCTGGGGTCGAGTTCGTTCACGAGGTCAATCATGTGGTCCTCGAGAGCGCTTATATTGCGGAACCGCATGTCGATGCGTTTCTCCACATCGTGCTTGACGCGGTGGCGCACGTGTTGCAGCGCCTGCGTCTTGAGTTCGCGCTGGAACAGGTTGAGCACGTTGCGCTTGACGCTGAAAAACACGTCGTTCTCGTTCTTGTGGCGGTGGGCGGCCACGGTGCGTATCACCGTCTCGAGCATGAAAATGTTTTCGATTTCGGCCACCTCGGGTACCATGATTTTTTTATTGCGCAAGTATTCCACTTCCTTGTCGGTGCGGCGGTCGCGGTCCACGATGCCGCGGCTGTCGACGTGGTGCATCTGCTCGAGGCTGGCAAAGGTTCTCACACTCTCGATGACCTTGTCGCAGCTGCCCAGCGGCTTGACGACATACTCGGGGAAGATGAGCGGATAGAGGTGCGAGTCGATGCTGTGGCTCTCGTCGCCTTCGATGAAGAGGACCGGCTTGCGCGCGCCCAGCAGGTCGATGTAGATGGTCTCGTTGAGGTTGCGGCTGGTGTCGAGCACCTCGTAGTCCCACTCGAGGGCCTCGGGGTTGAAATTCTTCACCCACACGCATTTGTTGTCGAAGCGTGTGGCGGCGAAGTCCACGTCGTGGGTGTTGTAGACAAAGGTGCAATCGGGCCTCATTTCCTCGATGACGTCCCACAGGGTGCGCATGATAGAGGGGTGGATGAACGTCTCGGGCGAGTCGACGAAAATCACGGCGTCGTCCATGGCATAGAGCACGGCGCCCAGATAGTAAAGCACGGCCTTCTCGCCGTCGCTGAGTCGCAGCAGCGAGTAAGTGTCGCTCTGTCCCTGGGTGGAGAATAGGAGTTTGCCGTTTTCGCGCAACACCTTGTTCCGCGGAAACACCTCCTGCCAGCGTTTTACCACCTTGTCGAGCTTGGTCTTGGGGAAGTCGATACTGTCGTCCATGAGCAGGTGTGTTTTGTAGTTCATCAGCTCGTGGAATTCCTCGATGAGCATGACATAGGTGAGCTGGTCAAACTCGGTGCGCGCCAAGTTCTTCACCTGGGGGTTCGATGCGTTGATGCTGTTGAATATCGACGTGATGGAGCCTTCGAGCACAGGCAGATGGGTAGCGTTGTCGGCGTCGTAGATGGCTCGCAAGGCCGACACCACGAAGGCCTTGTTGCCACACTCTTTGATGAGCTGTTGTGTGAAACGGCTTTTTCCCGAGCCGTTGGCGCCGATGATTGTCACCTGGCGTGCGTTGGCGATGACAACGGACTTGTCGCTATTGGTTTTCTTGGGCAGTTTGAGTTCCATGAGTGGTGGTGGATGTGGGTGGAAAAATCCGGTGATAGGTAGTGCGGCGGCGGCCGTAGTAGTTCCACACGATGTCACAGCGGCCCTGCGGTGTGTCGTGCAGCAGGTTGCGCGTGGGGAACGTGGTGTATTGGCGCGACATCTTGCGGTAGTCGCGGTGTGCCTTGACGATGGCTTTCACGTCGCCCCAGTGTCCCTTGAGCAACGTCTGTACCAGCGCCAGCGTGTCGAGCAGGCGGCGCACCACCAGCAGGCGGCGTCCTTCGCGCGCCGGCAGGTTCTTGCGCAGCATGAGCAGGTTGTTGCGAAAGTTGAGGTAGGTCTTGCGGGCGTTGCCTTGCGGCAGGCTGCCGCCGCCCAGGTGGAAAACCTCGCTGCGCGGCGTCACCACCACGCGATATCCCGCCAACTGGAGGCGCCAACACAGGTCTATCTCCTCCATGTGGGCAAAGAACGAGGCGTCGAGGCCGCCCACGGCGGTGAATGCCGCGGTGCGCACCGCCAGGCACGCGCCGCTGGCCCAGAACACTGGCGTGACGCCATCGGCGTCGAACTGCCCGCGGTCGTCTTCCACGCTGGCAAAGACACGGCCGCGACAGTAGGGATAGCCGTGCTTGTCGAGGAAACCGCCCATGGCGCCGGCATACTCGAAGACGCGCCGGTCGTCGTCGCGGTCCTTGAGCAGCTTGGGCTGCACAGCGCCCACAGCCTCGTCGTCAAGTGCTTCGATAAGGGGGGCGAGCCACCCTGCGGGAGTGCGCACGTCGCTGTTGAGCAGTATCGTGAGCTCATAGCCGGTCTCCTTGATGGCGCGGTTATAACCGCCGGCAAAGCCGATGTTGCTCTCGAAACACAGGGTTTTCACCTGCGGAAATTCGCGGTCGAGCACGTCGCGGCTCTCGTCGTCGCTGCCGTTGTCGGCCACGATGACGTCGGCCAGCGTGTCGTCGGTGTTCTCGAGTACGCCCGGCAAGTAACGCCTTAGCAGTGCGGCTCCATTCCAGTTAAGTATAATGACAGCTACTTTCTTCATTGCAATGCAAATTTACGCATTTTCGCCCAATCGGGCCGCTTTTTCTCCACTATTTTTGCGCTTATCGCGGCAAAATTCCAATCATGGCTTGACGTTGGATGACAAATTCGCGGGACGCGAAGCATCTTTTCCTCTGTAATAACTGAATTCTTTAAGCGAGCTGGCGCGAATGTCGGGAATTTTGCCTATATTTGCGGTGCAAAAGAGTACATGGAAAAATATGGCAGAACGATATGCGATAGTAGTGGCCGGTGGTAGCGGCTCGCGATTTGGGGGCGATATTCCCAAGCAATTTTTGCTCCTCGGCGGGCAACCCATTTTGATGCACACAATTACGCGCCTGGCGCGCGCCACCACGGCCCCCGTGACTGTGGTGCTTCCCGAGGAGCACATCGAGCGTTGGCGCGCCATGTGTCGCGACTATGAGTACAACGAGCCCCACACAGTGGTGGCTGGTGGCGACACGCGCTTTGAGAGTGTGAAACGCGGCCTGTTCTCGTTGAGCCTGGCTGCCGGCGACGTGGTGGCGGTGCACGATGGTGTGAGGCCGCTGTGTGGCGCGGCGCTGGTCGAGCGTGTCTTTGCCACGGCGGCCATACTGGGTTCTGCTATTCCCGTGGTGCCGGTGACCGACAGCGTGCGTCTGGTGATGCCGTCGGGGCGAACGTCGGCCCTTGACCGCTCTACGTTGCGCGCGGTGCAGACTCCTCAGGCGTTTAACGCGATGGCTCTGCGCGACGCTTATTGTGTGCCCTATTCTCCGCGTTTCACCGACGATGCCGCGGTGATGGAAAACGCGGGCCATGAGATGACGCTTGTCGAGGGCGAGCCGACGAACCTCAAGATTACGCATCCTGTCGACCTGGTGGTGGCGGAGTATATCCTTACGCATGGAAACGCTTGAGCGCCTCGACATAAAATACCTTAAGGGCGTGGGACCGGTGCGCAGCGAGTTGCTTTCGCGCGAACTGGGCATCAAGAGCTATCTCGACTTGCTTTACTATTTCCCGTTCCGTTACATCGACCGCAGTACCATCCACCGCGTGAGCGACATCACGGGCGAAATGCCCTACATTCAGCTTCGCGGCCGTTTCGTCACGTTCAACACGCAGGGCGAGGGAGCGCGCCGCCGCCTGCACGCGCTCTTCAGCGACGGCACGGGCACCATCGAGGTGGTGTGGTTCAACCGCGTCAAGTCGATAATGGAAACTTACCAGAAAGGTGTGGAATACATCCTCTTCGGCAAGCCCACCGAGTACAAGGGGCACTACAGCATCGCCCACCCCGAAGTCGACAAGCCGTCGCCCGCCGGTCAGCAGTCGGGTCTCGTGGGCGTGTATACTCTCACCGAGAAAATGCGCAACCGCGGCTTCACCACACGCACTTTCCACAAGATTATCACGTCGTTGCTGGCGGCACCACCGGTGCAGGCGATTGCCGAGACGTTGCCGCAATCGCTGCTCTCGCGCAAGGGACTCATGCCGCTCGGTGAGGCTCTGGTCAATGTGCACGCGCCCACGTCGGTCGAGGCGTTGCAACAGGCACGCCGTCGCCTCAAGTTTGAGGAACTATTTTTCTTGCAGCTCAACATTCTCAAGTATATCAAGGGGCGCAACGCCCAGCTGCCGGGCCATGTGTTTGGACGCGTGGGCGAGCTATTCAACAATTTTTACCTCAATCACTTGCAGTTCCCGCTCACCGGTGCGCAAAAGCGCGTCATCAAAGAAATTCGCCACGACATGGGTTCGGGCCGACAGATGAACCGGCTCTTGCAGGGCGACGTGGGTAGCGGCAAGACCATCGTGGCCTTCCTCACGATGCTGCTGGCCGTGGACAACGGCTACCAGGCCTGCTTGATGGCTCCCACCGAGATTCTTGCCACGCAGCATTACGAGAGCATCAGCGAGATGGCGCGCGCCATCGGGCTTCATGTGGAATTGCTCACCGGCAGCACTCCCAAGCGTCGTCGCGACACGCTACATGCCGGGTTACGCTCGGGCGAGGTGAAAATTCTCATCGGCACCCACGCTCTCATTGAGGATGAGGTGCGATTCGCCAATTTGGGCCTGGCCGTCATCGACGAGCAGCACCGTTTTGGGGTGGCCCAGCGCGCTAAGTTGTGGAAAAAGAATATCACCCCGCCTCACGTGCTGGTGATGACCGCCACACCCATTCCCCGCACGCTGGCCATGACCGTCTATGGCGACCTCGACGTGAGCGTCATCGATGAGCTGCCGCCGGGCCGCAAACCCGTGACCACGGTGTTGCGCTACGAGGACAACCACGAGAGCGTGTACCATTTCATAGGGCAGGAACTGCGCAAAGGACGCCAGTGCTATATCGTTTACCCGCTCATCGAGGAGAACGAGAAACTCGACCTGTTGGCGCTCGAGCAGGGTTTTGAAATCGTCAGGGAAACTTTTCCGCACTACCGTGTGGCTATGGTGCACGGACGCATGAAACCCGCCGAGAAAGACCACCAAATGGAGCTCTTTGCCTCGGGAAAGGCCCACATTCTGGTGGCCACCACCGTTATCGAGGTAGGTGTGAACGTGCCTAATGCCAGCGTGATGGTTATCGAGAATGCCGAGCGGTTCGGTCTCTCACAGCTTCACCAGTTGCGCGGCCGTGTGGGCCGTGGCGCCGACCAGAGTTACTGCATACTCATGTCTCGTCACCAGCTCGCCAAGGACACGCGTCACCGGCTCGAGGTGATGACGGCCACCAACGACGGCTTTCTCATCGCCGAGGAGGACATGAAGTTGCGGGGTCCGGGCGACATGGAGGGTACCATGCAGAGTGGCACGCCTTTTAACTTGAAAATCGCTAATCTGGCCACCGACGGTCTCTTTGTGCAGGAGGCGCGCGACGAGGCGCAGGCATTGCTCAACGAGGATTTCGAGCTCGCCACGCCCGATGGCCAACTTGTGGCGCGACAGTTGCGATTCCTGTTCCATCGCCAGACCAACTGGGGCCTCATTAGCTAATTGTTCGCAACTCAATGCGGCATGTAGGCCGAGTGGTCGGTGGACTGCTGCGGTGGAGTAGGGGGGGCGTAAGGTGACTCTTGTGGCGGGGCGTAAGGTGACTCTTGTGGTGTGTCGACTTTATTGTCGTCGCTTTTTTCCTCTTTTTCTTTCTCCATCGCGTCATCGTCTTTGCGATGATGGCGTTTCTTGTCGTGGGTGAGGCTCGCGAGGTGCTTTTTGCCTACCTCAATGCGGCTGTCGATGGATTGCTCAATGAAACGATTAATCTTGAGCGGCATGAGGGAAATGATGGCCGAAACCAGCGCCAGAACCAGCGAGATGAAAGAGACGCGGAAACCAAGCCCGATACCCGTCACGCGCATGCCTTCCTGGAACTCGGCGTCTTGTGCCACTTCGGGGTCGTGGGCCAGCGGAATGCCGCTGAAATTATATACTGTGGGGAAGAAATAAAGGCCCATGATGATGGCCAGCACGACGGCGATGCCCCAGTAACGGTTCTTGAGGCTGTTGAAGCCGATGGCAAGGAACGACGAGAGGAAAGGCAGGATAGCCACGAAAACGTGGGTGCCGTTGGTCACGGCGTCGATGGTGAAGGTGAGCCCCGTCAAGTCTTTGTCGGTCATCGAAATCTCGAAAAGCGGCATGAACACGTAGCACACTATGGCCACGATGAGGAGCAAACTGGTGATAGGTTTCATTCTTTAAGGATGGTTAAAACAGGTAGGCGGCGGTGATGCTCCAGTAGCGGTCTTTGCCGCGGGCCTCGTCGCTGAAAATGTTTTTGTCTAATTTGATGGAGCGCGTCAGGCCCAGCCCATAGCTGGCATGTACCTGCACGTGGCTCATGATTTCGACGCCCAGCCCCACGTTCCATGTGCACGTCATCGTGTTGGTGTCGATGCCGGGCCACTTGCTCTCGTCTTTCTTGTTGATTTGGAACGAGAACTCGGGGCCGGTGGTGACAAATGGTGCCACCCACTTTCCCACGACGGGTAGCGCGATGCGGTATTTCAGGTTGATGGGGAAGGTGATATAGTCGCGCGAGAGCGAGGACGAATATTCATCGATGCGGGTCGAGCGCCGCGCGTAGAGCGCGTTACCCTCGATACCCAAGCCCACCACGGGCAGCCGCGCGTCGAGGATGATGCCGGCGGTGAAGCCGGCGCGGTTGTCGCTGCTGGTGAGGTCATGCCCAATCTGGCTGTTGAGGTGCAGCGAGTTGACGAGCACGCCCGCCTTGACGCCGACCTTGATTTGCGCCGTGGCGGTGGTGACCGCGACCACCATTAGTGTGGCGAGAAGTATGATTTTCGTTTTCATTCGCGTCCGTTTTGTGAAAAAATCAAGTCAAATAATTTCAATTTTGCAAATTTAATGTTTTTTGATTTACTTTGCAAAACCAATTAATGAATTTTCACAAAAACGCCTTCAACGATGAAAGGGAAACGACTATGGGTTTATGTGGCGCTGATGGTTCTCGCCGCCGGCGCCCTCGCTTGGCTCTTGACACGCAAGCACAAGAGCTATCACGCTGACCGCGGCGTGGTGTGGACAACTGAGTATCACATTACTTATGAGTCATCGCTCGACTTGAACGACTCAATTCAGGCCGTCTTTAAACTTATCGACGAGAGCGCGTCGGCATTTAACGAAAATTCACTTGTGAGCCGCGTGAATGCCAACGCCACTACGACCGTCGACGACATTTTTGTGAAACTCTACCGCGCCTCGAGCCGAGTGCACGCAGCCAGCGACAGCCTTTTCGACCCCACGGTGATGCCGCTGGTCAACGCGTGGGGCTTCGGCTACAAGAACGGCACATTGCCCACTCAAGCCCAAATCGACAGCATTCTCGTCTTTGTGGGCCTGGGGAAGACATCGCTCGAAGGATACACCTTGCACAAGGACGACGCGCGCACGCAGTTCGACTTCAGCTCCATCGCCAAGGGATTGGCCTGTGACGAGGTGGCGCGCATGCTCGAGCGCAATGGTGTCACTAATTATCTGGTCGAGATTGGCGGCGAGGTGGTGGCGCGCGGTGTGAACGAGCGAGGCGAGACGTGGCGTGTGGCCGTCGACTTGCCGGCCGACGAAAGCGACGGACAAGTGAAACACACTCCGGCGACAATGCTGGCCATCGACAAAGGGGCTGTCGCCACCAGCGGAAGCTACCGCAAGTATGTGGAAAGTGGGGGGCAAAAACGCTCACACATTATTAATCCCGTCACCGGCAGCGCGGCCACCGGCGACTTGCTCAGTGTCACCATCGTTGCCGGCGACTGCATGACAGCCGACGCCTGGGCCACGGCGTGCATGGCGATGGGCGCCGAGCGCACCCGTGACCTGATGGAAAACGACAACGAGTTGGGCGTGATGACCATCGCGGCTACCGCCGACGGCACCATGGTGGTGTGGAGCAACGCCGCCTTTGCCCGCAAGATGACGAGCAACGATTCCCCTTTTTAGCGGGAATGTGGCCGATAGGGAAAAACCGGCGCCGGGAAGTCGTGTAAGGACTCCCGGCGCTGTGGTTCGTTGGGGTTGGCGGCCTGTGTGTTACAGTAGTCTTTTCCAGGCTTTGGACTTGGCCCGCGGGGCGCGCTTGATGGCGGCCTTGAAGGCGTCTTTGAGGGTGGGGTCCTGGGCAAGCGCCATGCCTATGAATTTCTTTGCGGCCGCGTCGGTGGGGTCAACGGCTTTGACAAACTGCTCGGGGACTTGGCGCAGGAGAATGGCGGCGGTTTGGGCCATCATCGGGTCGTGGCATGTCGTGTTGCCGAGCGAGGTGGCGAGTTTAAACCATCGTGCGGCGCGCGTGTTGTCGCTCACGGGTCCGCACATCACTTGCAGGAGTTCAAGCGCGTTGCGCGGCACGTCGGCTCCCAAGCTGATTGTTGAGGATGGAATGGGAGGATCACCGTTCGTCATGGCGGGTCCGCCGGGATTGTGGATGGAGCCCGATGAGTTGGTGTCGGCCATGCAGAGCACCTTGGTCTTGTCGTCGATGAGGTAGTTGAAAGTCACGTCGTTCGAGTAAGTTTGCATACCCACATCGGCGAGGAAAATCTTGATGTCGAACGAGCGTGTGACGTTTATAGCCGTGAGCTCGGCGTGCACCTCGTGGTTGGCCGGCACCACGTCGTCGTAGCGCCGCGGAGTCTTAAGCTCGTTGACAAAGACGTTGATGTCGCCCTCCTGCTTGATGAGCGCGCCGTCGATGAATTTCCATTCTCCTGGGGCGGGGCTGTACATGGTCACAGCGTAGGTTTGAACCGCGTCGCGCTTGTCGTTGTCGAGCACGTTGATCAAGAGCAGCGTATGTTGGTCATTGGGCAACAAATCGACGATTTTAAGCTGCCTTGAGGCGAGGTCCTGTGGCGAACCGGTGTAAACCTTGCCCAGCAGGAATGTGTTGAGCTCATTGGGAATGAGGTTGGCCAGTTCGCCGCGCGAGCGGATTATGTAGCCGTTGATTTCCTTGTCGGGGATAGGGGTCATGGCCGAAAGCGGTTGTGCCGTCGCTCCGGCGAGGAGCAACATGGCGGCGATTTTGAAAAGAGTGTTCATGTCATAAGGGGTGTTAAGTGATTATTCATTGACGGTGACCAGCTTGCCGGCGCTGTGGGCCGTGAACTGGGGAGCATACTGGCACTGTGCCGTGGCAATACCCACGCTGAACAGGCCGGGATTGGTGACATACACGTCGTAGGTGATGACGTGCGTGCCCTTGCGCAGGCGCGAGAAGAAGGCGTTTGTGGCGCTGTCTTTGGTCTCCTGGTAGAACCAGCACTCGTCGGCGTAGCGGTATCCGCTCACTTGGTCAACGGGTTCGAAGCAGGCTCCGCGCTCGTCGATGAGGGTGACGAAGTCCATGTCCTTGTTGTTCTTGATGAGGGTGCGCACCTGCACTTTGTCGCCCACCTTGAGCGAGGTGGCCGGCGCGAGCGTGCCGTCGGGACGATAGACGTAGAGCTCTTTCTCTACCGAGATTTCGGTGATGGCGTGCGCCTCGATTTGGTCCATCGTGGCGCGATACTGGCTGTAGATGGCGCCCCATGCCGGGCTCTTGCCGTTGCGGCTTATTTGCAGGGTGGCCAGCGAGGTGGCGGGAATCTGCTTGCGCGCGTATCCCAGGAATTCTTCCATCTGGTCGAATTGCACGGGCACGTTGTCGATGGTGATTTCGGGCTTGGGGTTGCGTTCGAGCCATTGCGAGCCCGTCGAGAGGAGGGCGTAAACGGCGTCGGCCGCGAGGCTGCTCGAGCCCCAGTCGTTGGTTTGCTTCATGAGCAACATCCACTTGCGCACGTTGTTGAGCTCCTGTTCCTGCGGGTCAACTTCGGCGAGCGCCTCGAGCACCGTGGCCGTCACCGCCACCTTGTTGTAGTAACGCCATCCGCTTTGCGCGTTATCCCAGTACATGCCCAGCTCGGGCTTGACGAGGGCGAATTCGCGAATCGAATTGACGATGTCGTGAGCCACCTTGGGATAGTTGTTGCGGTTGAGGGTGATGGCATAGAAAGCCTTGTTGCTCAGGCTGGTGCCTTTCCAGTCCTTAGTCATGGCCTTGAGGCAGTTCTTAATCATGGAGGCGTTGGCCTTGGGCAGAGCCTTGTCGTTGAAGAGGGTGCGCACATACACGTAACTGCTGAAGCCGCTGTAGTCGTTCTTGTGGTACTTTTGGTGCTCGGCCAGTTCCTTGAGATACTCGCGGTCGTAGTAAACGATGGCTTTATCGACGATGGCGTCAATTTCCTTGTCGTCGAGCAGGTAGCCCAGGTGGCGGAGCTCGCCTATGAGCTCGAGCACGGTCTCGGTGGTGTAGAGCGACGACTGGCAGTTGGGGTAGCGGTACCAGGGGAAACCGCCGTCGGCCATCTGCAGGCGTTTGAGTCCGTCGACGATGCGTTTGTGCTCGGCAGCCATGAGCACGGGGTCGACAAGCTTGCTCAAGCTTTCCATGCGCAGGGTTTGCCGGTCGGCCTCGTTAATCCACGGCGAGGCGAGCAGGGTGCCGATCTTGAGGTCGGCGTTGCGCTCGAGCATCGAGGTGAGCGTGGAGTCCTTGTCGTTGTTGGCCGTCCAGTGGTCGATGGCTTGCTTGATGAGCGGGTTGCTCTTGGCGATGCCCTGCGCCATGACCTCGGCAAAGAGGTTGTGGGCGAGGCTGGTGGCCACGTCGTAGTTGCTCGTGTAGAGCGTGGGAAGCGCCGTGATGCAGTACCACGTGGGGTTGTCGCAATATTCGAGTGTCACGCGGGCATCGTCGCTGAAATTGGGCATTTGCAGCGTGAAGGCGGGCGTTGCCGCGTCAATATAGAAGGGTTTGGTCTCAATCACGGGCGAGATGGCCTCGAGCACGGGAATCATCACTTGCTCACCATCGCCAAAGACGTCGTTGGCGGCCTTAACGCGCAGGCCCACGAAGGCAACGGTGTCGGGCACTTGCCAGTCGACGCTCACGGCCTGCGTGCCCATCGAGTCGAGTTGCACCTTGTAGGTCTTGCGCTCATACACCTTGTCGCTGCGCGGGTCGAAGATTTCGATCACGGCGTCGGCGTTCGAGCGAAGGTCGGTGGCGTTTTGCACGCGTGCGGCGAGTTTCACCTTATCGCCTTGACGCAGGAAGCGCGGGGCGTTGGCCTTGACCATGAGCGGCTTTTGGGTCACCACTTGGCGGTTGAAGGTCTCGGTATAGAGGTCGGTCGAGTAGGCCAGTGCTTGCAGGACCCACGTAGTGTTGTACTGCGGCGCGTCAAATTCCAGCGACACGTTGCCCTGCTCGTCGCTCGTGAGCATGGGCTTCCACAAGGCCACTTTCACGTCGCTCTCTCGCATTTCCACGTCGTTGAGTCGGCTTTCGTCCACTTCGGCTTCCTGTGGGGCCGCGATGCCGTAGGCTATTACGGCCTGTTCGGCGTTGCGGCTCTCGTCCATACTGTAGTACATGGCGTCGACGGTCTCTTCTTCGACGTAGGCCATGCCGTGAGCCTTAGTGCGGAGGCCGGTGCCGGCGGCTGCGCCCAGCATGCGCATGTTGTAGAACCTGTGGTTGCCTTCGAAGAACGATTCGTCGTAGAGGTTGAGCGCGGGCAGTTCGGGGTCGTCGGGTCCGCTGACGCGCTGGCGGCTCCACGAGAGCGAGTTGCTCGTGGTGCTATACATGCTCATAGTCCTCAACGCGAAACACTGCATGCCGCGGAAGTAGGGCGAGAAGTGCCAGTTGTTTGCCTGCAGGTCGTTGATGGCCTTGTCCATCATTTCGAGGACGAAGGCGCCGCGGCGCGGCTTTCCTTTCTCGTCAACGAGCTGGAACTGCCAGTGTTCTTTCTCGCCGGGCACGAGCTTGTCGCGGAATGCCACCGCCTTCACCTTCATGCTCTCCCTGACGTTGTTGGCGAGATGCACGGCCTCGGTCGTGGTGCGCTTGTTGAAGTTGGTGTAGAACTCCACGTTCACGTCTTGATGAGGCTCGTTGGGTAGGGCAATGGTGAAGTCGTGCATACCCTTGTTGTAGTGCAGCCAGCCGTGCGCGAGCACGCGGTTGCGCGAGGCGGCCACATAATAGATGTGGGCCTGCTGTTGTCCCACGCCGATGAGCACGTGTCCCGTGTTGCGGTCGTCGGTGTAGTGTCCGGTTTCGGGAATCCACATGGCGTCGGCCACAGGCGACAGTTTGTCGCTCTTGCTGTAAAGGATGAGGCTGCCGTAACTCTTATCGGGCTTTTCCTCGCCCAGGATGTGCACCTTAATGTAGTATTTGCCGCTGGGCAAGTGGCTCAGGTTGAGTTCGGGCTTCTTCGAGTTGAAGGTGCCGGAGGCCACTTCCTTGTCTTTATTGTCGCTGATGGAATAGAACACGTTCACGCCTTTCTCGAGGTCGCGGTCGTCGGTCGAGTTGAGGGTGAGATCGAGTACCACGGGCTTTTCCTTGATGAAGTCGCGGGCCGTGCAGTTCAGCTCGAGGCTGCGGCGGCTGCCGATGACGAAGTAGTGGCTCTCCTCGTGGCTTTCGCCGGCTTCGTCGGTACACAGGGCCTTGAACGTGTAGCTGTAGTAGCTGTAGCCGCGTGTCTTGTTCTCCTCGAAGATATCGGCGGGATATTCGATGGCGAAACGGCCTCCGGCGTCGGTGGTGACAATGGTGTCGGCGATAGAATTTCCTTCCTGGCTGCCGCCGTAGCGCCACGACCAGCTCCAGGCGTTGCGGTGCAACTCGAGGGTGACGCGCGCGCCGGCCACGGGCATACCGCTGTAAGTGGTCACTTTGCCGCCTATTTTCACGGGTTGGCCCTTGGTGTAGGACTGCCGCGCGTCGTCGTCCATCTCGATGAGGAACGTGGGCGTCTTGTATTCGCTCACCTCAAAGTGGTCGTAGCCCAGCCGCTTCGCCTTGCCGGCCGCGTCGATCGAGTAGTATTCGATGCCGTAAGTGCCGTTGAGGCGGTCGGTGGGAATGTGGAACTCGCCGTGGATGCGGCCAAAGTCATCGGTGACGGCCTCCACGGTGTCGACGTTTTGCGAATTGGCGTCGTTGAGGATGGCGCGCACCTTGAGCCCCTTGACCACGGTGCGCTTGTCGGTCGTGGTCATGTAGACGATGGCGCCGAAGCGCGGCGTTTCGCCGGGGCGGTATATCTTAAGGTCGGTGAACGGCTTGAGCGAGTAAATCTCGTTGGCCGACGGGTGGGTGACGCTCTCGGCGACGATGTAGGTGCCGAACTTGTCGTCGCCGCGCTGCAAGTAGTAGTAGCTGTCGTCGGGGCGCTTGAGCTGATGCCAAATGCCGTCCTTGTCGCTCACGCCGTTCTCGCGCTTGCCCGCGAATTTCACGCCTTCGAGCGGCTTGCCGTCCATCAGGTCCACGGCGATGAGGCGCGTGCCGTCGTCGACGAGTCCCACCGAGAAGGCGGTGATATCGGTCACGGTGAACCGGTAGTTCAGGCGTCCGTTCACCAGCGCGTGGTCCTTGCCGTCGGCGGCGCGGTAGCGCGGCAGCACCATGTATCGTCCGTAGGGTAGGGGCGGGATTTTCACTTGCATCCTGTCGTTATAGGGCACGGTGCCGCCCTTGGTGGTGACGGGCACCGAGGTGATGAGCTTCATGTCGGCCACGGGGATGTCGGTATATCCGCCTTTCGACATGTCGATGTTGTCCTTGATGCGGTACACGTCGAGCGTGAACTCCTTGAGGTTCTCGTAACTCACGTTCACCTTGATCGAGTCGCCGGTGTGCTGATATTCATCGTAGCTCAGCGACACCTGCAGTTTCTCGCGGTCGGCTATCACGTTGGCGATATCGGCGGCATAGATGCCGTTGGGGAACCGCCGCAGGTAGTCTTTGAAGTCGTCGTAGTGGCGGTAGATGCCCATTTTGAGCAGTGCCATACCGCAATGCTCGCTGTCGTGGTAGCGCTTGTAGAGGCGCTCGGCCGGCGTGTCATCGTCCTCATCCTCGTCATCGTCGATGTCGAGAATCTCGTCACGCTCGAGGCTGGCGTAAAGGTGGGCGGCGGCGTTGCCTTCGACGCCATTGACCCACGTCTTGTAGAGCGACACCACGAGTTCGTCGTGGCCCGTAGTGAGCTTGGCGAGCTCAATGTTGCGCAGGCACAGGAACTCGCGCAACGTGGGACAGTAAGTGGCGCCCAGCTCGTTGCACGTGATAAGGTGCTTGTAGTCGCTTATCGGGCACCTGCCCAGGGCTTGCGGCTCGCGCATCGACAGGGCGATGAGCTCGTGAATCTTCGCGTCGAATTGCGGCACGTCCCACTCGGTGTAGTCGCTCGGGGCGGCGCCCTCGGGGTTCTGGCGGCCGCGAACGCCGTAGCTCTCCTTGTAGCTGTTGAACACGAGCGCCTCGAGGTGGTAGAGCAACGCGCGCGTGTCGGCGCGCGACGTCTTGCCTATGGCTTGCTCAATTTGCGTCACGATGGTGTCCATCGACTCCTGTGTGACGCGGCTCTTGGCGATGGCGAAGCGCACCAGGGCGTCGACGGTGGCCTCGGGATTGTCGGCGTTAAGCGCCTTCTTGAGGTCGCCCAGCGCCGTCTTGCTCACTTGCTGCGGGTAGTCAAAGTCGGGTTCGTCGCTTTTGTCGCGTCCCCACGACGGAAATGAGAAGAATGCCATAACGATGAGTAGCATGAATGAATGTTTGATTGTTTCCATTGCGATATGGTGTTAAATGATAATTTGCGGCATTGCTCTAATTTGCAAATATAACAACAATTAATGAAATAGTTTGCCTCTTAGCGTAAAAAAAACTAATTTTGTCGCCAAATTGTGGCTAAACCACATTTGTTTTGACACAAGAATGGCATTTCGGTTTAAGCGCTATCGCGAATGACCGACTTAAATGATTGACTAACCTGATAAAACGATAGATGATGACTAATGTGATTTTTTTCGAGAGCAATGAGGTGAGGCGCAACTTGCTGCCGCTCACCTACACGCGACCCGTGGCGCTGCTGCGCGTGGGTATCGACACCATAGCCGACAAGTGGCGTGCCGCGCTGGGCGACGGGTGTGCTTATTCCTACCTCACAGCCACTTACCTCAAGACGAAATTCCCCGCTGTGGTCAAGCGCGACAACCTCATGGTGGCCGGCCACGTCATCCCCACGCCCGAGCTGGCCCGGCAGGTGCTCGCCCTCAAGCGCGGCGAGGCCCTCATGCTGGGCGAGGAGCTGGTGGCCTTCCGTGGCAGTGCCCACGACTTCGACGCCGCCCGCTTCGCGCGCGTGGTCTTCTGCGAGAGCCGTCCGCTCAGGGTGCATTGGCTCTACGAAATCTTCGAATTCAACGGCCAAGTGATGGAAAGCGACTTCGAGCGCATTACCGCCGGGCGCCAGTCGCAACCCTTGAGCGACACTAACACCGTGGTGGGCGACCCCGCCCGCATCTTCATCGAGGAGGGAGCCGTCGTCGAGGGGGCTTTCCTCAATACCCGCCAGGGAAGCATCTATGTGGGGCGCGACGCCGAAATTATGGAGGCCGCCGCCGTGCGCGGCCCTCTCGCTATGTGCCACGACAGCAAAGTGCGCATCGGCGCTAAGGTCTATGGCGCCACCACGCTCGGCCCCCACTGCAAGGTGGGCGGCGAGGTCGAGAACGTGGTGATGATAGGGTACAGCAACAAGGCTCACGAGGGATTCCTGGGCGACGCTGTCATCGGTGAGTGGTGCAACATCGGGGGCGGTACCACGGCCAGCAACCTCAAGAACGACTATGGCGAGATAAAGCTGTGGAACTACCAGGCGCAACGCTTCCTGCGCACGGGACGACAGTTTTGCGGGCCCATCATGGGCGACCACTGCAAGACGGGCATCAACAGCATGATTAATACCGCCACCGTGCTCGGCGTGGGCGTGAACCTGCACGGCGGAGGACTGCCGCGCAACTTCGTCGCCTCGTTCATGGAGGGCAACAGCACCACGGGCTTCCGCAACCAGTCGCTTGACGCCTTCTTGGCCACCGCCCAGCGCGTCATGGCCCGCCGCAACATCCCCCTGACCGACGTCGACCGCGACATCTACGCCGCCATCTACAACATTAGCGACCGCTATAAGTGACCGTTTTAAGGCGGCGATAAGTACAAGTAACAGCTCTATTCGCTAATGGCTTGTGCTGCGTGGTTGAGGGCGAGGCACTGCTCGCGGGTGATAGGGGCATGGCGGGTGGAAGGCTCGCCAAGCGATAGCAGGAGCAGGTGGCCGGCGGCACATTCGTCGAGAAGTGTTTTCGGGGGCCTCGAGAATGCGGTCAATCCTTCGTGCTGGAGCAAGATGAGGGGAAAACCGGCCGCGTGAATTGCCTTGACGATGGCTTTCTCGCCCGGCGAAATGGCCGGCGACACTATAACGGCACCATTGCGGGCTGCTGCGAGTGTTTCTTTACATTTCTTGGCTATTTCCTCATTGCTTAAGTGGCGTGAGCATTGCACCGGGAGCTTCATTGGATAATCAAGCAGGAGCAGGTTGCCAAGGGCGGCAAAGGTGTGGCCCGCACGCTTGATTTCGTGTCGCGTGGTGAACAGCGACGGGTGTTCACGCTTGAGCAAGAGGCGGCGCGGGTTATCGAGAAGATAGGCCACCCAGGTCTCCAGTTTGATGTCGTTATAGAGGATGCGGTCGTTGTAACCCCGCGACCACAACGTGGCCGTGGCATCGCCACTGAGCTGACGCAGGCGGCGGTTGCAGCCCAACTTGAACGAGTTCACGATGCGACCCAGGTGAAGCCCGGTGTCGTGTGTGACGAAGAGGATGCCGTGTAGGTGGTCGGGCATCAGTTGCAGTGCCTTGGGGATGAACCCAGGGTAGAAGATGCTGATGGATGCCCATTCCTCGGCCACCTCGCGACCGATGGGCGACAGCACGAGGCGGGGCTCGTCAGCACTGCCCGTGGTGGCATCGCTGCGCCCCGCGAGACGGCCCAGCAACGGCTTCCTGTCGCGCGTGGTGAGCGTGATGAGGATGAATTGACGCGCGCGATAGTCGTGGTGCCACGCACGCCGCCTCATCGCGCGGTTGTCGTCATCTCTCGTTCCTCTTTCTCTGCTCATAGCTGCTCCTTCTCTGTTCATCGTTGCTCCATCATTGCCCTTTTGCTCGCGGCTGGCTTTTCTTGCTCGCGGCCAGCGGCGACGGGGTCGCCGCCCACAGTACCACAAAATTACCCATTAAATCACCATCCCCCGCACCATCTCCACAGAAAGCCCACAAGAACAAGCGCAATCGATTGCACCGCCACCCTCGTCGCCGCGCCCTGTACGGTGGGCGGCGACCCCGTCGCCGCCGCTTGCGCCGTCGTTTCCGCCGCCGTTTCCTCGTTTCGGGTGCTGTTTCCAGCTGTCGTGCCGTTTCGGGTGGCGCGATGTTTTTGTATTGAGGCGTGCTGTGCAATCGTTTGCGTCATTTTTTGTAAAAACTTTAAATTGTAGCGGATATTAATAATGTGATTGTTGCTAAATTTGCGGGCCGTTGTGGGGTGTTCGTTTCACACCGCAATCAACCTTAATCTTATCAGCAAAGGGAAAAGATTTATACATTATTAATATTATAACTTAAAAACTTTTAGATTAATGAAAAAACTATTTTTTACGCATGCGACGAGGCTGCTCTTAGCCTTCCTCTGCATCGTCACCGGCTTTAGCCATGCCAATGCTGACGTGACAGTGTTTTTGCTTGGCAGTAGCCCCAAAGTGATGGTGACCAGTCATAACGGCACCTGCACCGGGACGGCAAGCGGGACGGCTTTCTCATCTTACACTGCCACCTATGGCACTGCTTTCACAAAAACAGTGACTGCAAGTGATGGCAAAACTTGGTACTACGAGGTATTCAAAGGCCTCTCTTCCATTAATATTGTGTTTAATAATGGAAGTTGGAACGGAGGCAATCAAACAGATGATTTGTCGAATATAAGTGGCACCAAGTACTACTACGTCAAGAATGGCGTTTACCTTGATTTCACTTCACTCAAATCAACTTATTCTTCAGCTATGCCGTCCTATTATTGCTTTGGACAAAACAATAGCAGTTGGAGCAGTTTTTACTATTATACATGGAATAGTGAAACACAGGGCGGTTGGCCTGGAAGTGCCGGTTCCAAAGTGGGCACAAACCATGAAAATGGCAAAGACATCTATTTTTGCCCAATTACTGGCTCTACTGCTCCCGGCAATATCAAATGGAATGGAAACTCAAGCCCGGAAAGTAGCAACCAAACGTTCTCAAATGGTTCTTTTTATTGGGTAGAGAATAACAATGGTGGCAATTTCGGGTCTTCATGGAACGCATCGTTCACAGCCTGGCCTACTGTTCCCGCCGAGAATACCTACAGCGCAGATATTTACGTGTATGCAACCACGGCTCCCACGTTGAGTGGAGTGACGTTCTCACAAGAGAATAACAATAACAGCAACGATAATTACGACAACCTGTTTAAGTGGTACAAGGGCACCATTAGCAAGACGCAGAGTGCTTGGACCGGCAGCGTGACGCTCACCGCAGGCAGCGCCAGCAAGTCGCTGACTCTAGGTACCGACATCGCTAACAACGGCACCTATTACTACTACGCAAATGGTAGCACTTTCACTGCGACCAACGCCAACTATAACCCATACGCGGGCAATACTTTCACCTTCTATGTAAAATCATTCACTCAGCCCAAATTGTATTTGTTTTATGCGAAACTGAGTGGCACTGCCGAGCCTAATGGCGCTTGGGGTAGCGACAACACAGCCTCTACCTCTGATGTGAACAACGGGGAGGCTGACTGGTACAAAGTCACGGCCACGGGCTATCCAACAATGAAAGCTATTGTACATGGTACAGACCAACAAGATGTATCATATAACAACAGTACCACATTGACCCCGGGCACTTATTACATCGTTTACGACTATACTAATAATTCAGTGTCTAGCGTCACGACTACGCCTCCTGCCGCCGCCGAGCCTACGGTGAAGATTGCCGGTTCGTGGGACGAGTGGGCAAACCAGATTACGATGACCAAGCAGAGTGCCGGTATTTATACGGCCACGGTCAGCAATGTGCCCAATAACGCTACTTTCAAGTTTATCTATAACAATAATGAGGGTAGCGGTGACAAGTGGTACGGCGCTGCGGCCGGCACTACTGTCACAGCCAATAACACGCAGTATGACTTCTTGTTCGACAACGCCGCAAGCAACCTGGGTGAGAATATCACGATTAAAGGTACGGGCAACATTACGTTTACGGTGAACTTCAATACGAAGAAGTTCAGCGTGACGGGTCTTGTGGCTCCCACTACCTATACTTATAATGTGTATGTGCGTAACACGGGCAATGATGTGGCTCCTACGCTCTATGCTTTCGATGGCGCTGATTATACACCTGCGGGTATCAATACTTGGAATGATAGCCAGATTGGTGTGAGCGGTACCGAGGTGACGAATGTCAACGCGCTGGGTAAGAAGTGGTATCACTTCACTGTCACCAGCACCACGAGCAGCCTTAAGGTGATTGCCGTGGCCGGCTCGGGTCACCAAACCGAGAATATCACGCTTCCCAGCCAGGGTACTTACTACATTGCCTTCGATGGCTCGAAGGATGGTACCAGCGGAGCCGGTATCACGGCCAATGTGATGACCACGGCTCCCGAGGCCGGGCTTTACCTCGCCGGCGCATTCGGTGGCAGCACTGAATGGACGCAAACGGCCATGACGCTCTCAGACGGTTCTTACACCGTGACCAAGAACGCCGTCAACACCGGCGACGAGTTCCAGTTTGTCATGAAGGATGGTGTTGACGAGGTGTGGTATGGCGGTGTGTCGAACGATTACTATGGCGTGCACCCCGACCTGTGCACCGGCATCACGCTCACCGACGGAACCAACGGCAATCGTGCCAACTTCCGCGTGACCGACGGCTATGGTAACCTCACCTTCACCGTGCCCGCCAGCCTGGCCACGATGACCATTACCGGCTGGAACGAGACGAGCAACACGTTCACCATCTATGTGCGCGCTTCGTGGGCTCCTTATGCACACGTGTACTACACCCGTGGAGGCAACGACTATGTCGTGAACGAAGGCTTCGCCACAAGCAAGGTCGCGCTGAGCACCACCGAGACGCTTGTCGACGGCAAGAGCTGGTATAAGCTCACCGTGACGGCTCCTACGCCCAGCATCAGCGTCATCTTCACCGATGGCCAACAGCAATCGCCCACCATTACCCAGTCGAACCTCACCGAGTACTATGTGTACAACTATGAGGACAATAACAACACGCAGGCCAATGTCGCCAACAACGACTACCGCCTGGGCGTTGTGCCGATGATTGGTAAGGACCTCTACCTGATTGGTAAGGCCAACGGTCACGGCTGGGCCCCCAACAACGGTATCAAGATGACCCGCAACGGTCATGTCTACACCCTGGAGAACGTGCAGCTCACCAAGGCCAGCGACCAGGACGGCTTCGCCTTTGCCAGCGTGCTGGCCGAGAGCACTGCCACAGAGAACTGGGACGCCGTGGTGAACCCGCTGCGCCTCATGTCACACCTCGAGCATGGCGAGGCCATCGGCGAGAGCGGCCTGGGAACCAAGCACTCCATCGAGCGCTACCACGCCGACCACCGCAACTGGCGTATGGACCTCAACGGCCGCTTCAATATCACCGTGGACCTCGACAACGAGTATGTGATTATTGAACGCGCCAACGAGCCGCTCTACATGATGGGTACCTATTATTATAATGGTAAGCAATACAGCTTCGCCCCCAATGACGCCGCCGAGATGCAAACCACCGACGGTAAGGTCTACACCCTGAGCGGCGTGACGCTTGACTATACCGTCGACGGCAACGACGTGAAGCACGGCAACACCTTCCAGTTCATCAAGGCGCTCACCGAGACCAACGACGACGGCGCTTACACCTACCTGCGCGAGAACCACCTGCGCATGGGTGCCAACGGTGCCACGAAGATTATCGAAGACAAGGATATCAATGTGGAACTCCCCGCCGCCACGTTCGACCAGACCGAGTACTATGACTACGAGATGAACACGCGCGGCAAGTTCATGGTGATCGTCAACCTCACCGACGCCGCTCATCCCACCGTGCTGCTCCGCCCCATGGCAACCGGTACCAACGAGATGACCATCCACCTCGAGAAGACCGCCAACGTGGAGAACCCCACGCTCATCGCCTGGGATAAGCTCAAGACCGACCCGTCGAACGCCGACTTCGCTACCGCCGAAGGTAACTTCAATCACGAGGACAAGGTCGTCTACGCCGGCGAAATCACCACGCCCGACGGACGCAGCTGGTTCACCTGGACGGTGAAGAACGCTATCGCCGACTTCTACTTCACGCGCACCAACGGTAGCGTCAAGCAGAGCGAGACGCTGTGGCGCCGCGCCGGTAACGTGTACTACACGTGGCCCAGCCTCAACGACGACGACACCGAGGACGAGACCCGCGAATATACCTATGTGGCCGCCAGCGGTGTGCCCGACTGCGCGCAGATGCTCGAAGACCACTACTATGTGTACTTCATCAACACGCCCGGTTGGGACAACGTGTTCTGCCACGCATGGAATGACAATGGCGCGATGTTGCCCAAGAGCGACGACGCGAACTACGCTCACCACAACGACTATCCCGGTGTGATTTGCGAGCTCGTGGGTTACGATAGCGAAGGCTACGAGGTGTATCGCTTCGACTTCACCGAGTACTTTGGCGGCAACAACAACTTCACGGTGCCCACCGGCGTGATCTTCAACAACGGCTGCGACACCAAGGGCGACGCCATCGTGCGTGACTACTCGACCAACCCGCCCACAGAGCGCGATGGCCTCAACAAGGAGCAGAGCGGCGACTTCGTGTACGACAACGGCGCCGTGTATGACTATCTGGGCATGCTCGTGACGGGCAACTCGCTGGGTAACCTCATCGTGAACGGTATCGTGGAAGGTCCCGAATACTCGATTGACTGCGAGCTCGAAGCCGTTTACTTCGACGAGGACGCCGAGGAGACCATTACTGTCGATGGCGCTACCCACACCGTTTACGGCGCGCTCTACTGCAAGGACAAGGACGACTTCTTCAGCACCCAGTATGTGGAGAAGAGCCAAATCAAGAGCAACGAAATCGACTACATGATGACCAAGACCAACCTCATGGAAGGTCACTCGCGTTACGATCAAAGTAACTGGATTAAGCTCACGCTCTCGACCCGTTACTTCACCGACCACAACAACGGTGTGGAAATGACCAAGGACCAGCAACTCGCGCTGTTGCGCCAGTACAAGGACAAGGTGCTTCCCGCCAGCTCGGTCAAGGGTCAGCTCATGAACAACATCAATCCCAAGATGCACGTCGTTGACCTGCCCGCTATCGCCGACTGCAAGGCCGGTACTTACTCGAGCGCTCCCAACGTGATGGTGACCGCCAACTTTGTGGGTACCCAGGATTGCAAGGAGAGCGCCTACGGCCACGACGGCAAGAACCGCTACTTCTTCGTCACTCCCAAGCCTTACGAGTATGTCCACATCACTTGGGCAGTGTATGATGCCGCTGCCGACGCCTTCTTCGTGCCTTCGCGCGAGTTCATCTCGAACCAATATGTCAGCTCGTGGTACAACGAAGGTGACCTCGACGGCTACTTCAAGGTGGCATGGGATATGCTCGAGCAAACGGCTACGCCCAACGACGGCGATGTCTATCAGTTCGACGCTATTGTCACGCTCAACGAGGAAACTTACGCCGGTAACACCGGCGCCGGCGCTCCGCGTCGCGCAGTGGCTCATAAGGGCGCAGCCGCTAACGCTTACGACTACATCGTTAAGCCGCTCAACATCAGCGGCACCGGCGCTGTGATTACGGCTGTGAACGATGTGAACGCCGAGAAGGCTGTTACCCGCGTGCGTTACTACAACGTGGCCGGCGTCGAGAGCGACCAGCCCTTCGACGGCGTGAACATCATCGTCACCGAGTATAACGACGGAACTAAGACGACGAGCAAGCAACTGCGCTAATCGTCATCCACGCTCATAATAATGAGGCCGCGACCCCCGCACCGGGTGCCGCGGCCTCACTTTACGCTCAAAGCACGAGGCTCGCAGCTCAAAAAGTTGCTCATGTGGCGAGGAATTGCTACTTTTGTGGAAAATTTTGTAACGATGAAATTTATTGAACAAGCTATCAAGGGCGTGTGGCTCGTCGAGCCGGTAAGGCATGGCGACGCGCGCGGTTATTTTAGTGAGACATTCAAACTCGAGGAGTTTCGCTCCCATGTGGGGTCGGTGGAATTTATACAAGACAATGAGTCGTTCTCGACGCGCGGCGTGTTGCGCGGCCTCCATTTCCAGGCCGGCGAGTGGAGCCAAGCCAAGCTCGTGAGGGTGTCGCAGGGACGCGTGCTCGACGTGGCCGTGGACCTGCGCGGCGGCAGCCCCACCTTCGGGCACCACGTGGCCGTTGAACTGAGCGCCGACAATGGTTACCAACTGTTCATTCCGCGCGGTTTCGCTCACGGTTTCGCCGTGCTGAGCGATGTGGCCCAGTTCCAGTATAAGGTCGATAATGTGTATGCCCCGCAAGCTGAGTGTACGCTGCGTTTTGACGACCCGCAGCTGGCCATCGACTGGCGCCTGAAGCCCGATGAGATGCTCCTCAGCCCCAAGGATAGGGTGGGGAAGGCGTTAAAAGATATTAAACCTTTCTAAAATTAACAAAATTTAATAATTTATCAAACTACTTGAAAGATACATAGTTATCTTATTATATAAAGGTGAAAAGGGAGCTTCGGCCCCCTTTTTCAATGGTTTTGGGCTTAAAAACATTTGGTGGTTAGATAATTAGTGCGTACCTTTGCAACGCTTTTTGCCCGAGCGGCGGCTGCCACGAGCTAAACAGTTGGTTTTGTGGTGGTTGAAAGTGCGGGGCAAAAACGCGCAAGAAAACTGAAACATTCATTATCAACAAAATTAATTAAAAACGTAAAACAGAACTAAGATGCCTACAATTTCGCAATTAGTAAGAAAAGGCCGCACTAAGCTGGAAAGCACCAGCAAGTCGCCCGCTCTCGACGCCTGCCCGCAACGCCGCGGCGTGTGCGTCCGCGTTTACACCACCACGCCCAAGAAGCCTAACTCGGCAATGCGCAAGGTGGCACGTGTACGCCTCACCAACGGTAAGGAAGTGAACTCCTACATCCCCGGCGAGGGACACAACCTGCAAGAGCACAGCATCGTGATGGTGCGCGGCGGACGTGTCAAGGACCTTCCCGGTGTGCGTTACCACATCATTCGCGGTACGCTCGATACCGCCGGCGTGGCCGGACGTACGCAGCGCCGCTCGAAGTACGGTGCCAAGCGCCCCAAGGCCGCCAAGAAATAAACCGGCCGGCGTAGCGACCCCTTACTAACAAACAAATCAAAACTTAACAAAATCAAAAAAAGTCAAACTTAGTTTTTAGTTTTATTGGAAGACGTAGAACGGTTGAGTAAACAACGGCAGAGGCCCGCGTTGAAGAACAAAGAAGCAACAACCAAGCAGACTTAAAACTGAAATTTATTGAAACAATGAGAAAGGCAAAGCCAAAGAAAAGGATTATCCTTCCCGACCCCGTGTACGGCGACGTGCGCGTCTCGAAGTTCGTCAACCACCTTATGTATGACGGCAAGAAGAACACCTCCTACCGCATCTTCTACAGCGCACTCGACCTGGTGGGCAACAAGATGAAGAGCGAGGAGAAAACGCCCCTCGAAATCTGGAAGGCCGCTCTCGAGAAGATTACGCCCCAAGTCGAGGTCAAGTCGAAGCGCATCGGTGGCGCCACTTTCCAGGTGCCTACCGAGATTCGCCCCGACCGCAAAGAGTCCATCTCGATGAAGAACATGATTCTCTACGCCCGCAAGCGCGGCGGCAAGACCATGGCCGACAAGCTGGCAGCCGAGATTATGGACGCCTATAACGAGCAGGGTGGCGCGTTCAAGCGCAAGGAAGACATGCACCGCATGGCCGAGGCTAACCGCGCATTCGCTCACTTCAGGTTCTAATCAACAATAAGGAGGCTAATTAAGTAACCACGATATTCCCCCGCGGCCCGCGGGTGGCGGCAAGGAAATCCAAACGAACGAAATGGCTACCGAACGACAACTGAAATATACTCGCAATATCGGCATCATGGCTCACATCGACGCCGGTAAAACGACGACTTCAGAACGAATTCTCTACTACACCGGCTTGACCCACAAGATAGGTGAGGTGCACGACGGTGCGGCCACCATGGACTGGATGGTGCAGGAGCAGGAACGAGGGATTACCATCACCTCGGCTGCCACTACGGCCTTCTGGAACTATGGCGGTGATAAATATAAAATCAACCTTATCGACACCCCGGGACACGTCGACTTTACCGTCGAGGTGGAGCGCTCGCTGCGCGTGCTTGACGGGGCCATCGCCACGTTCTGTGCCGTGGGAGGCGTGGAGCCTCAAAGCGAAACGGTGTGGCGCCAGGCCGACAAGTACAGCGTGCCCCGCATCGCCTATGTCAACAAGATGGACCGCGCCGGCGCCAACTACCTCGAGGTGGCGCGCCAAATGCGCGACATCCTGGGCGCCAACCCCTGCCCGGTGGAATTGCCCATCGGCGCCGAGGAGCACTTCAAGGGCGTGGTGGACCTGGTGACGATGAAGGCGCTTTACTGGCACGACGAGACGCTGGGAGCTGAGTATGAGGTGGCCGAGATTCCGGCCGACATGCTCGACGAGTGCCGTGAGTGGCGCGACAAGATGCTCGAGGCTATTGCCGAGCACGACGACGACCTCATGGCTAAGTATTTCGACGACCCGTCGACCATCACCGAGGACGAGATTCGTCGCGGCCTGCGCAAGGCTACGCTGAGCATGGCCATCGTGCCCATGCTGTGCGGCAGCTCGTTCAAGAACAAAGGCGTGCAGCCACTGCTCGATGCCGTGTGCGCTTATCTGCCCAGCCCCGAGGACGCGGGCGAGGTGGAAGGCCGCGTGCCGGGCACCGAGACGGCTGTGGTGCGTCACGCCCGCGAGGATGAGCCGCTGTGCGCGCTCGTGTTCAAGATTGCCACCGACCCCTATGTGGGACGTCTCGTGTTCTTCCGCGTTTACAGCGGTAAGATGGAGGCCGGCAGCTATGTGTTCAACGCCCGCTCGGGAAAGAAGGAGCGCATCTCGCGCCTGTTCCAAATGCACAGCAACCACCAGAACCCCATGGAGGTGATTGGTTGCGGCGACATCGGTGCCGGTGTGGGCTTCAAAGACGTGCGCACGGGCGACACCCTGTGCAGCGAGCAACACCCCATGGTCCTCGAGGCTATGGACTTCCCCGAGCCCGTGCTGGGTATCGCCGTGGAGCCGAAGACGCAAAACGACCTCGACCGCTTGGGCGTGGGCTTGCAGAAGCTCGCCGAGGAGGACCCCACCTTCCAGGTGGAGACCAACGAGGAGACCGGCCAGACGATTATCCGCGGTATGGGCGAGTTGCACCTCGATATCATCCTGGACCGCCTTCGCCGCGAGTTCAAGGTGGAGTGCAACCAGGGCCGTCCGCAGGTGACCTACAAGGAGGCCATCACGGCACCCGTCGAGCTGCGAGAGGTGTTCAAGAAGCAAACCGGCGGCCGCGGCAAGTTTGCCGACATCATCTGCCGCGTGGAGCCTGTCGACGACGACTTCGAGGGTAACCTCGAGTTTGTCGACGAGGTGAAGGGCGGCGATATCCCCAAGGAGTATATCCCGGCCATCCAAAAGGGCTTCACCACGGCTATGCGCAACGGCGTGCTCGCCGGTTATCCCGTGGAACGCCTCAAGGTGACGGTGCTCGACGGCTCCTACCACCCTGTCGACAGCGACCAGCTCTCGTTCGAGATTTGCGCCATCCAAGCCTTTAAGCGCGCCTGCGCCCAGGCAAAGCCTGTGCTGCTGGAGCCCATCATGAAGGTGGAGGTGGTGACTCCCGAGGAGAACATGGGCGACGTGATTGGCGACCTGAACAAGCGTCGCGGACAGGTGCTGGGCATGGAAACGAGCCGCAGTGGCGCCCGCATCGTCAAGGCAACGGCCCCGCTGGCCGAGATGTTTGGTTACGTGACGTCGTTGCGCACCATCACCAGCGGCCGCGCCACGAGCACAATGTCGTTCTCCCACTATGCCGAGGTGGCCCGCTCGATAGCCGAGAAGGTGCTTGCCGAGGTGCAGGGACGAGTTGATTTGTTGAAATAACAAAATTGTTTTATAATTAATAATATGAGCCAAAAAATCAGAATTAAGTTGAAATCTTACGATCACAACTTGGTCGACAAGTCGGCCGAGAAAATCGTGAGGACTGTCAAGACGACAGGCGCCGTGGTGAGCGGTCCTATCCCCCTGCCCACCCACAAGCGCATCTTCACCGTGAACCGCTCCACGTTCGTCAACAAGAAGAGCCGCGAGCAATTCCAACTGTGCGCCTACAAGCGCCTCATCGACATCTACAGCTCGACGGCCAAGACTGTCGACGCCTTGATGAAGCTTGAGCTGCCCAGCGGCGTGGAAGTGGAAATCAAGGTGTGATAACGCCCGTGACACGACTACACGATTTTAGTGACAAGTAAGAAAAAGAGACAATCAACAGTTTTTTAAAAACAAAAATTTTTTAAGAGAAATGCCAGGATTATTAGGAAAGAAAATCGGAATGACATCCGTTTTCAGTGCCGACGGCAAGAACGTGCCGTGCACTGTTATCGAAGTTGGCCCTTGCGTGGTGACGCAGGTGAAGACTCTTGAAAAAGACGGCTATGAGGCTATCCAGCTTGGCTACATGGAAAAGAAGGACAAGCACACGACCAAGCCCATGGCAGGACATTTCAAGAAAGCCGGCGTGAAGCCCCAAAGGCACTTGGCCGAGTTCAAGGATTTTGAAGGTGACCACAAGACAGGCGACACCATCACGGTGGAACTGTTCAACGACGCCGAGTTTGTCGACGTGATCGGCACCTCGAAGGGTAAAGGCTTCCAGGGTGTGGTCAAGCGCCACGGCTTCGGTGGTGTGGGCCAAAAGACCCACGGTCAGGACGACCGCCAGCGCGCCCCCGGCTCGATTGGTGCCTGCTCCTATCCCGCCAAGGTGTTCAAGGGAATGCGCATGGCCGGCCAGATGGGAAATGAGAGAGTGACAATTCAAAATCTTCAGATCATCAAGATTTTGCCCGAAAACAACCTGCTCGTCGTGAAGGGTTCGGTTCCGGGTTCTAAAGGTTCAATCTTATCAATTGTGAAATAATGGAACTTGCAGTATATAACATTAAAGGAGAAGACACCGGGAAGAAAGTGACGCTCAGCGACGACGTTTTCGCTATCGATAACGCCAACGAGCACGTCGTGTATCTCGATGTCAAGCAGCACCTGGCCAACCTGCGTCAGGGAACCCACAAGAGCAAGGAGCGCAGCGAAATCGCCGGCTCGACCAAGAAGCTGGGCCGCCAGAAGGGTGGCGGTGGCGCCCGCCACGGCGACATCAACTCGCCGCTGCTGCGTGGCGGTGGCCGCGTGTTCGGTCCGCAACCCCGCGACTATCACACCAAGCTCAACAAGAAGGTCAAGGCGCTTGCCCGCCGCTCGGCCCTCACGTTCAAGGCTCAAGACAACCAAATCATGGTGGTGGAAGACTTCACCTTCGAGGCACCCCGCACTAAGGACTTCCTGGCCATGACGCGCGCCCTCAAGCTCGAGGGACAAAAGATTGTGGTGGTGCTCAACGGCGTGGACCGCAACGTGTACCTGTCGTCGCGCAACCTCCAAGAGGCCCGCATCGTGACTGCCCGTGAGCTCAACACTTACCGCATTCTCGACAACAAGATGCTCATCCTCACCGAGAGCAGCGTGGAAACTTTGAATAATTTCTAATCACATCGAAGGAGGTAAACACTATGAGTATCGTAATTAAACCCGTGGTTAGCGAGAAAGCTAACGCCATCAGCGAGAAGAACAACCGTTTCACCTTCAAGGTGCAACCCGACTTGAACAAGTTCCAAATCAAAGACCTCATCGAGAAGCTCTACGACGTCAAGGTTGTTGAGATTAAGACGATGAACTACGACGGCAAGAAGAAGCAGCGCTACACGCGTCGCGGCTTGCAGCGCGGCAAGGTGGCCGCCTTCAAGAAGGCTCTCGTCACGCTCGAAGAAGGACAAACTATCGATTTCTATAGCAATATTTAATAAAAACAATGGCAGTAAGAAAATTCAAGCCCACAACACCGGGGCAAAGACACAAGATTATTGGTGTATTTGACAACATTACGACCCGTACACCAGAAAAGTCTCTTACCGTCGGTAAGCGCTCGACGGGCGGCCGCAACAGCCAGGGCCACCTCACGTCGCGCTTCCGTGGCGGCGGTCACAAGCGCCGTTACCGCATCATCGACTTTAAGAGAAATAAGGACGGTGTACCCGCACGCGTAAAGAGCATCGAGTACGATCCCAACCGCTCGGCGCGCATCGCGCTGCTCTACTACGTCGACGGGGCAAAGGCTTATATCATCGCGCCCAACGGCCTTGAGGTAGGGGCGACGGTGGTCAGTGGCGAGAACGTGGCGCCCGAAGTGGGCAACGCCCTCCCGCTGAGCAGCATCCCTGTTGGTACTTTAATTCACAACATCGAGCTCAAGCCCGGCCAGGGCGCACGCATCGCCCGCTCGGCCGGCACCTTTGCACAGCTCACTTCTCGTGAAGGCACTTATGCCATCATCAAATTACCCTCGGGAGAAACCCGCAAAATCCTCGCTTCGTGCAAGGCCACGGTGGGTGTGGTAGGCAACAGCGACCACGCGCTCGAGCAGTCGGGTAAAGCCGGACGCTCGCGCTGGCTGGGACGCCGTCCCCACAACCGTGGTGTGGTGATGAACCCCGTTGACCACCCCATGGGCGGTGGTGAAGGACGCCAGAGCGGCGGTCATCCGCGTTCGCGCACGGGCCTCTACGCAAAGGGCCTGAAGACCCGCGCTCCCAAGAAGCAGTCTAACAAGTACATCATCGAAAGAAGAAAGAAGTAATTTGATAAAAGTTTAAACAACTAAGATATGAGTCGTTCATTAAAAAAAGGCCCGTACATCAGTGTTAAGCTCGAGAAGAAAGTTGACGCCATGAACGAGAGCGGCAAGAAGTCCGTTATCAAAACCTGGTCGAGAGCAAGCATGATCTCGCCCGACTTCGTGGGTCACACCTTCGCTGTGCACAATGGAAATAAGTTCATTCCCGTCTATGTAACCGAGAACATGGTAGGTCACAAGCTGGGCGAGTTCGCCCCCACGCGCACCTTCCGTGGTCACAGCGGTAACAACAAGTAATTAAGGGCCCGGGAAACAATTCATTGACAAAAAAAGAATTAAATACAATGGGTAAAAGAAAAAGAGAATCAGCCAATAAAATTAAGGAAGCCCGCAAGGATCAATTCTTTGCCAAGCTCAAGAACGTGCCCAGCTCGCCGCGCAAGATGCGCCTCGTGGCCGACATGGTTCGCGGCGTGGAAGCCTTCAAGGCTCTCGGCCTCCTTCATTTTTCGAACAAGCATGCCGCTGCCGATGTAGAGAAGCTCCTCAAGAGCGCCATCAGCAACTGGGAGCAGAAGAACGGCCGCAAGGCCGAGAGCGGAGAGCTCTATATCAAGACCATCTTCGTCGACCCGGCACCCATGCTCAAGCGCCTTCGTCCGGCTCCTCAGGGCCGCGGCTACCGCATCCGCAAGCGCTCCAACCACGTGACAATGTTCCTCGACACTATTAACAAAGATAATCAAGACGCTTAACAATTCACTACTATGGGACAAAAAGTTAATCCAATCAGTAACCGCCTGGGTATCATCCGCGGTTGGGACTCCAACTGGTACGGCGGCAAGAACTATGGCGACACCATCCTTGAGGACAGCAAAATCCGCAAGTACCTCAGCGTGCGCCTGGCTAAAGCAAGCGTCTCGAGAATCGTCATCGAGAGGACCCTCAAGCTGGTCACCATCACCATCTGCACCTCCCGTCCCGGTATCATCATCGGCAAGGGCGGCCAGGACGTGGACAAGCTCAAGGAAGAATTGAAGAAACTCACGTCGAAGGATGTGCAACTGAACATCCACGAGGTGAAGCGGCCCGAACTCGACGCCGAAATCGTCGCCGCCAATATCGCACGCCAAATCGAAGGCAAGATTGCCTATCGTCGTGCCGTCAAGATGGCTGTCGCCTCCACCATGAGGATGGGCGCCGAGGGCATCAAGGTGCTCGTGAGCGGACGCCTCAACGGTGCCGAAATGGCTCGCAGTGAGATGTTCAAGGAAGGCCGCACGCCGCTGCACACGCTGCGCGCCGACATCGACTACGCTCTTGTGCCGGCCTTGACCAAGGTGGGCCTCATCGGCGTGAAGGTGTGGATTTGCCGCGGTGAAGTGTACGGCAAGCGTGACCTGGCCCCCAACTTCGCCTCATCGTCGAACGACCGTCGCCCCAGCGGCAACGGCAATCGTCGTGGCGGATTCCGTGGCCCGCGCAGGAACAACCGTTAATATAATGTGTAATCGTTCTAAAAGACCAAGATTAAAATGTTACAACAACCAAAAAGATTAAGATACAGAAGGCCCGCCGACGGCCGCAAGCGCACCTATTGCAAGCGCGGCTACCAGCTCTCGTTTGGCTCGTTCGGCATTAAGGCCCTTGACTCGAAGTGGATTACCGCCCACCAAATCGAGGCCGCCCGTGTCGCCGTGACCCGCTACATGCAGCGTGAAGGTAACGTGTGGATAAGGATCTTCCCCCACAAGCCCATCACCCGCAAGCCCGCCGACGTGCGTATGGGTAAAGGTAAGGGCGATATCGCCGGCTATGTGGCCCCCGTGTTCCCCGGACGCATCCTCATCGAGATTGACGGCGTGAGCCTCGAAGTGGCTAAGGAAGCATTGCGCCTTGCCGCACAAAAGCTCCCCATCCCCACCAAGTTCGTCATCCGTCACGACTATGACCCCACGCAGACGGTTTAACAACAACTATCCCTTTGATTTTCAAATTCACAAAGCATTATGAAAAAGGAAGATTTGAGAGAACTCACCGATAAGGAGTTGCGCGACCGTCTCGAAGTGGCCGAGAAGGAATACACTCAGCTGAAAATTCAGCACTCGATTTCACCGCTCGACAACCCGGCCAAGATTACGCTCGACCGCCGCAACATCGCGCGCCTGAAAACCGAGATACGCGCCCGCGAACTCAACAACAAACAATAATTCCACAACCGCTACAGTAATGGAAGAAAAAAGAAACTTACGTAAAAACCGCGTCGGCATCGTTTCGTCGAACAAGGGTGACAAGACTATCACCGTCACCGTCAAGTTCAAGGAGAAACACCCGATCTATGGCAAGTTTGTCAACAAGACAAAGAAGTACCACGCCCACGACGAGAAGAATGAGTGCAACGTTGGCGACAAAGTGCGCCTCATGGAAACTCGCCCGCTGAGCAAGACTAAGAGATGGAGACTTGTCGAAATCATCGAGAAGGCTAAATAATCCACCACCCAAGACCTATCAATTTTTTATAAGATACTATTATGATCCAACAAGAAAGCAGACTCAATGTAGCTGACAACAGCGGTGCGAAGGAAGTGCTTTGCATCAGGGTCCTCGGCGGTACCGGCAGGCGTTATGCCTCGGTGGGCGACCAAATCGTCGTCACCGTCAAGAACGCCATCCCCGCCAGCGACGTCAAGAAGGGTACAGTCTCGCGTGCCGTTGTCGTGCGCACGAAGAAGGAAATCCGCCGTCAGGACGGTTCCTACATCCGCTTCGACGACAACGCCTGCGTGCTGCTGACCAACGCCGGCGAGTTGCGTGGAACACGTATCTTCGGCCCCGTGGCCCGCGAGCTTCGCGCCACCAACATGAAGATTGTTTCGCTCGCTCCCGAAGTGCTTTAAAAACATTTACAAGTAAAAAAACTTATTAAAACAGTACAATCACAATGGCAATGCTACACATAAAGAAAGGCGATACCGTCTATGTGCTCGCCGGCGACGACAAGGGCAAGACCGGACGCGTCCTTAGCATCGACGCTAAGAAAAACCGCGCCATCGTCGAGGGCATCAACATCGTCTCGAAGAGCACCAAGCCCAGCGCCAAACACCCCGAGGGTGGCATTATCAAGATGGAAGCTCCCATCCACCTGTCGAACATCAACGTGGTGGACCCCAAGAGCGGCCGTACCCCCAAGCCCACCCGCGTCGGCTTCAAGTTTGACGACAAGGGCAACAAAGTTCGTTATTCTAAAAAATCAGGAGAGGAGATTAAGTAATGAGCACCACACTGAAGAAACAATACGACGAGAAAATCGCTCCCGCGCTCATGAAGCAGTTCAACTACAGCTCGCCCATGCAAATTCCGCGCTTGACCAAGATCGTGCTCAACGAGGGCCTTGGCGACGCTACGCAGGACAAGAAAATCATCGAAACCGCTATCAGCGAGCTCACCACTATCACCGGCCAAAAGGCCGTGCAGACCGTCTCGAAGAAGGATATCTCCAACTTCAAGCTGCGCAAGAAAATGCCCATTGGCGCCCGCGTGACGCTGCGCCGCGACAAGATGTATGAGTTCATGGAACGCTTCATCCGCATCGCCCTGCCGCGCATCCGCGACTTCAAGGGTATCGAAGGCAAGCTCGACGGCCGTGGCAACTACACCGTGGGCGTGACCGAGCAAATCATCTTCCCGGAGATCAACATCGACAACGTGCAACGCATGCAAGGTATGAACATCACCTTCGTCACCACGGCCAAGACCGACGAGGAAGGTTACGCGCTGCTCAAAGAGTTCGGTCTTCCTTTTAAGAACGCTAAAAACAACTAATTCATCACTATGGCAAAAGAATCAATGAAAGCCCGCCAGGCTAAGAGGATGAAGCTCGTGGCCAAGTATGCGCAAAAACGCGAGGACCTCAAGAAGGCCGGCGACTATGAGGCTCTGCAGGCTCTGCCCCGCAACGCTTCGCCCGTGCGTCTGCACAACCGTTGCAAGCTTACGGGTCGTCCCAAGGGTTACATGCGCCAGTTTGGCATTTCGCGCATCAACTTCCGCGAGATGGCATCGGCAGGCCTTATCCCGGGCGTGAAGAAAGCAAGCTGGTAATCACCCGGTCGTCTCCACAACACAAAACAAAAAACAAATTAAGTATTAAATATTGTTCGGCTCAACGCAGTCCGGATTAATTTAAAACATTTCAAAACAATGACTGATCCTATAGCAGATTATTTGACCCGATTGAGGAATGCGATCAGCGCCCAGCACCGCGTCGTTGAAATCCCTTCCTCGAAAATGAAGCAGGAGATCACCAAGATTCTCTTTGAACAGGGCTACATCCTCAACTACAAGTTCGTCAAGAACGAGGACAAGCCTTACGACACGATCAAGGTCGCTCTCAAGTATGACAGCGTCGACAACGTGAGCGCCATCAAGTGCCTCCAGCGTGTGTCGCGCCCCGGCTTGAGGCAGTATGCCGGCTACAAGAAGATGCCGCGCGTGCTCAACGGCCTAGGTATCGCTATCCTCTCTACCTCCAAGGGCATCATGACCAACAAGCAGGCTGCCGAGATGAAAATCGGCGGCGAAGTGCTGTGCTACGTGTATTAATCTAAACTAAGAAAGGAAAAGATTATGTCAAGAATAGGTAAATTACCCATCGAGATTCCCGCTGGTGTCACTGTCGACATCAACGACAACGTAGTCACCGTCAAGGGTCCCAAAGGCGAGCTCAAGCAAGCCATCAACCCCAACATCACTGTTGAGAAAGAAGACAACCAAATAAAAGTTTCCCGTCCCGACAACAACCGCGAGTCGCGCGCGCAGCATGGTCTCTACCGTGCCCTTATCCACAACATGGTGGTGGGCGTGAGCACCGGTTTCAAGAAGGAGATGGAAATCGTGGGTGTGGGTTACCGCGCCACGATGAAGAACCCGCAAACGCTCGAGCTGGCGCTGGGTTATTCCCACACCATCTACGTCAAGATGCCTCCCGAAGTGAAGGCCAACGCCGTGAGCGAGCGCAACAAGAACCCGCTCATCACCCTCGAGAGCGCCGACAAGCAGCTCCTGGGCCAAATTTGCGCCAAGATTCGCTCTTTCCGCAAGCCTGAACCTTACAAGGGCAAGGGTATCAAGTTCGTGGGCGAGGTTATCCGCCGCAAGTCGGGTAAAACCGCGGCAGCTAAATAATTTTACTGGTTATTTCATCTTTACACAATCATGGTTTCTAAACTTCAAAGACGTAATAAAATCAAAGCACGCATCCGCGGCAAGATCAGTGGCACTGCCCAGCGCCCGCGGTTGTGCGTGTTCCGCAGCAACAAGGCTATCTACGCACAGCTCATCGACGACGTTGCCGGAACCACCCTCGTGTCGGCTTCTTCGCGCGGCATCACCGAGGGCACTAAGAGTGAACAAGCAGCCAAAGTGGGCGAGAACGTGGCCAAGAAGGCGCTCGAAGCCGGTATCCAGACCGTGGTCTTCGACCGCAACGGCTTCCTCTTCCACGGCAGGGTAAAATCATTGGCCGACGGTGCACGCAAGGCCGGTCTTAAATTTTAATATTACATCATGGCTAAAAAGAACAATAGAGTTAAGATATCGAGCGACATCGAGCTCCAAGACCGTCTCGTGGCCATCAACCGCACCACGAAGGTCACCAAGGGTGGACGCACTTTCACCTTCGCCGCCATCGTGGTGGTGGGCGACGGTAATGGCGTCATAGGCTACGGCCTGGGTAAGGCCAATGAAGTCACCACCGCCATCGCTAAGGGCGTGGAGGCTGCCAAGAAGAACCTTATCAAGGTGCCCGTGCACAAGGGCACTATCCCCCACGAGCAACTTGCCAAGTTTGGCGGTTCGCGCATCTTCATGAAGCCGGCTACTCCCGGTACGGGTGTGAAGGCCGGTGGTGCTATGCGCGCCGTGCTCGAGAGCGTTGGTATTAAGGACGTGATTTGCAAGTCGAAGGGCTCGAGCAACCCTCACAACCTGGTCAAGGCCACTATCAAGGCCCTCGACGAGATGCGCAGCCCGCTCGACATCGCCCGTTATCGCGGCATCAGCGTCAACAAGGTGTTTAACGGTTAATAAAAACGACAACACTACTATGGCAAAGATTCAAATCAAGCAAGTGCGCAGCCGCATCAACAGGCCCGCCAATCAAAAACGCATTCTCGACTCGCTGGGCCTGCGCAAGCTCAACCAGGTCGTCGAGAAGGAAGACACCCCCACCATCATGGGCATGGTCAACAAGGTGCGTCACCTTGTCGAAGTAACTAATGTTTAATCTTTTTTACACTCATACAGTACATCATGGATTTAAGTAATTTGACTCCGGCAGTAGGTTCCAACAAGGCAAAACGTCGCATCGGTCGCGGCCCGGGCAGTGGCAAGGGCGGCACGTCGACCCGCGGTCACAAGGGCGCCAAGTCGCGCTCGGGTTACAAGCAGAAGATTGGTTTCGAAGGCGGTCAGATGCCGCTCCAGCGTCGTCTGCCCAAGGGCGGTTTCAAGAACATTAACCGCAAGGAATACAAGGCTATCAACGTGAGCACGCTCAACGAGCTCGCCGAAGCCAAGAACCTCGCTACGATTACTATCGCCGACCTCATTGGTGCCGGTCTCGTGCGCAAGAAGCAGCTCGTCAAGATTCTTGGCGACGGCGACATCAAGCGCGCCCTCACCGTTGAGGCTAATGAGTTCTCGAAGAAGGCCGAGGAGCTTATCACCAAGGCCGGAGGCTCTATCAACAGGGTTTAAAAACACGTTTTATATCTTAAACGATGAGATTCATTCAAACCATTAAGAATATTTGGAAAATCGAGGAACTGCGCCGCAGGCTCGGCATCACCTTCCTGTTCATCCTTATCTACCGATTTGGGTGCTACGTGGTGTTGCCCGGCATCGACCCCAACGCCCTGGCGGCCGCCAGCGAGCAGATGAAGGGTAACGGCTTGATGGAGCTCCTCGATATGTTCTCGGGCGGTGCTTTCTCGCAAGCGTCGGTCTTCGCCCTGGGTATCATGCCTTACATTACAGCGTCGATTGTTATTCAGCTGGCAGGCATGGTGATTCCCAGTTTCCAGAAGATGCAGCGCGAGGGCGAGAGCGGCCGCATGAAACTCAACCAGTACACGCGCTACTTGACGGTGGCTATCCTCATTGTCCAGTCGGCCGCTTACCTGCTCAACCTGCGTCACATCGTGGCAAGCACCGGTGGCGACTTGAACCTTAACGCGTTCAACTTCATCTTCCTCACGGTGGTGCTCACGGCCGGCTCCATGTTCATCATGTGGCTGGGCGAGAAGATTACCGACAAGGGCCTGGGCAATGGTATTTCCATCATCATTCTTGTGGGTATTATCGCCCGCTTCCCCAGCGCGTTCGCCCAAGAGTTTGTGGCCCGTTGGACCACGCAACAGGGCGGTCTGGTGATGTTCCTCGTTGAAATTATCATCCTCTTTGCCGTGACCGCCGGTGGCGTGATGCTCACCCAGGGAACGCGCAAGATTCCCGTGCAGTATGCTAAGCGCATCGTGGGCAACAAGCAATATGGTGGCGCTCGCCAGTACATTCCCCTCAAGGTGAATGCGGCTAACGTGATGCCTATCATCTTCGCTCAGGCGCTCATGATGATTCCGGCTTCGCTCCAGGGCTTCTTCAGCGATGGCGGCAACAGCATCTTCATGGACTACAACGGTTTTTGGTACAACGTGATCTACTTCCTGCTTATTGTCGCGTTCACTTATTTCTACACTGCCGTCACGGTGCGTCCCACCCAGATGGCCGAGGAGATGAAGAAGAACAGCGGGTTTATCCCCGGCATCAAGCCCGGTAAGAAGACCGCCGAGTATATCGACACCATCATGTCGCGCATCACCCTTCCGGGCTCGTTGTTCCTGGGCTTGGTCGCCATTATGCCCGCTTTCGCGCGCTTCTTTGGTGTGAGCCAGGGCTTCGCCCAGTTCTTTGGCGGCACGTCGCTGCTGATTATGGTGGGCGTTGTGCTCGACACGTTGCAGCAAATCGAAACGCACCTCATGATGCACCACTACGATGGTCTCATGAAGAGTGGTAAAGTGAAAGGACGTTCGCTTTGACGCGCACCGGCGCTCAAGCGTGAAAACTAATGATGATTTCTGTTTTTTGACAAGGAAATGATTTTTCTTAAGACTGAAGAAGAAATTGAACTACTAAGGGAAGCTGACCTCGTGGTGGCGCGCACGCTTGGCGAACTCGCCAAGTGGGTCGCCCCCGGGATCACCACCCGCCGCCTCGACCAAATCGCCGATGAGTTTATCCGCGATAACGGGTGCGTGCCGGGCTTCCTGGGACTCTATGGCTATCCGGCTTCGGTGTGCATCTCGGTCAACGAGGTTGTCGTGCACGGCATCCCTTCGGGGTATGTGCTCAACGATGGCGACATCGTGTCGATCGACTGCGGCGCCGTTACACCGGCCGGCTTCAACGGCGATTCGGCTTACACCTTCCCGGTGGGCGACGTGGCCCCCGAGACGCTGGCCCTGATGCGTGCCACCAAGGAGAGCCTCTACGAGGGTATCAAGGCGGCACGGCCGGGCAACCGAATCGGCGACATCGGGCACACAATCCAGTCTTATGTCGAGCATCGCGGCTACAGCGTGGTGCGCGAAATGGTGGGCCACGGCGTGGGCAAGAAGCTCCACGAGGACCCCGAGGTGCCCAACTACGGGCGCCGCGGCACGGGCCCGCTCATCAAGAACGGCATGTGCATCGCCATTGAGCCTATGATTAACTTGGGCAGCAAGAACATTGTCATCGAGCGCGACGGATGGACCACGCGCACCAAGGACCGCAAGCCATCGGCCCACTACGAGCATTCGGTGGCCGTGCACCATGGCAAGGCCGACATCCTCTCGTCGTTCGACTATATCAAGGAAGTGCTCGGCGACAGGTTCATCTAAGCCGTCACAACGGTAGTTCACCCACAAATTCAGTTATCAAAAAACAAAATCAACTAAAAACTTTCACAACTCATGTCGAAACAAACCGCAATCGAACAAGACGGCGTTATCGTCGAGGCACTCTCGAACGCAATGTTCCGCGTAGAACTCGAGAACGGACACCAAATCACCGCCCACATCTCGGGCAAGATGAGGATGCACTACATCAAAATCCTCCCCGGTGACAAGGTGAGAGTGGAAATGTCGCCTTACGACCTGTCGAAGGGACGTATCGCTTTCCGCTACAAATAACCCACCCATTTTTATTATCCACCTTTTTAACAAATACAATAACAATGAAAGTTAGAGCTTCAATCAAAAAACGCTCGGCCGACTGCAAAATCGTCCGCCGCAAGGGGCGTTTGTACGTTATTTGTAAGAAAAATCCTAAGTTCAAGCAACGTCAAGGATAAAAAATTATTAACTTTGCAAAATATTTTACACAGTAATTCAATATGGCAATAAGAATCGTGGGAGTTGACCTCCCCCAGAACAAGAGAGGTGTCATCGCGCTCACCTACATCTTTGGCATCGGGCGCAGCAGCGCAGCCAAGATCCTCGATACCGCCGGTGTGAACCAAGACACCAAGGTCAAGGACTGGACCGATAGCGAAGCGGCAAAGGTGCGCGAAGTCATCGGTGAGAACTACAAGGTCGAGGGTGACCTCCGCACCGAAGTACAAATGAACATCAAGCGCCTTATGGACATCGGGTGCTACCGCGGCATTCGTCACCGCAACGGCCTGCCCGTGCGTGGCCAGAGCACGAAGAACAACGCGCGCACCCGCAAGGGACGCAAGAAAACTGTTGCTAACAAAAAGAAAGCTACCAAATAATCATTTCACAGTATGGCAAAAAAGACAGTCGCAGCTAAGAAGAGAGTCGTCAAGGTCGACGGTGTGGGACAACTCCACGTCCATTCTTCTTTCAACAACATTATCGTGTGCCTCGCCAACGGCCAGGGTCAAGTCATTTCCTGGTCTTCGGCCGGCAAAATGGGCTTCAGGGGCTCGAAAAAGAACACCCCCTATGCCGCGCAAATGGCCGCGCAGGATTGCGCTAAGGTCGCCTATGACCTGGGCCTGCGCAAGGTCAAGGCCTACGTTAAGGGTCCCGGCAACGGACGCGAGAGCGCTATCCGTACCATCCACGGCGCCGGCATCGCCGTCACCGAGATTATCGATGTCACGCCGCTTCCCCACAACGGTTGCCGTCCTCCCAAGAGAAGAAGGGTGTAATACTGTTCTCTGTTGAAAGGACACTAATCCCAAAACAATTACAATTTTTTATTCACTTTTTTCGCGAATCACGGCCAGTGATATTTTGATTGCATTTCGACAACCTCTCTGCAATCGCGGCTGCACACTGCGGTGATTCTTACAACACTTCTCAAATTTAATTTTAACAATCGATTATGGCAAGATATATCGGCCCAAAATCAAAAATCGCACGTAAGCTCGGCGAGCCCATCTACGGTGAAGACAAATACCTCACCCGCAAGAACTATCCGCCGGGACAACATGGTGCCAACAAGCGTCGCAAACTCTCGGAGTATGGCACGCAACTTCGCGAAAAGCAAAAGGCTAAGTACACCTATGGTGTGCTCGAACGCCAGTTCCGTAACCTCTTTGACAAGGCCGCACGTATGAAGGGCGTCACCGGCGAGGTGCTTCTGCAACTGCTCGAGGCCCGTCTCGACAATGTCGTGTACCGCCTGGGTATCGCTCCCACGCGCGCCGCTGCCCGCCAGCTGGTTCTCCACAAGCACATCACCGTCGACGGCCGTGTGGTCAACATCCCGTCGTTCTCGGTCAAGCAGGGACAACTGGTGGCCGTGCGCGAGAAAGCCAAATCCCTCGAAGTTATCCAAGACGCGCTTGCCGGTTTCAACCACAGCAAGTATCCCTGGATCGAATGGGACGAGCAACTCAAGGGTGGCCGCATGCTCAACCTGCCGCAGCGTGAGGAAATCCCCGAGAACATTAAGGAACAACTCATTGTCGAGTTATACTCTAAATAATAAATAACACATCTCCATGGCTATTTTAGCATTTCAAAAACCTGACAAGGTCTTGATGCTCGAAGCCGACAATAATTTCGGCAAATTCGAGTTCCGGCCTCTCGAACCCGGCTATGGCGTGACCATCGGTAACGCGCTGCGTCGCATCCTGCTCTCCTCGCTTGAGGGCTTCGCGATTTGCAACATCCGCATCGATGGCGTCCGCCATGAGTTCGCAACCATCCCCGGGGTGAGGGAAGATGTCACTAACATCATCCTCAACCTCAAGAAGGTGCGCCTCAAGCAAGTCGTCGAAGAAACCGAAACCGAGAAAGCTACCATTAAGGTTGCCGGACAGGAAGTGTTTAAAGCAGGTGACATCGCCAATGTGCTCAGCGGCTTTGAGGTCCTCAACCCCGACCTGGTGATTTGCAACCTCGACCCGCAGGCCAATTTCCAGATGGACATCACCATCAACAAGGGACGCGGCTACATGAGCGCCGAGGAGAATCGCTCGCCCAACGACCCTATCGACGTCATCGCCATCGACTCGATCTACACGCCCATCGTCAACGTCAAGTATGAAGTTGACAACTACCGTGTGGAGCAAAAAACCGACTATGAGAAGCTTATCCTTGAAATCACCACCGACGGCTCTATCCAGCCCAAGGACGCCCTCAAGGATGCCGCGAAAATTCTTATCCAGCACTTCATGCTCTTCAGCGACGAGAAAATCGCCCTCGACACCACCGAGAACAACGGTGAGGAGGAATTTGACGAGGAAGTGCTCAAGATGCGTCAGCTGCTCAAGACGAAGCTCGTCGACATGTCGCTGTCGGTGCGCGCGCTCAACTGCCTCAAGTCGGCCGAAGTCGAAACGCTTGCCGAACTCGTTGTCTTCAACAAGACCGATTTGCTCAAGTTCCGCAATTTCGGCAAGAAATCGCTCAGCGAACTTGAAGAACTGCTTTCAAGCCACGGCTTGACCTTTGGCATGGATATTACTAAGTATAAACTTGATAAAGATTAATAACAATGAGACATAATAAGAAATTCAACCACCTGAGCCGCAAGAAGGCACACCGCGACGCCATGCTCTCCAACATGACCAGCTCGCTGATTCTCCACAAGAGGATTTTCACCACGCTGGCCAAGGCCAAGGCGCTGCGCATCTATGCCGAGCCGCTCATCAACCGCGCCAAGAACGACAGCACGGCTTCGCGCCGCCACGTGTTCAGCTATCTCCAAAATAAGTATGCCGTTACCGAGTTGTTCACCAACATCGCGCAACGCATCGCCGACCGTCCCGGTGGCTATACCCGCATCCTTAAGCTCGGCAACCGCCTGGGCGACAACGCCAAGACTTGCTTCATCGAGCTCGTCGACTATAACGAGGCTATGCTCGCCAGCAAGACTGAGCGCGCCGCCAAGAAGACGACCCGCCGCAGCCGCCGCTCCAGCGGTAAGAAGGCCGAAGCCAAGCCCGCGCAGGAAGCTCCGGCACAAGAGGCTCCCGCTAAGGAGGAAACTGCCGAATAACACTTCTTTCCAGCTTGCATACGCGATGGCCACCCGCGCTCTCATGAGCAATCGGGTGGCCATCCTTTTGTGATCGGGGGGAAAAACGCGTGTTGAATTGCGGTTCCGAAAAATTTTTACCCCTTACCCTTTACCCTTTACCCCCCTCAAGATTCACAAAGAATCTTGAGCTGTTATTGCTTGATGCGCCACACGCGAATTCCTATCACGCTCTTGTGCTTGCGCAGCTGCTCACTGAGCGGTTGCGGCTCGAGCATCACTTTCTTGCCCACGCTCGAGGCGTCAAGCAGGTAGAGCTTTCCGTCGTCGCTCTTCTTGATGATGCCCAGGTGGGAGATGTCGAGACCGTCGATGGTGGTCACGAGGCCCACCATGTCGCCGCTTCGCAGGGTGTTTTCCACGTCGCGGCTGTCCAGGGCTTCCTTGCGGATGAAGGGAAAGCGGTGGTTCACATAGCCGCCTTCCACGTTCTTTATCTTAATGAACTGCGCGCTGTCGGCCAGCGACGGGTAGCTGTCGCGGTGCGTGCTCATGTAGTTGATGGTTTTTACCTTGTAACGCACGCCTTTCACGTCGGCTGTCACTTCCTCCACGTTGCCGCGGCTGCGGTTGTCCATGAGCCAGTCGCTGATGTAATGCAGCCGGCTGGCGTAGTCGCCCATGGTGCCGCCACGGTAGCGCACATCTTCCAGGTAGTGGGCATAGTCGCGCCACGAAGTGCGCCCCTCGAGCGTGGCGCGCGTCAGGGCGTAGAGTGTTTCGACAAAGGTGGTGCAGTCCAGTTCGTCAATGTTGATTGTGAGCCGTTCCTCGTCACCCTCGAGTGTGTGGGCTACATAGGGCCGGTCGAGTAACCGTCCGGCATAGAACGTCGTCAGTGCGTTGCCCGTGCGCAATCCGCTGGCCTTTCCGGCCGTTAATAATTCGTTAAGTTCGAGAGTGTCGCGCTCGCAGTGAAAACGCATCTCGGCGCCGCCGGCCGTGACGCAAACCATGCCACATACAGCAAGGCACCACGCCTTGAGCATGCTTTTCGTTATATGTTTGATGAATGGATTCATAACTGGAATTAATGATAACGTCGTTGTCTCTACAAAGTTATAAATAAACCGGCAAATGAGAATCATCTTTTCGTAAAAAAAGTTTCTAAACGCGCCATGATGGTGTGCTCGGCTTTGAGCAATGAGCCTGCGGGATGACATAAGAACAGAAGTCCGCATAAGAACAAAAGTATCGTTGTTTTTATTGTATGACACCCATCGCAAAATTATCGTCATACAACAAGGAACAACAAAGCACTATTTTGACTATAACCTGTCTTTTTTACCCCTAAAAATGGGACATTTTTTGTCGATGATATTTTAAAAAATTAAATCACTGTATAAGAGCGAATTACAAAGCTGCTGATGATTTGTTTATCCTTGACAAACGGACGCACGTGTTGTATCTTTGTATGAGCCGAACGGCCCCAATTTTGGTGCCGTTTTGGACATATATTAACAATTTTAACAAACTCATTATTATGAAAAAGTGTCTTTTTTTAACCCTGCTTGCACTTGCAGCCATCGGCACAGCGCAAGCCGATGACGGAACCCAAGTGGTTAACATGTCCAACACGAGCGGTGAACATAACGAAGGCACGCCGCCTGAGGTGATTTACGACGGTGGAGAGGAGACGCTCACCGTCGAACTCGACTTGACGGCGCCCGCCGGCTACGTCGAGGTGACCGACGACGCCACCGGCGCTACCCAGACTGCCGCGCCGCTCGCCGGCGGCGGGAACGTCGTGCCCGTCCCCGCCCTCGACGCCGGCTCCTACACCGTCACCGTGACCCTCGCCGACGGCACCGCCTACGAGGGCACCCTCCTCGTCGAGTGACGCCCCATGTTTCTACAACATCTCTGAAATACTAATGTAATTCAATTCAATTGAAATGATGAATTCTTATTTGTTTTATCCGGCGATTCTCGCTATCTTTGCCCTCACGAGGGGTAAAGCACCCGCACATCCGCCACCCCGCCACACACCCAAATCAAGCCAACAAGAAACAAACAATAAAACACTAAAATTTAAATATAATTTAAAGCAATGAAAAAGAACATATTTATAACCTTGATGCTCATGCTGTTGGCCTCGCCGCTCGCCTCGTGCGGCAACGACGACGAACCTAAAATGATAGATGGTACCGAGGGTGAATATACGGCTACAATTACCCCAATGACACGAGTCAGCGAAACCGGTGAGGAATATGTATGGGTGTCAATTGTTTCTTGTCCAACCTCAGTGTTAAATAATAAGATAGCTCAATATCCGAGACAAGATCATCTTCTGCTCATTAACCAACGCTGCCTGCAAGGCCGAGAAATGGTAATCGGTGATGAAATTCATTTCAAATTACTGAGTTTTAAGGAATATATGGGCCTAGATAGTTTCAAGTATATGAAAACGTGTTGGGAAGGAATTATAGAATTAATTTAATGAATGACAATGAAAAAGAACTTATTTATAACCTTGATGCTCGTGCTGCTGGCCTTGCCGCTCGCCTCGTGCGGCAACGACGATGAACCTATATTCACTTTTTATGACGAGTTTCGTGATATGAGTTCATTCAATATGGGCTTCGACAATCCTGTAATGGGCTTCGACAATCCTGTAGAAGTAAAGGTTACTTCAGTTAGCGAGGACTTAGTTTACGCTATTTTAACCATTAAAGATGAACGTTTGGGCCCCGAGATGCTATTAATCATCAAAAACGACTTTTGGGGCGATAATGAAGGTTTAGTGGGAAGTGCCATCAAGATTAAAATTCTCAGATACAAGTTCATAGATATGAATGACAGAAAATATCATGATCCTAACGCAATTATTCCCACATCGATACGAGTTGCGATTCTTTGTGTTGTTGAACCGGTAAACTAATAATTAACTATGGAAAGATATTTATTTACACTATTATTGTGCGGAATAAACTTATTTTCCTTTGCTACTAAAAAACTTAAAACAATGAAAAAGAACTTATTTATAACCTTGATGCTCGTGCTGTTGGCCTTGCCGCTCGCCTCGTGCGGCAACGACGAGCCCCCATTTGGTGCCGATATGATTGATGGCCCGGAAGGTGTCTATATGGCAACAGTCATTATTCCAGATGATAATGGCTATGTTCGGGTTAGAATAGAGGAAACGCCCGAAGAAGTCCAAAAGAAATTTGAAGAGATTGGAACCTCTTTACTGTTCCCTGTGATAAACGATGGTCTGCGATTTAAGAAAGAAAATTTTAATGGTCATAAGATTACGGAAGGCCAAATGATGAAATTTGTTCTTTTAAAAGTTAAGAGAGATGAACTACCCATGATAGATTATTTTATGGTCCATCATTGGGTGGGCATCGTTGAACCAGTAAATTAATGTAATAATGAAACGATTATTATTTATAACCTTGATGCTCATGCTGCTGGCCTTGCCGCTCGCCTCGTGCGGCAACGACGATGAGCCCATAGACTTTTATACGTTTTACTTTGAGAATTCATCGAAAAAATGGCTTGATGGGCCAAACATGTGCTTTAAGGTAAAGATAGAGTCCTATGATTCACGGATTGTATATGCAAGGATTTTGTCTGTTACACCTAACGAAAATGCAGCTGATGAAAAAGAAATAGATAAGACCAATTATTTACGTGGCATGTATTTCCGTCGTAGCGATATTCCCGATTTGGAAAACGAAGTTGCTTTAATCACCCTCAACGTAAAGATACTCAAATATTACGATTATGTTCCTCATGACACGAATAATTACGTTCCCGCTGCGTTAACAGGAATCATTATTGCAAAAGTAGAATCATTAAAACAACAATAAGATGAAACAAATTTATACTCTTATTTCATTGATGATATTTACCACATACGCTGTTTTTGCTCAATTGGGATATTATTACAAAGGTCATTTTATTTCCCTGGATCAAAAGAGGATTATGTTTATTTAAGATCACGTGACACCCTTGACAATTCCAATGTGAACTCCAATATAGTTGTCCGTTTATCAACAATGGAGTATTTGGTGAAAAGGGATTCTCGTCTTATCGAAAATGCTATATATGTACTAAAATGTCGCTGTTTATGACATGATGCCGAGCGGTTGTCTGCGTGTGATTGAAAACAACAATTATTAATTTATAAATACTTACAGCTATGAGACTCGCAAAATACCATTTTACGTTGCTCAGCATCATCCTTGTTGCTGTGTTCGCCACACCATCGGCCACTGCCGAGAAGTTCTATCAAGGTGCGCATGAATACACGGTTCTGCCCGACGGTAAAACCGTATCGGCTCGACTGCGCACCGATTTCTTTCCTAACGTGACGGGAGAGCTGTATTTCCCCGGGATTGTCACCAACGAGGGAAAAGAGTACACCGTCACCGAAATCCTCACAGGTGGCTATGCGTCATGCACAAGCGTGACGAGTCTCACAATACCCAATACGGTCGTGACGATAGGGGAACGTGCCTTTCAAGGATGCGTCGCCCTGCGGGACCTTACGATTGGCAATTCGGTTGCCACCATTGGGCCTATTGCGTTCAACAAATGCTCCAATTTGTCCCGTATCACGATTCCGCGGTCGGTGGAAACCATAGGAGACAACGCATTCTTGGAGTGCAGCAAGTTGGAGGAAATAAAGGTTGAACAGGGCAACATCCGTTATGATTCGCGCGACGATTGCCACGCTCTGATTGAGACAGCGTCCAACCGTCTCCTCTGTGGCACGAAAAACACCATTATCCCTAACACGGTCAAAGAAATAGGCGACAATGCCTTCTATTCTTGCGAGGGATTGACCGACATTATTATTCCCAACTCAGTCACGACGATTGGAAATTGTGCGTTCTTCGGTTGTTCGGGCTTGGCAGGCATCGAAATTCCCGGCTCGGTGACCGCCATCGGCATTGGCGCATTCTCGTCATGCGACGGACTGACGAGCATGGCACTTCCCAATTCGGTCACAAGCCTTGGCCACAGCGTTTTCAGTGACAGCAGGGGCTTGAAAAGCGTGACCCTTCCTGATGCAATCACCCAAATTAAGGCCAACACCTTCAAGGGTTGCCGCAGCTTGACGAGCGTGACCTTCCCCGAATCGATTACCGCCATTGGCGAGATGGCCTTCTACGAATGTCAGAGCTTGCCGTCTTTCACCATCCCCGACAAAGTGGTGACGATTGGGAACGCAGCCTTTATGGGTTGTTTTGGCATGGCAAGCGTGACGATTGGCAAGTCGGTCACTTCAATTGTCAGCAATGTGTTCTCCAACTGCACTTCGTTGAAGAGTGTGGTAATCCCCGACCAAGTCACCGTTGTTGACTATAATGCTTTCGGACGATGCACCGGCTTGGAAAGCGTGAGAGTAGGCAACTCGGTGACGTCCATCGGCCAAAACGCATTCAACGGATGCGACCATTTAACAAGCATAATCCTCCCCTGTTCAGTCACAAGTTACGGTGAAAATGCGTTTAATGGTTGTGACAATCTGGAAGAATTGACGATTACAGGCGTGGGAAATTTTGTCAAGCCCGCCGTTAAAAGCAGTTTTCCGGCCGATAAAATCAAGACACTTAATGTGGGAAGCGGAGTTACCGGGCTGGGGAACCTCAAATTCAACCCCACCACTGTGAACAGCTATGCCATTGTGCCTCCCACATGCGGCACCTCAACATTTGCCGGCTATAACGGTGCGCTTCATGTGCCCACGACAGCCCTGTCGGCCTATTTCTCGGCACCACATTGGGAAAACTTCGGCAGCCTGAAAGCCTACCTCAGCGACAAACTGTCACTGAACCAAACCACAGCCACGCTGATGCAATGGGACGAGCTGCAGCTCACGGCCACGGCGACTCCACAGGGCAGTGCTCTGACATGGCGTACGACCGATGCCGGCGTGGCCGCCGTTGACGCTACCGGCAAGGTGCTCGCGGTAGCTGCCGGCACGTGCGACATTATGGTGAATTTGACGGCCAATCCTGCCGTTTATGCCTTCTGCCATGTGATGGTGTCTTATCCCGAAATCGCAATCACGCTCGACAAGGAAACCGTGACTCTCGACCGCATTGGCGAGCAGGTGACGCTCGTTGCTACCGTGACCCCCGACGGCACTGGGCTCACCCCCACATGGAAGAGTAGCGACCAGTCCGTGGCCACCGTTGATGCCGGCGGCACGGTGATCGCCGTGGGCCAAGGCGAGTGCGACATCACCGCGAGCGTGCAGGGCAAGAGCGCAACCTGCCACATAGTGGTTCTCAAAAATGCCATCATCACGTTGCCGGCCGAGGAATTGACTGTGAGCCTCAACACGATAGTGACGCTCACGCCGATGTTCGACCCCGAACCGACCGAGATTGTGGCCACATCGAGCGACCCGAGTGTGGCAATAGCGCGCATCATCGATGCCCCGTCGAACGGTGCGGCCCATACCCCTGTGGCCGGTACCAAGATATTTCAGGTGCTGGGTGTGAAAGAGGGCACGGCCACCATCACTGTGGCGAGTGCTGACGGCTTGAGCGTTCCCGCGACCCTTGCGGTGACCGTCATCGACCACTTCCCCGAGGGCGACGTGAACTGCGACCGCACCGTTAACGGCTCCGACGTGACAGCCCTCTACAACGCCCTGCTGGGCGAGAGCGGCGGTCCTGCCGGCATGCCCGCCATTTACACTACGCACCTCGACGGCACACCCGTGCTCGACGGCGACGTGAACGGTGATGGCATCGTCAACGGCTCCGACGTGACCGCCCTCTACAACCTCTTGCTTAATTAGCTATGAGCCTTGAGCTTTGAGCTTTGAGCATTGGCTGGGGTTGTCCTTGTTGTTTTTAAATTAATGCAATCTTTGGTTTTGAGATGCTTGTGGCGAGTGTGTAATTTAGGATTTAAAATTGGTAAATTTCGCCGGCTCTTTGAAAATCAAACAATAAAGACAATAAAAACAATAAAAACAATTTTGGGATATTTCAATATGATAGATATGGTTATGGTTTTATAGGGGAAGCGAGGCTTGTCGAGGCGTGGCTCTTGGCTCATGCGGCAACCTCCCGTGGCGGCGATGCCGCCGCAGGTGACGAGGAAGACGCAAGGCGGCACGATAAGGGATTTGCCGCCCATGTTGTGGCATATTATATCATGCGGGTGAGAGTGTTGCTGAAAATGGCCGTGAAAATGTCGCCCACTGAGTTTAAAGAAGAATTCCAGCGCTTTTCGGGCGAAATTGCAAATGATGACGCCTTTTGGAAGGGTCTTTTCGATTATGTGACTGAGATAAGGGAAAGCATATTCTTGCCAACCACCAAGGCGGCAGCCGGCGGGTAGCCTAATGGTGGCGGTGAAAAAAATGGGTGAAAAAGAGTGGTTGATGCGCAATTTTTTGTCGTGAAAGTGTGGAAAAAATGAAAAAATGTTGTATTTTTGTGGCATAAATTTTCAACTTATCACAATTTATTCACTAAAAACGGTATTATTATGAAGCGAACAACTACTCTGCTTACCTTTTTGGCGGCTATCGCTATGGCTGTCGCCGCCACCACCACTCCGCCGCTGCCGGCCGACTTGAGCGACGTGAAAGAAGCCACGCCCGAAATCGAGAAGGAAATGATTCAGCAGGCGATGGCCCAAATGAATTTGCCGAGCCAGAAGGCTCCTGCCCGAATCAACAATGTGAACACCGTGGCGAGCGACCTCCTGGGATGCTACACGTGGAGCTATAGTACCTCGAGCAACCGCACCGCCGACCCCGCCGAAGCTACCGTCACCGGCAGCTATACAGCCGATGTAATCATCTATGACACCGATGACACTGCCGGCACCCTCAAGATTGCCGGTATGTTTGCCGGTCCCGTTCGCGGCACGCTTGACCTCGAGACTTACAGCTCGCCGGTTATCAAAGTCGACACGACGAAAGCCGTGTACACGTCGACCACCTATGGCGCATGTCCCTTGCGCGGCGTGTTTTATAGCGAAACAAATCAAGGTTGGTATTACACAGCCCCCCTCATTTTCGTGCAATCGGCCCGTTTGATATGGGCTACGAATGTATATCTGTGTAGGTATATCAAAACCGGAAGCTATGCCGGAAGGACGCTCACTCCTTATTATATTCCGGGCAGCACCATGGTGCCCGGCGACGCTAAGAATGGTGTGACCGCTTACACTTACAACGACTTTGACTATGCCTATACGGGCAACATCAGCGAGGACGAGAATTACAGGGTAACTATTACTAACTTTGGCGGCTTGGCCACCGAACCGGTTCACATCGATCTTGCCGCTGATCACACCTTCACGGCGCCCAGCGAGGTGATGCTCACCACGAGCTCGGGAACATTCTCGTTCTATCTGTGGGATCCTGACAATAAGGTTTATCTTGACGTGACCGGCACGGGAACCGAAAATAAACTTACCTTCGACCATCCGTGGACGGCAGCTGACCGGACAGCCGCCAAATGGTATGGTTCTCGCACTAACGGAGAAGTCTTTATCGTGGGCGACGAATTCGTTTATCCTCCATTGGCTCCCGCGGCGTTGACGCTGAATCACACCGATGACGAGGAGATTGCCCTCACCGCCGGCGAGACGCTGCAACTGAGCGTGGTGGGCGCTGAACCCGAAGGCGCCAGCACTGAGGTGACTTGGAGCAGCAGCGATGGGCGCATCGCCACTGTCAATGCCGATGGTCTCGTGACGGCCCAGGCGTTTGACGGCAACACGATCAACCAACCCAACGGCAATGCGGCACCTGTTGATAAGAACTACGCTTACTCTCCCGTGACCCTCACCGCCACTTCGACCGTTGACGATACTGTCAACGCTTCGGTCACCATCTATGTGCAATCGAGCACGAAGACCGGCATTAACGACATTGCCACCACCGGTGTGGAAAGCGTGAAGTATGTCAACGCGCAAGGCATGGTGTCGAGCGTTCCGTTCGACGGCGTGAACATCAAGGTCACCAAGATGGCCGACGGCACCACCAAGGTGAACAAGCTTGTGAAATAGGCCTGTGAGCACTCCATAAAGATCTTTAAAAGAAGCGGCCCCTTCATGCGAGGGGCCGCTTTTGATTCGTTCTAAAAAAGTTTGGGTTAAAAGCCGAGGAAGATGCCGGTGGAGAAGGAAGTGAAGACCGGAGCGTGCTCCTGGCGCAGTACGTGGCACGGACTGTATCGCACGTAGGCGCCCAGGCAGCTCCATTTTACGCCGGCGAAGATGTCGGCGGTGACGGGCACCTGGTGGATGCGCGTGGTGCGCTCGGTGATTTTCGTGCCGTCGAGGTCATAGACGGTCTCCAGGCTGCCGTGCACGTTGAAGTTGACGATAGCGCCCGCCATGAGGTCCACCTTGTTGACGAGGCGTTGCCGCAAGATGATGGGCAATGTGAGCGAAAATACCTTGAGGCGTGACGAGCGTGGCGTGGCGTCGGTGGGGTAGAGGTCGGTCCACACATGGTCGTCGTCCCACGCATAGCGGGTGCCGCGGCACAACTTGTAGTTGCGCCAGTCGATGCCCACGCCCATCGTGATGCGCTGGCCATGACCCGTGTTGAGCTTGGCGCCTATCACGTTGAGCCACCCCAGTTCCATGCTGTGGCCCATGTCCACGTCGAGGCCCGACGGGGCGTTCACCCACCCGATGACGAAGCCGCCGCTGTAGATGTTCCACCCCACACTGTCGGTAAACAGTGGGTACCAGTCCACCTCGATGGGACCGTCATCGCGCGTGGCGGCTGTCGCGACACTCGCGGCTGTCGCTATCATGAGCGCGAGGCACAGTGTGGCAAGTAGGCGTTTCGTCACTCGAGTACAAATTTAAATTTCTTGCCGTTGGTGGCGTTAGTGAAAGTGCCGGCATAGTAATCGCCTCGGCACTCATACTGGCCGTCGAAGGTGCCGGTGTGCTTCCCTGATGGTGAGTATTCCTTGAGCACGATGCGCATCGAGCCGCTGGCGTTGATTGCCTCCATCGAGGCGATGCGCAATGTGAATACAGAGTGGGGACGGTCCACATAATAGTACGTTCCCACCATTTGGTCCTCTTCCATTTTGTTCAAGTCGAGGCTCATCACAATCGCGTAAGGCCCTATCTTGCCTTTGAGCTGCTGAATGTTGGGCTCGCTCAATGTGGCCGTTGTGGCGTTTTCGTCGGCCGTTGTGGCCGCAAAAGCAAGTGTGCTCACGCTGCCGGCAAGCAACGTGAGCAACACTGCGATGAGTTTGATGGTTTTCATCTCGATATGTCGCGAGTTGAGGGTGTTTAGTCCTTCACGAGCGACATGCCCTTTTGCAGGGCCTTCTCGTTCATGGGCAGCAGGTGCCAGTGGCGCTCGGGAAGCGACTTCTTGAGGCCGCGCAACACGTTTTCGAGGGTTACCATGGGCTTAATCTTGAGCAGGGCGCCCAGCACAATCATATTGTAGGACTTGCTGTTCTTGAGCTCGAAGGTGGCCTCGGTGGCATCGATGCGGTAGACGCGAATGTCGTCGCGAGTGGGCGGGTTGTGGATACCGTAGCTGTCGTAGATGAGCACGCCGCCGGGTTTTACCTTGCTCTCGAAGCGGTCGAGACTCTGCTGGTTAAGCACCACGACGGTGTCGTAGGTGTTGAGGATGGGCGAGCTGATGCGCTCGTCGCTCAGGATGACGGTCACATTGGCGGTGCCGCCGCGTTGCTCGGGTCCGTAGCTGGGCATCCAGGTCACTTCCTTTTCCTCCATGAGGCCCGAGTAGGCGAGAATCTTGCCCATCGAGAGCACGCCTTGTCCGCCGAAACCGGCTATGATTATTTCTTCTTTCATCTTATTATAGTTGTGATAAAAAGTTCAACAAAAAGCGTGATGTTATTCCTCCCTGTTCTTGAGGTCGCCCAACGGATACTTGGCAAACATGTTCTCGACCATCCACTCGTTGGCCTTCTCGGGCGAGAGTTTCCAGCCGGTGTTGCAGGTGCTCACCACCTCCACCACGCTGGTGCCGATGCCCTTCATGCTGTTCTCGAAAGCCTTGCGAATGGCGGCTTTGGTCTTGCGCACGTTGGCCACGTTGTGCACGCTCTGGCGCGTCACGTAGCAGGTGCCGTCGAGTTGTGCCAGCAGCGGGGCGATGGCCAGGGGATATCCATTGAGGTCGACGCGTCGGCCGTAGGGGCAGGTGGCGGTCTTTTGTCCCAGCAGGGTGGTAGGGGCCATTTGTCCGCCGGTCATGCCATAGATGGCGTTGTTGATGAAGATGATGGTGATGTTCTCGGCACGGTTGCAGGCGTGAATCGTCTCGGCGGTGCCGATGGCGGCCAGGTCGCCGTCGCCTTGATAGGTGAACACGAGCTTGTCGGGCATCAGGCGCTTGGCTGCGGTAGCCATGGCGGGCGCGCGTCCGTGGGCGGCCTGTAGCCAGTCGACATCGATGTAGTTATAAGCGAACACGGCGCACCCCACGGGCGAGACGCCGATAGCCTTCTCTTGCATGCCCATTTCCTCAATGACTTGCGCCACCAGCTTGTGTACCACACCGTGGCTGCAGCCCGGGCAGTAGTGCATGTGGGTGTCGTTGAGCAACTCCGGTTTCTTGTAAACGCGGTTCTCGGGGCAAATTATTTTATTTAATTCCATAATGTGAGGTTCTACGTGTTAATTATTTGTCAAGAAATTTCTCGTGAAGAGCGTTAAGAATCTCGTCGGGAGCCGGCACGTTGCCGCCCAGGCGACCGAAGTGTTCCACAGGCTTGCTGCACTCGATGGCGAGCTTCACGTCCTCAATCATTTGGCCGGTGGCGAGCTCCACACACAGGATGCCCTTGACATTCTTGGCGGCCTCGCGAATTTGGTTCACCGGGAAGGGCCACAGTGTAATGGGACGTGCCAGACCCACCTTGTAACCTTGCTCGCGGGCCATCTCCATGGCCTTCATGCTGATGCGGGCGGGGCTGCCGAAGGCGACAATGAGGTAGTCGCAGTCCTCAGTGTTGATGAGCTCGCAGCGCGTCTCGTTCTTCTCAATCTCGCGGTAGGTGGCCTGGAAACGATGGTTGTTGGCCTCCATGATGTCGTCGTCGAGCTCGAGCGAGGTGATAACGTTGCGCGGGCGCATGTCCTTGCGGCCGGTCACGGCCCAGGGGCACAGCTTGCGGATTTCTTCCTCGGTGCGGCGCGGACGCTGCTCGGGAAGAACCACTTTCTCCATCATTTGACCCACGACACCGTCGGCCAGAATCATCGACACGCAGCGATATTTGAACGCCAGGTCCCAACCCAGAGCCACAAAGTCGACCATCTCCTGCACGCTGCTCGGGGCGAGCACGATGGCGTGATAGTCGCCATGGCCGCCGCCTTTGCAGGCCTGGAAGTAGTCGGCTTGCGACGGGTGGATGGTGCCCAAGCCGGGGCCGCCGCGCATCACGTTAATCATCAGGGCGGGCACTTCGCTGGCCGCCATGTAGCTCATGCCTTCCTGCATGAGGCTGAAGCCGGGGCTCGACGTACTCGTGAGCACCGTTTTTCCACAGGCCGCGCCGGCATACACCATATTGACGGCGGCCACTTCGCTCTCGGCTTGGAGAACCACCATGCCGGTGGTTTCCCACGGTTTTAATGCTTCAAGCGTCTCAAGCACCTCGCTCTGCGGGGTGATGGGGTAACCAAAATAAGCGTCGGCACCATAGCGTATTGCCGCCACGGCCAGAGCCTCGTTACCCTTCATTAATGTAACTTTATCGTTCATCTTTTGAGAGTTAATGGTGATTACTCAGGTTCATTTCTCTACCACGCGGTAGACTTCGATACAAGCGTCGGGACACACCCACGCGCAGCTCTGGCAGCCTATGCAGGCCTCCGGATTGCTCATGTAGGCGAAATGATAGCCCCGATCGTTGACTTCTTTCTCTTGCAAATCGAGCACGTGGCTCGGGCAGGCCACAACACACAGGTTGCAGCCTTTACAGCGGTCAGTGTTGACCACGACAGCACCATGAATTTTTGCCATAATTTTTAAGGTTTAATGAATTAGGTTATTTTCCCGCAAATTTAGTCATAATTTCGCAATGATACAAATCTTCACTCACCTTTTTTCGCGCCTTTCCCTCGCGATACATCCACGAGTCACCCCACGGCTCACGTTCTCTCGAAGCCGGCTCGCGTGTTATTCTTAAAAACTTGTCGCGAAATATGAGAATGTGTTTAAGGATTCTCGTTTTTTATGGCTTGTTACCCACTATATGGTTAGTGGTCTTCGTTCGGCGCTGTGCCGCGAAGAAAAATATATGTTATCATTAGTGTCCGATAAAAAATTTGAGCGGCAAAAAAAATAGGGCTGAACCAGATTTTGTGGTTTCAGCCCTATTGATTTACTTTGTTGCGACCAAACAAACATTTCAATCAATGGGCAAAAGTAGTA
>CAMVPC010000021.1 GCA_947169265.1 uncultured Prevotellaceae bacterium
GCTCTACTTTTTTATATCGACTGGCTTATATATCCCGATTTTTATCTAAATTTGCAGGTTAATTAGCTAACGTAAAAGAAATAAACACTTAATATAGATATGCAGAACATAAGGAATGTGGCCATTATAGCCCACGTGGATCACGGAAAGACCACGCTCGTCGACAAAATGCTGGCAGCCGGAAACCTCTTTAGGGACAACCAGGCCATGGGGACCCAAATCCTCGACAGCAACGACTTGGAGCGCGAACGCGGCATCACCATCTTGTCGAAGAACGTGTCAATCAACTACAAAGGTGTAAAAATCAACATCATCGACACTCCGGGGCACAGCGACTTCGGCGGCGAGGTGGAACGCGTGCTCAACATGGCCGACGGTTGCCTGTTGCTCGTCGACGCCTTTGAGGGTCCTATGCCACAAACGCGCTTCGTGCTGCAAAAGGCCATCCAAATAGGCCTCAAGCCCATTGTGGTCATCAACAAGGTAGACAAGCCCAACTGCCGCCCCGACGAAGTGCAGGAGGCGGTGTTCGAGCTCATGTGCAACCTCGACGCCACCGAAGACCAGCTCGACTTTCCCACCGTGTTCGGCTCGGCTAAGGAAGGGTGGATGAGCAACGACTGGCACACGCCCACGAGCGACATCACCGCGGCACTCGACGCCATCGTTGAGCACATCCCGGCACCCGAAGCCATCGAGGGCGACGCGCAAATGCTCATCACCTCGCTCGACTACAACACCTACGTGGGACGTATCGCCGTGGGGCGCGTGCACCGCGGCGTGCTGCGCGACGGCATGGACGTGGGGCTGTGCAAGAAAGACGGCACCGTCGTCAAGCAACGCGTCAAGGAGTTGCGCACCTTCGAGGGCATGGGACAAACCCATGTCGAGAGTGTGGCCAGCGGCGACATTTGCGCCATCGTGGGCCTCGACGGCTTTGAGATTGGCGACACCATCACCACGCTCGACAACCCCGAGGCGTTGCCCCGCATCGCTATCGACGAGCCCACCATGTCGATGCGCTTCACCATCAACGACTCGCCTTTCTTCGGCAAGGACGGCAAGTACGTCACCTCGCGCCACATCCACGACCGCCTCATGCACGAGCTCGATAAGAACCTGGCGCTGCGCGTCGAGCGCACCGACAGCGATGACGCCTGGAACGTCTTTGGGCGCGGTGTGCTCCACCTGAGTGTCCTCATCGAGGAAATGAGGCGCGAAGGCTACGAGTTGCAAGTGGGCCAACCGCAGGTCATCATCAAGGAGATTGACGGTGTCAAGTGCGAGCCTTTCGAAACGCTTACCATCAACGTGCCCGAGGAATATTCCAGCAAGATGATTGACATGGTCACGCGACGCAAGGGCGAAATGGTGACGATGGAAACACAAAACGACCGCATCTACCTCGAGTTCAAGATACCCTCACGAGGCATCATAGGCTTGCGCACCAACGTGCTCACCGCCAGTGCCGGAGAAGCCATCATGGCCCACCGCTTCCTCGACTATGAGCCGTGGAAGGGCGACATCACGCGGCGCATCAACGGCTCAATTATCGCCATGGAGGCCGGCACGGCGTTCGCTTATGCAATCGACAAGTTGCAAGACCGCGGCAAGTTCTTCATTTTCCCGCAAGAGGAAGTGTATGCCGGCCAGGTCGTGGGCGAGCACACCAAGGAAAAAGACCTCGTGGTCAACGTCACCAAGAACAAGAAACTCACCAACATGCGCGCCAGCGGCGCCGATGACAAGGTGAGAATCGTCCCGCCCATCGTGTTCTCGCTCGAGGAGGCGCTGGAATATATCAAGGCCGACGAATATGTCGAAATCACACCCAACCACCTGCGCATGCGCAAGATTATCCTTGACGAGAACGAGCGCAAGCACGCCGGCAAGGAAAGCTAATTCACCCCACCCCATCCCATGGCCGAAAAAGAGCACAATCTTCCCATCCTCGCCATTGTGGTACCATGCTACAACGAGCAAGAGGTCTTGCCATCGACCAACGAGCGCCTCGCCGCGTTATTGGCACGCATGGTCGACGACGGCACGGTATCGCCCTTGAGCCGACTCGTCTATGTCGACGACGGATCGCGCGACACCACTTGGCGGCTTATCGAAAGCTATTGCCGCGACAACAGCCTCGTGAGCGGCCTGAAAATGGCCGGAAACCGCGGCCACCAAAATGCGCTCATGGCCGGTATCGACACCGCGCGCGACAAGCTCAAGGCGAGTGCTATCGTCACCATCGACGCCGACCTCCAGGACGACCCCGAGGCCATCGTCGAGATGACCACGCTCTTCAACGATGGCGCCGACATCGTGATGGGCGTGAGGCGCGACCGCTCGAAGGACTCGTGGTTCAAGCGCACCACGGCGCAAGGCTTCTACCGCCTAATGCAGCGCATGGGCGTCGACGTGACCTACAACCATGCCGACTATCGCCTGATTAGCCGCCGCGTGGCCTTCGCCATGAAACGCTATCCCGAGCGCAACTTGTTCTTGCGCGGCGTCATCAAGTCGATAGGCTTCAACCAAAAAAGCGTGTTCTACGACCGCACCGAGCGACTCGCCGGCGAGAGCAAATACCCGCTGGGCAAGATGATTAACTTCGCCATCGACGGCATCACCTCGTTCAGTGTCAAGCCCGTGAGACTCGTGTTCACCATGGGCGTCATCTTCATGATTATCGCCCTGGGTATCCTGGCCTATGTGTTGCACGCCAAGTTTACCGGCCACGCCGTGAGCGGTTGGGCCTCGATGATGCTCTCGCTGTGGTTTGTGGGCGGTTGCGTGCTGCTGGCCCTGGGCGTGGTGGGCGAATACATCGCCAAGATTTACATCGAAGTAAAGGGACGCCCACGCTACCACATCGACCAGTGGATTCATAACCCATAACCATACCCCCACTACGATGAAAAAACTACACTCCCTCTCACTCGCGTTACTGGCTCTCGCGGCCTGCACAGGAAGTGGCAACGGCGACAGCAATGGCGACAATAGCGCCAACGACTCGACTGCCATCATGCGCGAAGACCACGAGCTGTTGCCCGACACGGCCTTTGCCTCGGCCGCCACGGTGAGCTACAACGTGGAACTGTGCGACAGCACCGACGGCACAATCGTCGACGTGCAGAACCCTTACGACACCGTCCCGGGCTGGTTCACCTTCAGGGGCAGCTCGCGTCGCGACGTGCCACAGGCCGGCAAGGTGAGCGGCACTCCCACCACGATTGTCGAGGACTGGAAGTTTGTCACCCATTTCGACAACACCGAGACGAAACTCGGTGTGTGGGGCGGCGGCACCGGTTGGACCGGCCAACCGCTCTACGTCAATTGGGGTGACGACGGCGCAGCGCGCGTCATAGCACACGCCCAAGGGCTCACGGCCGACTTCGGCAAGGAGGAAATCATGGTGGGCTCGTTGTGCGGAAAGGTTTATTTCCTCAACTTCGAAAACGGAAAAATCTCACGCGAACCCATCGACGTGGGGAACCCCATCAAGGGCACCATCTCGCTCGACCCCGACCGCACCAGCCTCTACGTGGGACAAGGCGTACCGGCACGGGAACCGTTTGGCCACATGGCTATCGACCTCGACGAGCACAAGGTGAATTTCTTCTTCGGGCGCGACCCCAAGGCGAAACGCAACTGGGGAGCTTACGACTCGTCGCCGGCGGTGGCAGGCGATTTCCTGTTCTGGCCCGGCGAGAACGGCACCTTGTATAAATATCGCCGCCTGAGACACGGCAACCTCAAGTTGCACTCAGCCATGCGCTACACCATAGGCGGCGTGGCCCCGGGTGCCGAGAGTAGCCTGTGTATCTACAAGAACTATGGCTACTTTGGCGACAATCATGGCCATGTGCTGTGCGTGAACTTGTGCACGATGAAACCCGTGTGGCACTACGACAACCACGACGACATCGACGCCACCGTGGTGCTGCAGGTTGAGAACGGCACTCCCTTTATCTACGCCGGCTGCGAAGTGGACCGTCAGGGCGACTGCGGCTCCTGCCACCTCGTGAAACTCAACGGACTCAACGGCGAGCTTGCCTGGGAAAGGACCTTCGACTGCAAGAAACTCAACCTGGGCGGCAAGCACTTCGATGGAGGACTTTATTGCACGCCGCTACTCGGCCACGGCGACTGCGAAGGCATGCTCTTCGCCAACATCTGCCAGCGCGGCGAGAGTACGCGTGGCGAGTTCACGGCGTTGAGCACGGCCACGGGCGAAATCCTGTATGCCACGCCGCTCAAGTATTTCTCGTGGACCTCGCCCGTGCCTTACTACAACGAGAATAAAGAACTGTTTGTGCTCACCGGTGACACGAGCGGCAACTTGTACCTCATCAAGGGCAAGACGGGCGAAATCATCACCACCATCCACGGCGGCAACAACTTCGAGTCGTCGCCCGTCGCCGTGGGCAACCACGCCGTGGTGGGCTCGCGCGGACAAGAGATTTACCGTTTCACCATCAAGTAGCAACCGTCAATCATGGCACAAGACTGGAAACAACTATTAGGCGAAGCTTTTAATGTGGATAAGCCGGCCGATGACACCCCGACGGCCGACCCCACGCCCACCACACCCCTCGAGCAACAAGGCAAGCAACGCCTTGATATCGTGCTTGACCGCAAGGGACGCAAGGGAAAAACAGCCACAATAATCGTCGGGTGGGCTCTCGACGACGAAAACCTCGCCACGGTGGCCGCCCAGCTGAAACGGCACTGCGGCGTGGGCGGCAGCTGCCGCGATGGCGAAATTCTGCTTCAGGGCGACCAACGCGAGCGCGTCCTCGCGTGGCTCACCGCGCAAGGCTACAAAGCGCGCGTCATTTAAGCTATCTTCACACTTTAACCACAATAAACCAACGAATCGCAATGAAAACAAGCTACCTTTTCCTCGCCGACGGATTTGAAGAAATCGAGGCTCTCGCCACCGTAGACGTGCTGCGGCGCGCCGGCATGGCGGTGAGAACCATGTCAATCAACGCTAACAACAGGCTGGCCACAGGTGCGCACGGAGTAACCGTCACCGCCGACCTCGCGCTCGACACGGCGCTGCTCGACGACGCTCAATGGCTCATACTGCCCGGCGGCATGCCCGGCGCCTCAAACCTCGCCGCCTGCCAGCCACTCACCACGGCCCTGCTCGCCCACCATGAGAAGGAGGCTCCCATCGCCGCCATCTGCGCCTCGCCATCGATAGTGCTCGCGCCGCTGGGAATGCTTGACGGACGCGACGCTGTGTGCTACCCCGGCATGGAGAATCACAATTGCGGCGCACGTTGGGCCGATGCCATGGTAGCCCACGACGGCCACATCATCACCGGTCGCGGACCGGCCGCCGCCACCCACTTCGCGCTGGCCATCGTAACGGCCACGCTGGGCGACGACACAGCCCACGAAGTGGCAGCCGGCATGCTCCTGTGACCCGGCTTCCCCTCGCACCTACCGCGGCTACTTTGATTCATTGAAATGGCGCGAGGTGATGAGCAGTTCGCTCACGCGCCATGCTTGTTGTTGCCGCCCGCTCAGCGACGACGCTCCGGCCATTTCGCCCGGCGCCGTGGCCGCCGAGGTGATATTGTAACGCAGCAAACTGTAGCCCAAGCCTTTCCACGGTTGGCTATTACCGCCCATGATGTCAAGCAAGGTGGGATAGATGTCGATTTGTCCCACAGGGCCTTCGATGCGCCGTCCATTGCCTGTTGCCACGGCAAGGAACACGCAGTTGTCACCCTCAGCATCGAGCGACGGCCGTCCGCGCGGGTCGTCATCGACGAGTTCGTTATGGTCGCTGGCGATGATCAGCACACTATTTTCCAGGATGCCCTCGCGATCGAGGCGGTCGAGCAGAATCCCCAACTCGCAGTCGAAGATGACCACGCGGTCGAGGTAGTTGCGCACCGCCTCGGTATATTCATGCGACTTTGTCACCCATGTGGGCGACGTGGTGGGCGCGGCGTAAGGCTGGTGCATGCCGGCGGTGGCGATGAACATCGCAAATGGTTGCCGCTCGCGCGACATCAGGTCGCCGGCCTCTTCGAGCAGGGCTTTGTCGAGCACATATCCGTTATTTTCCAGACGCTCCGTGAGGTCATCCTTGCCGTGGAAGGCCTTGTAGCCGTAGCCTTGCGACATGGCGGTCACGTTCCACAGTCCCGGCTCGTCGCAGCACACATATTGCGTGCTGTATTCCCCGGGCAACGACTTCACGAATGAGGGGAAACTATCTTCGCCGTAGCGCATGGCCACCGTGGTGGTGGTGAGCGGGAGCAACCCTGTGTGATACATGAAAATACCGTCACTGGAGCGTCCGTTCTTGACCTGCGATTTCATGCGCAGGGTCACGAGCGAGGCATCGTCGGCACACAACCGGTTGAGCGTGGGAGTCACTTCACGCCCATCGACACGCAGGTCGATAACCCATGAGTTGAGCGATTCCACCACAATGAAAATCAAGTTTTTTCCCGTTCCTTGAGCATAGCTGTTGTCGCTATATATGGGTTGCTGCGCCAAAAATTGCTCTACTTCCACGCATTCGGCCTCACTCAAATGGTGGGTGCTGAAGATAGACGTGGTGGCGCAGTAGGCCGCATAAGGCACGAAGCCGTTGAGCTTGTAGTAATTGCTCGTGCGCGTCCACACCACGCAATAGCTGTCGTGAAGGTGCGACGTGTAACTGCTCGCCTCGTCGTCGGTGCTATAATAGTAAATGTCAACGCCGGTGCGCAACATCACAAACGACAAGAGCATGGCCAATCCCCACCACAGGCGCCGCTTGCCTTTCGTAGCCGCCTGTGCCACACCCCGTTTCAATTTCCACTGGTAAAGCGCCCACAGGGCCACCGGAGGAATGATAACCTTGAGAAATCCCCAGCGCCACGAGCCCTTGACACTCTCCCACAGCACGTCGCCCACGTTTTGTACGAGCAGAAACGAGGAAAACGGCATGAGGTCGCGATAAGTGGGATGATACAACAATTGTGCCAAGCACCACACGGTGAGCAACCAAATCACTATCCATTGCGTCCAACGCCAGCGCGCAGGCAATAACGCCAGCGGCAAAAGCAGCACGGTGGCATCGGCCAGGTGGTTGACAAGGTGGAGCACGACCTGTGTGGCCGTGAGCTGCTCCATGTAGTGAGGATTGAGGTTACGACCTATGTAGTTGTCCACGACGAGAAGCTGCACAATGATGCACAGGGCGGCCAAAACGAAAAACGTGGCCAGCGGCGACAATTTCTTTAACGCGGGCAACTTCATGGTTTAGAATGGAGGTGCATCTTCGTTGCTGTCGCGCATGAAATTGACATTAACCACCTCGGGCGGGGGCGCCATGGGTTGCGCAGCTGTGTCAGCGCTGTTCATACGCGATTCCACGGTACTTTCCTGCACAGTGAAGTCGGTGTCCCAGTTGTCGAAACGGGCATATTTCGAGATAAAACGCATCTTCACGTCGCCCACGCTACCGCTACGGTGCTTGGCGATGATAAACTCGGCCAAGCCGCGGATGTCGTTACCCTCGGCATCCTCGGTCGACTTGGTGTAATACTCGGGACGGTGGATAAAGCACACGATATCGGCATCCTGCTCAATGGCGCCGCTCTCGCGAAGGTCGCTCAACTGCGGGCGCTTGCCGCGCTTGTCGTCGCTGCCACGCTGCTCCACACTACGGTTGAGCTGCGACAAAGCTATGATGGGGATATTCAGTTCCTTGGCCAGTTGCTTGAGCGAGCGCGAGATGGTGCTCACCTCCTGCTCGCGGCTGCCAAACTTCATGCCGGTGGCATTCATCAACTGCAGGTAGTCGATGATGATGATTTTCACTTCGCGCTCGCGCACGAGTCGGCGCGCCTTGGTGCGAAGCTCGAAGATGGAGAGCGAAGGCGTGTCGTCGACATAGATGGGCGACGAATACAGGTTGCGCACACGCGTCATGAGCTTGTCCCACTCCATTTGCGACAACTGGCCGCTCTTGATAGCCTCACCGGGCAGCTCACACACGTTGCTTATCAAGCGGTTCACCAGCTGCAGGTTCGACATCTCGAGCGAGAACACGGCCACCGGCGTGTTGTAGTCAACAGCCATATTCTTGGCCATCGACAGCACGAAGGCCGTCTTACCCATGGCAGGACGGGCCGCGATAATTATCAGGTCGCTATTTTGCCACCCGCTCGTGATTTTGTCAAGCTCCTTATAGCCAGACGGTAAGCCGCTCAAGCCGCTATCGCGTTTCGACGCGTCCTCAATCTTTTGGATAGCCTCGGCGATAACGCTGTCGATTTGCACCACATCGCGTTTCATCGTGTTTTTCGACAACTCGAAGAGCTTGGCCTCGGCCTCCTGCATGAGGTCGTACACATCGATGCCATCGTCGAAGGCCAGCGTGGAGATTCCGCTCGAGAAGCTAATCAATTCACGCGCGAGATATTTTTGGGCCACAATGCGCGCGTGGTACTCAATATTGGCGGCGCTCGCCACGCGGCCCGTGAGCTCGCTGATGCGCACGGCACCGCCCGCCATCTCGAGGTCACCATTGTTGCGCAGCTGCTCGGTGACGGTGAGCATGTCGATGGGACGCTGCATCGAACCCAACTCAACGATGGCCTCATAGATTTTTTGGTTGGCAGGCTCGTAGAAACACTCGGGCTTGAGCAGATCGCTCACCACGCTGTAAGCGTCTTTCTCAAGCATGAGGGCACCAAGCACGGCGTCCTCTATCTCGGGCACATGGGGTTGCAGCTTGCCAAATTCATTGACCACCTGCGGCTCGTGCTGCGGAGCGCGCCGCTGCTGCCTGTTAGGGCTATTTTTTCCGGTTTCAAATTCCATATATATTTATTGAGTAAACGAGTCGACGAGTAAACGAGTTGGCGTCGACTGGTGCCTAACACCTCGCATCGTCATTTTTGCGAGCACAAAATTACGCATACCTTATCATATATGCAATTATCCACCACCCTAACTTTTCACCATTTTATTCACACCTTTTTCACACCAGAGTAACCAGTAGTTGCAGAATAATGCGCAAAAATCGCCACAAAATCTTAATAAAGGAAACCAACCAGCCAGATGGGCAGCTTGTTGCCTACGGGCATCTCAATATCATCGGCCAAGATGTAGGAATCAGGCATATTAGCTATCTGGGCGAAGCTCTTGCTGCGGCCTCCCACTTCAAAACGATATTTGTCATCGACATGGAAATCGCCATTACTCAACGGATATTCCACCTTATGCTGATAGCCTAATTGGTTGGCAACAAATGTTTCTCGTTCAGTGCCAACGACCACATCGCCCAACGAGAGGACATGAAGCAAATTAGTGTTTCCCAAATAAATTTTATCGGGCTTTTGCATTCGTTTCATATTGACAAGGTCGCTGTACATGAGATTGAGTAATCGGGCATGTTGCAAATGAATCAGATAATTAATGACCGTGTTGCGCTGCAAGCCTGTGGTTGCCGAAAGATTAGAAATGTTTACCTCAAATGGTTGGGAACTGGCAATTACCGAGAGCAGCGATTTTATCTTGCGCAGATTTTCCACATTCACGCCACACAGTTGAGTGAGTTCAATCTCAATAATATAATTGACCACATTTTCGACGACCACGTCATAATCTTGGTCGTTGCGCATATAAAATGGATAATAGCCATGCTTGAGATATTCACGAAAATACTGCAAAGGGCGGCACATTTGATTTATAGTGACGCATATATCATCGGCATTGGCCAACAGTTCATCAATTTTGCCAGGAGCGACCTTGATGTCATAATATAACATCAGAAACTCACGGAACGACAAGCCCTGCATTGTATAAGGCACACAACGCCGCGACAGGTCGGCATCACCATTAAGCAACTGCAACAAAGACGAACCACTGAAGACCACACGCATGTCGGGATAGGAATCATATATCTCCTTTATTTCGATGCTCCACGTGGGATACTTATGAACTTCATCCAAAAACAGATGTTTCCCTCCATTCTTGTAGAATGCATCGGCAAGTTCCAACAGATTATGGGTAGTGAAATATAATCCACCCAAGTCACAATAAAGTGCTTCATTGGTGTTCATTCCGTAATGTTTTTTTATATACTGGAGCATCAGCGTGGTTTTTCCCACGCCCCTTGCGCCTCTAATGGCGAGCAAGGGGGCATCCCAGTTTATGTCATTCATCAACGAGCGCACCAACTTGAGCGAAGTAAATCTCAATAACCTGTTTTGCTTTTCAAAAAGACGTTCCATGATAACCTCATTTGTTTATTCGCCGACAAAGATACAACAAATTGCTCAATGGAAAAAGCATTTTTTGGGAAATTTTGCTCAATCGGGAAAGCAATTTTGGCGCTATTTTGCTCAATCGGGAAAGCAGAACAGGATAATCGCCATGTATTCAGGTCATTTTGTGTTTAGCTGCATGAGGTGTTTTTCTTGTAGTTCTTATACACCTTATTTAATTGCTTGTCGATTTCATGCTGTGGGCGGTCGAACTCGGCGAGCTTATATTCCACTTTCTCGGTCTTCTGTGGGTCATTGCGGTGGTGATATCGGATAATGAGTGTGAGCGTGGGTGGCATTCCGCGATAATGGTAGTTGGTCTTAAAGCGCACTTGCTCGCAATCTTCAAATGGTATCCTTTGGGCCAAACCACGCCGGTCGTAGGTGATGAAATGGTCAGTTTCCACGCCAAATGCCGGAATACCGCGAAAGGCCATCATCGTTTTGCCAAGCGCCTCAAACGCCGAGAGAATCATCCCAAGGGTTAACAGGCCGTAAACGATAATGATTACATAGCCTTTCCAGTCAGTAAACAAGAACGAGAGTTCCCAGTGGACGTAGCTATACACCCCGAAAGCTACCGCCAAGGCCGAAAACAGCGCGTAGAGCACCGCCTTGGTCGCTATTTTACCCTTGCTGTAATAGTATTGTCGCATTGCTTCCATTGGAGAACGTTTTTTACCGCGCAAAGTTAAGCAATGCGCGGCACATACACAAACACATCAAAGGCCGTCGCTTGCGGGACGAGCCCCATCGCAACGGCTTTGTGTGACTGTCGCCCTCATGGCGGCGCAATGAGCCACCGGGCGAGCTGAAAGTTGTGAGGCGCAACGGCTTACTTGCGGTAAACCGAGTCGCTCACCGAGAGGCTATAGCGGCCCTTGGCGCGGCGACGTGCGAGGACCTTGCGGCCATCGGCGGTGCGCATACGGCGGCGGAAACCATGCTTGTTAGCTCTCTTTCTGTTCGACGGTTGATAAGTACGTTTCATCTTTTATTTCTATGTTTTATATTATTTTTCCAAAACGGCGTGCAAAATTAGTCACTTTTTTCAAAATAACCAAACAAAGTGCGTTTTTTAGTGCAGAATTTTGCAAATTTTCTCCTTTTACCTTAATTTTGCGGTCGCAAAGAAATACATTATTAATTTAAATATACCGCAAAGACTTATGATTAATGCCCAAGACATTAAGAACGGAACCTGCATCCGCCTCGACGGCAGACTCTATTTCTGCATCGAATTCCTCCATGTGAAGCCCGGTAAAGGCAACACCTTCATGCGCACCAAGCTCAAAGACGTCGTCGACGGACGCGTGCTCGAGCGCCGCTTCAACATCGGCGAGAAACTCGAGGACGTACGCGTGGAACGTCGTCCTTACCAGTTCCTCTACATGGACGGTGACGACGCCATCTTCATGAACAACGAGACCTACGAGCAAATTCCCATCCTCAAGGAGGTCATCACCGGTGCCGACTTTATGAAGGAAGGCGATGTGGTGGAAGTCGTGAGCGACGCTTCGACCGAGACCGTGCTTTATGCCGAAATGCCCGTCAAGACCGTGCTCGAAATCACTTACACCGAGCCCGGCATCAAGGGCGATACCGCCACCAACACCCTCAAGCCCGCCACCGTCGAGACCGGCGCCACCGTGCGTGTGCCCCTGTTTATCGACAACGGCGAGAAGATTGAGGTCGACACCCGCGACGGCAGCTACGTGGGCCGCGTGCGCTAATCGTGCCCCACTCCGCGAGCAACGCATTAAGGGCGGCATGGTTGAGTAGCCGTGCCGCCCTCATTATATCGTTATTCCCCCTTTCAGTACTGGAGCTTGAACGTGACCGGCACCACATAGTTGTAAGCCACCGGACGGCCATCGAGCATGGCGGGCTTGAAACGGGGTAGCTCGCCACACACGCGCTGCGCCTCGTTATCAAGCGAGGGATGCACGCCATGGACCACCTCCACATCGGTCACCGAGCCGTCGCTGCGCACGAGAAACCGCACCATCACCTTGCCCGAAATGTTGTTTTGCGCGGCCTTGGCCGGATATTTCACGTGCTGTGAGAGCCACCGCAAGAGGCCCACGTCACCACCATCGGCAAACTCGGGCATCTGGTCGACGGCCTGCACTGCCGCCTCGGCGGTTATCGACACCGGCTCATCGTAATAGTTCCCTTGGGCTTGCGCCTCGCCGGCAGTCACAAACTCGTCGACTACCGCCGTGTTCTCGACACGCTCGCGCTCACGCTCCTGTTCTTGCCGGCGTTGCGCGGCCTGTTGCTCGGGCGTGACCACTTTTTTGCGCACATGCCGTCGACTGGTTTGCGCGGTAACATCGGCCGCCGTGAGCATCATGACCACAGCCAGCGACAGCAGCCACAATCGTTTGAGGAAAGTATTCGATAGTCTCATATTACGTCAATGTTTAAGTCAATGGAACCGGACGCATCACGCGCCACGGCGTTACTGCACGCAAAGTTACATCAAATATTCCAAAACCGCAACACTACCATCAAAAAAAGGTAACACTCAAGGGGGTAAAATTATTCTCGGTGACATTGCCAATAAAAAAGCGGTCGAGATACACACAAAGGCGACTCGACCGCTTGGGCACACTAAAGATTCAGGCAATGGATATGAACCTGAATCATAATTATTCGGAGTGGGTGACCTTAATTACCTGGCGGGCATTGTCGATTTCGATTTTTCCCAGGCGGCTCAGCACACTCTGGCCCAGCAGCAAGGGTGCCCGCTGGTTGCTCACAACCGAGGCCCTAACGTCTTTCAGCTCCAGCCCGCCAAAGTCGACTTTGCGCAATATTATCACCGTACCCACACTCACGTTGCCGTTGGCGTCGGTATACCGCGCGCTACCCACCACATCTTTGCGGCTGAGATATCCGTTTTTTGCCAGGAAACTGGCCTCGACTTGCGACATGGTCACATCGGCCGCACCAGTATCGAAAATAAAATGAAGGGGCAAGCCGTTGATGCTGCACTTGACCTTGCACACGCCATTCGCCCGCGTGAAAGGCACTTCGGTCGTGACCTCCTCCTTGCGCTCATCCTGCGAGACAACTTCACTCATGCGATCCTCCACAATGTTGAGTTCCACGACCTTGACGGGTTTATGCTTCTCGATGAGCGCCTTGAATTGCGGCTTGTCGCGCACAAAATCCAGGTCGGCATCTTCTTCCATACCTTTGAAGTCATCGTAGCCCAGGTCCAAGGCCTTTTCAAGATAGACAAGGGCATTCCCTATGTCGCGCATACCCGAATAAAGACAAGCCGCATTGTAATAAGCTCCGCAATCTTGGGAATCGCGACTGATGATGCCGTTCATAATCGAGATGGCTTTCGCATTGTCACCAAGTTCCTTGTAGGCAAACGGGAGTGCGTAGTACTTGTCGGGCGTGTTCTCGAGTTCAATAACTTTCAGGAAATCGGTCACGGCTTGAGCCTGGTTCATCTGCTCGGAGTAGCAGCGACCACGATAGAGGTAAGCGAAGCTACTGGCTGGCGAAAGCGCAATTCCCACAGAGTAATCATCGATAGCGGCGTCAATGTCACCTTCCTTCTCATTCATCTTAGCCCGCGTGAAATAGAGGCTGGCATCCTCAGGCGAAAGCGCGATCAGTTCTTCCAGTCCCCTATAGGCCTCGATGGTTTCACCCATCGCCAGCAAGATTTCCACCTTGAGGCGTTTAGCGTCCACATCGTCGGCATCCATCGTGAGCGACTTGTTCACATTTTCAAGCGCTTGCTTATAGTCTTCCATATCGTTGTAGCACGCAGCGATGCGTTCATAGGTCGCGGCCGACGGCTCAATCTTATTGCTGAGCATATAACAATCTAAAGCCTTGCCGTACTGCTTGTTTCCTTCATATATCATAGCAGCCAAATGAGGCCAATAGGCCATAGCCGGAGCTTTGGCCATCTCCACTTTTATTTTTGCCAAAAGCATGGTCAACGCCGGCTCTTGGAGATCAAGGGCTTGATTAAACGCATATTCGTCATAATCAATCGAGAGAGCATGCACAATGTCGGTGGTGGCCTCATCCCACTTTTTCAACTCACTATAAGCTTGGGCACGGTAAGCGTAAACTCTCGAGAAATCTTTATTTATCATGATGGCTTTATTGCAATAGTTGACAGCCTCATCAAAGTGTTGCTGAGCCATGGCATTGCGCCAAAATCCCATTAAGAGCACCGGATTGTTGGGGTCCAATTTGAGCGCACTCTTGTAATCTTCATCGGCAAGCTTATATTTGCCTTGTAAATAATAGATGTGCGCCCGACCCACATAATTATCCACAGTGCGTTGATTGTCGATGGCTTTATCCATGTCGCTGAGCGCCTTGACGGTATCGGCCAGCACCAAGTGATAGCCAGCTCGCAGCCTATAAGCTTTGCTTATATATTCGTGGTCTCTCCACGGAATCAGTTTGATGGATTTATCGGCCGAAATCAGCCCTCTCGCATAGTCTTCCTGATGGTATCGAATTGTCGAAATCCAATAGTAGGAGTAACCGTTTTTAGAATTCTCCTTGATATCCTTATTGAAATATTCAAGCGCAAGCTCGAAGTTGTTTTCCCGGAACGCTTCGGTTCCGCGAATATAGTTATAAGACTCGGGGCGCTTGACGCTTTTGGCCATCATGGTCGTGCCGCACAAGAGGCATAATAGGACGATTAGGAGTAGTTTTTGTTTCATTGTCTTACGATTTTTTTGATAAAAGGTAGATATTTTTGTGTAAAATTACAACATAAAATAAATGTCCCCGAAGAACTGCAAGGTTGTTGTTTTTAGGTTTTGCCGAAAACTACCCAAATGTGCTCGAAGTTACGCGGCACCTCGGCAATAAAAATGAAAAACTTCGTGTTTCATTTTGTATTGCGCTCGGTTTGCAGTAACGTTGAGGCGGGGGCTCGAAGTTACGCGGCACCTCGGCAATAAAAATGAAAAACTTCGTGTTTCATTTTGTATTGCGCTCGGTTTGCAGTAACTTTGTGGCAGGATGCGTTACTTGGTAAGCGAAGAGATATGGAATTTCGGGCTCGATGAGGCACTGGCGGCAATGCCGGCATGGCGCCGCGACGAGGTGTCACACTATCGCCGCGAGGTGGACCGGCGCGTGCGCGTCGTGGCCCACGGCTTGTTGCGCAGGCTACTCAACGAGGAATATAACTTGGAACTTGACACACTGCGGGTGGCACGTGGCGAGCACGGGAAACCGTTTTTCCCCGACTTTCCCCACGTCCACTTCAACGTGAGCCACTGCGACCTGGCTGTGGCATGCGTCGTGGCCTCAACTCCCGTGGGCATTGACGTGGAAACGGTTGCGCCCCTTGACATGGAGGTGGCGCGGCGCGTGCTCAGCGATAACGAACTGCGTGACGTGCTCGCCGCGCCGCGCCCCGATGTGGCTTTCACCCGCTTGTGGACACTCAAAGAGAGCTATCTCAAACTGCTGGGCACCGGCCTGATCGACGATATCAAAGCCCTTATTGTACCGGCCGGCCGCACCCGGTCGGTAGTCCTCACTACTACGCGTTACGCTCTCGCTATCAGCCAATAGGCGCTATCACTTATCTTTTTTCGGTTGCTCGCGGTGGCGGGCGGCGAGACGCTCATACTCTGGGTTTCCCTTGAGTAGGAGCTCGTTGTAGCGGCGATCGTCGTTGATAATTTCCAGGGCGGCCTTGAGGTCTTTGTTGCGGTGGCGCAGGATGTAGGTGTAAGCGCCGGGATCGCTGAAGACGTCACGCGCGATAAGCCCTTTGAGCACTTGCTTGAAAAGTTGCTCACTCGTGCGGTATTTCTTTTCGTCAAATTTGATACTGTCCTTCTCGCCACGCCCGATGAATTCACGCATGTCGGCCTCGGTGAGCGAGAAACCGCGGTCGAAGTCGGCAAGCGTCGCATACCGTTTCTTGAGGTCCTTGCGATGACGATCCACATAGTCGATGGCATACTGGTTGATGATGCCCTTGGCCATCATGTTGCGGTAGTAGGTGGTGTTCTCGGTGGTGTCGAGCGGCACAAACACATCGGGCAAGATGCCGCCACCTCCGTAGATGGGACGCGCGTTTTGCAACGTGGTGTAGCACAACGAATCGTTCACATGAATGCTGTCGAGCGTGAAATATTCACCCTCATGGGCACGATTGATGATATCTTCATCGTAGGCCTTGCGGTCGCCGCGCTTGTAGGGCTTTTGGATACAGCGCCCGGCCGGCGTGTAATAGCGGGCCACAGTGAGGCGCATCATCGAGCCGTCATCGAAGTGGAGAGGCCGTTGCACGAGCCCCTTGCCAAAGGTGCGGCGCCCCACGACCACGGCGCGGTCCCAGTCTTGCATGGCACCGGTGAAGATTTCGCTGGCACTGGCACTGTACTGGTCCACCATGACCACAATCTTGAGGTCTTTGTAACGTCCGGTGCCATCGGCCCTGGCGTCGCTTCGCGGCACGCTGCGGCCCTGGGTGTAAACAATCATCTTGCCGCGGTCGAGGAACTCGTTGCTCATGTCGATGGCGGCATTGAGGTAACCGCCGCCATTGTCGCCCAAGTCGATGATGAGTTGGCGCATGCCTTGTTTTTGCAGCTTGGCGATGGCTTCGAGCATCTCATCGTGGGTTTTGACTCCGAAACGCGAAATTTGCACATAACCCGTCTTGTCATCGAGCATGAAACTGGCGTCGACGCTGTAGAGGGGAATCTTGTCGCGCGTGATGCGGAACGTGATTAGTTCAGGCGTGTTGCGGCGTTTCACCTGTACCACGACTTTGGTGCCCTTGGGGCCGCGCAACCGTTTCATGATGTCGTTGCGCGACATTTTCACGCCGGCGATAGCCGTATCGTTGACCGTGACAATGCGGTCGCCGGCCAGGATGCCCACTCGCTCGCTGGGGCCGCCGGCAATGGTTTGGATGACATAGAGGGTGTCGTCCTTCATATTAAACTGGACGCCGATGCCGCTGAACTCGCCCTGAAGGGGCTCCTCAAGCTCCTTGGTCTCCTTTGCGTCGGTATAGCTCGAATGGGGGTCGAGTTGCTCGAGCATGCCGCGGATGGCATCTTCCACGAGCTTATTGTCATCGACGCTGTCGACATAGAAAGTGTTGATGGCGAACTGGGCGTTCATCAACTTTTGCATGGGCGATTGCTTGCCGTGCTGCGCCACTGCCATGCCGGCGGCGGCGACCAAGATAAAGGTGAAAATAAATTTCCTCATTGCGACGTGTGAATTGCGTAATATTTTTGTGCAAAAGTACGAAAAAAGCCCCAACAGACACATGTGCGGGGCCGTTTTTAGCGTTTTTTATACCTTTCGCGTAATCGATGGGGTGTTTTTTTAGAAAAAATGTGTAAATTAGCGTGCTCAATTCAACACGACTTATGGAAAATAACAATAAAAAGGTGGCCCTAATTACGGGCATCACAGGGCAAGACGGCTCTTATTTGGCCGAGTTTCTCTTGTCGAAAGGCTACGAGGTGCACGGCGTGATTCGCCGCAGCAGCTCGTTCAACACGGGCCGCATCGAGCACCTATATCTCGACGAGTGGGTGCGCGACATGAAGCGAAAGCGCCTGGTAAACCTGCATTACGGCGACATGACCGACAGCAGTTCGCTCATTAGGCTCATCGCCGAGGTTCAACCCACCGAGATTTACAACCTGGCGGCGCAAAGTCACGTGAAGGTGTCGTTCGATGTGCCCGAATACACGGCCGAGACCGACGCCGTGGGCACGCTACGGCTGCTCGAGGCGGTGCGCATCAACCACCGCGAGCGCCTCACGCGCATCTACCAGGCGAGCACGAGCGAGCTCTACGGTCTCGTGCAGGAAGTGCCCCAGCGCGAGACCACGCCGTTCTATCCGCGCAGCCCGTACGCGGTGGCCAAGCTTTATGCTTACTGGATTATGCGCAACTACCGCGAGAGTTACGGCATGTATTGCGCCAACGGCATCCTGTTCAACCATGAGAGCGAGCGACGCGGCGAGAATTTCGTGACGCGCAAAATCACCATGGCGGCGGCACGCATCGCCGCCGGTAAGCAAAACAAGCTCTATCTGGGCAACCTCAACGCCCGCCGCGACTGGGGCTATGCCCGCGACTACGTGGAATGTATGTGGCTCATCCTGCAGCAACCGCAACCCGACGACTTTGTCGTGGCCACCGGCGAATACCACACGGTGCGCGAGTTCTGCACGCTGGCCTTCCACCATGCCGGCATGGAGCTGGAATGGCGTGGCGAGGGTATTGACGAGCAGGGGGTTGACCGGGCCACGGGACGCGTGCTCGTCGAGGTGGACCCGCGTTTCTTCCGTCCCGCCGAGGTGGAACAGCTGCTGGGCGACCCGTCGAAGGCCCGCGAGCAGCTGGGCTGGAATCCGCGCAAAACCTCGTTCGAGCAACTGGTGAAACTGATGGTGGAACACGACATGAGTTGCGAGCAGTGAGCTTATTTTCACGTTAATTGTTTTCTTCACAATGGACAAAAACAGCAAAATATATGTGGCCGGGCACCGCGGACTCGTGGGTAGCGCCATTTGGAACAACCTCAAGGGAAAAGGATATGAAAACCTTGTGGGGCGCACTCACAGCGAACTCGACCTGATGGACGCCGTGGCGGTGCGCGACTTCTTCGAGCGCGAGCGGCCCGACGTGGTGGTGCTGGCCGCAGCCCATGTGGGCGGCATCATGGCTAACCTCAAATACCGCGCCGACTTCATCTACCAAAATCTGCAAATTCAACAAAACGTCATCGGCGAAAGTTGGCGCCACGGCGTCAAGAAACTGCTTTTCCTGGGAAGCACCTGCATCTACCCGCGCGAAGCCGAGCAACCCATTCGCGAGGACGCCCTGCTCACGTCGCCGCTCGAATATACCAACGAGCCTTACGCCATCGCCAAAATCGCCGGCATGAAAATGTGTGAGAGCTTCAACCTGCAGTATGGAACCAACTATATCGCCGTGATGCCCACCAACCTCTACGGCCCCAACGACAACTTCAACCTCGAGACCAGCCATGTGCTACCCGCCATGGTGCGCAAGATGCACTTGGCGAAGCTGCTGCGCGACGGCGACTACGAAGGCCTGCGCGCTGACCTGCGGCGCCGGCCCGTCGAAGGCGTGGGCGGCAACGCCACGCGGGAACAAATCGAGGCCGTCCTCGCCAAGTATGGCATCGACCACGAGCGTCTCATGTTGTGGGGAACAGGCAGCCCAATCCGCGAGTTCCTGTGGAGCGAAGACATGGCCGATGCCAGCGTATATTGTCTTGAGCACATCGACTTTGATGACGTGCGCGGCGACGGCCCCGAGGTGCGCAACTGCCACATCAACATCGGGAGCGGACGCGAAGTCACCATCCGCGAGCTGGCACGCCTCGTGCGGCTCACCGTGGGCTATCACGGCACCGTAGAGTGGGACGAAAGCAAGCCCGACGGCACCCTGCGCAAGCTCACCGACGTGAGCCGCCTGCACAGCCTGGGATGGCGCCACAAGGTGGAACTTGAGCAAGGCGTTCCCGCCCTCTACCGCTGGTACCTCAACAATCTGTAACACTTACACATCATTCCCACTTTTTTATCACATCAGGGACACGGGATTTTGAGAAAGATACTTTTGACAACCATCATCGTCACGTGCACATTGTTTTGCGCCACGGCGCGTCAAACAATCATCGTCACAGGCCCGATGATTGACAACAACACCTTCGGCACGGCCGGCGCCCGCTATGTCATCACACAAGACATAACGCTCAACGGCCGCACAATAACCCTTCCGGCCGATTGCTTGCTTGACTTTCAGGGAGGGAGCATCTCAAGCGGCACGCTAAATGGCAACAACACCCTGATAGCGAGTCCTCCACAACAAATATTCATGTCTTCTTGCCGCTTGGGCGGGACATTCGCCTGCTCAGCTATGCCTGTCGAGTGGTTCGGCGCGACCGGCGACGGCGTTACCGACGACGCCGCGGCCATCAATAGGGCGCTCAAGACCTCTAAAGGCGCCACAGTAGAACTGGCTAACAGGAACTATAAAATCAACTCAACGCTAAAGATTCACACAGGTGGCACCAAACTCCGTTGCACCGGCACTCTTTTAGTGAATTGTGACGTGGGAATTGAGGTGAACACTTCGAACATCGACCTGGACATTTTCGCGATGCGCAGGATGAATGTTGAATTAAATGACCCCGCCACTTTTGCCGGCGAGGCGTTGAAGTTAGTGGGATATTGCGAGAACGGACGATACCGCTTCAACACCATCAGCGGGTTTGACAAAGCCATCCTGCTGGCTCCGCGCTATCGCACTGTAAACGGCGCGACCACAGGGGGCGGAATTCAATACTGCAAGTTTGATTTCAACCACATCATCAGTGCCCATGGCATCTATTTCGACTTGTGCGATGAAAATAACGGTCACAACCTTTGGGTTAACGAGAATCAATTTACCGGCGGGCGGCTCGAAGGGAAATACGGCATTTTTGTCAAGCATCCCGAATCGGGCGCCGCGCGGTGGGACCGACTAAATGGCAACGTCTTCAACTGCATCGGCTTTGAAGGTATTGACGTGCCGGTCAAGTTTTATCATGCGGCTTTCTGCCACTTTAACGATATCAGGATGAGCGAAAGTATTCATCAAGAATACCTCAATCTGGAAGATTGCCGCTTCATGGATTTTAAAATCAAATCACACGTGCCCTATAGCAAAATTGTGTCATCGTCATGTGTACAGGTACATTTATACGGCAGCTTTACCGATGACGGATGCGACTACTTGAGAAGATACACTCGCATGATTATCGACAGCCCGCTCAACAACGGCACTCAAAGCGATGATGTAAAGCTCCTGGGGCGTGACAACTTCCAAATCGACGTGACTAAGTTTCTTTATTATGATAACACCACGGCGATTTCCTCACCCTTGACTCTCGATGATTTATTCGTGACGACCCACGACGGTGAAAAACTTTGGTCCACTAATTGTGAGCTAATGTGCTATCGAACAAGCCTGCCAATTGACATAACCAATGGTCTCGCGAAACACCTTGCGACTTCGCTGACCCTCAAATGCGAACTTGGAAACAATTGTGTGATTTCATTTGTTGATGGTGGCACCGAAGCGGCAAGCATCACCCACTCGGGGGTGTACCGTTTAATATACAACCGCGACAATGAGTTAAAAGTAATTGAACTATGAAAATTGAGCGCTATCCCATCGACAATGGAGAAGAACTTCTCATTCCCGTAGCCGAGAGTTACCGCGACTGCATGAAACTCATCAAGAGCGATCACTACCGCTCGACCGGTAAGGTGCCCACCACATGGAAAGTGCTTGCCAAAAACCTGAAACCGTTCAGCAAATCGGTACTGTTTTGGCTGCGACTGGCACAATATCGCGGGTGGTTGCGCCCATTGTGCCATTTCATGTGGGCGAGAAAGGGCGAAAAGATGCAGGTCAGTATTCCCGAAACCGTCAAGATAGGCTACGGGCTCTATTTGGGTCATGCCACATGCATGGTAGTCAATGAGCAAACCATTATCGGCAATAATGTGAACTTGTCACAGTTTCTTAACATAGGCTCCAATAAGGGTATGACTCCCATCATAGGCGACCGTGTTTACATTGCGCCCCACGCATGTCTTGTGGAGGGAGTAAAAATCGGGAACGACGCGGTTGTGGGCGCAGGCGCTGTAGTGACAAAGGATGTAGCAGCGGGCACAACCGTCGCCGGTGTTCCCGCCAAGCCCATTAGCGGCCGCGACAGTTCGCCGTTCATTCAGCACCCGTTCCCCATATAACAACCTCACACTCTAAACGTCTGATTTTTTTAAATAACAATCAATTAACTATTCACCATCAAAATTAAACCAAATGAAGACTGCTTTAAACACTGTCAATGCTCCCGCGGCAATAGGCCCTTACAGCCAAGGTATCGCCGCAAGTGGAACCACTTATTTTCTTTCGGGACAACTGCCCATCGACCCTGCCACGGGCGCTTTCCCCGAAGGGGGTATCAAGGAACAAACGCGCCAGTCGCTCCTCAACGCGCAAGCCATTCTCAAAAGTGCCGGCCTCGACCTGAACAATGTGGTGAAAACCACTGTGTTACTGAGCGACATTGCCAACTTTGGCCCCATGAACGAGGTGTATGCCGAGTTCTTTGCCCAGCCGTTCCCGGCCCGCTCGGCATTCGCCGTGCGCGACCTGCCCAAGGGCGCCCTCGTCGAAATTGAGATGATTGCCGTGGGCTAAGTCCCTCTCGCCTTGCGAATTAAAGTAAACCAAAGGTGCTTTTGCGTGACGTCATGCGCAAAAGCACCTTAGTTTATCTTGATTCGGGTTAACCACCGGCACGCGCTGAGCGCGCTCACTTCTTAGGGGCGGCGGTGTCCTGCGGCACGTTCACGTTGTGGCTCATGACGAGCTCGTGGGTGCGTTTCATGAACGTGTCAAAGGCGGCGCGCTGGTCGGCACGCACCTCGCCGGGCATCTCTTCGGGAATCACCTTGTAGTTGTCGCCGCGTCCGCTGGGGTGCTGCACAAAGAAGAGTTTGTAGCGGGGATCGGCGACGACAACCTTGCCGTTGACCGTTTTGAGCTTCACTTTCACAAGGGCGCCACCGCGGCAGTCGGGCTTACTCATGTTAGATATAAAGTTTCCCAAGCTATAGACGAGCAGCACGTCTTTGTTCCACTTGTCGCTGTGCCGCATCTCGAAAGGCTCCACCACATGGGGGTGACCGCCGATGATAAGGTCCACACCCTCGTCGATGAGGAACTGGGCGAGCTGTTTTTGCTCGGCCACCGGCGTGAGGGTGTACTCGATACCCCAGTGCATATTGACGCATATCGCCTGAGCGCCGGCCTTGCGGGCAGCGGCGATATCGGCCTTTATCACCCTGCGGTCGATATAGTCGACAACCACATCGCCCTGGATATTAATGCCGTTGGTGCCATAGGTGTAGTCGAGCATAGCCACCTTGATTCCATTGATGGTGGCGATGAACGGCAACTGGGCATTGCGGGCCGCGCGGTTGACATAGGTGCCGATGTGGGGAATACCCATCGCGTCGAGCGTTTCGATGGTGCGGCGCACGCCCTTGTCGCGACGGTCGAGGCAATGGTTATTGGCCGTGAGCAATAGGTCGAAACCGTCGTCCTTGAGCTGACGGGCATATTCGTCGGGGGCGCTGAAGCACGGGTAGCCGCTATAGGGTTTTCCGCCCAGCGTCACCTCAAGGTTGACCACAGCATAGTCGGCCGCCTCGATGTCGGGCTTGAGGAGCGCGAAACACTCACTGTAATCGTAGGTGCCATCGGCGCGCTGCGCCGTTTGGAATTGCTTGCTGTGCTGCATGGCGTCGCCAATAAACAGCAGTTCGGCCTCGCTATTGCCGCTCAAGAGCGACACCAGCGAGAGCAGCATGACTGAAAGTAAATTGCCCATATCTATCAATAAGTTAAATGGTGAAAATCGTGAATCGCATGACGCTATTCGCTTTGAGTTTGCAAAGTTACTCAAAAGTTTGCCGTTACACACCCTCACGCCCCTCTTTTTTTCAACACAAGTGAATTTTGTGTCATGAAATTTCCAGCGCCGCCACCTCGCGAGGAGGCAAAAAAATGATAAATGGCAGGCACGAAATGTCAAAAGATATGAAAAAAGCGGTTTGGCGACCCGATTTCGCATTTTTTTCGCAATTATTTCGTAATTTTGCAGTTTGAAATAATGTATATGACCAAAAGAAATGAAGTTAAAGACAAGATATATCGTAATGTGGTTCGCGCTGGCTACCGGAATCCTGGCCGCCTGCAATAGCGAAACGTCAAGCTACGAGACCACCGACACTTATACTACCACCTCAACCCTCATCGAGGATTTCTCGTTGAAAGCCAACACGGCCATCGCCAAGAGCCTCGACTCCATCCACTTCACCATCGACCAGGACCGGGCTCTTATCTATAACGCCGACTCGTTGCCCGTGGGCACCGATGTGACCCGCTTGTGCATCGACCTGTCGATAGAATCGAGCGTGCGCTCGGTGCAGATTCATGTCAAGAATGGCAAGGTGATGAAAGACAGTACGTTTGTCTTCACCAGCACCACCAACGACAGTATCGACTTCACCGGCGACGTGACCATCACTACCACGAGCCGCGACAACATGTTTACCCGCGACTACACCGTGAAGGTGAACGTGCACAAGACCGAGCCCGACACCCTGTACTGGCCCATGAACGCGCGGCGCGACCTGCCCGGAGCCACCATGGCACCCGACGCGCAACGTGTCGTGCGCCAGGGCGACCGCTATTTCTCGCTCGTGGAACAAGCCGGCAGCTACCGCTTCGCTGTGGCCGACACTCCCGATGGCACCTGGCAAATGGCACCCATCACACTGACTTTCACGCCCCGAGTCGAGAGTTTCACGGCCAGCGACAACGCCCTTTATATCCTCTCGACCGAAGGTACACTTTACACATCGACCAACGAAGGAGCTACCTGGACCGAATGCGGCGTGGTGTGGCACCACATCGTGGGAAGCTACCAAGACAAGGTGCTCGGCGTCTTTGCCGACGGCGACACCTATCGTCACGACGAGTATCCGCGGCCCGACGGCTTCGTTCCCGCCCAGGTCGAGGACGCCTTCCCCATCGCCGAGGCCTCACCGCTGGCCCTGGCCACCTACCGCTGGAGCGAGCGCCCGCAAGCCATGATGGTGGGCGGCATCACCGCCAAGGGCAACGTGACCAACGCCGTTTGGGGCTACGATGGCACCTCATGGGCACAAATCAGCCTGTCGAAGAACGTGCTACCCGCCCTGCGCGGCGCCGTGCTCATTCCTTATTACACTTACGCCACCGTCTCCTCGAGCTATATACCCAAACGCTTCGACGCGTGGCTTGTGATGGGCGGCAGGCTTGCCAATGGCGCGATGAACACCACTGTCTATTCGTCGCTCGACCAAGGACTGCGCTGGGCCAAAGGCGCTACCTGCCTGCAGTTGCCCGACTACTTCACGCCCACCGCCGGCGCCCAGGCTCTAGTGAGCGAGCGTGACGTCACCGACGGGGCGACCACGTGGCAGTGCCCGTTCATTTACTACTACGGCGGTCGCGATGCCGGCGGCTATGTAGTCAACAACGCATGGCAAGGCGTATATAACCGTCTCTTTTTCAAGCCCATCTATTAACAAAACATTATCCGCCACCACTCAAGCGCAATGAAACGATTCATTCTCACGTTACTGCTCACAGCATCGCTCGCCACCATGCTCACGGCACAGGACTACCGCTACGAGGTGGGGCCCGCGATGGGCATCAGCGGCAACCTGAGTGATGTGAACAACAGCAACCTGTTCAAGCATCCGGGTGTGGCCGGCGGCGGCATTTTCCGTTACAACATCAACACAAGGTGGGCCCTCAAGGCCAACCTCGCCTATGCCGGCATCAGCGGCAACAACAAGGGCCACGAGAACGAGTATCCGGGCGGCCAAGAATATAAATTCAAAGCCCATCTCATCGACGCCTCGGCCACCATGGAGTTCAACTTCATGCACTTTGGGCAAGGCCCAAAATATAAGAACCTCAAGCGCATTGTCCCCTACATGACAGCCGGGCTGGGCATGGTGGCCTCGTTTACCGACGGGCACATGCACGCCAGCCCCGTCATCCCCCTGGGCGCCGGTGTCAAGTTCCGCGTCAAGGACCGCCTCAACTTGGGCTTCGAGTTCACCATGCGCAAGGAGTTCAGCGACAAAATTGACGGCTTGAGCAACCTCTACGGCATCAAGCATGGCCTGGCCAAGAACACCGAATGGTATTCGATGGCCGTGTTCACCGTCACCTATGAGTTCAGCAAACGATGCACCAAATGCCACTATGTGGAATAATCGGCACAACCTATCACGACAACAGCAATGAGCACCCCGCAACAAATTGACCTCAACCGCATCCCGGCACACATTGCCATCATCATGGACGGCAACGGACGATGGGCACGCGAACAAGGGCACGAACGCAGTTTCGGGCACGAGAACGGAGTGGCCACCGTGAGAAGAATCACCGAAGCAGCCAGCGAGCTGGGCGTGAAATACCTCACCCTCTACACCTTCTCGACCGAGAACTGGAACCGTCCCCAAGCCGAAGTCGACATCCTCATGCACCTCATCGTCACCTCCATCGAGCAGCAAACGCCCGACTTGATAAAGAACAACGTGAGGCTCACCGCCATTGGCGACATGGACCGGCTTCCCGCCTTTGCGCGCGAGCGGTTATTCAAATGTTTCGACGACACAGCGGCCTGCACAGGACTTGTATTGTGCCTGGCGCTGAGCTACTCGGCACGATGGGAAATCACCCGCGCTTGCCGCGAGCTTGCCGCCGAGGCCGCACGCGGAACGCTCAACCCCGCCGACATCGACGACGCTGCCGTGACGGCGCGCCTGGCCACTGCCGACATGCCCGACCCCGACCTGCTCATCCGCACGGCCGGCGACCTGCGCATCAGCAATTTCCTGCTGTGGCAAATCGCTTACAGCGAGCTCTATTTCACCCCAAAATACTGGCCCGAGTTTACCGCCGACGACCTGCGTGAGGCCATCATCAGCTATCAGCGGCGCGAGCGACGCTTCGGCAAAACCGGCGACCAAATCAAAAACGAGAACCGCACAAAACTCGACGACAATGCTTAAATTCAGTTATAAGAAACTCCTGCCCATCATGGCAGCCATCGTCGGCCTCGCCCTCGGGGCCGCCGCCCAAGAGACTTATCACGTGGGCGACACCATCTACAACCCCAAGATCTCGTTCAACGGGCACCCCACAAAATATGAAATCGCGGGCATCACCGTGAGCGGTATCGACAACTACGACGAAAACATTGTCAAGAACTACTCGGGCCTTGCCGTGGGGCAACGCATCGACATTCCCGGCAGCGACATCAAGAACGCCGCCAAGCGATTGTGGCACCAATCACTGTTCTCGAAAGTGCAGATTCGCGTCACCAAGGTAGTGGGCGACAAGGCCTGGCTCGACTTGAACCTGCAACAACAACCGCGCATCAGCAAGGTGAACTTCGTGGGCGTCAAGAAAGGCGAGCAAAAGGATATTGAGGAACGACTGGGCACCCTCGTGGGCAACCAAATCACACCCAACATCGCCAACCGCATCCAGCAAATCATCACCAAATACTATGCCGCAAAGGGTTTTGAGAAGGCAACCTGCGAGGTGCGCCAGCAAGAAGACCTGAGCAAGAAAAACGAAAAGATAGTCGATATCATTGTCGACAAGCACGAGAAAATCAAGGTGCACAAGATTTATATCGAGGGCAACCAAGTGATGAGCGACCGCAAAATCAAGCGCACCATGAAAAAGACCAACGAAAAAAAGGACCTCCTCAAGCTCTTCAGCCAAAAGAAGTTTGTGCGCAGCGACTACGAGGAAGACAAGCAACGAATCATCGACAAGTATAACGAGCTGGGCTACCGCGACGCCCGCATCGTGAGCGACAGCGTGGTGAGCTACGACGAGAAAAACGTCGACGTCTACATCACCGTCGAGGAAGGCAAGAAATACTACATCAACAACATCACCTGGGTGGGTAACACCATCTACCCGTCGGCCGTGCTGAGCAACGTGCTCGGCTTTGAGAAAGGCGACGTGTATAACCAAAAACTGCTCAACAAGCGCACCCAGGAAGACGACGACGCCGTGGCCAACCTCTATCTCGACAACGGATACCTCTTCTTCCAAATCATCCCCACCGAGGCTAAAATCACCGGCGACAGCATCGACCTGGAAATGCGGCTCTACGAAGGTAAGCAAGCGCGCATCAACAAGGTGGTCATCAATGGTAACGACCGCCTCTACGAGCGCGTCGTGCGACGCGAGTTGCGCGTGAGGCCCGGCGAACTCTTCAGCAAGAGCGACCTGGTGCGCTCGGCGCGCGAGATTGCTCAAACGGGCCACTTCGACCCCGAGAAGATGGACATCCGCCCCGAGCCTAACGAGGAGAACGGCACCGTCGACATCATCCTCAACCTTGAGTCGAAAGCCAACGACCAAATCGAGTTCAGCGCGGGATGGGGACAAACGGGTATCATCGGTAAGCTATCGCTCAAGTTCACCAACTTCTCGATACAGAACCTGTTGCACCCCAGCAGCTACAAGGGCATCATCCCGCAGGGCGAAGGACAAACCTTCACCATCAGCGCCCAGACCAACGCCAAATACTATCAGGCCTACAGTCTATCGTTCCTCGACCCGTGGTTTGGCGGCAAGCGACCCAATTCGCTCAGCGTCTCGGCATTCTATAGCCGGCAAACCGGTATCAACTCGTCGTTCTACAACCGCCAGTATGCCAACTTTATCAACAACTATTACGCTAACAGCCTCATTGGCGGCTACGGCTACGGCTACGGCAACGGCTACTATGGCAACTACAACAGTAGCTACGAGAACGCCTACGACCCGAACAAATACCTGCAGATGGCCGGTATCACCGTGGGCTTCGGCAAGCGCCTCAAGTGGCCCGACGACTTCTTCACCCTCACCGCCGACCTGAGTTACCAGTGGTATAGCCTCAAGAACTGGGAATACCTCTATTACATGAACAACGGTGTGAGCAATTCCATCGTGTTCGGCCTCACACTGGCCCGCAACAGTATCGACAACCCGCTCTATACCCGCAAAGGCTCGTCGTTCTCTCTCTCGTTCCACGCCACGCCGCCGGCATCGCTCTTTGGCCACAAGAACTGGAAAGCGCTGAGCGAAGCGGGTACCGAGGCGTCGAAACGCGAGCTCTACCGCTGGATTGAATACTGGAAACTCAAATTCCAGAGCCGCACTTACACCCCGCTCACCGACCCCGACGGACGCTGGACGCTCGTGCTGATGACGCGCGCCGACTTCGGCTTGCTCGGCAGCTGGAACAAGCACATCAAGTCGCCCTTCGAGACCTTCTATGTGGGTGGCGACGGCATGAGCGGCTCCTACACCTACGCTACCGAAACGATTGCCTTGCGCGGATATGAGAACGGTGCCTTCACGCCCTGGGGACAGGAAGGATATGCCTACGACCGCTTCGTTGTCGAGCTTCACTTCCCGCTCATGCTCTCGCAAAGCGCCACCATCTATCCGCTGGTATTCCTCGAGGCGGGTAACGCGTGGACCAGCGTGAAAGACTTCAACCCCTTCGACTTGAAACGCTCGGCCGGCGCCGGTGTGCGCGTCTTCCTGCCCATGCTCGGTATGCTGGGTATCGACTGGGGCTACGGTTTCGACACGGTCTACGGAAAGAAAGGCGGCAGCAACTTCCACTTCGTGCTCGGCCAGGAATTCTAACAACAGGTTAAACCTAACAGTGATTTAACAGTCAAAGTGTGAAATTAACAAAAAACCATTAAAGAAATACTGCAATGAAAAAATTAGCTATCACCCTCATCGCGCTGCTCGCTTGCGTGGGCACCGCTTCGGCACAAAAATTCGCACTCATCGACATGGAATATATCCTCAAGAATATTCCGGCTTACGAGATGGCCAACGAACAACTCAACCAAGTGTCGCAACGCTGGCAACGCGAAGTCGACAACCTCAAGAAGGAGGCCGACACAATGTATAAGAACTACCAAAGCGACCAAGTGTTCCTCACCGACGCCCAAAAGAAAAAGAAAGAAGAAGAAATCATGGCTAAGGAAAAAGAGGCCACGCAACTCAACTATAAATACTTCGGGCCGCAAGGCGAGCTTTTCAAGAAGCGTCAAAGCCTCATGAAGCCCATCCAGGACGATGTGTATAACGCCGTCAAGAAGGTGAGCGACGAGCGGGGCCTGCAAGTGGTCTTCGACCGGGCCTCGTCGCAAAGCATCATCTTCGCCTCGCCCCGCATCGATGTGAGCAACGAAGTGCTCGACAAGCTGGGCTACGGCAAGTAACAGCCTCACACTCAAGAGATAATTACAATCACATTTTAATACATTATTTATTATCAGTACAGTACTATTATGTTCAAGAAACTCTTTCTCGCGGCTCTCATCGCCGCTCCCATGTGCCTGCAGGCACAAGCACTCAAGATTGGTGCCATCAACCCCCAGGAAATTTTCGAGGTAATGCCCGAATCGGCAACCGCTAAGAGCACGCTCCAAACGGCTCAGGAAAAATATGCCGCACAGGCCAAGCCCCTGCAAGAGGAATATGAGAAAAAGGTGAAGGAATTCCAAACCTTGAGCGAGAGTAAGGCCGCCGACGCCACCCTCCAAGCCAAGATGAAGGAAATTCAAGACCTTGAAACCCGCATCCAAAACTTCCAGCAAACCGCCCAGCAGGACCTGCAAAAGCAACAGGAAACGCTCATGGCCCCCATCCAAACCAAGCTGCAGAACGCCATCCAGCAGGTGGGTGCCGAAGGTGGTTATGCCGCCATCCTCTATAGCGACATGCTACTCTACCGCGGCGCACAGGTCGAAGACCTCACCGCCAAGGTGAAAGCCAAATTAGGCATCAAATAATAAAGCAACCAACCCATCGTGGGCGGAAAGGCGCGCTGTCGCGCTATCCGCCCACATATTTTATCATCATTAACAAAAACCTCGAAACAATGACGAAACACGGCCTCTCCATTGCCCTCACCATCGCGGCAATAGCCATGGCAGGCTCACGCGCCGACGCCTGCACCAACCTCATCGCCGGCAAGAACGCCACCGTCGACGGCTCCACACTCATCACCTATGCCGCCGACAGCCACACGCTCTACGGCGACCTGCAAATCCTTCCCGCCGCCGACCACAAGCCGGGCGACATGCGCAAAGTCTATGACTGGGATACCGGCAAGTATCACGGCGAGATCCCCGAAGTGGCCCACACCTACCATGTGGTGGGCAACGTGAATGAACACCAGCTCACGATTTGCGAAACCACTTTCGGGGGACGTGAGGAACTGGCCGACACTACGGCCGACGCCATCATCGACTACGGCAGCCTCATCTATATCACCCTGCAACGCGCCCGCACGGCACGCGAGGCCATCGACGTGATGACCGACCTGGTGGCACGCTACGGCTACAACAGCGAGGGCGAATCGTTCTCGATTGGCGACCCCAACGAGGTGTGGATTCTTGAAATGATGGGAAAAGGCGGACGTGAGAAAGGCGCCGTGTGGGTTGCCATGCGTGTCCCCGACGACTGCATCAGCGGCCACGCCAACCAGTCGCGCATCTACAAGTTCCCGCTCAAGGACAAGGAAAACTGCCGCTACAGCAAGGATGTCATCTCGTTCGCGCGCAAGATGGGGCTCTATAGCGGCAAGGACGAGGACTTCGAGTTCTCGCGCGTATACGCTCCAAGCGATTTCGGAACCAAGCGCGGCTGCGATGCCCGCGTGTGGAGCTATTTCAACCGCTTTGCCGACGGCATGGACACCTACCTGCCCTTTGTGAGCGGACATGAGGACGGACCCGTGCTGCCGCTATGGGTGAAGCCTAACCGCAAAGTGAGCTGCCGCGACCTGCAAACGATGATGCGCGACCACTTCGAGGGCACCCCGTTCGACATGACGCAAGACCCGGGCGCCAAGAACTACTACGACGTGCCTTACCGCTGGCGTCCCATGGAGTTTAAGGTTGACGGCAAAACTTACAGCCAGGAACGCGCTATCGCTACCCAACAAACCGGATGGGTAATGGTGTCGCAAATGCGCGGCTGGATGCCCAACGAGGTGGGATGCATCAACTGGTTTGGTGTCGACGACGCCAATACCGCGCTCTTCGTGCCCATGTATTGCTGCATCACCGAGGCTCCTGAAAGCTACCGCCCGGGAAAAGCCGACCTCTACACGTTCGACTTCGACGCCGCGTTCTGGGTCAACAACCTCATCGCCAACCAGTGCTACAGTCGCTACTCGCAGATGATTCCCGATGTGAGACGCGTGCAAAACGCACTCGAGGACAAGTTTGAGGCCGATATCGCACTTGTCGACAACAAGGCGACCGCCATTCTCAAGAGCAACCGCCGCGATGCCATCGAGTTCCTCACCAACTTCAGCATCAACACTGCCCAGCACGCCACCGAGGCCTACCAAGACCTGGCTAAATACCTCTTCGTGAAATACCTCGACGGCAACATCAAGAAGGAAAAGGACGGAAAATTTGAGCGCAACGAAGCCGGCAACCCCGTGCAACCGGTATTCGGCGGCTACACCCAAGACTATTACAACACTATCGTCGAGGGTAGCGGCGATCGCCTGCGCGTCACCGATAAATAACACTCTCCCATCCCACTCCGCATGAATATTTTCAAGCTCATCATTGCCATTCTCCTGATGACCGCCGGCACCATTGTCGCCGGCGGTCAGGAGATTGACTTCATTCAACTGGGCGAAAACCACATCCAGCTGAATGGTGATGACTGGAGTGGCTTGAGAAGCAAAATACACAACCTGGCAAGCTGCCCGGGTGGAAAATTCAATATCGTGCAAATCGGCGATAGCCACATCCAGCCCGGCATACTCACCGACCAGGTAAGAACCGCACTGCAACGTGCCTACGGCAACGGCGGACGCGGCCTCATCGCGCCACTGGCCCTGGCCGGCACCAATGAGCCTCGCGACTACGTCATCCGCTCGACGGCTTCGGTTACATCCAAGTCACGGCTCATGAGCCGCACGTGGCCTGTTGAGAACGGACTCACGGGCGTGAGCGTGCAGTTTGGAGGTGAACGTACCGACCTCACCCTTGTGGCAAAGCACAACGAGGACGCCTTTAGCAACGTCACCCTATTCCACGCGCCACGCGAAGGCTACGAAAGCGCGCGCGTGGGCGATGACGTGGTGTTTGCGCGGCAATCGTCGCCCTACACCTCGCAGTTCACCCTTCAGTCAGCCACCGGCGAGGTGACGCTCGCGGGACTGCCGTGTGCCGCGCCTTTCTATGGCGCTTACCTGCTCAACAATCGGCGCGGCGTCGTCGTGAGCGAAATAGGCAACAACGGCGCCACCTGCGCCTTATATAATAAGGTGGACAACTGGGCGGCCCAGCTCAAGCTGTTGCAACCGCAACTCGTCATCATCTCGCTGGGCACCAACGAGGCTTATGGAAACCCGTCGGCAATGGCCACGTCACTCGACAGGCTCGTGCGCAACATCAAGCAGCAAATGCCCGCGGTGAAAATTCTCCTTGTCACGCCTGTCGAGACTCAAAAAGGCAACGGACGCACCGGCACGGCGCGCGTGCGGGAAATCATCCTCGATTATGGCCGTCGCAACCACATCGCCGTGTGGGACATGTATCAGGTGTGCGGCGGACAAGGCTCGTCAAGCCAATGGCTCAACATGGGGCTGATGAACAATGCCGACAAGCTACATCAGCTCGAACCCGGTTACACCCTGCAAGGCATGCTCCTGGGCGACGCCCTGCTCGAGGCTTTCAAGTAGCGACATCATCCCGTCCATTTATTCCTTCTCGACAACGCTCGCGGTGGCTCAAGCCATCGCTTTTTATTTCACACACAACAATCCCGGTGGCTTGCGGCCATCGGGATTATATGATGAAAGTCCTGGGGTGCTTTCGGCAGCATGTGGACTAACGTCTTAATTGTTTTATGAAAAAGTTAGTACTACTATGTGTTTGAAGCTATTCTTTACTTAATACACCTTTTTGACTGCCATCCCCCATAAAGGTTTAAACGCCCCCTATATTTTAACATTTATTTGGATTTTACTATCACTCACTGCGATCATCGATAAAAAAAGTGGCTACTGCCCGGTGAGGGCGGCGGCCACAGTCGCTATTGAAAAGGAGTGCCTCGGCTTGTTGTCGTCACAACGACGCTTTGTGTCGTTCGGTGTTCCTCCTTCGGCTTTGACTTGCGAACGGATAAAGCTCAAAAGAAAAAACAAGCTTGTGGTAAAAGTGAATAATCTCTAAGAGCCGCACCACTCACGCATCGCGGCTTGGGGAGTCGCACTTCCCTTCACTCGGCGCCTATACCGGTAGAAGAGTCGAGGCGTTCTCCTTCTCGTTAGCTTTTTCGTTACAATTATTTTACAAGAACTTTCTTACCACCCACGATGTAAAGACCCTTTGCGAGGCCATTGACATCGGCGTTGCGGTTGACGAGACGACCGTCGATGGTGTAAACGTTGGTGTCGGTAACACCCTCGTTCACCTTAATGTTGTTCACGCCCGTCTCCTTGATGGTGGTGAGCAGACCGGTCGAGCCATAATAGCCGGCGTTGACAAACGCAAAGTCGGCCGTCTGGTGGCTACCGTCGTTGAAGATAATGTGAGTGGGCACGCGGCCGGCGAACTTCGTCTGGTCGAGTTTCCACAGATACACATCGAGGCCGTCCTTGTCGGTACCAATCTTAGCACCGATGTTGAAGCCGGGCCAAGCGGTGGCGCCTGAGAGTTGCTCGTCGGCATTCTCATGATCCCAAGCCCACACGTTAAGAGCCGAAGCCCAAGCGGCGGGTTTCACAAAGTAAGCGAAAGTCTCGCCCTTGAGGAACTTGACCTCGGCGGGAATCTTAGTCACGTCATAGTCGGGACGCTCATAGTAAGTCGAAGTCACGTCTTCGCACTCGCCGAGCTCATCGTTGAATACATAGTAACCGCACACGGTCACGCCCTCATAGTTCGAACTCTGGATGGCGAGTTCGAGGTCATTACCCAGGAAAAGGAAGCTGAGCATTTCAGTGTCAAAGCTCTTGTAGTACCATTCCTTACCGTCGTCGGTTTTCTTTTTCTCGGTCACAGGAACAGCGTCGGTGGGCCAAGTCTCACCGCTTTTGAATTCCTGGTCGCCGCCCCAAGTCCACATGTAGGGGGCTTTTCCCGACGCGGTTTGCACGTAAACTTCCACTGCGGCACTTGCGCTGAAGGCCACAACCGAAGCAAGAATTAATGTGTAAAGTTTCTTCATACAAAAAACGTTTTTTTAGTTGTTGAAAAAATTATAAGGTTTACTATAAATCATTGTAGGGGGCCCGGCGGCGCGAACCGCCGGGCGCGAGGGTCATTGCATTAATAATAACGAATAAAGGCCTGTCACGTCGGCGCCGCTCACCACACCGTCGCCGTTAACATCGGCGTTGCCCTTGGGTGTAACGCCGTTGAGCAAAACGTTATAAAGCGTGGTCACGTCGGCACCGCTCACAATACCGTCACCATTGACATCACCCTTAACCTCGGGATTGGGGTTAGTGGTGATACCGTTGAGGTTATACCAGCCCTTGTTCACAAACTCGAAGTTGGCAGTTTGGTTACTACCGTTACCACCATTGTTGTTAAAGATAATGTGGGTGGGGATATCGTCGCCCACTTGGCCGCCGTCCCACATCCACATGGCGAGACCGTCGCTCGTGGTACCGATATTGGTACACTTGGCGCCGGGCCACGAGCCGGCGTAGGTCTTGTTGCCGAGGTCACTGTTCCAAGCATAGCAGTAGATGGGACCGCCCCACTGCTGCGGCGCGATGAAATAAGCGCACAGCTGCTCCACTTGGCTCGACTTGATTTTATATTCACGACTGAGGGTGTTCACCACTTGGCCGTTCGAGACGACACCGGCACGCACCGTGGTGGTAGTGGTGAGCGACAGCGACTTGCTGCCGATAGCCTGCGCGCTGGCCGTGGTAGGCTTCGATCCGTCGGTGGTATAGACGATGACGGCATCGCTCTTCGAGGCCGTGATGGTCACTGTCACGCGGTCGGTATAGGTGCCGGCGTCGGGCGTGATGGTGAGCGTGGCGGCATCGGGGTCGGCTTGCACGGTATTGGTCACGGTGTGGTTATACACTCCGTCGACATAGTAACCGTGGTTGACATAGGTTAGGTCGGCGGTTTGGTCGCCGCCATTATTACTGAAGATGAGTCCCGTGGGCATACCGGCTTCGGTGCCGTCGTAGGTCCACTTGTAAATCTTGCGCGTGCCGTCGGCGGTCTTGCCCATGAGCGTGGCGTTCACGCCGGGCCACTTGCCGCCGGTATAGTTGGTGGAGCTGTTCCAGGCCCACACGGTGACGTCGCCGCGCGTGGCGTTGCTCTCGTAGAACACCGAGAGTTCATTCTCGTCCACAATAGGCTCATACACCTCGAGGTCATCGATATCGGTATCGTCGCCACCGGTGCCACCACCGGTAATATACTTGGTGTTGGGGTCGCCGGCCTCCTCGTTGCCGTCGTAGGCAAGTTGGGTGGGCGTGACAGCGCTCGCGCCATAGAGGAACGGTCCGTCCTCGCCTATCTTGCCGGGACCGTTGAGCACATAGATGCGCATATTACCCTTGCCGCTGAACGACTCGGTGGTGAGCGTGCCGTTAGTCACGGTTATGGTATTGCCGGTAACGCAGTCGGTATAGGTGCCGTTGAGCACGTTATTAAAGGTGGCGCCGGCATTGAGAGCCACAAGCACATAGCTGTCGACCGAGCCTTCGGTGTAGCGACGCTTGAAAGCGTAGCCGCCGTTGCTCGAGCAGTCGCTCTTGGTGTACTGGCCTTTACGCAACGCGGGCACCGCGGCGCGAATCTTGTTGAGTCGCTGCAGGTGCTTCACCAGGGGACGGCTCAAGGTAGCCGCCACGTTACCGCTGGCATTGGCCACCTCGCCAAAGTCGGCGGCGGTTACATCGCCGGTGAGATAACCGCCATAGTAGGCGCGACCGGTGTCGAAGAGCGCCATGTTGGTGCCGTCGTCCATCTTCTTTCCTTTGCGGAACTCGATTTCACCGCCCTGGAACAGGCAGGGAATACCGCGCATGGTGAACATGATGGAGAGGTTCTCGGCCCACTGGCTGGTGCCACCTTCAAAGCGGTTGAAGCTGTCGGGGCCGTAGTCGTGGCTCTCGACGTACATCACGTTGTAAGTGGCGTCGTTATACATCTCGTCCTTGTCGAGGACACCCCACAGGCGGCCGGCGTTCTGGAAGTTCCAGTGGGCAGTGAAATCAATCACGCTCATGCCGCTGGCTTGTGTGTGGTCGGGCGCATGATAGGTATTACCGTTGAGCTTGGCGTTGTTACTGCGCGGTTGCGCGCTCTCGCTCAAGTTGTTATTGTGCTCGGTGAGGCACAGCTTTTGGTTGTCGAGGGTGGCGGGGTCGGTCGATTCAAACACGCTCACGCCCTGCCAATAGGCTGCGTTGGTGTTCCACTGGTTGAGCAACGAGGCGTCGCTCTGCCATGTGTAGAAGTAAGGCGAGAGCGAAGGCTGATTGCGATAAGTGACGTCGCTGAAACGCGCGCACACCTCGGCATACATGAAGAACGGGCACTGGTTCAGTCGCTTGCTCTTGTAGCGTTCGCCCAGTTCCTTGAAAGCCGGAATGAAGACCTTATTGAAGGTGAGGCGCGAAATATGGCCGCCGGTGTCGATGCGGAAACCGTCCACACCCATCTCGATAAACTTGCCGTAGCACTGGATAAGGTAGTCGGTGGTCTCGGGATTCTCTGTGTTGAGGTCCACACAGTCGCCGGCGATTTGCGCCCACCAGCGGTTGGGCTCGTCCCAGTTGAAGTTGCCGTAGTGGTGCCACAAGTTGTGGGTGTCGTGGTTCACACCGTCGGTATTCTTCATCTTAGTGAGACGGTCGGCATATTGCTCGGCGCCGGGAAGCTTGAGGTAGTTATCCTTGAGCTTGCCGCCGTCCTTGATGGTGAAAGGAACCATGCACTGGTCGATGTCGCTTTGGGGCTTGGAGTAGTCGCGCGTGAAAAGTTTGCACAGGTGCTCCTCGCCGAAGTTGCCGGTGTGGTTGATAACAATATCCACGATAATCTTCATGCCATGGGCGTGAACCGCGTCGATGAGGTCCTGGAACTTGCAGTCGCCGCTCTCGAAGCGCTGGTCCACTTTGCTGAAGTCATTAGCGTGGTAGCCGTGATAGTCAAAACCCGAGGCGTTTTGCACAACGGGCGTAATCCAAATAGCTGTAAATCCCAGCGCCTTGATATAGTCGAGGCGCTCGATAAGTCCCTTAAAGTCACCACGCCACTCGGGGTCCTGCTTGGCGGCGTCTTTCGCGCCGTCCCAACAATAAGTGTTGTTGCTGCTGTCACCGTCGTAGAAACGCGTGGGCATCACAAAATAGATGGTCTCGTCGCGGAAATCGGTGCGACCTCCGTTCCAAGTGGTGGCAGCCATAGCAGTCACAGCCATGAACGCCATCACCAATGTGAGGATAAGATAGTTAGCGCATTTTCTCATATCGTAATCACAATTAATTAGCAAATTTAGTGTTTTTTCGTTACACAATAGCATTTTTAAGCAAAAAGTTGATAAAAAAATCAAGCGCAAACGATTGCAGGTCTGTAGCGAAAAAGCGGAACCGCGCCAAAGCGTAACGCCACAGTTTGGCACTTGCGCGCAAAATGCTTAAATTTGCCCGAAAATAATTAGGTTAAAGACATGCGAACCGTATTTTTAGTAGGATTTATGGGCTGTGGAAAGACTACGCTCGGCACCGAGCTGGCACGACAGCTGCAACGCCCTTTCATCGACCTTGACGAGATGATTGAGCGCGAACAGGGACGCACAGTGAGGCAGCTCGTGGAGCAACGCGGCGAGGCCGCCTTCCGCGCGCTCGAACAGGAAGCGTTGCGGCGGGCCGCCACGGCCGGACGTGCCATTGTGGCCTGTGGCGGGGGCACACCATGCGCGGCAGGTGCCATGGAACTGATGAACAGCGCGGGCGTGACTGTGTGGCTCGACGCCACGGTGGAGCGCATGGCCGAGCGACTCTGCCTGCCCGAACAAAAAGCGAAACGGCCGCTTGTGGCCCATGTGGCCACCGACGCGATGCCGGCACTGGTGGCGCGCGGTCTCGCCGAGCGCGAGCCTTTTTACCGACGCGCCGCGTTGCGATTCGACTCGACCCACCTCGAGTCGGCCGAACAAATCGAGGCCTCGGCACGCTCGCTCGCGGCCCTGCTCGAAGCTTACCGGCTCGACACGGCCAAGTGACGCCACAGTGGCGCCGCCATGAGCGCCTGTTTCATCTCGTCGCGCTCGAGCAACGCGCGCACCTCGTCACGCGAGAGCAACATCACTTCAATATCCTCGCTCGCGTCGAGATTTTGAGCCGCCACGCGTTCCACTCCCAGCGCAGTAAAGCAATAAGTGAGGTTGTCGCAGATGCTCGGGTTCTGCCCTATCGTCATGACCAGCGACCACTCGCCGCCACCATAGCCCGTTTCCTCGAGCAACTCGCGACGGGCCGCCTCGAGCGGCGTCTCGCCCCGCTCCACCACGCCGGCACACAGCTCGGTGAGCACCTCGTCGAAGGCATGACGATACTGGCGGATAAAGACATACTCGCCGGCGGCAGTGATGGCCAGCACATTAACCCACGCGGGGTACTCCAGCACATAGTGCTCGGGATTGATGCGTCCGTCGGGCAGTTGCACCTTGTCGACGCGCGCCGTGAGCCAGGGGCGCTCAATAATGTAGCGGCTCTCGAGAGTGGTCCATTTCTTTATCATGATAAAAATAAACGGCTTTGTGCTCCGTTTTATTATAAAGTGCCGCCACGGTTGCGGCCAAATGACGAAAATTTGCTAATTTTGCACTTTTGGAACAAAAAAACTGATTTTTATGGAACACGTTCAAGTTAAAATAGTGAACCGCAGCCACAACGACCTGCCGGCCTACTCCACGCCGCTGAGCGCCGGGATGGACCTGCGCGCCGACCTCGACGCGTCCGTCACGCTGCAGCCCCTCGAGCGGAGGCTCATCCCCACCGGCATCTTTATCGAGTTGCCGCCGGGCCACGAATGTCAGGTGAGGCCCCGCAGCGGCCTGGCCCTCAAGCGCGGGCTCACCGTGCTCAACACGCCGGGCACCATCGACGCCGACTACCGCGGTGAGGTGGGCGTGATAATAATCAACATGGGTAACGAGCCCCAGACCATCAATCCCGGCGAGCGCATCGCGCAAATGGTGGTGGCCCGGCACGCCACCGTCGAGTGGGAACTTGTCGAAGCCCTCGACGAGAGCGAGCGCGGCGCCGGCGGCTTCGGCCACACCGGGGTGAAGTGAGATTATCATTTATAGGTTAAACATGAGGAATTTACTTTATATAGTGCTTTTTGTGGCGGCATTGCTCTCGAGTGCCGCGCCACCGCCCCATGCGGCTGCGGGGACCACAAGCGTGAGCGAGGGCGATCGCCGCAAGGCCCAGTATATCTATCTCGAAGCGCAATCGCTCAAGCAGCGGGGTGAAGCCGACGCTTTCTACGACTTGCTGCGCCACGCCCACTTCCTCGACCCGTCGAACACGGCCATTTCCTATTACTACGGCTACTGCCTGGCCACGATGGAAAACACGAGCCGAGCGGCCATCGAGCGCGGCCTGGCCCTGATGAAAGAGTATGTCGACGAAAACCCGGGAAGCCAGTATGAGGTCACCTTCTACAGCGACGCCAACATGGTGCTCGGGCGCCACGACGAGGCCACCGGCGTGCTCCGCCGCTTGGCTACCCTTAACAACAGCCGCACCGAGACCCTGGCACGCCTGGCAAGGGCCTACTCGCAAAGCAAGCAGCACGAGCGCGCCATCGCCATCCTCGACACCATCGAGATGCGCCAGGGCAAATCCACCGAAATCACTTCGCAAAAAGCCGGCGAATATTTCGAGCTTAACGACACCATAGGAGCCCTCCACGAGGTGCGATCGCTGCTGATGACGGCCCCGCGCAACGTGGCTTACAACCTGATGATGAGCTCGGCCTTCGACGCTTTCGGCATGAACGACAGCACTTTCCACTACCTGCAACGTGCCCAGCAACTCGAGCCGGACAACGGCATCACCTATCTGTCGATGGCACGTTACTACCACGAGCGGGGCGACACAGCGCGCTTCGACGAGCAAGTGTACCACGCGCTCACCAACCCCAACCTCGACGTGGACGATAAAATCGACGTGCTGGCCACCTACACCGGCACACTACTGCGGCAGGGCGACAGCACGCAACGCGTCGACAATCTTTTCAAGGTACTGCTCTCGCAACATCCCCACGAGGTGAAAATTCATGGGCTCTACAGCGAATACCTCGCCGCGCGCAAGGACTACCGCGGTGCCGCCGAGCAGTTGCAGTATGCCCTCGACATCGAGCCGTCGAACATCGAAAGCTGGAAACGCATCGTCGTGGCCTACATACTCAACGATGACTACGACAAAGCCATCGAAATGGGGCAACGCGCCCTGGAATACAACCCCGACGACATGGAGCTATACTCCTACCTGGGACCGTCCTACTACCAAATCAAGGAATATGACAAGTCGATAGAAGTGTACCGCAAAGCGCTGGCCGTGGCGCCCGCCGACGACCGCGAGACACGCAGCTCGCTCACCGGCGGGCTGGGCGACGTGTATCAGGCCCGCGGCGACAGCGCCCGCGCCGTGGCGTGCTACGAGGAAGCCCTCACGCTCGACCCGAGCAACACCAGCGTAATGAACAACTATGCCTATTATCTCTCGAACTCGGGCGGCGACCTGGCACGTGCCGAGCGCATGGCGGCCATCGCCGTCAAGGAAAACCCCGAAAACGGCACGTTCCTCGACACCTACGCGTGGGTATTTTTCCGCAAAGGAGAATATGTGATGGCGCTGCTCTACATGAAAAAAGCCATTGAATGTACCGACGAGGTCAACTGGGAAGAACTGGGACACTACGGCGACATCTTGTGGTTCAACGACGAGCATGAGGCCGCGGTGCAGCAGTGGCAGCTCGCGCTCGACATGAAACCCGACGACGAGTTGCTGCAACGCAAAGTGAACAACAAACAGTATTACGAAAAATAACCGATGAAGAAACTTATTTTTTTGGCGATAATAGCGCTTGCGGCCACCGGCTGCAAGACACAAAAAAAAGTCGTCCCCACGGGCAACGCCACGGGTAGCACAGTAACCACCGCGCAACTCACTCCCACACAGCTGGCCTCACGCCAGTCCACATGGAGCACGCTCCAGTGTGGCGGGCACATCGACTTCACGGGTGGCGGCAAGTCGCTGGGGTCAAATATGCAAATGCGCATGGAATGCGGCAAGTCCATCTACATCTCCATGCGTCCGGCACTGGGCATCGAGGTGGCCCGCATGGTGATTACCGACAGCACCGTGCTCGTCGTTGACAAAATCCATCGGCGCTACATCAAAGAAAATGTGTCGTTGCTCACCGCCGGCATACCTATCACCGTAGCCGCCCTGCAGGACATCTTCCTGGGACGTGTCCATGTGCTGGGTAGCGGCACTCTCAACGGCTCAAACCTGAGCCACATCACCATCAGCCCGCGCGATGGCGGCAGTGTAGCCCTGCCGCGCGAGCAATTCAAAGGCTTCGACTACCAGTACCTCCTCGACGAACAGAACCGCGTGACGGCCCTCCAGGTGAGGCCCACCGGCGCGGCGCGCAACGCCACTTATGCCGTCAATTACCTCGACCAAGCCCTCACCAAGGCCGGTCCCGTGGCCGTGAGCCTCGACATCTCCACCCAAATCAAGGGCAACTCGCTCACACTCTCGCTCGACTACGAGAACCTCAAGTGGAACGAGAAGGTGGAAATAAGCAACGAGGACCCCGGCAACTATAAGCGCTACGACGGCAAGGAACTGCTAAAGCTACTCGGCAATGATTAAGGTGGAACGATACACGCCTCGGCAGGCCGCGACGTGGGACGACTTCCTCGAGCTCACGGCCACGGCCACGTTCCTGCACAAGCGTGCCTACATGGACTACCACGCCCACCGCTTCGTGGACTGTTCGTTGCTCGCCCGCGACAACGACCGCCTCGTGGCCGTGCTGCCGGCGTGCTGCGACGGCACCACGGTGACGAGCCATGCCGGACTTTCTTACGGCGGTTTGCACTGCGACCTGCGCCACACCCACGCCGATACCGTGTTGCACGTTTTCCGGGCCATGACCGCCTTTCTTGCCGCCGAAGGTTTTGACACACTCGTCTACAAACCGGTGCCCCACATTTACCACCGCTATGTGGCCGACGATGACCTTTACGCCATGTACCGCCTGGACGCCACGCTCACGTCAAGTGCCCTCTCGCAAGCCATCGCGCTGAGCGAGCCACTGCCCTTCGACCGCGGCAACAAGTCGGGGGTGAATCACGCCCTCAAGCAGGGAGTGACGGTGGAACGCGGCGGCGACTTCGGCATCTTTTGGCCCGTGCTCGAGCAAGTGCTCATGGAGCGGCACGGCCTCCATCCGGTGCACAGCGTCGACGAGATACGCCTGTTGCACTCCCGCTTTCCCGACCAGATAGAATTGTGGACGGCGCGGCACGAGGGCAACGTGGTGGCTGGCGTGGTGATGTATTATGCCGCGCGTGTGGCCCACGCGCAGTATATCGCCGCCTCGCCACGCGGCCGCGAACTCAAGGCTTTGCCGTTGCTGTTCTCACGCCTCATCGCGCAAGCCCGCGAGCGCGGCTTCAGCCACTTCGACTTCGGCGTGTCGACCGAAGACGGCGGGCGTTTCCTCAACGAGGGTCTCATGGCGCAAAAAAGCCGCATGGGCGGCCGCGGCGTGCTTTACAACACTTATACCGTGCATTTTTGAGTGGAACAACCCCGAGCACATAGCAACCTCTCGCGCCTCGTGATGAAGGCGATGGGCGTCTTTGGCGGCGTGAAAGTTGTCGAAGTGTTGTGCTCCATCGTGCGCAACAAGCTTGTGGCCATGTGGATGGGACAGGCGGGATTTGCCATCTTCGGGCTCTTCAACCAAGCCCTGGAAATGATAAGCACGGCCACCACGCTCGACACCCGCCGCAGTAGCGTGCGCGAAATCTCGCAGGCCCAAAAAGAAGGAAACGAGACGTTGGTGGCGCGCATCGTGGCCGTGGTGAGACGATGGACATTGTGGCTGGGACTTGGCGGCGCCTTGCTCACGCTCGCGCTCGCACCCGTGCTCAGTGAGCTCACCTTTGGCAACGACCGCCACATTTGGGGCTTCGTGGGTCTGTCGACAGCCGTGCTCCTGCTGGCATTGAGCAATGGAGAGCAGGCGGTGTTACAGGGCCTCTCGCGCCTCAACCGACTCGCGCGCGTGGGACTGTGGAGCTCACTGGGCGGCCTGGCCATCTCGGTGCCCCTGTTCTACTGGTTGCGCGAACACAGTATCGTGCCCTCGATTGTAGCCTACGCCGCCTGCGGGGCGCTCGCCGCCGCCCTGCTGCGGGAACGGGGCCTGCCGTCGCCGCGACTCACCGCACGCGAGACAGCCGTGGCCGGCAGCGGCTTTGTGAGACTGGGTATCTTCATGACGGTGGGCAGTTTCGTGGGCATTGTGGCCGACTACGCTTTCAGCGCCTGGCTTGCGCGCGAGAATCTCCTTGAGCTGGGTTCCTACAAAGCCGGTTACACCCTCTTCACCAAATATACCGGCCTCGTTTTCACGGCCCTGGGGATGGAATTCTATCCACGTCTGTCGGCCGTTGTCCACAGCCGGTTGCGTGTGCGGGCCTATGTAGGTCAAGAAATCAGCATCGCGCTTGCCGTGCTGGTGCCCATCCTGTCAATATTCATCGTGCTGCGGGAACCCATCATCAGGTTGCTCTACACGACCGACTTTGTGCACATCGCCACCTTTGTCTCTTGGGGACTTGTGGGCATCATTTTCAAGGCCGTGTCGTGGTGTGTCGCCTTTGTCATTCTCGCGCGGGGCGACGGCAAGGTGTATCTTCTTGTCGAAAGCCTCGACGCACTCGTGGGCATCACGCTCAACATCACCTTTTATAAAATGTGGGGACTTAACGGCCTGGGCGCCTCGTTTGTGGCTTGGTACCTCATCTACACCCTCATCGTGACCACGGTCTACCTTTTCCGTTACCGCCTGCGCCTCGCGCCCGGCATGCTTGTCACCGTGGCGGGTGCCACCGCCGGTGTAGCCGGCGTGATGTGCCTCATGGAGGCGGGCTTGTGGCCGTGGGCCCTGGGCCTCACCGTTGCGCTGGCCGCCGTTTCGTTCAGGATAGTGCGTCGGCTGTGGCGCTGACGGTTAAGATTGCCCGATAGATTGCGAGGCTCAATTTTTTTCGTTAAATTTGCGGCGTGAAAAAATGGATTTTATATCTGGCGATGGCTACCATGACATGGCAGGCTACCGCGCAAAATACCGCCGACACGCGTCGCGACACGATACTACTTCACAACGTGGTAGTAACAGGCTTCAAGAGCGAGCGGGCGACGGCCTCGTCGTCGACGGTGCTCGAGCAAGCCACGATTGAGCGCGACCGCGTGGTGAGCGAGCGCGACGCCAGTGGCATGGTGCCCAATTTCTTTATCCCGGAGTATGGCTCGCGCATGACGAGCACCATCTATGTGCGCGGCTTGGGCGCGCGCATCGACCAGCCAAGCATGGGCCTGTGTATCGACAACGTGCCCGTGCTGTGCAAGGAAAACTATGACTTCGATGTGCCCGACATATCACGCCTCGAGATGCTGCGGGGACCGCAAAGCTCGCTTTATGGACGCAACACCATGGGCGGACAAATGAACATCACCACACTGTCGCCACTCGACTGGCAAGGCACGCGCACCCTCGTCGAGGCCGCCAACCACGGACGATGGCGACTGGGAGTGAGCCAATACTCGAAGCTGGGCGACAAATGGGGCATCATGGCCGGCGGATACATGTCGCGCGGCACAGGCGAATATGTAAACGCCTTCAACGGCAAGCGTACCGACTGGGAACGGCTGAGCGGAGGACGCTTGAAAGTGGTGTGGCGCCCCACGGCCTCGCTCACCATCAGCAATTTGTTCATTTACACCAACTCCCGCCAGGGCGGATACCCCTATGAATGGGTCGAGACGGGAACCATCGCTTATAACGACACGTGCTTTTACCGGCGTTCGAGTATCATCGACGGACTCAACGTGGAGTGGCGGCTGCCACGATTCACACTCACCGGCGTCACCAGTTTCCAGCACATCCACGACAACATGACACTCGACCAGGACTTCACGCCACTGCCCTACTTCACACTCACGCAGGCGCGGCGCGAGAACGCTCTCACACAGGAAGTGTTGGCGCGCGGCAACGGCACGGGTGACTACGGTTGGCTCGCGGGCGTCTTCGGCTTTTATCGCCGTTACCACATGAACGCGCCGGTGACGTTCAAGGACGTAGGTATTGCGCGCCTCATCGAAGAGCATGCCAACGAGGCCTACGCCGACTATCCCATCCGATGGGCCTCACGCGAGTTTGTGCTGGGAAGCGACTTCATCAGCCCCAGTTGGGGAGTGGCCATCTATCACCAGTCGAGCTACACGTGGAAGCGCCTCACGGCCACCGCCGCGCTGCGCCTCGACTACGAACACGCACGCCTCAATTACCGCAGTTCGACCCACACGGGCTATGACATCATCGAGCGGGCTACCGGCGAACTCTTCCGCCACGACAACATTGACATCGACGACAGCGGCACCCTCAACAAGCATTTCCTGCAACTATTGCCCAAATTCACCCTCACTTACACGTTCAACAAGCACAGCGCGTGGCTCTCGGTGGCCAAAGGCTACAAGGCCGGCGGCTTCAACACGCAGATGTTCAGCGACGTGCTCCAGCAACGCCTCATGGGCATGATGGGTATCGGCGCCAGTTACGACGTCGACCGTGTGGTGGGCTACAAACCCGAGAAAGCGTGGAACTACGAGGTGGGCGTGAAAGTGGACCTTGCCGACGGACGTTTCAAGGCACAACTCGACGCTTTCTACATCGACTGTCGCGACCGCCAGCTCACCACCTTCCCCGACGGTACCACCACGGGCCGCGTGATGACCAACGCCGGCAAGACACGCTCGGTGGGCGTTGAGGCGCAAATCACCGCCAGTCCCTTAACCCGGCTCACGCTCACAGCCAATTACGGCTATTGCGACGCCCGCTTCATCGACTATAACGACGGACGCGCCGACTATCGCGACAAGCGCGTGCCTTACAGCCCCGAGCACACCCTCTACCTGCAGGGCCTCTACACCGTGCCGCTCAACCGCGGCCCCTGGTTCACCGACCTCACCTTTGACGTGAACGCGCGCGGCGCGGGCGACATCTACTGGAATGAGGCCAACACGCAGCGACAGCCGTTCTATATGCTGCTGGGTACCGGCGTCACGCTTGCCGGCGACGGATATACCCTGCAGTTGTGGGGCCGCAACCTCACCAACACGCGCTACAACACGTTCTACTTCGTCTCGATAGGGCACGAATTCCTGCAACGCGGCCACGACCGCCAGTTCGGCCTCACCCTTTCCCTTCACTTTTGATATTTCCCCAAGCGATCACACTACTTGAGCAAACTAAATAAATCAGTAAAGCAATGACAACAAAGAGAACTTTCGCGCGCAGTTTGGCCTTAAGCCTGCTTGCGATGCTGGGCATGGCCCTCGCGACGCCGTGTGTCGCCCAAGATGACGCCGACGAAGAAGGCATCGTCTATTCCATAGCCGCCGACGGCAAGGTGAACATCCGCCAGAGTCCCTCGGCCAATTCGCCCATTGTAGGCGAATTGCTCACCGGCGGCGCCGGCGCCCATGTCGACGCGCTCAACAGCAGCGGCATTTGGTATAAAGTGACCTACGGCGACGTCACCGGCTATGTCAACGCGCTATATGTGTCGGGCAACCGAAACGATGAGCGCGTGCCCAACGCCAAGTCGAAACGCACCATGTACTATGTGGTGATAGGGAGCTACAGCAGCCTCGAATCCATCAAGAAGGCGCGCTACAACATGCCCGACGGCATCGACTGCTCGCCCGTGTTCAAAGGCGTGAAAAACGGCAAGATCGTCTACCGCATGTGCACCGGCGTGCACGCCAATCTCGCCAACGCCCGAAATGAAGTAAAACAACTCAAAGATGTGTTCATGTTCACACCCTGGATTTGGACCAGTAAAGGGCAGGCCGAGTGTGTGGAACGTCCCATCGGCTACGACGGCAAGCCGGTGAGCATCACCCCCGACGACTGAGCACTTTCATCCTACCGCAAAAAATGGGCACGCGTTGTTCCAAAAAAAGTGGAAAGTGTCCGTTTTCGGTACATTTTTATGTGGTTTGCACAAAAATGGATTAACTTTGTGCCGTAATTAATGAAACTGAGCAAAATGGAGCAAGAAAAAACTTCTCAAAACGAGGCTTTAGAAGCCACCGCCAACCAGGTTCAAGACACCCGAGAGAAGCCGCGAGGCAACGAGAAAAATGCCACGGGCGACGACAATAACGTCCACAAGACCATCGTCAAGCGCCGCGAGCGCGGCCTGCTTGCCGCCATCGGCATCTTTGCAGTGGTGATGGCAGCAGTGGCCGTGTTAGGCATACTGCTATTGCGCGAGCCCGACGACATCACGCAAGGTCAGGCCGACTGCGACGCGGTGAGAGTGAGCGGCAAGCTACCCGGCCGCATCGTCCACTTCTATGTGCACGAAGGCGACTATGTGTACGCCGGTGACACGCTGGTGAGCATCTATTCGTCGACAGCCGACGCCGCCCTCTACAAGGCGCGCTCGATGCAAGACGCCGCCCTGTCGCAAAACCAAAAGGTGGAACACGGCACGCGTAGCGAGATTGTCAAGACCGCCGAGAATGCCGTGCAACAGGCCCAAGCAGCCGAGGAAATCGCCCGTAAGACATACGAGCGCATGGAGAACCTCTACAAGGAGGGCGTGGTGACCGAGCAAAAACGCGATGAGGCTAAAGCCGCCTACGATGCCGCCTCGGCCGCCGTGCGCACCGCCATGTCGCAGCTCGAGCTGGCCCGCAACGGCGCCCAGCGCGAGGACAAGAACGCGTCGCGCAGCATGGCCAACGTGGCTCGCGGCAGCGTCATGGAAGTGCAGTCGCTGCTCGAGGATCAGATTCTCGTGGCTCCCTGCGACGGCGAGGTGAGCGAAATATACCTGCACGAGGGCGAGTTGGTCAACACGGGCACGCCCATCATGACCATCTCACGCCTTGAGGACATGTGGGTGGCTTTCAGCGTGCGCGAAGACAAACTCACCGGCTTCACCATGGGCAAAGAAGTGGATGTCACCATTCCGGCGCTGGGCGACAAAGCCGCCAAGATGAAGGTGTTCTATATCCATGACATGGGCAGCTACGCCGCCTGGAACGCGACCAAGGCCACAGGTCAATACGACCGCAAGACCTTCCAGGTGAAGGCCCGTCCGGTGAGTCCCATCGAGAACTTCCGCCCGGGCATGTCGGTATTGCTCAAAAAATAAACGCTCAAGCAGGACGATGCTACGGGAGTATGTCAAGGAAACGGTAAAACGGGGACTCGTGTCGCTCGTTCGCCGTCGCATCTACTTCATCACGATGGTAGTCTTGCCCTTGCTGGGCGCTTTCTTCTTCCTTGACCTTATCAAGAGCGGCAGTGTGGAGCAAGCGCCGGTGGGGCTTGTCGACCTCGACAACTCTACGTTGTCGCGCAACCTGTCGCGACACTTGGCCGCCATGCAGCAAGTGAGCGTGCAACACCAGTACGCGTCGTTCGACGAGGCGCGCCAAGCCGTGCAACGGGGCGAAATCCTGGGTTTTTTCTTTATCCCCGAAGACCTGAGTGAGAAAGCGCTCAGCGGCAACCACCCCACGCTCAGCTACTACATCAACTACGCTTACTACGCGCCGGCCTCGATGCAGTACAAGGGTTTCAAGACCATCACCGTGCTGGCCAACGGCGGCATTGCCGCTAACGTAATGCAGTTCATGGGCGCCACCGGTGAGCAAATCAGTGCCACGCTGCAACCCATCGCGGTGCACACCCACCCTGTGGCCAACCCGTGGCTCAACTACAGCTACTACCTCAACGCGTCGTTTATCCCCACGTTCTTCGCGCTGCTCATCTTCCTGGTGACGGCCTTTACCATAGGCATTGAGCTCAAGTATGGCACATGCCGCCAGTGGGTGGAGCGCGCGGGAGGCTCGATGGGCCTCGCCTTGACCGGAAAGTTAGTGCCCCAAACATGTATCTTTATCGTTGTGGGATGGACCATCCAATGGATGATGTACCGCCTCTACGGGCTGCCTCTCAACTGCGCGAACTGGATTATGCCGGTCACCATGGTGCTTTATGTGCTGGCCAACCAAGCCTTCGCGCTCACGGTGATGAGCCTCATTCCAAACTTCCGTTACGGCACCACGGTGTGCTCGCTCATGGCCGTGATAGCTTTCTCGGTGTGCGCCTTCTCACTGCCCCGCGAGAGCGAATATGCCTGGGTAGGCGGTTTGAGCTATGTGCTACCCGCACGGTACTACTTTCTGATTAGTGTGGACCAGGCTTTGAACGGCATCGACCTGCACTACTCGCGATGGTACTATGCCGCCCTTGTGGCTTACACGTTCCTGCCGTGGACGCTAACGTGGAAATTGAAAAAAGAATGTCTCAACCCTGTTTATGTACCCTAAGCCCATGAGAAAGAAACTGCGCATAGGAGGCTGGTTTGGCGACATCCTGCGGGTGAGCCGCAAGGAGTTTTACCTCTCGTTCCACGACGTGGGAGTGATTGTGTTCTTTGTCTTGCTCGCCTTTGCTTACCCCGTACTTTATGCCCTCATCTATAACCCCGAGGTGGCCAACGACGTGAAAGTCGTGGTTGTGGACGATGACCGCAGCGAGTTGTCCCGCGCTTTCACACGCTCGCTCGACGCCACCAGCGAGGCCCACGTGATAGGCTACGCGGCCAACATGGAAGAGGCGCGCGAGGCCGTCAACGAGAAAGAATGTTTCGGCATTGTCTATTTCCCCGAAGGTTTCTCGGCCAATGCCGAACGCGGTCAGCAGGGCGATGTGGTGCTCTACGCCGACATGAGCCTGCTCATGCGCTACAAGCAACTACTCACAGCCATGACCGACGTGCAGCAAGCCTACTGCTCCCGCATCATGACGGCGAAACTGCCGGCCGCGGCCGGCGGAGGCGGCGCCATTATAGAGAGTCGTGAGGTGCCCATCGGCAACACAGGTCGCGGTATCGCCAGCGCCGTGTTGCCCGCCGTGCTCATCCTCGTGTTGCAACAAAGTTTGCTTCTGGGTATAGGTATGTTGCGTGGCGGCAGCCGCGAGCGTCGTCTCAAGAATGGCGGCATCGATCCCCACGACGTGGGCGGAGCCGTAGGCGCGACCATCCTGGGCAAGACGGTCACCTACCTCATCATCTACCTGCTGCCATCCATTTACGTGCTGTTTATCGTACCCATCATGTTCTCTTATCCGCAAAACGGCAACCCGATAGAGATTCTCGTGTTCCTGCTGCCGTTCATGCTGTGCGCCTCGTTCATGGGACAATCACTGCAAGTCTTCGTCAACGAGCGCGAGAGCACGTTCCTGGTGCTGGTATTCACCTCGGTCATCTTCATTTTCCTCTCGGGAATTTCGTGGCCACGCTATGCCATGGGAGGATTGTGGCACTCGATAGGCAACGCGATACCCTCGACATGGGCCGCCAACGGCTACATTCTTATGATGACCGACGGAGCCTCGTTTGCCCAGGTCAAGCACCACTATTTCATGCTGTGGGGCCTTGCCGTGGCTTACTTCATCATCGCTTACTGTGTGGAACGCTTCATCTGTCGCCCGAGATACAGGCGCATGAGGTATTACGACGCCAAGAGTCCCGGCTCACTGCTGCGCGAAGAAGCGCGCCGCAACGGCCTGGGCTGACGCTCAAAGCTCAAAGCTCAAAACTCAAAACTCAAAGCTCAATCACCTCCGCTTCTTGCGGGGCTGTGATTGCTGGGCTTTCTTGAGACGATTGAGGGCTTGCTGCGACTCGCGGTCGCCCTGGGCTGCCGCCAGGTTGTAGTAATGACGTGCCAGCGAAGCATCGGCCTTCACGCCTTCGCCCTGCTCATAGCACTCGCCCAAACAGAACTGCGCGTCGGCATTGCCCTGCTCGGCGCTTTGCTTCCACAGTTGCACGGCGCGTTGCTCGCTCTTTTTCACGCCACGTCCCTCAAAGTAGCGCAGTGCCAGCGCATGCTGCGCATCGGCGTGCCCGGCGTCGGCGGCTTGCGTGAGCCACTGCACGGCACGGCCTTGGTCGGGTTTCACGCCCAGTCCTTCGCCGTAACAACGAGCCAACTGATACCAAGCCTCGGGGTTTTCCTGCCCGGCGGCGAGCATCCACCAGTTGAAGGCGCGCTGCAAGTCGCGCCTCACTCCCCTTCCCTCGCTGTAACACATCGCGAGCCGCATGTAGGCATCGCTATTGCTTTGCTTGGCTGCTTGGGTAAAGAGTTCCACGGCCTTCGTCTCATTTTTCCTCACACCCAGGCCGTTGAGGTAGCAGTAAGCCAAACCGCACAGCCCGTCGTCATCTTCCTGGTCGGCGCTCAGGCCATAGCACTGCGCCGCCAGCGACTCGTTCTTATCAATACCCTTGGCGCCGTTGAGATAGAGGTACGCAAGATGGTTCAGCGCCGGCGCATATCCGTCGTGGGCTGTTCTTTTCAACAGTTTGAGTCCGCGAGAGGTATCGCCTTTTTGCAGCAAGGCGAGCGCCTCGGCGAGGTCGTCCTCGGCATTGGTCGAACCCTTGGCATAGGCCACGTTACAAGCCATCGCCACGATGGTGAGCAGGAGAAGGATTTTTTTCATGATTGGGTGGGTATTGCATCGCGGTGGTAGCTGCGATAAGTGTCACGTTCGATTTCGATGTCGGGCTCCACGAGTTTGAGGTCGCGGGGCAAGCCGAACTTAAGGTACTTGATGGTCAAGCCGCGCTGTAGCCACTGCCGCTCGTAATGAGTTTGAATGTTGAGCAGTCCTTCGGGCAGCGTCAATCTCTCGCTGTGATAGAGGTCGGCGGTGTCAACGTCCATGGGCAGGCGGTTCAGTGTGGCCATCTCGCGGGTGTAAGTATAAAGGAACGGGCTATCGGTCTTGAGGTGAATCGTGCCGCCGTCCTTGAGGATGCGTTGGTAATTTGCCATGAACCGCGTGCCGGTGAGGCGCTTGTTGGCGTTTTTCATCTGCGGGTCGGGGAAAGTTATCCAAATCTCGCTCACCTCGCCGGGGACGAAAAAGCGGTCAATAAGCTCGATGCTGGTGCGCAGGAAAGCCACGTTGGTGATACCCTGCAGGTGCACCTGCTTAGCTCCGGACCACATTCTTGCGCCCTTGATATCGACACCGATGTAGTTCTTTTCCGGGAAACGTTGCCCAAGCCCCACGGCATACTCTCCCTTGCCGCATCCCAGCTCAAGCACAAGCGGGTTATCGTTGTGGAAATAGGCTTCGTTCCACTTGCCGCGCATGGGGCACTCGATGCCGTCAATCGCTGCAAAGGGGAACTGGAAGACGCACGAGAACGTCTCCATTTCGGCAAATTTGCGAAGCTTGTTCTTGCCCATTACAATGCCGCTTATCGGGCGAGTTTAAACACTTTCTTAAGTCCGCTATCGAGCACCACGCTCACCATGTAAACGTTGCCGCCATAGTTGACGGTGTCGATTTGGGCTGTCGTTTCGCCCGACTTGAGCGAGTTGAGGAGCACACCATTGACGGCATAGACCTCAAGCAGCGCGATAGGCTCGGTAGCTGTCACCACAAGCAGGGTGCCATCGAAGCGGGCTTTCACGGCCACCTCATTGGCTACCGGCTCGTCGACGGCGGTCTTTATCGTTTCGATGCGGAATTCTTTCCACTGCTCGGCGGCGGCATAGTCATTCGAGACATTTTTCGCCACCTTGAGCGGTATCGACGGCTGGTCCACGCCGGCCCACACGCTGTCGCCCAGCTCGGGCACCGTCGTGGGCTTGGCGTTGACAACGGTGAGGCCCGTCATGCCGGCCATGGCCTTCGTGCCGATATAGTTAACGCTCGAGGGCACCATCACCGAGGTGAGTTGGTCCCAGTTATAGAGCGCATAGTCGCCCACTGTCGTGATGCCTTCGGGCAAGAAATTGTCCTCATCGACGGTCACGGCGTTGTCGCCGGCAAGCAGGTAGTTGCCTATAGTGCTGATACCCTCGGGCAAACTCACCTGCCGCAGTTGCGTGTCGTAGAAGAAGGCTCCGGTGCCCACTTCCCGCACGCTCTCGGGCAGGACCACGTCGCGCACCGGGGTGTTAGCCAATGCCCACATGCCCACGGTAGCCAGGTTGTCGCAGTCTTGCAGGTTTATCGTCTCTATCGCGCTGCCCATGAAGGCTTTTTCGCCTATCGCGGTAAGGGCGGTTCCCGCCGGCATTTCGACCGATGTGAGCGCCACGTCGCCCGCAAAGGCGTCGGCGCCGATGGTCTCGACACTCGGCGCGAGACTCACGCTTGAGAGCGACACGCAGTCTTTGAAAGCGGCTTCGCCCAACGCGGGCGCGGCCACAGTCGCTGTGGTGAGCGAGGCGCAACGCGCGGCCACTCCCGTGCCCATCGTAGTCACCGTGGCAGGCAAGTCGAGCGAGGTGAGAGCGGTTGCGCTCAAAGCGTAGTCTCCATAAGCCGTCACGTTCTCGAGGCCATTGAGTGTCGTGAGCGCGCTACAGCCCGCAAAGGCTCCATCGTCAATCGAAGTGGCGGTCGGCGGCAACGTCACTTGCGCGAGTGCTGTGTGGCCAAAGAATGCCATGACGGGCACTTCGCCTGCCGCATAGCTTATTTTATTGCCCAGCACCGGCTCTAAAGTCTCGAGCGCCTCGATGGTGGCACCACTCAAGTCGAGTTGTTGCAAGGCGGTGAGTTGCCGGCCCATAAACTTAAAATCTCGTGCATCGACAGTGCCAGTGACCGTGAGTTGCGTCACCGCAAGGTCATCAACTCTGTCGGCCAGCGTGCCGGCCACGTTTTCCACTTGCCGGGCGCTTACCGTGAGCACGCCCACGGCGAGCATCGCCAAAGTCAGTTTTGTCTTGATTCGTATCATTTGTAGGAATTTATCTCATTAAAACTTACAAAGATAAGCATTTTTCGCCACATTTCAATCTAAAAGCGAAAAAATGTGGCAAAACACGCTTTTGGCGCCCTGGTTTGGCGCCCTGGTGTCAATCAGGGTGTCGCTCACGCGCCACAGTGCATCATGCGCAGCAATGCATAGATCAGCAGCAAAAAGAAAATGGTACTGAAACAGCCGTAACGGCCTATTCGCAGCGTGCAGCCCCGCGGTTGCCCGTCTTGCTCTTGCTGTGCCTCTCGGGCGGCCCGCAACGCCTCGTCCATCTCTTGGGTGCGTTGCAGCGGGCCGGGCAGCGACGAGTTGTGTGGAATGAGGATGCGGCGCGGGCGTCCCGGCACATAGGGTCCCACGATGCCCTGGCTCTCGAGCTGGTTCATCAGCGTCATGGCGCGCTCGGGCACGATATTGAAATAGCTGGCGAGCATGCCCACGTGGATAGCGTTGCACGTGGCCACATAGCGCACCGCGTCGTCGTAGAGCGGGTCGAGTGTCGCCGTGCCCGTCGGGGGGACATGGCGCGGTTCCTCATATTTCTCGAACGGCGGTGGCCCGATAGGAGTTTGTTCGGTGGGCATATAAGCATAGTTTCCCACTATCTTGAGCTTGGCGTCACACTTGGGACACATCGTCTCATATCCGGCAGCCACCAGCTCGTGCGGCTCGATTTCTATCGTGCAATTACATCGCGGACAGGTATATTTCATCGTTCAATTCGTTTGGTTAAATGATTTGACAGTCTGAATCGTCGCAACGAGCGAGCGTGAGGACAGCCACGGGCGAGAGCATGGTAGTGAGGGTGAGGGTGAGCGTGGTGCGGCACGCGTCGCCGTCACCTCGCTCGATAAAGGCGGCCGTGTGGCTAATGGTGACAACGGGGGCACCGACGGCAGGCGGTAGCCCTTTCGGCAACACGAACGGGTCAAGAACGATGTCGTCGCGATAACTCTTCACGCGGTCGCGCCGCGAGATAACCTTGAAGATTGCCTCCTTGGCCGTCCATGCCACGACGTGGGCACAAAGGTCGTCGGGAGCGATCCAAGTGCGTTCGTGCCCGTTGAGAAAGCCGTCGCGCACCCGCAACACGCGATCACGATAACTCTCCAGGTCGACACCCACCGCATGAACGCTATTGATGGCAAACACCAGTTCTTGCCGCGTGTGGGCGATGCTCAAGTGACGGCCGAGTTCGTCCACTTGCGGCGCGCGGTTTTCGTCGTGACGCAGCGCCGCGTGCCCCACGATGCGGTTCAGCAGCAAGCGCTCGGCGAGAATTTCGCGACGGCGGCTCTCGGCCTTGGCCTCGACATGGGGGTCGAGTCCTTGTAGCTCACATTCGCGCGCCAGCTGCCCGCTGTCCTCTTGCGTGAGGTTCCAGCGATAGAGCGTGGTACCGTCGTCGAGCCGTGTGGAGCCGATGAAAGCCATTTCACAAAAGTGCCAAAATGAGTATTTGCGCCGTAATGACGCGCATGAACATCGTGAGCGGATAGACCGTAGAATAAGCCACGGCGGGGGCGTCGTTACCGGCCGTCTTGTTGGCGTAAGCCAAGGCCGGCGGATCGGTGGTGGCGCCTGCCAGCAGTCCCATGATGGTGCAGTAATTGAGCTTGTGTCTCCAGCGTGCGAGGCATCCCACCACGAGCAGGGGTAGGAAGGTGATAAGGAAACCGTAACCCACCCATTGGAGGCCGGTGGCGTTGAACACGGTGGCGGCGAATTTGTCGCCGGCGGCTATTCCCACCGAGGCGAGGAACAGGCAGATACCGAGTTCGCGCAACAACAGGTTGGCGCTCGACGAGGTGTAAGTGACGAGTTTGACTTTATACCCCCACCGGCCCAGCAGGATGGCCACGATGAGCGGTCCACCCGCCAGACCCAGTTTCATGGGCACCGTCATTCCCGGGAACATAATGGGCAGCGACCCCAAGATAATACCCATGAAAATGCCAATGAACATGGTGAACAAATTGGGCTCGTTGAGGCGACGCATCGAGTTGCCCAGTTTCTCGGCAAGGCGCTCGATGTCGGGCAGTTGGCCCACCACAGTAATGCGGTCGCCCACCTGCAACGCCAGGTTGGCGCTGGCCAGCAGGTCGACTCCGGCACGGTTCACGCGGGTGACATTCAGGCCATATCCTCGCGGCAGCCGCAACGAGCCCAGCCGCCTACCCGAATAAGCGCTTTTCGTGACGACAATTCGCCGCGACACCACAGGAGCCGGGTCGTGTTCCCAGTCCATCTCCTCGTGAGGGCCAATGATGGCGTCGAACACCTCCTCGTCCTGGACGCTGAGCACGATGCGCAGCAGGTCGTCCTTCCCGATGGTGGTCGATGACATGGGAATTATCACCTCGCCGTCGCTGCGCTTGACGCGCGAAATGACGAAGTTGCGGTCGATGATATTGTGCAGGCGCTCGATGGTGATATCGTAGATGAGTTTGTTGGTCACGCGATAGGTGACAATGTGAGGCTTGAGCAAGCTGTTGTTCTTTTCGTCCTCGATGTCCTGCGTCTCGCGATTGACGTCAATTTTGAACAACGACTTGACTATCACCATAGTGAGGATGATGCCGACCACGCCAAGCGGATAGGCCGCGGCATAGCCCATCGACATCACCTCGTTCAGGTTCATGGCCACATCGGGGCCTTGCGTCTCGATGAGTGTTTGCTGGGCGGCACCCAAGCCGGGCGTGTTGGTCACGGCACCCTGCAGCACGCCCACCAGCTCGTTGCCTCGCGTGCCTCCCACAGCGTAGATGCCCAGCGCCACGGCAATGTTGAGCGCGATGATGAGCAGCGCGAGACCGTTGAGGCGCAGTCCTCCTTCCTTAAAAGAGGAGAAGAAGCCGGGACCCACCTGCAAGCCGATGGAGAAGATGAAGAGAATGAGGCCGAACTCCTGTGCGAACTTGAGCGTGCCTTCGTCGACGCCCATGTGGAAATGGCCGGCGACAATACCCATGAACAAGACAAAAGTGGCACCGAGCGAAATGCCGAAAAATTTCACTTTTCCCAGCATCACGCCCAACGCGATGACAAGGGAATAAATCAAGATGGTGTGAGCGATACCCTCACCGGCAAACAGGTCCAATAACCAATCCATGAACTAATTTGATTCAGTTAACGACATTTCAAATCAATATTCCTTTCTCCACCACCTCGAGAATATCGGCCGGACGGTTCACTATCACGCTCGCGTGATATTCGTTGAGCTCTTTCTCGGGACGGAAGCCCCACGTCACGCCCACCGAATCGACACAGGCGCGACGCGCCGTTTCCATGTCGACTCCCGAGTCGCCCACATAGAGCACCTCGCTCTTGGGCATGCGGGCCTCGGCCAGGATTTGGAACACGATAGAGGGGTCGGGCTTAACGGGGATGCCCTCGTTCTGCCCCAGGATGGCCACGAAATCGTGGTGTCCGAAAAAGTGGCCGATGATGTCGTTCACAGCTCGCTGATATTTGTTGGAGGCCACGGCGAGTTTCACGTCGCGCGCCCGCAGCTCGTCGAGCAGCTCGGGAATACCGTCGTAAGGGCGCGTATATTCGGTATCGTGCTCGTCGTAGTAGGCCTTGAAATCCTTGAGCAACGCCTCGACGATATCGGGGGTGCGCGCGTCCTCGGGGAGCACACGCTCGATGAGGCGCTTCACGCCATTACCCACAAAGAACGGGTAGCTCGCCATGCTCAGCGTGGCGTAGCCATGCGCCTCCAGCGCATAGTTGGCGGCGTGTCCCAGGTCCTCAATCGTGTTGAGCAAAGTACCGTCGAGGTCAAAAATCACCAGTTTTTTCATGCTCATTGCCTATTGCGTTCAAGATAGGTGTAACCATAGAGGCCGCTGCGGTAGTTGCGCACGAACTCGTTGCCCTCTTCGGCCGTAATCTTGCCATTACGCACCGAGTCGGCCACCCACGACTCGACGTTGCGCACCAGCTCCTTGGGACTGAACTGCACATAGTCGAGCACCTCGGCCACCGTTTCGCCGTCGATGACCTGGTCTATTTCGTAATGATCCTTATACACGTCGATGTGCACCGCGTTAGTGTCGCCGAACAGGTTGTGCATATCGCCCAAAATCTCCTGATAGGCACCCACGAGGAACACGCCCAGATAGTAGTGCTCGCCGTCTTTGAGCCGATGCACGGGAAGGGCGTGCGACACACCCTGCGTCGAAATGAAACACCCTATCTTGCCGTCGCTGTCGCAAGTGATATCCTGCAACGTCGCCATGCGGTCGGGGCGCTCGGCGAGGCGGTCGATGGGCACCACGGGGAACACCTGGTCGATGGCCCAAAGGTCGGGCAGCGACTGGAAGAGCGAAAAGTTGCAAAAGTACTTCTCGGGCAACATGCGCGACACACTGCGCAGCTCCTGCGGCGCGTGTTTCATGTCGCTGGCGATGAGATTCACCTCGCGGGCCACGCTCCAAAAGAGTTTCTCGACGAGAGCGCGTGTGCGCAGGTCAATCAGCCCGAGGCTGAAGCGGTCGAGAGCCTCCTCGCGGATTTGCAGCGCATCGTGCCAGTCCTCGAGCAAGCGGGCCTGGTTGATCTTATCCCAAATCTCGTAGAGGTCGCGCACCAACTCGTTCTCGTCGTCGCCCAGCGTATCGCGGTCCTCGTCCCACTCGGGCAGGCACGCCGTCTCGAGCACCTCGACCACGAGCACGCTGTGGTGGGCGGTGAGGGCGCGGCCGCTCTCGGTGATAATATTGGGATGCTTGAGTCCGTTTTTCTCGCAGGCGTCGACGAGCTGATAGATGGAGTCGTTGACATATTCCTGGATAGAATAGTTCATGCTGTGTTCGCTCGCGCTGTTGCGCGTGCCGTCGTAGTCCACGCCCAAGCCGCCGCCAATGTCGATAAACTCCAACTCAAAGCCCATGCGGCTCAGCTGCACATAGAACTGGCATGCCTCTCGCAACGCGTTCTTGATGCGACGTATCTTGGTGATTTGGCTGCCGATGTGAAAGTGGATGAGCTTGAGGCAATCGCCCATCTTGTGCTCGTTGAGGAACTCAAGGGCGCTTTGCAACTCGCTGGTGTTCAAGCCAAACTTGCTGCGGTCGCCGCCGCTCTCCTCCCACTTGCCGCTGCCGCTGCTGGCAATCTTGATGCGGATGCCCAGGTTGGGCCTGATGCCCAGCCGCATGGCCACGTCGCTGATGAGCTGCAACTCGTTGAGCTTCTCGACCACGAGGAAGACGCGGCGTCCCATCTTTTGCGCCAGTAGGGCCAGCTCCACATAGTTCTCGTCCTTATAGCCGTTGCAAATAATGAGCGACTTGTCGCTGTAAGAACCCATGTTCATGGCCAGCACAGCGTGCAACTCGGGCTTGGAGCCGGCCTCAAGGCCAATGTTGAACTTCTTGCCGTGGCCCACGATTTCCTCCACCACCTGCCGCATTTGGTTCACCTTAATGGGATAGACGATAAAGTTTTGCGCCTTGTAGTCATATTCCTTGGCGGCCCGCTTGAAACAGCTGGCAATCTTCTCGATGCGATTATCGAGAATATCGGGGAAACGCAACAAGATGGGCGCCGTGATGTTGCGCGTGCGCAATTCGTTCATCACGTCCACCAGGTCAACACCGGCATAGGTCTGCTTGGGGGTCACCACAATGTGCCCCTTATCATTGATTGAGAAATATTTGAGGCCCCAACCATGAATGTTATACAATTCGGCGCTGTCCTCCACGCGCCACTTGCTTATGCTGCTCGTAGTAGTAATTTTTTGAGGGTTGTACAATTCAATCTGCAAAATTACTGCAAACCGAGCGCAATACAAAATGAAAAATCCTTTTTTTCATTTTTATTGCCGAGGTGAAGCGTAATTTCGCCCCACAAGGGCAACATTACTGCAAACCGAGCGCAATAGAAAAAAGGGGGCACTTAGTTTTGCAACAGCAATCTTTTAAGGTCCTGTTGGAAGGGGCAATGTCGATAGGGCGGAGTGTTTTTTGGATTCCTGCTATGATTCACGAAGTCGGCTATCTCAATCAGCTCATCAACAGCAGCAGTGAGGTCCTCTCCTGTTTTCTTATCAATTATTCTCATTCCTTGAACTTTTTTGAATCTACCTTTACTCGCCCGGTAAGCTCCTCTACAATGCATAGCATAGCTCATTGCTGCCTCAATGAACATCGCATCATCTCTCCACACCGTGTTGGTATTAACCTCTATCAACATATAGTCGAGCCGTGTGGCTGGCCCAAACCATCTTTGAAAAAATCCCATTATACAAACTTTTTTAATTTATTAATTACAATAATGCCATATCTCCCATCTCTTCACGAGCTTCATCTAAAGTGCTTTTAATTAACAACAAAATGTTACCTAAACACATTTCGCCATTTAAAAATCTAAATTCCGCATACCTTACACTATCATCAACATTCATGAATTTATTCTTTAGCTGATGAAATAAAGGGGTAATATCTCTGATTACCAAAGCCCTTTCAAAAATAAACCAGGGGTTTGAAAGATAATAATCGTACTGCTTACACAGTGGCTCCAGTTCTCTTAAAATAGCGTAGATGCTTCTCACGTCTTTCCAATTTTGAATGACTCCCATTTTATTTCTTTTTTAATCGTTATAAAAGTTATTTCTTTTTTTGTGTAAAGGTAAGGTTTAAAAACTGTGGTTCTAAAAAACCGCAAGGTTGTTTTTTCTCAAGTGACACACCACTCCAATGGATAAAGATCTTATTCGACACACTACCAATCCCGACAACACTCTCATAACCAATCAAAAAGAATAGACAATAGACCCGAATAAACATTTTATTGATAAAAAATGCTCGCACCTTTTTGAGATTTTTTTTCGTCCATAAATACACCTTCTTGAGATTTTTTGAACAAATATTTAGGAAGAAATGTTCTTTCGGTTGCAGTCTTGGGCTGCTTTGGGAGGGCTTTGAGCGGCAAGGTGTTCCTCTCGCGAGGAACGGGCCTGCTCGTTCCTTTCCCCCCCTCCCCACCATTCAGTCGCTTCGCTCCTGTCATGGCGGGGTTTTCACACTGGTAATCGCCTGTCGGCGATTTGGCGCAATTACGCGGCAACTTCGGCAACAAAAATGAAAAATATTTATTTTTCATTTTGTGTTGCGCTCGGTTTGCAGTAATGTTGCCCGAGGGGGCGAAATTACGCGGCACCTCGGCAACAAAAATGAAAAAATGGATTTTTCATTTTGTGTTGCGCTCGGTTTGCAGTAATGTTGCCCGAGGGGGCGAAATTACGCGGCACCTCGGCAACAAAAATGAAAAAATGGATTTTTCATTTTGTGTTGCGCTCGGTTTGCAGTAATTTTGCAGCATTCTATTCACATCGTCACTTTTCCTGTTTTCCGCAATGAGCCCCACAAATCACTTTTGGGCGATTTCGACAAGTAGTTGCTGTTCGCTTGACATCTTCAGCACGGTGG
>CAMVPC010000022.1 GCA_947169265.1 uncultured Prevotellaceae bacterium
CGTCACGTTCGTCATCTCCCCGTTCTCCTACAACGCCGTCACGCAGACGCTGTATCTGAGCACAAGTCTCAATATTAACATGGTTTTGTCCAAGCCCCAGCTCGCACCCGGAATTGGCAGTCCCATCCCGGATGGCATAGGCTACAATATGCGCGCTGCCGTCGAGGAAATGGTGATGAACCACACGCTCATGGACTCCCTTTATGTGCCTTCGACAACTCCCCAACCGACCAACTTCAAGTGGGAGTACATGGTGGTGACTTGCGACAGCCTTAAAGCTGCTTTTGAGCCGTTAGTGCGTTGGAAAACGATAAAAGGCGTGAGGGCCGGCATACTCACTACCGAGCACATCGACAGCACCTACAGTGGCTCGACCAGGCAACTCCGCATAAAGGCCGCCATCAAGGACCACTACAGCGGCACCTACCGCGGCTTGAAATACGTTCTGCTGGGTGGCGACACAGAAGTTATACCAGCCCAAATGTGTTATGTCAACGTAACCTACAGGGATTCATTAGGACAAATTAGGAAGGATTATAAAGACACAACTCCATGTGATTTGTTCTACGGTTGCTTGGATGTGATGGACTGGGACACAAACAGCAATGATACTGTGGCGGATATAAATGACGCTATTGACATGCTCCCCGAAGTGATAATGACAAGGCTTCCGGTGCTAAACACATCGCAAACACATTCATGCGTGACGCGTTTGTTGAATTATGAGATTTCACCTGACGTGATAACTTGGAGAAACAATATGCTGATGGGAGGCAAGATAGTTGGGACATTCTTTAGTGACATATCACAATGCGATGCTCATTATATAGGCGACAGTCTGTTGTATGTAAACTACATTGAGCCATATTGGCATGGGGACAAGAAAAAACTATATAGCACGGGCACTGACTTTGAAGGGGGCGCTGATTATGATTTCTCGGTTCATAATCTGTTAGAGCAAATCAGCAATGGTTATAGATTTATTTATATCTATACTCACGGTGATACTTGCTCATGGGCTCTTGAGAATGGGGCGGCTTTTATGGATACTGATGCCATGAATGCTGTGAGCAAAGTACCCACAATGATTGTGACCGATGCGTGCTTGACAAATGCCTTTGACCGCACTTGCTTGGCTGAAGCATTCATGAGGAATGATGATGCACGGATTATAGGTTACTTGGGCTGTTCCAGAGATGCATGGTACACACCATGTGACAACCACCTTAAATGTGTGCTTGGTACTTCAAATACCTATAGCGGTAATTTTTTCAAGAACTTATTCACCATACCGAGTAAGGGCTTTGGCGAGGCTATGACTCTTGCCAAAAGAGGATTGGTGGGTTTTTGTGATGATTACACTGAACACAGGTGGGTGCAGTTTGGGTTGAATGCGCTCGGCGACCCCGAGCTTCCCATTTACACCGATGTACCGCATGTGATGTCCAATGTCACAGTCAGCAAGACGGGTAATTCGCTTGTTGTCACTAATGACGTTGACAGTTGCTCTATTTGTGTGGCCGGCATGAATGGGAGCTATTGGAACGTGATGAGGAATGTGTCGAATGCCACATTCAATAATGTCCCCGATGATTGTTATGTGTGCGTCTCCAAACCTGGTTATGTGCCATATATTGAGGCATACGGCGACACAATCTATATTCAAGACGAAGTGCTTGGGACGCATTGCAAAATCTTGGCCGATAAGGTTTACATCGGTAAAAATGTGACAAGCGGCAAGCCCGAGGGGCCTGTGAGCGTGGATGCCGGCAATGTGCGCATCAATGCTACCGATGGTGTCCACATCAAGAATGATTTCACGGTGAAAAAAGGCGCCACGCTAAAAATCACCACGAAATAATTGCGTCTTAAAAAATGTTTTATAATTTTGTGAACCAATAACCAACAAAAAAGACACTGCTATGAAACGGTTAATACTATTTTTATTGCTGACGGTTTGTGCCGCCATGAGCCATGTATCCCATGCTTTCGAGGTGGATGGGAAGAGTTACGAAATAATAAATGAGAGTGAGAAGTGCGTGAAGTTGACTCGTTGTAGTTATAGCATGTATGACGATGTCACCATACCTGATGAGGTGTCATTTAATGATGAGGTGTATAAGGTGACCGCGATAGGTGACTTCGTGTTTTATGTCAGACCTGTTGGCACGCTCACAATAGGTAAAAATGTGGCGTCCTTTGACGGATATGCGTTCTACGTCGCCACTTTCAAACATTTTGAGGTGTCGCCCGAAAACGCTTGGTTCGCTTCGCTCGATGGGGTTCTCTACACGTCTGGATATAAGCGACTTATACATTATCCGGCATTAAAGGAGGACAAGGTGTTCACCGCGGCGGCTGCGACCGAGGAGATTATGCGTGAGGCCTTTGTGGAAGTTCCTAACCTTGAAAAGGTGATATTGCCCGAGGGACTGAAAATAATAGCCGACGATGCGTTCCTCGACTGTTCTCATCTGGCAGAAATCATCATTCCCTCAACGGTGGAGGACTTCGGCTATAATCCTTTCTTTTGGACTCCGTGGTACAAGTCGTTGCCCGACGGTCCGCTCTACGGTGGCAACCACGTGCTGTGGTTCTACAAGGGCACTCCCGAGGGCGGCGTCATCGACGTGGCCGAGGGTTGCCTGAGCGTGGCCACCGGCTTCGAATGCTACAGCAAGGTCGAGACGATGCGGCTTCCCAAGAGCGTGACGAAGGTGAACATGCGCAGCGGCAACAACCTGATGTACTTCGAGGTGGACCCGGAAAATCCCGTGTATAGCACTTTCGAGGGTATGTTGCTGAGCAAGGACGGGAGCCGCATGGAGCGTTTCCCGGGCGGGCGCACCGGCCAGTTCGTGGTGCCCGAGGTGCGCGCTATCGCCCCTTACGCCTTCGCGCAGTCGGCCCTGTCGCGCGTGACCCTTCCCAAGGGCGTGGAAAGTATCGGCGACCGCGCCTTCTACTATTGCCGCGACTTGTCGCGCATCGACCTTCCCGCGACGCTGACCTCCATCGGCGAGAAGGCCTTCGAGATGCCCATCGTAACTCCGTTGCCCGCGGCTCCCCGACGGGTGCGAAGTAGTAATGGCTATTACTATTACATCAACGACGTGTACTGCCGCGCCGTTACACCTCCCGTGACCGCCACCAACGCCTTTTACAACTGCGGCACTTCCGGAGCCACGCTCCATGTGCCCGTGGGAAGTGCCGAGGCCTATCGCGCCGCGGCGCCGTGGGACGGGTTCGGCAAGATTGTCGAGATAGACTTTGCCGACGTGGACGGCGACGGCGTGGTCAATGGCGCCGACGTGACGGCGCTCTACGGCGCGCTGCTCGACGGCGTAGAGCCGGCCGGCATCGGCGACGTGGACGGCGACGGCGTGGTGAGCGGTGCCGACATCACCGCGCTCTATAACCGCCTGCTCCAATGAGCAGTGAGCAATGAGCGCCGAACACTCTTTAACCCCCTGAACTCCGTAGCTGTTTTGGCCTACGGAGTTTGGGGAGTTTGAGGAGAGATCGAGCTTTGATAAAAGAATACGAGATTACATGATTTATTCCAAAGGATAAACAAGATAAACCACAAACTCAAAAAACAATGAAAGCAATGAAAGCAATGAAAGCAATGAAAAAGAACTTATTTTTAACCTTGATGCTCGTGCTGTTGGCCTTGCCGCTCACGTCGTGTGGCAACGACGAGCCAGTGGCGACGAAAGAGGATCCATTTGCAGATCTTGTTACATTTAACGACGCTATTGACGACTGCGTGTTCACGGCGACTGTAAGGTTTAGTGAAATAAGTGGAGACAATGTCTTTGCACGCATATCGCATGTCGAGTTTTTGTCGTCATCGCCTTTTTTAAAGGACCGGAGTGGTTACGAGGGACCTGACGAGCGGGACCTTGTGCAGTTCCGCCGCGGCGACTTGCCAAATCAGGCCTACTCCAATCAAGAGGTGACCGAAATCCACTTCAAAATCAAAGCATGGAAAAGCGGTAATTTCTTTGAAGGATTGGACTCAGCCGACCATCTATATTACCGCCTTGTCATTGAACCGGCATGATGCCGAAAAGCGGTTGACAACCGAGACAATGACATCAGTATCTCTTAGCTCCTTGAACTCCGTAGCTGTTTTGGGTCTACGGAGTTTGGGGAGTTTGAGGAGGGTAATTGAGCAGTGAGCTTTGAACATTGAGCCTGCGGAGTGAATTGGATTGTCTTTGTTGTTTTTAAAATTAATGAAATCTTCGATTTTGAAAATAATTGGCAGCGAATGAGTGAATTTGTGAAGATGTTTATGGAATTATTTGGGAAGCGAGGCTCGTGGCTTGGTGCTTGCGGGCGCGGGGTAGTGTGGCCGGTGGTGGCCGTGGCGGCGTGGATGGCCGCGGGCTGCGGTGGTGGCGGCGCGGCGACCGACGCGCGTCTGCTGTCGGTGGACAGCATCGTGGATAACGACAGCGTGGCGGCGTGGCGGCAGCTGCAGGCCATCGACAGCGCGTCGCTCACGACCGACGCTGACCGCCACCTCTACGCGCTGCTCCACCAGCAAATCCTTTACAAACAGTACCAACAACTCGACACTGTGGTGCTGTCAGAGCTTTGCGACTACTACGCCGCACACCCCGACGGGAACCGCCTCACGCGCGCCCTGCTGCTTAGTGGCGGTGCGCGCGAGGACGCGGGCCTGCTCGCCGAGGCCATTCCATGGTACAAACGCGCCGAGGCCGGTGCGACGGAGTGCCGCGACACTTTCCTTCTCGCCTTTTCCAAGATGCGTATGGCAAAAGTCTATTTCGCGGCCTACACCCAAGACAGCATCCACATCGTCAAATTCAAAGAGGCTGTGCAGCTATTCCATGCCGTCGGATCGCATATATACGAATGTGGGTGCCTTAAGGAGATTGGTGCGGCCTACCGACTCCATGACAACGACAGCGCTTACCACTACCTGTCGCGCGCCCTCGCGCTCTCGACCGAGATGGGCGACACGGCAAGGATTTATGAGAACTTGTCGCTGCTCGCCGGTTATTACTACTGCGTGGAGGACTATGCGAAGTGCAAGGACCTCTCTGTCGAGGTGCTGACGAAGGGGCAAGGCTGGCTTCGTGCCAACATTTTGTCATCAACCTACACCAATGCGGCCTTTGCCTATGCGAAACTGGGGATGGCCGACTCGGCACTCTATTACGACCAGGCCAAGCCGCCCTCGCCACAACAAGGCCTTGACAAGATGAACTACCACCGCACTCTCTCGCTCATTGCCCAGTCGCGGGGCGATGCCGAAGGGTACATCAAGCACAACCTTGCCGAGGACGAGATAGCCGATTCCATCCTGCTCGCCTCGATGCAAGCCAAAATCAGGGAGGTGGAAGCGAAATACGACGTCAGCCAAGCCGAATTGGAAACATCGCGCGTGCGCCTCAAGCTCATTCTTTCCTTGCTGGCTTTAGGGCTGATGGCCATAAGCATCGGTATTCTCATCTATCGCCAGCGCCGACGTGCGAAGACTCTCGCGCTGGAAATGGAAGCACTGCGCGACGAACTCTCGCACAGCGTCACCGAAGTGCAGACAGCGCACCGGGCCAATGACGAGCTGCGCGGCGCGGTGAAGTCGCACCTGGCCACGATGAGCGACTATCTGGAGACCTATTACACCTTCAGCCACAACCCGAAGCAGTTCGCCGCCCATTTCAAGGCACAGGTGAACACGTTTGCCAACGACGAGGACTTCTGGACGAAGATGAAGGCCTACCTCGACGAGACCCATGACGGACTAATAAGTCGGTTGACGGAACAATATCCCGACCTGAGCGACATGGACGTGAAATTCATCTGCCTCGACTGCTGCGACTTTCCCACGGGCGTGACCATGCTCTTGATGGGCTTCACAAATAGGAATTCGGTCATAAACCGCCGCTACTTGATTGCAAAACGCATGGGCGGCGCAAAAATCAAGGACTTAATTACTGCATAATTCACTGCTCGCAGCTCAAACGCTCACGGCTCAACGCTCATTGCTCACGGCTCACGGCTCAAATTTGCTTTTGTCGGTTTTTATTACTATTTTTGCCCTGTCTTTAAGATTTGGAGACAGTTTGCCCGATTTAAGCACAATACAAACCACCATAAAATTATAGCGTCATGAAGAAGTTTTTTGTTTTGTTCGCAATCGCGGTTTCGTGCCTGTGTGCAGGCGCACAGGACTATAATGTGGCCGATTACACCCTGTGCATGCGCAAGATTATCAAGGTGTGGCACAACCAGAACCTGTACACCAACTTCCGCATGGAGAAACCCACCATCAAGGAATATTTCATCAGCTTTGCCGAGACTTATCCCGAACACATGCTCTTCGACATGATGAACTGGGTACTGGGCTATCCCACCGAAGGCTCGGGCAAGGTGGATGTGGACATCGCCAACGGCTATATCGCCGCCGAGTTCTACACCGAGTTCTCTAACCGCGTGGAGATGTGCTACTGGCGGTGTGACGACGGCGGCGTCCTCGTGGGCGTGAACATCAACGGCGCCGAGTACTTTTGTGATGATGACGACCCGCCGGCTACCGCAATCGACATTCCCGACGGGGAATATGACGACTACGAGCCCGACTACAGCATCGCCGACCTGATGTTCTTCAAAATCGCCAAGGGCGAGGTGATGTGGTGGCCCAAGACTCCCAAGCAGATGTGCGGGCGCGACTTCAACTTCGGCGAATACATTGTGCATTTGCCGCGGCAAGGCAAGGACATCACCCTCAGCCGCGAGGTGCTCAAAGATGAGGAATTCGTTGAAGTCCCAGCCTACGTACTGCGCTTCAACGGCAGCAGTTTCGACGTGATTGCCAAGTGAGGCGCCTCATGCCCCGACTTAACCCAAATGGTGAAGAACGCCGCAGTGGCGGTTTTTTGCCGCGATTTCCATGATTATTCCCGAAAAAACGCTAAATTTGCGGCATGAGTTATACTATCGAACAAATCAGGACACTCCTGGAGCAAAGCCGCTCGGATGAGGCCGTCGAGGCCGCCAGCGAGCTGATTGCCGGCAACGGAGCCACGGCAATGGCACTATACCTGCGCGGGAACGCCTATCGCCAAAAGGGCGACTGGCGCCACGCCATGAACGATTATCTGGCGGCTATCGAGCTTGACCCCGACGGGCCCGCCGCTTTCGCTTACCGGCACGCGCAAGAGGTGCTCGACTTCTACGACCACGACCTTTATAACCCGTAAGTCAACCTAAGGGGACGACGCCCCGCGTCAGACCAGCGTCACGTGGGAGGCGTCGACCGGCTCGCGTACAAACACACTGGCCAGCGGCGAGAATTTGGCAGGTTCCTCGGTGGTGAGGTACTCGCAGGCGCCGCCGCGCCTCAAGCGGCACTCCATCTCGGGGTGGCGACGCAGGTAGTCGCGCAGGCTACGCGCCACGATGTCGCCCTGCCCCACGATTTTCACGCCCTCGGGCACATAGCGCCTTATCTTGTCGAGCAAGAGCGGATAGTGGGTGCAACCCAGTATCACGGCATCGATGAGCGGCGACTGCGACAACAGGGCGTCCACATCTTTCTTCACGAAATAGTCGGCTCCCGGCCCGTCACTCTCGCGGTTCTCGACCAGCGGCACCCACATGGGGCACGCGTGACCATAGACGTGGAAACCGGGGTGCAGCTTCTTAATCTCAATGTCGTAACTGCCGCTGGCTATGGTACCCGGCGTGCCGAACACTCCCACGTGGCCCGTGCGACTCAGCACACCGGCCTGCTCGGCGGTGGGGCGTATCACGCCCAGCACGCGCCGCGTGGGGTCGAGCGTGGGCAAGTCGCGTTGCTGGATGGTGCGCAACGCTTTGGCGCTCGCAGTGTTACACGCCAGTATCACCAGCCGGCACCCTCGCGCGAAAAGGTATTTCACCGCCTGCAGCGTGAATTCGTACACCAACTGATAGCTGCGCGAGCCGTAAGGGGCGCGCGCGTTATCGCCCAAAAAGAGATAGTCGTACTGCGGGAGCTCGCGACGCACGTCGCGCAATATCGACAGACCGCCAAAGCCCGAGTCGAACACCCCGATGGGTCCCATATCGCTTGTTTCGTTGTTGCTCATCGTTTACCGTAAGTGCTTAATGTCTCGCAAAAGTACGAATATTCACGCAATAAATCGCACTAAACGCTCCACAAAAATATGATTATCACACCTCAATTTGCAATAATATCACTAAAAATCAGCATCTTTGTGACATATCATCATTTTTTCGCCCCTATGCAAAAATATTCCGCACTCACGATAGCGAAAGCGCTCCTTACTGCCATCCTCATCGCCTCAGCCCCACCGACAGCCGCCGGCCAATACCTCTTGCGCATTGAGGGAATCACCACCCGTGGCCGCCTCATCCACTATGACGCCACTCTCGCCGCCACTCAGTAGCGCCCCGAATAGTACTCATCGGTGGTAATTATGTGTTAACAGACGTTATTTTGAAAGGTATATTGTTAACATTACTTAATATTTACCATTCTTATGCTGAAAAATTATGTTTTATAACATAAAAACTTTTACCTTTGCATCAGTTTTCATGGTATTAGTTTTTAAGGTTCTGAAATACCGGGCGTCGTGATGACGACTTTTATTTCATTTTGTTTTAAGGTTTATGTTAATGGTAAAAGGTTCATTAGTTAAGCAATCCTCGACAGCAATGCCGAGGATTCTTTTTTTAGCCCATACGCGAGCCTGTGGTAAGTAACGGTTCACTTCGGGTGGTTACCGGGTCATGTCGGCGAGGCCGTCGGGGACGACGGGGTGGCCGTTGTCGTCGTGACGGGGGACGAAGCGCACGATTTTGCCCCTGCCGTCGATGAGTGTAATTTCCACGTCGGGCTTACCGTCCTTGTTGCAGCGCACCACGAGGGGCCGGCCGTCGTTGTTGTAGAGGCGCTCGCCGGTGGCGGTGTTCTTGACGGTCACTTTCATGTCGACGCTTGCGGGCAGAATGAGATAGACCTCTTTGCCGTCGGTCGAAGCCTCCCAGGCATTCACGTCCTTGAAGGCCGCGTAATTCTTGTAGGGCTCGCTGCCGCGCATCGTCGAGAATGTGTGCCATTCGCCCACGTAGGCCACCTGCGCCATGGCACCTGCCGTGGCAGCAGCCGGAGCGGCGTCAACCGGGGGCTCGCCGGCGATGAGTCCCTCGGCCAGTTCAGGTCCCACCGAGAGGTAAACAGCGTTGGGGTCGATGTCGTCGCGCTCGCTGGTGTCGAATTCGAAATAGAGCGTGGCGCACCGGTCGCCATAGAGGATAGTGCGCTGGTAAAAGTGTTTCTTACCCTTGTCGCCCTCAATGACAAACGAATTGTCATCGTCCATGTCGCTGTCGCTCACTGTGGCGCCACTGCTGTTAAAGTCGGCCAGTTGCCGCGCGAAGAGGTCCTCGAGCTGGGCGCCGCAAGTCTCGCCCCAAGCCCGCAGCGAGGCCACGCCGTCGGCCGAATGGCACTTGAACCCGCGGTCACCGTCGCGCTCCATGTCGACAAACGAATTAGGGTAAGGTACCGAATAGCCCATCGAGGCGCTGTGGAAATAGGTAGTGCCCTGGCGCAACGGGTGGGTAGCGTTGGCGATGTTGTCTTTTTCTTCGTCGGTGAAGGCCACGCCCTGGGGGGTATTGCCGTTGCCATTCTGCCGGCATGCGGCGAGCGCGAGTGCCGCGACTGTAATAAGGAGTAAACGTTTCATCATAGCTACAAGCGTTTTTAAGTTAGCACATATCGAATAAGTGTGGTAGAGTTGCCACAAAATTACATATTTTCAAGGAGTTTGGCAACAAAGGGCGCAATTTTTCATTATTCGTGCCGCGCGGGTGTAACCTTATGTCGACATTAATATATATAGGTGGAGTGAGAGCCCAAGCGGCTCAAGCCTCAAGGGTCAAAAAAAAGTCAAGTATCACCAGTCCTCACAAAGGGGGCGCTAAAAAGAAACGATTATGGAAACTTATCAAAACACTTACTACCGTCAGGAGCAACAAGCACAGCAAATCATGCCTTACGAGCAACCGCAGTATTATCAGCCATACGGAGCCGCTCCCGCCTATTCCGAGCTCGAGCAGGAGGACCGCGACAAAGTGAATATAACGATAGCCATCGTCTCGTTCCTCGTTCCACTGGCCGGATGGATTATCAGCGCCCAGCAAAAACACGAAAAGCCCAACGCGGCCGGCATCTACAGCCAGTGTGCCTGGATAGGCTTCGTGCTCAACCTCACCATTCGTCTCATCATGGCCATCGCCTGAAGCCTCACCCAATAAAAACGCTGATAAGCGCACTTTATCCACACGTGAGATAAAGTGCGCTTATCAGCTATTGGTTCGACCCCTCGGCGGGGTCACGTCAGTTCTTCGTTAGCCCTGGGCGATAGTGTGGAGCATAGCCACGGTGAAGTCCCAGAACTTTTGCACGGCGGGAATGTGCACGCGCTCCTTGGGCGAGTGGACGTCCTTGAGGGTGGGTCCGTAAGAGATCATCTCCATGTGGGGAGCTACCTTGAGGAACAGACCGCACTCGAGACCGGCGTGGATAGCTTCCACCGTGGGCTCGACGCCGTAGAGCTTCTTCCAGTCGGTGACGGCGATTTTGAGCAGCTTGCTTTCGGGGTTGGGTGCCCAACCCTGGTAGCCATCGGTGTGGCGCACTTCGCCACCGGCCATCTTGAAGAGGGTTTCGATGCGGTGAGCGAGCTCATACTTGCGGCTCTCGACGGCGCTACGTTGCGAGGTCACCACTTCGATCTTACCCGGCTCGATAATCTTGACGCTGGCCAGGTTGGTCGACGTTTCGGTGAGGCCTTCCACGTCGAGGCTCATCGAAATCACGCCGTGAGGCACGACAAAGGCGGCGTTGATAACGGCCTGTGCCACGGGACACTCGACAACGGTGGCGGGAGCATCGGCGGCCACACAGGTAATCTCCATGTCCTTTTCGCTGTGGCGATATTCGTCCTTGAGCTCGGCGGCCACGGTGTTAAACACGACGGCGAGCGTCTCTTTGTCCTCGGGCTTGACACCCACGACAGCCTCGGCGGTGTGGGCGATGGCGTTGCGCAGGTTACCGGCCTGGATATCGGCCAGCTTGAAACAGCACTTCTGTCCCAGTTCCCACAACAGGCGCACCATGAACTTGGTGGCGTTACCGCGCTCGAGGCCGATGTCGGTGCCCGAGTGACCGCCCTGCAACTTGGCGATGCGCAGCTTGAAGTAGTTGAGGTCCTTGGGAGCCTCTTGCGGCGTGTAGCTAAAGGTGGCGAGCGTGTCGATACCGCCGGCGCAACCGATGGTGATGACGCCGTCGTCCTCGCTGTCCATGTTGAGCAAGTAGTCGCCCACAATCATGCCTTCGCCCACGTTGCTGGCGCCCGTGAGGCCCGTCTCCTCATCCACGGTGAAGAGGCCCTGGATGGCGCCCACCTTGAGGTCGGGGTCGATGAGGCAGGCCAGCGCGCCGGCCATACCCATACCGTCGTCGGCGCCCAGCGTAGTACCGTTTGCACGCACCCATTCGCCCTCGACGATAGTCTGAATGGGGTCGGTATCAAAGTTGTGGTTGCTGCCGTCAACCTTCTCACACACCATGTCCATGTGAGCTTGCAGCACCACCTTCTTGGCATTCTCAAAGCCGGGAGCGGCGGGTCGCCACATGGCCACGTTGCCTATCTCGTCCACTTTATATTCCAAGCCGTGCTTTTGCGCGAAAGCGACCAGCCATTCACGAATCTTACCCTCTTTTTTTGAGGGACGGGGCACCTGGTTAATCTCATCGAAGATTTGCCACACGAGTGCCGGTTTCAAGTTTTTCATTTCCATATTCGCTAATAATAAAAAAAAGGTTGTTATGTAACAAAAATTATAAGTTTTCGCCTCTAAGTGAAATAATTGTTAAATCACTCTCTTTGGTGTCGCTAAATTACAAAATTTATTTGAAATAAGTGGCATAACCGCCAAATCTTTTTTAATTTTGCACGCAATTTGTAAGACGCAAGATGAAACTGGCACTCGTCACAATCGGGCTAACCGCTTTAGCCACAGCGCTTTTGGGCATAAAAGTGTTCTTCTTCAAGAACGGACGCTTTCCTAACACCCACATCCATAGCAACCCCGAGATGAGAAAACGCGGAATCACTTGCGCGCGCGACAAAGACTACAACAAATAAAACGCAACTGATAACTAAATCGACATGACCAAACGTAACAAATGGGCCTCAGTGGCCATCCTCCTCGTGGCGGCGCTCGCCACCGTCACAGCCTGCAACAACGACACCGACAAGACCAAGCCGGCCCTGCCGCGCGGCGAGAACGAGCAAGTGGGTATCCGTTACATTGACGAAGACAGCCTCTTCGAGCACTACAACCTTGCCAAGGACTTCAGCGAGAGCATGTTGCGCCAGCAAAATCTCCTCGACCAGACCGCCAAGCAGCGCGAGCAGGCCATCACCAATTTTGCCAAGGGCATGCAACAAAAATACCAAAACAACCAGTACCTCTCGCAAGAGGCCATGGCCGCCGACGAGCAAAAGCTGAACCAAATGCGCGACGCCGCCGAGCAAGAGTTGGCCAAGATGCAGCAAGACATGCTCAACGAGCAGCAGCAAAACGCCAAGCAGGTGAACGACTCGGTCGAGAACTTCCTCAAGGACTATGCCAAGGAGAAGGGTTACGAAATCATCCTGCGCAAGCAGGCCGCCATGTATATCGACGAAAAATATGACATCACCGACGAGGTGGTAAAGGGCCTCAACAAGCGCTACAACAAGGTAGAGCCCAAGAAGGAGCAGTAACGCGCTCCTCGCCCACCCCCACAATACCGCGCGGGGACGAAGCCGTTTGGCTCCGCCCCCGCGACAGTTTTATTCCTTGAAGGGCTTGATTTGGTAATCGCCCCAATAGGAGTCGTGATAGTAGTCGTCGACGCTTATCGGGTCGACATAGATGGTGATGCCGCGCGGGAACATGCGGTCGTCGCCCTGCGGCGGCGTCAACGCCTCGCAACGCACACTCTCCAGCACCTCGCAGCCATCGAAGGCACGCTCGCCCACCCTCTTCACCTTTTCGGGGAGGAGCACCTCGGTGAGGCCCGTGCCGGCGAAAGCGCCGCCACCTACCACCCTCACTTTGGCTGGAAGTTCGACCACCGTCAGGCCCACACATCCCTTGAAAGCGCCGGCACCGATTTCTCTCACCGTGGCGGGCAACGTGAGGGAGACAAGCCCCGCGCAACCCTCAAAAGCGCCGTCGCTCACGCCGTTGAGCGAGGCGGGAAGGTTCACCGTCGCCAGGCCGGCGCAACCCTTAAAGGCATTCGCGCCCATCTCTTTCAAAGCGTCGGGCAGGGCCACCGCCTTCAAGGCCGCGCAGTCCTCGAAAGCCCCGTTGCCTATTTCCTTAAGTCCCTCGGGAAGAGTAATCGAAGTGAGCGCCGCACAGCCCTCGAAAGCGTGCGGCTTAATCGTGGTCACCGAAGCCGGGATAGCTACCGAGGTAAGCTCGGCGCAACGCGCGAACGCGTTCATCGCCACCATCGTCACGGGATAAGTAACGCCATCAATGGTCACACTTTCGGGTATGCGCAACACGCCGCTCAACGAGGCGTCCTCCTTGCTTACCCTCACCGTTTTATTATCGGGGTTGATATCATAACACAGCCCGTCGATTACAATCGTGGCCGCGCTTGCCAACTGAGGAACAGCGACAAGCATCAGGATTAAGTTCAACAATTTCTTTTTCAGCATAGTAATAATTTTAATTGGGGTTATTCACAAAGCTCGAAGCTCAAAGCTCAAAACGCTAAAATAGGTGTCGAGATTTCATCTCGAGATACTTATTGATAAGATCCACCGAGAGATCCTGCGGGCGCGTGAGTAGCGAGTAGATGCCGTGCTGCCGCAGCGTGGAGACAATGAGTTGCTTTTCCGAGACCAGCTTCTCGCCTATCACCTGACAATAATAGTCGCGCATTGACGACGGCCTCTCCTTCACCAGCGCATCAAGCTCAGGGTCCTCAAAGAACACCACCAGCAGGCGATGGCGATGGTTGAGCTGCCGCAAGAACGGCAACTGCCGCATCATGGCGTTAAAGCTCAAGAAATTAGTGTAGAGGATGAAGAGGCTGCGCTTGTTGAGCATGCGCATCGTGTTGACGCACAACTCCGACAGGTCGGTCTCACCGAACGTCGTTTCCTGGCCGTAGAGGGCATCGAGGATGAGCCGCATCTGCTTGGGACCGCGCCCTGGCTTGACGTAGGTGTCGAGTTGCTTCTCAATGGTGACGAGCCCCGCATTATCGGCCTTCAAGGTGGCGATGTGAGAGATGACAAGCGAGGCATTGATGGCATAGTCAAGCAGGGTCATGCCCTCGAAAGCTTGCTGCATGACGCGCCCCTTGTCGATGACGCTGATGACCTGCTGCGAGCGCTCGTCCTGATACACGTTGACCATGAGTTGGCTGCGGCGCGCCGTGGCCTTCCAGTTGATGGTTCGGTAGTCATCGCCCGTCACATAGTCCTTGATTTGTTCAAACTCGGTTTGGTTGCCCGGACGGCGGATACGTTTCAGTCCCGTGAGCGTGAGGTTATTGTGGATGGCCATCAGCTCATACTGCCGCAACTTCAAGTAAGACGGATATACCTTCACGTCCTGCGGCTCGCCGCAGTTGAAACGCCGCTTCGCCAAGCCCAGCGGTGTGCTCACGAAGGCGCGCACCAGCCCGAAGCCATAGATGCCACGCCGTGTGGGATGCAGCATATAGCGCACCACGGCATCGCCGCGCCGCGCTATTTTTTTCTTGTAAGAGATGTCGCGCCGCTCAAACACTACGGGAGCCTCGTCGATAACTTCGACATTCACTGCCAGGCGATAAGTGCTTGTGAGGGTGATTTTCACCTTGTTCTCGTCACCGTTACTCATCAGCTTGCCCACCTTGCGGCGCCCTGTGACACGGCCACTATAGAGCAGCGCCAGGTCAAGGAGCAAGAGAAACGCCACAAAGCCCAACAGCCCCACCCCAATGGTGAACGCCATCGGCCAAAAGTGTCCCGCCACCATCGCCAGGGCAGCCAGCACTGCAAGTATATAGAAACGCCGCGATAAGAACATTGTTCTAATGAGGAATTAGGAATTACTTTGGCACTTCCACACGCTCGAGGAGCGTGGTCACCAGGCGACTCACGGTGAAGCCCTGCATCTCGGCGTCGGCAGTGAGGATGAGTCGGTGCTCAAGCACGGGTGGGAACACAAACTTGATATCGTCGGGGGTGACGAAGTCGCGGCCCATGAGGAGCGCATGGGCCTTGGTGGCCAGCAGCACGTTGATGGAGGCACGCGGCGATGCGCCCAGATGTACCGAAGGACTGATGCGCGTCTGCATCGCCACTTGCGCAATGTACCTCAGCAGCGACAGGTCAACCACCACCTTGTTCATGAGGCTGCGCAGTTGCAACAACTCGGCCATAGTGATGGCCGGTTGCACCTGCTCCAGCTTGGTGAACGCCGAACTCGTGTGGTGACGCATAAGAATCTCCACCTCCTCGTCGACATTGGGATAGCCCATCACCACCTTCATCATGAAGCGGTCGAGCTGAGCCTCGGGCAAGCGGTAAGTACCTTCCTGCTCAATGGGGTTCTGCGTGGCCAGCACGGTGTAGAGGGGCGACATCTTGCGCGTGACGCCGTCGACGGTGCACTGCCGCTCCTCCATGACCTCAAACATGGCGGCCTGCGTCTTGGCGGGCGCGCGGTTGATTTCGTCGGCCAGGACGATATTCGAGAAAATGGGGCCGGCGTGGTAGTCAAACTCTTGGGTCTTCATGTTGAACACATTGGTGCCCAGCACGTCGCTCGGCATGAGGTCGGGCGTGAACTGAATGCGGCTGAAGTCGGCCTCCACAAGGCGCGCGAGCAGCCTGGCCAGCAGGGTCTTAGCGACACCGGGCACACCCTCGAGCAAGACGTGACCATCGGCGATGAGAGCCGTCAACAAAAGTTCCACTGCGCGGTCCTGCCCCACTATCACGCTGACGATTTGTTGCCTGAGCAAGTTGATTTTCTCTTGAAACGTGCTCAAGTCAATACGCTGATATTCGTTTTGATATTCCATAGCTATATTATTAGGTGTGATTATTTGTCGTTGTTTGCAGTCTTTTGGAGCGTTTGTTTCCTGATACCAACCTCGTCGAGGAGGGTGTTCATCCAGTCGATATACTTCTTGGCTTCCTTGTCGCCGATGTCGTCTTCGCCACACGCCGCCTTGTACAGTTCATCAAGCTCTGTATCGAGCTGGGCAAGATCGCGGCTCGTGACCTGTGACAGGGTTTCGAGGGCATCGCTGCGCACCTCGGGATTGTCGATGTCAATCATGAGGTGGTGGAACAAGTCGAGCCCAAAGAGGCTATATTTCTTGAACAACAAGTCTTTATTGTTATGGCGGCCAAAGAAGAGCTGCCCGTAGTGCTTGACCATGTCGAGCGTCATGTTGTGGGGAGGTGACTGCGGCGGAATCACGCGCTGGCGACGCCGTGCCGTGAAAATCATGCCCAGCACGAGAAGGGACAGCAAGGTATAGAGGGCCCAGCGCAACGCCTTGTGCTCGAGCAAGTAGCTTAAGAATGATTGCGAGCCATCAACAATTATTGGCTCGCCAGACTCCACCAGCCCATAGACGTCAGCGCGTACAATGGGGCGTTCGGTGCCCAACAGCGAAACCAACCGCATGGCGAAAGGCGACAACTGCTTGTCGAGGATGCCGTAGTTGCTCACCACGAGAGGAGTCGTGGCCACGATGAAGCGGGCATCGCCCTGCTGCCGTACCGCCACCACCGGCACGCCTCTCGTCGATATACCTTGCCTGTCGTAGGAAGCGACCGTGGTCCAATTCGAATCGTTAAGATTGAGGTAGCTGTTAATCAATGATGGCAACACCTCATATTGTGCCTTACCCATCACATTGTCGGCTTCCCACGTGAGCTGCCTTGTATCATGGTTACTATATTCGTGAGCCATTTGTTTCTTAAAGAACCCACCGTATTCTACTATTGTCATGCCATATAGCGCATAGAGATCGTCGTATTCAAGGTCAATGTTTTCATCATAACCGCCACCAAGACCACGATAGTTGTAATTGTAGTTATACTCGTCGTAATTATAGTCATCGGTAACGTAATCTTCTACCACGACATCCTCATCACCAGCATATTCCTCATCGCCAGCATATTCCTCATCGCCAGCATATTCCTCATCGCCAGCACTCACATCACTCACCTCCTCATAATAGGGCGGGACAGTGATGTCCCTCACTACCAGCAACACGTTGCGGCCCTGGCCCAAAAGGGTGTCGATGGCATCTTTCTCACTCTCCCACAGAGTATAACTGCTGGTCACAAGCATCACATTGCAGTCGTTGAGTGTGCTGTCGCTCGCCACGTCACTCAAGTAGCCACGCACCACGCTGTAGTTCACATCGAGCGAGCGCGAAAGCACCTCATCAAACACTTTGGCGCCGAAGGGTTGCCCCGACTTAGCCAGATGAGTAGGTTCCCATATAAACGCTTGAGGACGACTTACTCCAATAAAAATCAAGAGTGCGGCAAGCAGTCCCACGAGGACGATGGCCCATACCTTTCCGTTTTTCATGCCTCGCCCTCCTTCCTCGTTTCGGTAGTGACGGCGGGCAAGGTCTCGGCCTTGAATGCGAGCATTGTCTCGCATATCTTGCGCGTAGCCTCGTAATCGCCGTAGCGCACCATCATGAAATGCATGGTGAGGCGCGTGAACGACGGCAGGCCAGCCTCGCGCACATAGTCCTCGGGAGTCTTGTCGTGTCTCCACTGCACAGCGCCACGCTCGTGCAACTCACGCAACGTGGTGAGGTAAATGAGCCTCACGGCCTGGCGATAGTCACCTGCCGCCATAGCCTCGACGATGCCGTCAGTAATTTCTTCGGGCTTGAGGGTGCGTATGTCGGTGTCGGCATTGGTGGCCTTCTCCTCTTCGGGCACTTCGTCTTCCTCCTCATCACCATCGTCATCGCTCTTTTTATTTTTCCTCCAAAAGGTGATGAAATCCCATAGTTTTCTAAAACCGCCGCTGCGATAAAACAGAAAAAGCAGCAGCAAGAGTATTACCACCCCAATCGTAATCCACACCCAGCCAGGGATGTGCAGGCCGTCGGACATACCGGACATGCTGGGCATATCCTGGTCCATGAGCTTTTCGCCCTCCTCCACCAGCTCGCGGGCGTAGTCGTAGTCGCCGCTCTGCCGCATTTGCTCAAGGGCTTGCTCGTTGACAACTATGGTATCGCTGTGTGGCATGACGTTCAGGGCTGGTCAAAGGTTTCAATAAGGCGGTTTAAATCATCGAAATTCAGCGCCTTGCGCGCCACGCAATTACCATAAAAGTAGAAGCACACCAGCACGGCGATGAGTACCGACAAATAGAAATAGAGAAGCTGGAAAGCCGAGAACAAATAAAGCAATACGTCGTAGGTCCAAGCGACGGCCACATTCCTTGCAGCCTCACTGAGCAAGTCGTCGCGCAAGATAACCAGTAACCGCCACGGCAACTCGGTTACCATCTGCGCAAAAAACACGACAAGCGTCATCATGAAAACCAGGCCCAAGAAAGAGCCAAAGTTTGAGAACACCAAGGATACCGCCCTTCCTTTCTTCCATTCGGTCTTCAAGCACCAGTTGAGATGGGATACAAAGACAAAATACAATAACAAGAGAAAAATGGGCAACACAAATATAAAAAGAAATACCCTCCCCAAGCTATCGTCCCATGCAACAGATATCAACTTTAAAAGAATCCATGCTATAAACGACGCAAATGCCGCGCTCAACAAGATACCGAACCACTGCCTACTCATCGTGACGAAGATGTCCTTCACACGCAGATCGCGCATGCGGACCACGTCCTCGTCGCCACGGGGCTCATCGTCGTGGTGGCGCACCGCAACGGCTGTCGCAAGGCCCATAATGGCAAGAATGGCGAGCGACTGCATGACGATGAGCTTCCACCCGTCGTCGCCAAACGGATCTTCATCATAGTACTCGCTATAAGGATCAATGTACCGTGATTCCACGCGCTGATTGTCCATACCTTGCTGTTGCAACGAGAACACGGGCACCGCATGCAGCAGGGCTATGGGGAGCAACACCAGCAGCGCAAGGCGCAACATGGTCTTGCGGTAGAACTTAAACAAGGCCACACCCGTGTTGATGCACTCGCCCACGCTACGGCGGGTGAAAAAGGGCAGTATCAAGGGCTCACGGTGTTGATTTTGCTGCATGGCGACCCACCCTCCACGGGTAATAAACGTAATAGAAAAACACCACGAGCGCGCTCACCCCGATAATTGAGGCGCGCACCCACAGTGGCCACTCCACGTGGCGCGTGATAAAACTCTCGATAAAACCTGCCACCATGAACATGGGCACCGTGCCCAGCACGATTTTCGCGCCACGCTTGGCGCTCCGCTTGAACGACTCGAGGCGGCTATAGGTACCCGGGAACAACCACCCGTTGCCCATCACGATGCCTGCGCCGCCGGCGATGACGATGGCGCTGAGCTCGAGCGTGCCGTGCAACATGATTGTGGTGAGCGACAGTGACAACAATCCATAACGGAAGAAAAACACCAGCCACGCCCCCAAAATGATACCATTGTTGAACAGCACATATCCTGTGGCAACGCTCGTGAGCAACCCTGCGGCAAACGCATAAAATCCCACTTTAATATTGTTAAGGGTGATGGCGAAATACATGGTATACTCATTATCGCTGCCATAGATGCCCATGGGTTCGCCGTTCTCCACGTTTTCGATGCTCTGATCCACATAACTGTCACCCAGCGCGACACGCACAAAATCGGGGTCTTGATAGGCCGAGAAAGCGCCTATCGCTACGGCCACCAAAAAAAGGGCCAGCGACAGGAACATGGCGCGGCGAGCCTGCCACATAGCCAAGGGCAACTCGCGCGTCCAGAAGGTGAGCAGCCTCGAGGCACTCTCGCGCTTGCTGCCATAAATCTGCTGGTGGAGCTGGGCCGTGATGCTGTTAAGATAGGTGGTGATGGTGGAGTTGGGATAATGCGTCTGCGCGAAAGCGAGGTCACTGGAAAGCTCTCCGTAGGCTTCGGCGAGATAGTCGGGCGAGAGCGATTTCATATTCATGAATTCGCGCTCATAGTTGTGCCACTTGGCCATGTTTTGCCTTATGAAGATAGCTTCTTTCATGCCGTTCACGCTTAATTAGTTGCAAATATAATAATATTTGTGCTCACCTCCATAAAAACGCGAGGTATTAATTATGATTTCTGCCAAAAAAGCTCTATTTTTGTGCGCAAAACGAGATAACATGCCCAACACGAAAATTACCACCGGACAATATGTGCGCATCGAGCAACCCATGGCAAGCGTGGGCGAACGCATCTTAGCCGTAATCATCGACATGCTCGCCTTGTTTTTCTACTCATGGCTGGCATTAACCATCTGCTTGGCTTTTTTGGGCGCTTTCGATGCAAATGACAGCACAATCTATGTGGTGTTGACTCTTTTCATATTCATTCCATGCTGGCTCTACCAACCTTTATTCGAAGCATTCAACAAGGGGCGCACGTTCGGCAAGCTCGCCATGGGCATCAAGGTGGCCACCGACGACGGCTCGGCGCCTTCGGTGGGAATGATTATCATTCGCTGGTTGTTACTCACTATCGACATCATTACAGGCATAGGCGTCGTTTCCATCCTCTTCACACGCAAAAACAAGCGCCTGGGCGACCTGGCCGCCGGCACCATCGTTATCAAGGTGAAGAAAGGCAATGCCGAGGAACGCATCGACATGCTGCGCGAGTATGGCTTCGTCAACGAAGGCTATCGGCCCTTCTACCGCTCGTTGTCACGCCTCACGCCGCGCCAAGCACAGACTATCTCGCAAGTGCTCGCATTCTATGGCCCTAACCGCCAATATTATATCAACCGCTTGGGCGACAAAGTGATTCACACGCTGCGCATCCTCCCCGCTCCGGGAGCCAGTGCCCAGCAATTCCTCTACGCCGTGCTCAACGACTACTACTATTACTCAAGCACGGTGGAAATGTGACCATGGAAACAACCCATTTTGCCACTGCGCTGCTGCGATGGTATGAGAAAAACGGACGCGAGTTGCCCTGGCGCAACACGCGCGACCCTTATGCCATCTGGCTCAGCGAGGTAATCCTGCAGCAAACACGTGTGCAACAAGGACGCGACTACTGGCAACGCTTCATGCAACGTTTCCCCACCGTCGAGAGCCTCGCCGCGGCTACGCAGGACGAGGTGCTCAAGCTGTGGCAAGGACTGGGATATTATAGCCGCGCGCGCAACCTCCACGCCGCCGCGCGACAGATTGTGGCGCGAGGAGGCTTTCCCACCACCCGCGACGAGCTGCGCTCGTTGCGCGGCGTGGGCGACTATACGTCGGCCGCCGTGGCGTCGCTGGCATTCAACGAACCGGTGGCCGTGGTCGATGGCAATGTGTTCCGCGTGCTCGCGCGCTATTATGCCATCGACACGCCCATCGACACCACACAAGGCAAGCGCCACTTCCAGGCCCTCGCGCAAGAGTTGCTGCCGCCGGCTGCCGCCGCCACCTTCAACCAGGCCATCATGGACTTCGGGGCCCTGGTGTGCACACCTGCCGCGCCGCGCTGCGACGAATGCCCGGTGGCCACGACCTGCGCCGCGCTGCGCCACGACGCCCCCACGCGCTATCCTGTCAAGTCGCGCAAGACAGCCGTTGCCCTGCGCCGGCTATGTTACATCTACGCGCGTTACGACGGCAAGGCGGCCTTCCGCCGGCGGCCCGCCGGCGACATTTGGCAGGGCTTGTGGGAACCGTTACTCATCGAGGGCGACACGCTGCCGCCGCTCGCCGGCACGGTGACCCTGCTGCGCCGGGGCGTGCGCCATGTGCTCACCCACCGCGTGCTCGTGGCCGACTTCTACCTGCTCGAGTGTGACGACGCGATACCGCTTCCCGCCGGCTACCGGTGGGTTGACGAAGCGCGCATCGACGACCTGGCCGTCCCCCGTCTCGTCGAGCGTCTGCTATCGCTCGTCAACCGCGAGTAAAGACCTCGGTGGGAGCCTCACAAATCCAAAAAAAATTGCTCGATTAACACTATTTCACGCTCAAGATTTTTGCGGGATTGATTTTTGTTTCTACTTTTGGCGCGACAATCGGGGGGAACGATTCCTCCACCTTTATTTAATACTTTAAACAAAAAGAGTTTATGAAAAAGTTTTTTGTGATGTTAATGGCTGTGGCCGCGATCGGTTTTGTGAGCTGCAGCGGTAACAACGAAGGTTCGGCCGAGCAGTCGACCGACAGTGTGGCACAAGTGAGCCCCAAGGAAATCGAGTTTGACCTCGATGGTTTCAAGGCTAAGCTCGACGAGGCCATCAAGAGCGGCGACAAGGCTGCCATCGCACAAGTCCTTGACGAAGCCAAGGCCAAAATCGACCAGGAAAAGAGCAAAGACGGAGCACAACGCGAGGCTGTCGCCGGCTTGTGGGCCAAGATTAAGGCTGCCGTCGACGAGCGCGCCGAAGAGCTCAAGAAACTGGGCGTTGACGAGGCTGTGAACAAAATCACCAACGTCGACGAGGAACTCAAGCAAGATGTCGACAAGTTTGTCCAGCAGTATGTAGAGCAGAGCAAGCAAGCCGTTGAGAATGCCGCCAACGAGGCCGTAGACCAGGCCACACAGCAGGTTGCCGACAAGGCCAATGAGGCTGCCGACAAGGCTCAACAAGCCGCTAACGAGGCCGCCAACAAGGCTCAGCAGGCCGCCAACGACGCCGCCAACAAGGCTCAGCAGGCCGCTAACGACGCCGCCAACAAGGCCAAACAGGCCGCTAACGACGCCGCCAACAAGGCCAAGCAAGCCGTGGGCCTGCCCTAAGGAAAACTAATATTGAACATTAGGCGAGGGGCGCGACCATCGATGGTCGCGCCCCTTTCTCTCGCGTGTGATCAGTCGTCGGTCAACCACGCCTTGTTGAACACGCTCACCGGCTGGGTGGACCGCCGGCGGTCGTCGTCGAGCGGGATGCGCACCGTGTAAGTCTTGGCGCGCACCGTGAGACGCGTGGAACGTATCCACGGGTTGGCCTCGCGCAGCTGCGCGTAGCTGATGCCCTGCTCGCTCGCCCACGCCCAAAAAACAAGCCATTTTGCCCGAGGCGCAACACGGCACACCCTGGCCCACTCCTTTGACGGGAGTTTAGTGGCGGCGGGGGCGGAAGGGGGCGAACGAGGGCTCGACGATTTTGAGGAAATCGACGGGGATGGGAGTTTCGAAGTGGAGGAGTTCGTGGGTGACGGGGTGGATGAACTCGAGGCAGTAGGCATGGAGGCACATGCGCTCGATGGGGTCGGTGGCGGCGCCATATTTTCGGTCGCCCACCACGGGGTGGCCCAGTGTCTCGGCATGAACGCGTATCTGGTTCTTGCGGCCGGTTTGCAGCTTGAATTCGACAAGCGAGTAGCGGCCGTTGTTGCCACGCATACGCCACGAGGTGGAGGACCACTTGCCGCCGTTGTCGGTGTCGCTGCTCACGACCTTGAGCCATTGGGTGTCGCGCAGCCAGGTCTCGATGGTGCCTTCGTTTTTTTCCATGACGCCCTCGAGCACGGCGATGTAACGGCGGTCCTTGACCCATCCGTGCCAGTCGTTGATGAAGAGTTGCTGCACCTCGACGCTCTTGGCATAGACCATGACGCCTGAGGTGCGGGTATCGAGGCGGTGCACGACGTGAGCTCGGCAGCGCTGGCGCGTGCGCGTGAAATAGCTGTCGAGGAGTGTTTTCATGTTGAGGCTGTCGGTTCCCACTCCCATCGAGAGTACACCGTCGGCCTTGTCGACAACGATGAGGTGCTCGTCCTCGTAGACGATGCCGAAATACTGATTAAAATCGGTCTCCACATCGTTGCCGGGATGGCGGCTCACCTCGACCACCATGCCCTGTTTCACCTCAAAGTCGTGTCGCGACTGCACGGTGCCGTCAACCTTGACGGCGCCGTGAGAGAGAAGCGACTTGGCCTTGTTGCGGCTGATGCCGTCAAACTTGCGCATCACGAAGTCGAGCAGCGGCATGTCCTCTTGCGCGAGGAAAGGCAGATACTTGGTGTGGGCTTTCGGCGCGAAATGTCCGGGCTCGAAACGATGGGCGTGGCGCATATTGACGGGGGGTATTAAAGGCGAGTGAAAGGGTTATCGCCGGTTAAAGATACGTTTACTGGTTTCCTCGCCGGGAATCATACCGGGCGAGCGCTTGAGTCCCTCGATGGAACGGCGCTCATCGGGGCTGAGGTGTTCGGGCACATACACGCTGATATTCACGAGCAAGTCGCCGTTGCCATAGTGGTTGAGCGATGGCATACCCTTGCCGCGGAGGCGCAGCAGGGTGCCGGGTTGCGTGCCCGGGTCGATGGTGATGAGCACACGTCCGTCTACGGTGGGCACTTCCACGCGTCCGCCCAGGGCCGCCGTGGGGAAGTCGAGCATGAGGTTATAGATAAGATTTTCGCCATCGCGAATGAGCTTATTATTTTCCTCTTCCTGGATAACGACAAGCAGGTCGCCCGGGATACCGCCGCCGGGAGCCTCGTTGCCCTTGCCCGAGAGCTTGAGGGTGATGCCGTGCTCCACACCGGCCGGCACATTGATGGTCACCACTTCCTCGTAGCGCACAAGTCCCTGGCCGCCGCACTGCGGACAGCGTTCCTTGATGATTTTACCCGTACCACCGCAAGCGTGACACGACGTCTGAGTCTGCACGCGCCCGAAGATGCTTTGCTGCATCCTCACCTCCACGCCGGTACCGTGGCAAGTGGAACAGGTTTCGTGACTCGTGCCATTCTTCGAGCCGGTACCGTGACAAGCCTGGCACGAGACGAGGCGCGGAATCTTGATTTTCTTCTCACAGCCGTGGGCCGCCTCCTTGAGGGTGACACTCACGCGCACGCGCAGGTCGCCGCCCCTCTTGACGCCTTGCGCGCCGTAGGCCCGACCGCGTCGTCCAGCGCCAAAAATATCTCCAAAGAGGTCGCCGAACTGGCTCATGAAGTCCTCCACCGAGAATCCGCCCATACCACCGGGGCCTCCCATCTGGTCGGCCGCGAAACCAAACTGGTCGTAGCGTGCGCGCTTGTCGGGGTCGCTGAGCACATTGTAGGCCTCGCTCACCTCGCGGAATTTTTCTTCGGCCTCTTTTTTCTCGGCCTCACTCTTATTGGTGTATCCGTCGGGGTGGTATTTCATTCCGAGCTTGCGGTAAGCCTTCTTGATTTCGGCCGCCGTAGCTTTCTTGTCCACTCCCAGTACTTCGTAGTAATCGCGTTTATTTTGAGCCATAATGCGCCTGATTATTGTCCCACAACGACCTTGGCGTGTCGCAGAACTTTGTCGTTAATCATGTAACCGCGCGTGACGGTATCGATCACCTTTCCCTTCATGTCGTCGCTGGGAGCGGGGAAGGTGGTCACCGCCTCGTGCAAGTCGGTGTCGAAAAGTTCGCCCGTCGAGTTGATGGGCGTGACGTTCTGGCTCTTGAGATAAGCCATGAACTTATTGTAGATAAGGTCAACGCCCTCCTTAAGGCTGTCGAGGTCGCCGCCCTTGTCGATGGCGTCGATGGCGCGCTCCATGTCGTCGATGACGGGCAAGAGAGCCTCCATGGCGCGTCGCGCGCCGTCCTTGATGAGCTCTTGCTTCTCCTTGAGGGTGCGCTTGCGAAAGTTGTCAAACTCGGCCATTAGGAACATATATTCCTTTTTCTCGTGCTCGAGTTGTTGCTCGAGCTGCTCCACAGGGTCGACTTGAGGTTCGTCGGTCGTCGCGGCGTTCTCCTCGTCGCCAGATTGTTGTTCCTTCTCGTCGGTGACTTGTTGAGCCTCTTGCGGCTCAAGATTTTCCTCATCCTGCCTGATAGCAGGTTCTTCGTTCTTATTTTTGTCTTTTTTACTCATTGTCGTTGTTGTTATAGCGGGTGGTGAAAGTACCCGTTGTCATGTCAGCAAAAGTGTTGCCAACGGCATGTTTCGGCCATTTGGTCACAACGGCATGACATAATCCTCACAGCGATAGAAATGGCCTCGCAGGCCTTCTGCCACTTTGACACTGTCGAAGAGCGCAAAAATGGCCGACCCCGACCCCGACATAGCCGTGAACAAGGCTCCGCGGGCCGCCAGCGCCTGCTTGATTGAGCGCAACTCGGGGTAAGCGGCAAACACGCTGGGCTCGAAGTCGTTGGCCACCGCGGCGCCCCATTGCTGTGGCGGAGTGGCCAAGGCTTGCGCCAAGTGACGTGTGCCGGCGGTGGGTGTCACTCGCGAATAAGCCGCCGCGGTGGGCACGTTCACAGCCGGTTTCACCAAGAACAGCACGAGGCCGCTCAGGTCCACCTCGATAGGACTCAACACATCGCCTATTCCAGTGGCCATCATGGGCTGGTTATAGATGAAAAACGGACAGTCGGCACCCAGCGTGGCCGCCAGCGCGGCCAACTCTTGGCGTGAAGCCCCCAGGTGGAACATGTCGTTGAGGGCAACCATGGCAAACGAGGCGTCGCTACTGCCGCCGCCCAGGCCCGCGCCATGGGGAACGACCTTGTGCAAATAGATGTCGACAGGGGGCACCTCGTAATGCTCTTGCATGAGTCTCACGGCCCGCATGACGAGGTTTTTCTCGGGCGGACAGTCGATGGCGTTGCCGTAGCAGGTGAGCCGGTTGTCGGTATGTCGCGAGGGCACTATTTCGAGCACATCATGTAGCGGAATCGGGTAGAAGACGGTCTCGAGGTTGTGATATCCGTCGGGTCGGCGCTCCACGATGTGCAGGCCTAGGTTTATCTTCGCGTTAGGAAAAACGATCATTTAGTAAACAAGTAGACGAGTAAACGTGTAGACGAGTAGACAAGTAGACGAGTCGCCGTCAATTATTTTTGTCTAAAAACATATCCTAATTAGCGGTCGCCGCGGGCGAGAATGGCTTCCATGTTGCGGATGAGGTCCACGTTGATGAGCTCGATGGCGCTCAACTTGGCCTGCGAGGCGTCGATGGTGGGCACAGGCCATCCCTTGGCGGGCGTAAAGCGCGCTTTGAGGTCGGCGCTGCTGAACTTGACGCCATGACGCGCGTAAATCTCGTTGCGCATGAGTCGCAGCGTAACCTTGTCGTAGAATCCCGCATAGGTGGAAGTGAGCAGGAAACTCGATGTCTCGGGCCAGCAGCCGTAAGGCTCGCCGCCCTCCATGGGTTTCTTGGTCAGGTGGGCAATGAGTTGCCCTTTCTCCCACTCGTCGTCCTCGAGGGGCTTGGCCGTGTAGAGGTTGAGTCCTTCGGCGATAGGCTCAAACATCCAGTGCTCACCCGTGGCCAGCGTGATAACATAAGAGGGCATGTCGTAGATTTCCTCAAACTTGAAGGCCACATTGTCGCGTCCCGGCGGCGTGAGCGTGCCGTCGGAATAGAATGTGTATTGCTTGCCGCGCGTGTCGGTGTACTCGCCGGCAAGGTTCCAGCGCAGGTCGGCGACCACCATGGTGTGCAGGTCGTCGCGGCCTGTCATGCGGCGCAACACATCGGTCACGGCACCGGCACTGTTGCGCACGAGAAGCACTTCCTGCCCGTCGATTGTGGCGCGCGAGACGATGCTACCTATCGCCGAGCTGCCGGCAAACGGGGAGAACTCAAACTGCGGGTCGAGCGACTTAAGCGTCCACTTATTGTCGCCGGCGGCGGGAGCCAGGGCAAAGCCGTAGCCGCCCTCGTGCAGGGTGCCGCCCTCAAAGACGAGACGTCCCGACTCGGCGCGTGTGAAAGCGAAAAACGCGAAACCATCGGTCCATCGCGTGTCGCGCCACTCGTCGGGGTTGATACCGGCTGCCGTTGCCGCCAGGCAAGTCACGGCCGCGAGCAAGGTGTAGATAAATCTTTTCGTGTTCATATCGTCAAAAAATTATAAATGGTTGTAGTTTATCCCACAAAGATAATGATTTTTTTATATCTTTGCACAATCAACAGCAATTAAACGAATTTTTCTATGAAAAATAAACGATTCTCGACACTTTTAGCGCTCATGCTCGTAGCCCTCACCACCTTGGCCCAAATGGTGCAACCCGTCAAGTGGACCACCGCCATGAAGATGACCGGCGACAAGCAGGGAGTGGTAACCATGACGGCCAACATCGACAACGGGTGGCACCTCTACACCCACGACATGGCACAAGGCGGCCCCGTGCCGCTGAGCGTGGACTGGACCACGCTCGACGGCGTCACACTCGACGGCGCGCTCAAGGCCGACCGGGCATCACACGAAGAGATGGACGAGATGTTCGACATGAAAGTGAAATGGTGGTCGGGGCGCGTGACCCTCACCCAAAAGTTCACCGCCAACAAGCCCGCCTTCAAAATCGCCGGCACGATAAAATACCAGACCTGCAACGACGAGACGTGCACCACCGGGCGCGAGCCGCTCACGTTTAGCGGCACCGCGAAGATAGCCGAGGAGAAGCAGGAAGAGAAAGTCGAGGAGAAGGCCGAAGAAAAGGCCGAGGAGACCGCCACCCAAGACGAAAACGCCGACACCAACGCCGACACGCTGGCTGCAGCCGCGCCCACCACGACCGCCACCACCGGCGGCGACCTGTGGGCTCCCGTGACGGCACAAAACGGAGTGGGCGCCGGCAGTGCCCGCGGCGGCTCGCTGTGGTACATCTTTTGGGCGTGTTTCCTGGGCGGACTGCTGGCGTTGTTCACCCCCTGTGTGTGGCCCATCATCCCGCTCACGGTGAGTTTCTTCCTCAAGAAGGGCGACAACAAGGGCCGCGCCGTGGCCAACGCCGTGGCCTACGGTCTGTCGATTATCGTCATCTATGTGGCACTGGGCATGCTCGTGAGTGCCATCTTCGGGCCAAGCACCCTGAACGCGCTCTCGACCAACGCCGTGTGCAACATCATTTTCTTCTTGTTGCTCGTGGTGTTTGCCATCTCGTTCTTTGGCGCCTTTGAAATCACCTTGCCCAGTTCGTGGAGCAACAAGCTGGACCGAGCCTCGGGCGGCACCACGGGTCTGCTGAGCATCTTCTTCATGGCATTCACCCTCGTGCTTGTGTCGTTCTCATGCACAGGTCCCATCATCGGCACCCTGCTCGTCGAGGCCGCCAGCCAGGGCAACCAGGCCGGTCCCGCCATAGGCATGCTGGGCTTCGCCATCGCGCTGGCGCTGCCGTTCACGCTCTTTGCCCTGTTCCCGTCGTGGCTCAAGAAACTGCCCAAGAGCGGCGGATGGATGAACACCGTGAAAGTGGTGCTCGGCTTCCTCGAGCTCGCGCTCTCGCTCAAGTTCCTCTCGGTGGCCGACTTGGCCTACGGGTGGCACATCCTCGACCGAGAGACGTTCCTGGCGCTGTGGATAGCCATCTTCGGGCTGTTGGGCCTTTATTTGCTGGGCGTTTTCAGCTTCAAGAGCGACGGCGACAAGCCGCAGGGCGTGGGCGTGACACGCTTCATGCTGGCCCTGGTGTCGCTGGCCTTCACGGCCTATCTCGTGCCGGGACTGTGGGGCGCCCCGCTGCGCGCCACGAGTGCCTTCGTGCCGCCGTTGACAACGCAAGACTTCAACCTCTATGGCGAGGAGAAGGTAGACTTCGACGACTTTGACGCCGGCATGGCCGAGGCGGCACGCACCGGCAAGCCCGTCTTCGTCGACTTCTCGGGCTTCGGGTGTGTGAATTGCCGCAAGATGGAAGGTGCCGTGCTTGACAAGCCCGAAGTAAAGAAGACCATTGAAGACAATTTCATCACCATCAAGCTCATGGTCGACGACAAGGCCGAGCTCGCCACACCCATCGTGGTGAACGAGAACGGGCACGACGTCACACTCACCACCGTGGGCGACAAGTGGAGCTACCTGCAGCGGCACAAGTTCAGCGCCAACTCCCAGCCCTACTACGTCGTTCTCGACGCGCAAGGACGCCTCCTGTCGGGACCCGCCGTCTACCGCGAGGACATCGACTACTTCATGGACTTCCTCAAGCAGGGCCTCGACCGCCATGCCCGGCCCTGACGCGCGTTTTTCGGTTTCATGACTGTAACCTTTTTGTGTGAATGATATATATCCGTAAAAAAGGACTATAATCATTACAACAATGAAAACTAAAAAGAACGTTTTATTCTTGCTATTGATGGCGCTAACGATGGCGTTTAGCGTCGACGCTTACGCATTCCGGGTGCGGCCGGTGCGCCCACGGGTTCCACGGGTTCCACGGGTTCCCATAAGACTCCCGCACACGCCGCATTACGCCCCTGGCCACAACCATATCGACACCACCCAAATGGACAGCACAGGCCGGGCGGTATATGAAGCCCAACAACAAGTCGCGGCCGGCGAGACCATTGAGGTCGAGGGCCTCTCGGCAGGCGTCAAGGTGGACTACAAGCAATTGTTTCTCTACATCGCGGGCGGCATCGCGGTCATCGTGGTTGTGCTCACCGTTCTCACCCGGTTGAACCGCCGGCGAAAGCCACGAGCGGGAGACAGGCATTACCACCACGCCCGAAACGAATAGCGACAAACGCGACGCGGGGGTGGAACCGGTTGGTTCCGCCCCCGCGCGGTATTGTTCGCACTATCGGCGGGATTATTGCAGCAAGATGGTGTAGAGCGCGGTCACGTCGGCACCACTCACGAAGCCGTCGCCATTGACGTCGGCATTGCCAAGCACTTGGGTACCGTCAAGCAGATTGCCATAGAGTGCGGTCACGTCGGCACCACTCACGAGGCCGTCGCCGTTCACGTCGCCTTGCAACGTATCGCCGCCTTGTGCGGTAGTGACAAACACATAGTTGGACCACTCACTCTCGCTCTCGGTGCCCACAGCTTTCACCATATAGATATATTCGGTAGCACCTTCAAGGCCGGTCAAATTGAATTCAGTAGCCGTGATGCCCGTCACGTCGATGGGAGCCACGCCACTCGCCGCGGTCGACGAGGTAAATACTCTCACGTCGGTAACGACAAGGCGCTTTGCCTTGGCAGTATTAGCGATAGAGAACGACTGCGGCTCTTCAGTCGGCACTCCGGCGAACTTAAACGTGTATTCTTGCTCATCATTTCCAAGGGCCACGGTTTGGGCATTTTCGGTGTCGCCAAACCGGAACACCTGCATCTCGACACCGGTGTCGCTGCCGTAAGGTTTAGCGGTAACCACCATTGTCACCTCGCCATTCGAGTCGGTCAAGTCCAAATCGGGGGTGCGAATAGCGCCCACCTTGTTGTTGTTACCCAAACGGACTCCACTCACCTCGGCATAAGCGGTAGAGGCTCTCCAGCCTTGCACATCGGCAATATTGTTCAAGTTGGAGAGGGTCGTTGTGGAAGCTTTTGTGCTCTTGTCGAAAGTCTCGTCAATAAGACGTAAAACCTTCGCCACACGCAACACATAGCTCACAGCGTTACTCACTCCGCTCCACGAAGCCTTAAAACCATTCGATGTGATATCGGTTTCCGCGACCTCATTAGCCACGGGAGCGTCAACAGCTTCGGGGATATAAGGTATAAAAGTAAATGCGCCCGACGTGCCATTGTTCACGATGTCGGTAATGGGTTTTCCCATCTTACCGCCCCTATAAAGCGTCGCGGCCGGAGTACTTTCGTCGGTGAGCGCGTTCACGCCTTTATAAGGGTACAAGTCGCCCACCTGATCATAACGGTCAAAGCTGTAACGGCCATAATCGTCGGGGCCTGTCATTTTGAGAGAGTTGTCGGCGGGAATGATTGTCATTCCTTGCTGGGCGTAGTTGTTGACGGTATTGTAGTTCCAGCGGTTAGCGTTGTAATTGACATGCGTTATCTGGGTTCCCGATGCCGGCAGGAAGGCATCCCATCCGGTCTTTGCGCGGTACTCAATCACATAGTATTCATTGACGTTATAGTCGCTCTGGACGCGGTAGCTCTTACCCTTCTTGGTGGGGTTGAGCGGGTCGAGGGTATAGGTGGTGTTGGGTTGCGGTGTGTCGTAGCTGTGCCAGCCCATGAAAGCACGCTCGTAGGCAGTATAGCCGCAAGGCGTGTAACCATTGTTGGCATAGCAGCCGTAGTGCAACACGCTCCACGATCCCATACCGAAGTGGTTGCTGTAGTCGGTGGGATACCAGTCGGGCAGTCCCAGACAGTGCGTGAACTCGTGGCAGAAGGTGCCCACACCATCGACGCGCGAGGGGTCGGCACCCAGAAGCTCGTTGAACACGGCAAACTTATCGATGGTTGTACCACCGATACTTATCGATTTGCCGTAATCACTCGACGAGAGATACCACTGGCAGGGCCAAATAGCCTCATCCACATCGCTATCGGCCTCCCCCACACCGGCATAGAGAACGACAACCACATCGACCTCGCCATTGCCATCGTTGTCATATTTTGACCAATCCACACCCGAGACTCCTTGACAACCCTGGGCCACCATGGCGCCGATGCGCACATCGTTATCGCTGCCGCTGTGCGCGCCATAGTAGGAACGATTGTTGGACAACGTGACAGGTCCGATGACATCGAATTGCGGTGTGTACTGTCCGTAGGACTGGTCGGAGAAGTACTGGAAAGCGCTCCTTTCGCCTTGGGTGAACTGCGACGTGAACGTGGCCACGGGGTCGGCATCCTTAAATTTCACGTCCTTGTATTGCACCAGCAGCACGGGCACGCGGGGCGAACCCGTCTGTGGCACGTCGCGGGCCTTGCGGCGCTCGGCGTTGGCGCGTGCTTTTTGACGGCTGCCGGCACTGACGGTAATAGCCATCGTGCACTCGCTGGCATGGGCTGCCACAAAAGTGCGCTCGGCGGCGTCGCGCAAGGCCGGGTTATGTGCCCTGACGCCGGTGATACCGTTTTTGTCGCTGTAGTAAAAGTCGCCCTTATCGTCGCGGGCCACGGTGAGTCCGTCGGTGGTGACATAGCTGCTATGCCATTCGTCACCGGCCTTTCCCAGCGTGATGGTGGTACCGTCGCTTTGGGCAAACTGGTAAGTGATAGGGCGCGCCGGCACAGCCATTGCACTGAACGTAGTGGCGGCTACCACTACCGAGAGTAAGAATAGTTTTCTCATCATTTGTTTGTTTATAAGGTTTTTTAGGTTAAATGATTTTCTTTTTTCGGTTAACGGGAAATCCTTGCGTGGTCACTTTTTCACCATCAGATAAGTGATGACGCTCTCATGACCCAGGTAGAAACCGCGGACCTTGACCATGGCGGTGCCGGCGGGCACAGCCACGGGAGCCGTCCAGCGCGGCGACTCGATGGTGGGCTCGCTGCCGTCGAGCGTGTAGTGCACCGTCATGCCGGGATAAGGCGCGTTGCACAACAAGCGGCCGCGCCCGTCGAGCGTGGCGCCCGGCTGAGGCACATGGAAGACAAAGCCGCGACGTTGCAGCATGGGCAGCTCGTGGAGCCCTATTTGCAGGTTGTAGAGACGCATAGCGTCGCCGGCCGGCACGTTGTCGCCAGCGCTCAGCGAGGAGGCCCACGCGGGTCGCGCGTTCCATCCGCGTTCCACGAGTCCCATCATCTTGGGCAGGCAATAGCGCTGCACCATGTCGAAGTCGCGCAGCGTCTCGGCCCACAGCTGTCCCTGCACGCCGATGATGTTCTCGGCATGCTTGAGCGCCGGTTGGTCCTGCGCGCTCTTAGCGAAATCGATGCGGTCGCCATTGAGGTCGACCCAAGTGGTCTCGTAGATGTTGAACGGCTGGGCTCGCCAGGTGGCAAACTCGTCGACACATCCGCCCCAGTGGAGGCCGGGCTCGTCGGGGTGCCAGCTATACCCGAAGTCGATATAGAAGTTGGTTTCGTTCGAGATAATGGTAGGGTAACCGCTATTGGCCACGGTATAAGGCACATGGCGGTTGCGTCCTATGGTGCTCCACGCGTTCACGCCGGCCACGCGTGGTGCCATGAGCCGGTTGAACTCATCGCTATGGTTGAGGGCCACCTCTTGCCATCCCTCGATTTTGATACCGCGCGCCGTGAGCAGGTCACTGATGCGCTTGAGGTAGTATTCGCTTATCGCGTGGTTATCCTTGAGGCCCAGGCGCTTGACGGCCGGCGAGTAGTCCCAGGCGTGAGCCGCCACCTCGTCGCCACCCAGGTGGACAACATCGAGCTTGAGTCCAGCGTCGCGGTACATCAGCTCGAGTTCGTGAATCACTTTGTCGAGGAAGCGGTACACGCCGTCTTGCGCCACGTTGAGCACATTATTCTTATAGTTCTGTGTACTCTCGTAGGCGCCCGTGTCGTCGGGGTCCCACAGACGGTATTCGTTGGCGCGCGCGGTGTCGGTGGCCGCATAGCGGTCGTGGCGCGCCTTCATGGCCACGATGGCGGCGCGGGCGTGACCGGGCGTCTCAATCTCGGGGATGATTCTCACACCGCGGACGTGGGCATATCGCAGCAGGTCCACCATCTCGTCGCGCGTGAGGTAGCCGTTGGCGCTCTGCGTCAGGTCGTAGGGGTCGCCGTTACCGTCGAAAATCTGCGAGAGGAACTCCGTCTCGTCGAGGGTGCAGCCTCGGCGCGAGGCCACCTCGGTAAGTTCGGGCAGGCCGGGGATTTCGACGCGCCAAGCCTCATCGTCGGTAAAGTGGAACTGCAGCGTGTTGATTTTATAGTAAGCCAGCAGGTCGACAAAGCGCTTGAGTTGTGGCAGGCGCGTGAAGTTGCGCGCCACGTCGAGCATGAAACCGCGGTAGTGCAAGTCGGGTTCGTCGTCGATAACGGCCTCGACGAGCACATGATTCTCGTCGTGATCGTAGGCGGCAATCAGCGTCTTGGCGCCATTCATGAGTCCGGCGTCGCTCGCGGCGACGATGCTTATTCCGTCCTCACCCACCACGAGGCGATAGGCCTCGGCGTTGGCGCTGAATTTCTTGTCCACTTTCAGCCTGATGGCGAAACCGCCGTTGCCGTTATAGATGCCGCGTGAGGCAAGCTCGCGCACGAGGTGTTCGACGGCGAGCGAGCGTTTGAGCAACGGGCGGTCGATATCGACAACCGAGGGAATGCGCACCGTCTTATACCCGGTTGTCACCTGCTTGGGCGACGGGAAAATATCGTAAGGCGTAAACGCCCTCATTCCCGTGGTGTCGCCCACGGCGCGGTTGTGGGCATACACCCACGGTCCGTCGGGGAAATTCTTTTTCTTCACCCACTGGTCGGGACGGTCGAGGGCGTTTTTCTCAATCGTCACCGCGATGGGGCTATACATGTCGCCACCCAGCACCACATGTCCGCCGGCGGGAGCGTAGCAACGGTTGAAGAAGGTGCCGCGCATGAGCAGGTCAACCACAATCGAGTCGCCCTTGGCCAACGGCTTGTAACGACTGTTGGGCACCACGCGGTAGTAGGTGGTGCGGGGCATGGAGATATCGAGGGGGCTACCTGACGGCACCGTCACGGCGCGCGAGAACTGGTTGAAAAAGAATTGCCAGTCGCGCCCCAGCGTGGTGTCGCTCACGTTCTTGATGATGAGCCGCGAGCTGTATTGACCGGGCTTCGCCTCGTTGCGTCCCATCTCCCAGCGCACGGCGATGGGCGACGTGGCCGCCGTGACCGGTGTGGCGAGCGCCATGGCCGCCAACATGGTGAGGAATGTTTTCAATTTCATTGTTATCGAGTTGTTCGTGATTTGTCGCAAACTAAAAGTCACACTATCTCGTTGAGCAGATTGGCGCACGCGTCCTCGAGCAAGTCGAGGGCGAGCTCAAAACCTTCGCTGCCCTCGTAGTAAGGGTCGGGCACGTGGTCGTAATGGGGATTGCGCGATATGTAGCGCCCCAGCAGCACAATTTTGCGTTCCTCCTCGAGCGTCGCGGCAAGCCGGCGCAAGTCGCGCTCGTTGCCACTGTCCATAGCCACGATGAGGTCGAAATCTTCCATGTCGGCACGCGTCACCGCCCGCGCACGGTGGCGCAAGTCGTAGCCCCGGCGCGCCGCGTGACGCCGCATGCGCGCGTCGGGCAACTGGCCGCTATGGCCGCTATAAGTGCCCGCCGAGTCGATAACGAACCGCGCAGCCACGCCACGCTCGTCGACGAGACGTTGCATGACGGCCTGGGCGGCCGGCGACCGGCAGATGTTGCCCAAGCACACGAATAGCACCTTGTAGGTTTTGTCCTGTTGGCTCATGCGAGAAAGACTCATTATCAATTAGAGCCGCAAATTTACTACAAAAAAAGCAAACAAGCAAAAAATAGCTTTGAGCTGTGAGCTGCGAGCCGCAAGGGTGGCGGTGGCGGCTTGGAGACTCACTGCTCACTACTCGTTGCTCAAAGCTCAACCGTCTTTTTTCAAAAAAAATAGCGCCGTTTCTTTGCATATTGAAAATAATGTGATAAATTTGCGTGAATTTTTCTACTCATTAAGGCGGCCCGAAAGACCTAACATGGTGGGAATGAAAAATGTAACGGACGGGAACGGCCCCAATGCCCCCTCCGGCACGCAATAAGCGAGCCCCCGCGCCGTTATTATATATATAATGTGAACAAAAAACTTATCAATTTTTTATAACAAACAACTTTTTATTAACAAAACATTTTATTAAAAACTATGGATCCTAAAACTCCTAACATTCCCCAGCAGCCCCAGGCTGCTAAGGTGCAGCCCCAACCGGCTAAGGTTCAGCCCAAGAAAGCTGATAACAAGCCCGTCACCAGCAAGGTGAAAGGCTGGAACGCACTTGCAGTGATCGCCGTTTGCGCGATTGTGGCAGTTGTATTGTACATCTTTGTGCTTGGTGCTCCCGGCAACTTCAAGGAAGTGGGCGACGGCAAAACTGCTCCTATCAACCTGATGGGTACCGTCTATAAGGGCGGTTTCGTGGTGCCTATCCTGTTAACCTGCCTCTTCACCGTGATTATGCTCACCATCGAGCGCTTCTTCGCCCTGTCGAAGGCTAAAGGTAAAGGCAGCATCACCAAGTTCGTGGCCAACGTCAAGGATGCCCTCCGCAACAAAGACATTGCCAAGGCCGAGGATCTTTGCAAGAAGCAAAAAGGCACTGTGGGTGCAATCGTCTATGCAACCCTGCAGAAATATAAAGAGATGGACAAGGACACCATGCTCGAGAAAGAGCAAAAGCTCACCAGCATCCAGCAGACCCTCGAAGAGGCCACCGCGCTTGAGATGCCCTCGCTGCAACAGAACCTTCCCATCATCGCAACGCTCACCACGCTGGGTACCCTGCTCGGTCTGTTCGGTACCGTGCTCGGTATGATCAAGTCGTTCCAAGCCCTGTCACAGTCGGGTGCCCCCGATAGCACTGAGCTGTCGACCGGTATCTCTGAGGCACTTGTGAACACCGCCACCGGTATTGCTACCGCAGCCCTTGCACTTATTTCTTACAACTACTTCACCGGCCGCATCGACAACATGACCTATGCTATCGATGAGCTTGGCTTCTCGATTGTCTCGACCTTCGCCGCCACCCACTAATCGCAGCGCAAGTAACAGCCAACCAAACGAATAAAAGTAGATTAAAAACCATTTTAAGAAATAAGTAAACAATGGGAAAAGTCAAAATTAAGAAAAAAGACACGCGCATTGACATGACGGCAATGAGCGACGTTACCGTTCTTCTGTTGACTTTCTTCATGTTGACTTCTACTTTCTTGTCTAAAGAACCTGTTCAGGTCATCACCCCGCCCAGTGTGAGTGAAGAGAAAGTGCCCGACGAGAAACTTCTCTCGGTGCTGCTTAGCCCCGACGGACACATCTACATGTCGCTCACCGGTAGTAAGGATGAAACCCTCAAGACCGAGGACCTGCGCGAAGCCGCTTTGATGAACGCCGTGGGACAATGGAACACGCTGCACCCCTCAAAGAAGGTGGCGCTGAACAAAGAACAGGTCGAAACATTTAAGAAACTGGGAACCTTCGGCGTACCCATGGAGAAGCTCTCCGAATGGTTGAACCTCGAAATGGAAAAACGCGACAATATGCTCAAAGAGCAAACGATTCCCATCGACATGAACAAAGACACCAGCCGACCCAACGAGTTCCAGATTTGGGTGACCGCCGTCTACAAAGCCATGCAGGAGGCCGGCATCCAAAGGGACTTGACTAACGGAAAAGGTATTGCGGTTAAGGCCGACCAAACTACGCCTTATAGCATCGTCGAGCAGGTGATGGACAACCTGCAGACGGTGAATATGACGAAATTCAGTTTGATGACAGCCCTTAAAGTTGTGGAGGATTAAAACATGGCAAAAAAAGATAAAAGTCGTCAGAAAAAATTCGATACCCGAATTGACTTTACGCCGATGGTGGACATGAACATGCTTCTGATTACCTTCTTCATGCTGTGTACGACCATGATCAAGTCGCAAACCCTGCAACTTGCATTGCCTACCAATGAGAAGATTGAGCAAGAAGAACAAAACCAGGCCAAGGCCAGTGAGGCTATCACCTTTATCGTCACCGGTAAGCTCAGCGAAGTGAACGTGGGCGGAAAAATGATGGAAATCTCCAAGCCCGCCGACGGTCGCGTCTTCTACTACGACGGACAAGCCGACCCCGAGAACCCCGACGCCTTCAAGGAAATCAAGCTGGGCGACGGCAATGGCGAAGGCTATATCCGCACCGTGTTGCGCGAGCGCAACAAGGAAGTGCTCAAGGAAATCAAAGAGCTGAGAGAACGTTGGAAAAAAGGCGAAATCCACGACACCACCTACCAGAGGCTGGCCGAGAAAGCTCGTAACAACGAGAACTACAAGCGCCCCGTCGTGATGATTAAAGCCACTGCAAACGCCAGCTATGCTGACGTGGTTAGCGTACTTGATGAGATGCAAATCAACAACATCAGCCGTTATCAAATCGAGCGCTTGAGCGCCGACGACTCGACGATGTTGAAAAACCATGGCATCAATCTTGAGTGATGTGCGGTGAAATATAAATTGGTATTTAATGTAAAAGGAGATTTATATTATGGCAAGATATGTTGACTTAACATCACAAAATTGGTTGAACCTCATTTTTGAAGGACGCAACAAGGAATTCGGCGCATACGAGATGCGCGCCACCTCGTCGTGGCGACACCTCAAAGCGGTGCTGTTCGCCCTGTGTGGCCTGTTAGTGATTGGCCTGGGTACCTGGGGCTCGCTCAAGATTCATGAATATATCATCGAACAAGAGCTCAAGGACAAAGCCAACCAAGAGAACGTGGCCGTGGCTATCGACACCGAATTGCCCGAAGACGAACCCGAAATCCAGCAACTCGAGGAAGAGAAGCCCGAAGTGAAGCCCGAAGATGTGCAGAACACCGTCAAGGCTACCGAGCTTAACATCGTTGAGGATAGTAAATTTGATAAGGAGAAGGAAGTGGTCAACCAGGACGAACGTAAAGAGGACGACCGTAGTGCCGGTGCTCAGGACGTGAAAGACGGTACCGATGACAAGACCGTGAAGACGGTTAAGGAAGAGGTGAAAATCGTCGAGACTCCTAAGGAAGAAGTGAAGCACGAGCCCGAAAAGGTGTTTACCGCCGTCGAGCAAATGCCCGAATTCCCCGGTGGACAAGCCGCCCTGCTGAAGTTCATCAGCAACCACATCCAGTATCCGCAGGCCGCTGCCGACAACAACGTGCAAGGTAAGGTCTATGTCAAGTTCGTCGTTACCAGCACCGGTAAGGTCGACAAGGTGCAAATCGCACGCTCGGTCGACAAGGCGCTTGACCAAGAGGCCCTGCGCGTGTGCCGCATGCTGCCCAACTTTACTCCGGGTCGCCAGAATGGTCAGCCAGTGAGCGTGTGGTACACCCTGCCCGTCACCTTCAAGCTGAACAACTAAGCAGCGCATAACGGCCGTGTGGCTCAGGCCACCGCGCCCTAACCTATCAATAGTAGTGGCCGCCGCCCTCTCACAACGAGGGACGGCGGCCACCGCTATTCGGCCCCCGCCCCACAATGCCCGGCCCGCTATTTCCCTTGCGCGCTATCATCCTCGTCCGCACCATTTTTTTACGCGAATTTAAAACACAGTTCCCGCCGAGGGAGGAAGCGCAGTGAAGGAGTTTTGCGACTTTTTCAACTTATTTCGCGTCGTGTGGCATTTGTCGGCCGACTCCAACAAGTGCCGTTGCGATGGCCTCAGGTCAAAAAAATTGAGACGCTTTGTTGACCAATTCACGGATTTTGATTAATTTTACACGCTTTTTAGCCACGCGGGCTAAAAACGCCAATAAACCTTTTGTGACAACGATAGTCAAAGTGTGAAAATTTAACGGTTTTAACTTAAAACCCGCTATGAACAAGTTAAACGGAAATAGAGTGCTTACCATTGTGAAGGTCTTCTTTGGGATATTCATGATTGTGGTGTATCTGGGAATGGCTTACCTGCTGGCAGTGAACTACTTCGGCTGGGCCGAGACCCCCACATGGAACCTGGGCCGCTACTCGATGGCCGCCGTGCTGGCACTCTACGGAATTTATCGATGCTACCGCCAGGTGAAGGGCATTGACTACTATCGTTTGAACGACTTGAACGATGACGACGAAGACTAAAGCGAATGTTTTTAACGGTTACCAAAAAACTTTTTTAGAGCAAGATGAAAAACGGTAAAATTCTCTCGATTGCATTGTGCATGGCCGCTTGCATACTTGCATCCTGTGGCCGCACCGATGACAAGCCGTCCGTGTCGGGACTGTCAAAGATGATTTGCGACGAATCGTTCCGGAACATCATGGACGACGAAATTGACGTCTTTGAATATCAATATCCCAAGAGCCACGTGCTCGCCCGTTATGAGAGTGAAAGCGCCGCCTTCGACTCGCTCATGGACGGCACCGTGGACCTGATTATCACTTACCGCGAGCTTACCGGCAAGCAGCGCGAGTACCTCAAGAGCAAAGACCGCGCTTATCGCTGCCGCAAAATCGCCATCGACGGTCTTGCCATCATCGTCAACAATGAGAACGACATCGACGAGCTCACGATGAGCGACTTGAAAGATATCTTCACGGGAGCTTCGACGCGCTGGGGACAGGTCTATCCCACCAAGCTCAAGAACGACTCGATTCAAATCGTGTTTGACGGCAACGGCACCGGCGCGCTCCACTACATCCAAGATAAGTTCAACGGTGGCAAGCAGCTCGACGTCAAGTATTACGCCCAGGGTTCGACCGAAGACGTCTTCAAGGCTGTCGAGGCCCACAAGAACGCGCTGGGCATCGTGGGGGTGAGCTGGCTCTCGCCCAGGCTCGACGCCGTGGCCACGACCCTCGATGAGCGCATCGAGGCCCTCAACCAAAACACGCCGCCGCCCTCCAACACGTTCACCGATCGCATCAAGGTGATGAAGATTCGCGAGGACGATAAGCTCGAGGCCTTCAAGCCCTATCAGGCCTACCTCTACGACGGCAGCTACCCGCTATTCCGCATCATCTATGCCATCGACGCTTCGCCGGTGGGCTCGCCCGACCACGACTTCTTCGCCTTCCTCACCGGCGTGATAGGTCAAAAAATCATCCTGCAAACCGGCATCGTGCCGGCCAGCGTCCCCATCCGCGTGGTGGAACTGCAGTAACTCATAATATAATCAACCGCGTGAATTAATTGAAAATATTGTTTAACTTTTACAATAGTTTAAAGAAATGAAAATCAAAGTCTTATTCGCATCGCTGCTCTTTGCGGCATGCGCCATCGCCAGCCAAGCACAAGGCTACATGGATGGCATCGAATTCTACAAAATCGGTCAGCTCGGCAACGCCAAGGAACTGCTCGAGCGAAACCTCAACAACCCCTCGACCGACAAGGCCGAAGCCTACTACTACCTGGGCATGGTGGCACTGCACCAGACTGACGACAACGGCAACAGCGCACCCGACCTGGCCAAGGCTAAGGACTACTTTGACAAGGGTGTGGCCGCCAACCCCAAGAACGCCCTCAACTATGTGGGACTGGGTGCCGTAGCCCTCAAGCAAGGCGACAAGGGAGCCGCCAGCGGCGCTTTCAAGATGGCCGAGAAAAACGCCAAGAAGAATTCGGCTGTGGCTATTGAGATGGCACGCGCCTACTACTTCGCCGATGCCAACGCTTACCACAAAGACATCGAGAAACTCAAGAACAACGCCTTCAAGTGGAACAATAACGACCCCAACTACTACATCTTCAAGGGCGACGAATTTGCCGACGCCAAGGAATGGGGCAACTCGGCCGCACAATATGAGACCGCTCTGCTGCGCGATGTCGACAACGTCGAGGCCTACGTCAAGTTTGCAAACACCTACTTCTATGTCAACCGCGACCTGGCCGTGGGCAAGCTCGAGGAACTCTACCAAAAGCAGCCCAATTCGGCACTCGTCATCCGCCAGCTGGCCGAGAAGTATTACGAGGTGAACAAGAGCAAGAAGGCTGCCGAATACTACGGCAAGTACATCCAGCACCCCAACCACTTCGCTCAAGACGAACTGCGCTATGCACAGCTGCTCTTCGCCGCCGAGAAGTATCAGGAGTCGCTCGACATCATGAAACGCCTCGCATCCACCACCACGGTGGGCACCAGCGACAACTTCTTCGCTAACCGCATCGCCCTCTACGACCTCGTGGCTCTCGAGGATTGGGACAACGCCGTTGAACAGGGCAAGAAATTCTTCGCACTGCCCAAGAACGACCGCACCCCCTACAACGAGCACGACTACATGCGCTATGCCAGCGCACTGCAGCAAACCGGCCACGCCGCCGAAGCCGTTGAGGCTTACGAGCAAGCCATCCGCCTGGCTCCCGAGAACCTTGACCTGGTGCGAGGCCTTGCCGAGAGCTATGCCGAGAAAGAGGACTACGATAGCGCCATCAAGTACCAGTTGCGCGTGCTCAACAACGCGCAGAGCGATGTGAACGACTACTTCACCCTGTCGATGTATTACTACTACAAGGCAGGTTCGGCCAGCGACGACGCCACCAAGGCCCAAGCGCTTGCCGAGTCGAAGAAATACATCACTAAGGCCGACGAGATGCAACCCGAAAGCCATGTCATCGTCAACCACATTGCCCGTCTCGAGAAACTCGCCGAGGGTGAGAACAAGGGCGGTGCCCTCAACAGCTACCAGCACCTGCTGCGCATCCTCGATGCCAAGGGCGACACGGGAAGCAAGTATGACAACTACTACAAGCTGGCTTACAACTACATCGGTTTCTACAACCTCAAGCAAGGCAACAAGGAAATTGCTAAGGAATACTACCTCAAGCAACTCCAGCACGACCCCGACAACGAGGAGCTCCGCTCCTTCATCGAAGGCCTGAAATAACACTTCGACCGGGAAAGACCTAAATGGGCGGCCCGTCGCGCGACAACCGTAGCGACGGGCCGCTTTTGCGCAACCTTTGCGCGCGCCGGCGACAGCGTTTTCGCGATATTGTTGCCTACTTGCCGTTTTTTCAGTAAATTTGTAGTCCAATCTCTATTTTCATGCCCGGCACAGAAGAATCATTCACCTTTATACACTAAACATAATATGGAAATCAAAGCAGTAAAATTTCGTGAAAAAGGGTTCTATTCCCAGCCTTTCGCCTTTGGCGGCGAGGAAGGAATGGAGAAGTTCGATAAAAATATCCGCTACCGCGGTAGCCTGCAAAACTACGTGATCGACACGGGTAGCGATGTCATTCTTGTGGACACGGGACTTCCCGCCGGCACACCCGAGGAGACGCCCGACGAGACCACACCGGCCTTCACCGGCCACGACATCGCCAACTACATGGATGCGCTCGCCGCCCTCGGCTACAAGCCCGAGCAGGTAACGAAGATATTGCTCACCCATCGTCACAGCGACCACTCGGGCGAACTGCGCTCGTTTCCCAACGCGAAAATCTATGTGAACCAAGAAGAGATTGGCGCCGCCGAGCTGCAAGGCCTCAACAACATCGTTCCCGTGAGCTTTGCCGATGGCGCCTACTTCAACTTCCCCGAGAGCCAGACCATCGCCCCTGGCATCCATTTCATCAAGGCCAAGGGGCACACCCGCGGCAACAGCATCGTCGTGGTGGAGAACGACGGCCTGTTCTACCTCATCCACGGCGACGTGACCTATGTCGACGAAGCGCTATACGAGAACAAGCTGTCGGTGGTCTTCGAAGACCTGGCGGCCGCGCGCGAGACGCTCGATCGCGTGAGGGAATTCATAGGCAACCACCCCACGGTTTACCTCTCGACCCACACACCGCAGGGCTACGAGAATCTCGAAGCCAAGCGCGTCATGGACCTCGACAACCCGGTGGAAACCGTCTTTGACGAAGTCGATTTCACGAAGAAAGAAGGTACCGGGAAGTACGTTTGCTCGATTTGCGGATATGTCTACGACCCCACCGACCACGACGGCGTCGCCTTTGAGGACCTGCCCGATGACTGGAAGTGTCCGCGCTGCAGGCAAAGCAAAGAAAAATTCAATAAAGCCTGACCGCAATGAAGAAGATTATCATCATCGATGGTGGGCCGCGCGCCGCGTTCAACACGGCCGCGATGCTCAAGCAGGTGGCGCTGGGCGCCGGTGCCGTGAGCGACGAGATTGAAGTGAAAGCCGTGCGTCTCTACAGACTTGACTACAAGGGGTGCATGTCGTGCCTGGCTTGCAAAATAAAGGGAAAGGCATCGAACGTGTGTAAATTCAAGGACGCGCTCACGCCCGTACTGCAAGACATTGCCGACGCCGACGGACTCGTGCTGGGCTCGCCCAACTACTTTGGCGAAATCACGGCCCAGATGCGCGCTTTCCTCGAGCGTCTCGCCTTTGCCTGGCTCTCTTACAACGATTACAGCATCACAGCCCCCAAACGCATGCCCGTGCTGCTCGTCCAGACGATGAACGGCACGCCCGAGCGAAACAACGACCACGGCTACGGCTCGATGGAATATTGCATCGAGCAAGCCCTCGGCACCCCCGAGAAACTCATCGCCTATAACACCTACCAGGTGAAAAACTACGCCAACTATGAGTTGGCCGGATTTTCGGAGGAGGCCAAGCGAAGCTATCGCGACGCCCACTGGGAGGACGACTTGCAAAAGGCATACCAAGCCGGCATGAGAATGGCCCAAAGCATCGTGGCCGGTCACTAACGGCCCATGCTTGCCGAAAATCGGTCCCCAAGCCACATGAGAACGAGCTCGGGGACCGATTTTGTGTATCGGAACGAAGCTGATTTGGTTACTGGAAGGCGTTTTCGCTCAGGCCCTTGCCGCCAATGGCGAGGTCGTTCATATAAGCCGGAACCGGCTTACCCAGATACTTGTCGACATAGAGCTTGGCAAGATACTGACCGAGCATGAAGCCATGACCACGCAACCCGGTGAGCAAGCCCACCTCGGGGTCGATGATGTAACGCGGCTCGATATAGTAGCCGGCCCACACGGCGTGGAAGCCTACCGAGGCCAAATTGGGTATCCACTGGGCAAACATCTCGCTCACCACCTTAAGGAAGGCCTGGCTGTTGTACTTGAGGTCTTGACGTGACTCGTAAGCATCGCAGTCGGGCGAAGCACAACCGATGATTTGGCCGGTGTGCAGGAACTGCTGGCCATAGACGGCGTTGAAGCCCTTATAGTGGCGACGGTCGATAATCATGTCGAGCGAGTCGCCGTTAACGCCCATGTTGGGTAACCGGCGCGTGATGAAAGCCTGGTGCTTGACGGGATAGAGCTGCGTGTCGATGCCCAGCATGTCGGTGAACTTCTCCGAGCCCCACCCCATGGCGTTGACAAAGTGGTCGCATGTGAATTCCACATAGTGCTTGTCGTGGCGGCGCACCAACACACGATACTTGTCGCCCACGCGCTGCACATGCAGCACCTCGCAATCCTCGAGCACCTGCCCGCCATGCTGCTTGCCCACAGTGCGCACATACTCGATGGTGCGTCCCGGTGTAGCTTGCCAGCAATTCTCGGAAATCAAGGCGTGGCTGTAGATATTGTCGTCGGGATTCCAGTAAGGCGAAATCACGCGGGTGAAGTCCTTGCGGTCGATCATGTAGGCCTCGCTCCAGGCGCGCGACGCGTCGAGCGAGCGGTAGGTGGCGTCGTCGTGCACGAGGTTCACATAGCGCGTCATCTTCAGGTCGATGTTGCAGTGCCGCTGGTCGTCGCGGAAGATTTCCAGGTTGTGCATGGCGATGTCGCTGATGTCGGGATTGGAGAAAGCGGGACGGCCGCCGCCAATGCAGCGCCACGTCGAGCCGCGGTCGTAGTTGACAAGGATGACGCGCTTTCCGGCCTCGGCAAAGTAGCGGAAGGCAGCACTGCCGGCCATGCCACCACCGGCGACAATAATCTCGGTCTCGGCTTTCTCAATGACTGAGCCGTGCTCGAAGACGAAGGTCTCGCGCGACTCGCCGTTGTACACATCGCCCAGCGTCACCTGGTTGGCCAGCGGCGCGCGCGGCGTGCTGTCGCCGGTCACCTCAATGCCATGGGCCCGCAGAATCTGCTTGGCGCGCGACACGCAACGCTTGCCGCGGCACGGCCCCATACCCATGCGCGTGGTGTGCTTGAGCTCGTCAACTGAGATGTGCTTGCGGTCGCCCACCACGGCGAGCAAGGTGGCCACGTCCACATCCTCGCAATGGCACACGAAGGATTTGCCCTCGTCGGGGCCGGCGAGCGGGCGCAATTGCAGCGGCTCGGGATAGCGGTCCTTGACGATGAATCCCTTCACTTGGTTCAGGTCATCGACCTGGGTGGCGCTCACGCGGGCCACATTGGTCTTGTTGTCTTTCTTGAGCACTTTCTCGATAACGCCCTCGCCCACTTTGGCGCCATTATCGTCGACCAAGAAGACCTCTTTGCCCTCTTCCACCTGATATTCCACAGGTAGGAACACCACGTTGCGACGCTTGTCGTAGCCAAAGATGGCCAGACCCGGGCAGTGGTTCACACACTGCATGCAACCGATACACTTGTCGTAGTCGACAGTGGGCACCGACGACGTGGTGGGCTTGGTGATGGCGCCCTGCGGACACGAGAAGGTGCAAGGATTGCAGGCGAAGCCATAGAGGCAGTTGATTTGCACATAAGGTTTCGCCGCCATGCGCTCTTGAGAGGGAACACGCGGCTCGTCGAGCAAGCGCACGGGGCGCTGCTGCGAGTCGATATATTGACGCGAAACTTCCAGATAATCCTCGTAGGAGAAGCGGAGGCCCATCTCCTGGGCCACCTCGTAGGCCACCTGCTTGCCGCGGAGCACCGCGCTGGTACCCTCGCCGATGCGCACGGCGTCGCCGGCGCCATAGACGTTGCGGCCAAACACCGAGCGCCCCTTCACGAGCAGCTGATTGTCGGGGATAAGGCCCGTGCAGATGTTGATAATGTCGATATCGTCAATCACGCGCTCGGTGCCCGCAATAGGTTGGAAGTTGCGGCACTCGGCAATCACGGCGCCGGTGACGCCTGTATAATCGTCGTTAGGTATCGCGCGGATGAGCACGTGCGACGTCATGATGGGAATACCCAGCCGGCGCACGCGGTTGGCCTGCACCGGGAAGCCACCCTCGTGGTCCATACCCTCGATGATGGCCTTGATGGTGGCACCGGCCTGCATGGCCTGGTAGCTGGTGAGGTAACCGATGTTGCCTGCGCCCACGGTGAGCACACGCTTGCCCAGCAGGGTGTGTTCCTGGTTCATCATCTTCTGAAACACGGCGGCGGTGTAAACGCCCGGCACGTCGTCGTTCTCAAACACCGGCATGAACGGCACGGCGCCGGTGGCCACCACCAGGTGGTCGGCGTCGATATAGCTCACCTCCTGGGTGACGATATTTTTCAGGGCTATGCGGCGGCCTTCGAGCAGGTCCCACACCGTGTTGTTGAGCAGGATGCCGTCGTGGTTGTCGCCCGCAAGGGTCTTCGCGATGTCGAAGCCACGCATGCCGCCAAACTTGCGTTCCTTCTCAAAGAAGAAGAACTGGTGGGTCTGCATGTTGAACTGACCACCCTCGGTGGCATTGTTGTCGACCACAATGTTAGGGATGCCCAGCGCCGTGAGCTGCTCGCGGCACGCCAGTCCGGCGGGGCCACCGCCTATAATGGCCACCGTGGTCTTGTACACTTTTGTCTCGCTTGCCGCGCGGGCCTTCGCCCGGGGCATGTAGTCCTTGGGTATTTCGCGCACCTCTTTCACGCCGTCGACGCTGGTGATGCAAATGCGCCTCACCTGGCCATCGACAAGCATCTCGCAGGCGCCACACTTGCCTATGCCGCACTCCAGGCTGCGGTTACGGCCCGTAGTGCTGTGGCTGTGCACTACAAATCCCGCCTGATGCAAGGCTGCCGCTATGGTTTTACCTTTCTGTCCGCGAACGACTCTTCCCTCGAAGCTGAATTCCACGAATTCCTCTTGCGGGAGGTCGAGAATAGGATGGTTTTCAATTTTATACATGATGTCTCGTTATGGTTAATGGTTAATGTACATTCAAAAAGGTCTCGGCCGTAATCTTGCGAGTTGTCATGGTGATGAAACATCTTCACCCGACAGACACAAAATTACAGCTTTTTTTCAAATTCCCGCCTTTTTTTGTTAAAAAACTTTCGTTTTTCTTTAATTATGGCGACTATTGACCAATCTCGGGATGTTGCACCGAGAGGGGTAGCCCCGGTTGCGACACATAAAACATATACAGGACAACCGGCTCCGAGCCTCGGTTCTCGCCGCGATGGATAGTGCCAACCATTTCAATCAGGGCCTCACCGGCACGAAACACTTTCTCGTTGCCGTTAACGTCGACAATCGTGAGCTCACCTTGCGCTACAAAGCCATAGTTCATCACGTCGTGGTGATGCCATCCGAGCTTCTCGCCCGCGGGGAACTCATAGCGCATCGCCACCAGCTCGGGGCGTCCCACCAGATAGTCGGGCATTTCGGCCCCATCCCAACTCCGCGCCCCGCGCAGCAGTTCGGTAGCTTTTACTTTCTTTGTTTGCATTTCTTTTTCCATCACATTTCGAACACTGAATATCCCGGTCACCCTCACCTCGCTTCTCGTCAAAGCCGCCACGTGGCCGCCGGGCAAACAAGCATGTAAAAATCAAGTGCCGCGAACAAGAGACAACGGCACCACAAAAGTAATAATAAAACAGGAAAAACCCGCAGCCCGAGCGAACTTATTTCGGGAATAATAGGGCCACCTGCAAAATGCATCGCAAAACTCATAGTATACATTTAGTGTTGGTCACAACCATGAGTGTCTCTAAAGGACAACATTCCACCATCGCCAATCATATAGTTACACTTGGTGATTTGTTTCAATAAACATATTATATTACAGGTTGAAATAGTTGCTGCTGTCGAGGTTGCGGCACCGGCGATGGGGGACGTGCGCGTGGAATTCTTGTTGTCTTTAAGACAAGAAATGCCAGAAGTTTTCCTTGTTGATGATGTTGAATTCGGAGTTTGGATAATTTTGGGCAAAAATCGCCGGCATTACTGTTTTTTTCCTCTCGTTCCACTTAAACTCAAAAGCGGTCAACCGGCCATCCATATCTTCAATCAGGTCAATCTCCTTCTGGTCATGAGTGCGCCAGAAGTACAATTGCGCATAGCTCCTGTTATAGGCATTGCGTTTTATGCGCTCCGAAACCATTAGATTCTCCCATAACATGCCGCTATCGTTGCGCACATCAAGAGGGGCGAAATGAGACAAGAGAGCATTACGCACACCATTATCCACAAAATAAATTTTCTTGCCCTTCTTTATTTCGTTGCGAGCGTTGCGGCTGAAGGAGTTAAGCCTAAAGATGATAAAACACTTTTCCAAGAGATTGATATAATTCTCAATAGTGTTTTTGTCAACCCCAACAGTCAATGCCAACTCGTTATAGGAAACCTCACTGCCAATCTGCAGCGCCAAAGCTCTGACGAGTTTCATTAGGGCCTCAGGTTTCCTCATGCCCTGGAATGACAAAGCATCACGATATAAGTAATTGTTGGTTAAGTTCATTAAGGTGTCACGGGCATACTCGGGAGCGGTAACCACCTCGGGATATAAGCCATATATCATTCTTGTTTCCAGCATCCGCTGCTCCTCATGCGGCGAAGTGGTTTTGGCCAATTCGGGCAATGAAAGCGGATATAGATTAAATTCTATTAATCGACCTGTTGCCGGTTCGTTTATCTCATCGGCAAGGTCAAATGACGAAGAGCCGGTAACTATCACATGTGATTCCAAATGAAGGTCGCCAATCATTTTTAATGTGAGGCCAATATTCCTGACTCGTTGCGCTTCATCAATAAGGAAATAATCATGAGGCTCAATAAGACTCTTCAGCTCTGTTGAGGTTTTGTCAATCAACAATCTGCGGTCATCCTCATTGTCGCAGTTAAGAATGCGCACCTTTGTGCCAAGCCTTGACACTTCTTCCAGTAGGGTGCTTTTGCCCGCCTGCCTCGGACCTAAAATAGTTATTACTTTGCGACGTTTAAATGCGTGCTCTAACTCTTGCTGAAGAATTCGATGTATCATAAGTGTTGAGTTTTGTCACCGCAAAAATAGTCAAAAAAAATCTAATCGCCAAATTATATATAAAATTAGTGAATATAATCACCAAATTTAATATAATCTTGTGAATAAGTCTTCGTGCTATAAAGATTAAAGAGGTCGCTGCGGTCGAGGTCGCGGCACCAGCGGTAGCTTCCATGATTTACCGGGGCGTTACTGTTTGTTGCCTTTGTTTTGGTCAATGATTTTGCGTTCGAGGTCTTCGAGGAGTTTCAGGTCGTCGGCGTCGACTTGCCGGGCCTCTTGCTGCTTTCTTTTTGCATCAAAGTTGGCATATACGTTTTTTGCGTAGCTCTCCATTTCGGCATTTGAGACAGAGCCTTTGCCTTGCAGCACGTCCATTCCCTGGAACTGTAACTCTTGCCATCGGCGGCAGTTGTCAAATATTCTTTGACAACTGAACTCTCGGTTAATTCGTTCTCTTTCAGAATGTTGATTATATGATAGCTGATGGTTTGCTTAGAGGTGGCAAAAAGTTCTGCCATCTGCTGCTAGTTGAGCCAGATTTTGCCATCTTTTGCCAATAATGCAACAGAAGCGTTACTATCGGCAGTGCGGTATATGATAATATTTTTCTGGTCTTCGTCCATAGAGTAAAAACATTACAGGTTGAAGTAGTTGCTGCGGTCGAGGTTGCGGCGCAGGCGATGGCTTGCGTGATGCGGTGGTGGCAGGTGTCTCAGACGAAGCCAATGTGGGGAGAAGTGGCGGTGTGGGTGAGTTGCTCGGCCTTACAGTAGTCGATGAGCGTGTCGAGGCGCTTGCCGCCGCTGCCGAAGAGGATGTCGTTGATGGTCCACTTGCGCGCCACGTTCTCGATTTGTCCGCCACTCAGGTCGAATTGCTGTGCCAGCTGCAGCGAGTCGCGCTTGTTGAGTCCCTTGATCATCGTGCGCCAAATCCTGGCTCTCGTCTCGGGTGTGGGGCGCTCAAAGCGCAGCTTGTAGAGGAATCGGCGCTCGAATGCGGTGTCGAAGTTCTGCTCGAGGTTGGTGGTGGCAATCATGATTCCCTCCAGGTTCTCCATCTCTTGCAGGATGATGTTCTGGATGGCGTTTTCCATCTTATCGACGGCATTCTCGGCACCGCTCTTGCGGGTGCTTATCACGGCGTCGGCCTCGTTGAAGAGGAGGATGGGCGCGAGCTTGCTGCGCTTCACCGCCTCGCGGTAGCGGTCGAAGACGGCCTTGATGTTCTTCTCGCTGTCGCCCACCCACTTGCTCTTGATTTGCGGCACATCCACCAGCATGATGTCGCGCCCTGTGTGTCGTGCGAGCTGATAGGCGGTCTCGGTCTTACCGGTGCCCGCCACGCCGTAGAACAGGCATGCGAAGCCTTGCCTGAAGCCGCGCTTTTTCATGCGGTTCACTACCTGGTCATACTTGCCGGGCATGAGCAGCGACTCCAGCTCGGTCACTTGCCGCTCCATGGTGTCGCTGTAGAATAGTGATTTGGGCTGCACGTCGATGTGCTTGATGAGGCCACTCACGCATGTCTCGGTGTCGCGAATTTCATACTCGTTGAGCAGTGTGCGCTTGGCGTGGTCGGTGAGCCCGATGCGCGAGGTGTCGGCGAGTCCGTCCACTTGCTTGTGTTCCAGTAAATTGCTTTTCATTAAGCGATGCTCACCTTGTCGCAGTTGCGACTTTTGAGCATTGTATTTTCCCCGTGATTCATACAGTTTTTCCAGCTCGTGCAACCTGATGTCGTCGTCATCGTGGTTCACGAGCCTGTTGCACATCCACACGAGCAGTAACCGGTTGTCGTTACCCTCAATGTTGAGTTCCTCGATGTGCCTGACAAAAGCCACATGCCGGTTGTTGTTCATGAGCGTCTTCAGTTCGGCCTCGGCGCTTTCGGGCGTGAGCGCGTCGTTTTCCAAGTCGCTGAGTATATCGTTAATTGCCTCAAACAGCTGGTACTTGTCAAGTCCCACAAGCGCGATCGGCTTATAAGCCTCATTGTGCCTGAGGGCGTTGAGTACGGGTTGTGGAATATCGAACTTGTCCTTGTCCTTGGCGTCGCGATACCGCAGCAGGCGGCGGCGCACCAGCGTGTCGATGTCGTTGGCGAGACTAAGCACGCCGATGGTGCTCAAGTCGAGGTGGCGCGCAAGGTCACCGAAATCCACACGATAAGGTCCCAGCAGCAAGCACACGCTGAATATCACCGCCTGACGCTCGGTGATGCCGTAGGCGTCGGCGAGCAGTCCAATCTCGGGCGAGGCTTTCAGGAAAAACTCGTCACTGAGTTTGCTGTCGTTCGATAACTCGGCCACGCGGTCGATGGCCTGCAACAAGGTTGGCAACTTGAATGATGAACTTGTGCTTTCGCTCTTCTTCGCTTTTCTCATAACTGTTGTCGATTTTTTGATGGTTGTGTTCTTTTCGCTTTTTAAATAGTAACCGCAAGGAAAAAATTTAAAATGAAGATGCGTTTTTAAACCTTTTTAACGGTTGTGACCGGCTAAACTGTTTTATTGTTTGTCGGTGCAAATTAAATAAGCACCTATGCCAAATAATGGCACAGCTCAGGAGTTTTGTGATTTTAAAAAAGAAAAAATAGTGAATTGGCGACCAAAAATGTGATTTAAAGGGAAAAATGCTCTGAGGGCGGCCTCTGAGTAACCCCAGTGGGAAAGGGCGCTCGAGCGGAGCGAGAGGACCTTTTCCACGGGGAGCAGGCACACTCTGGAGGACAGTCGCCAAAGGCGACCCCCTTGTTCGCCTCTTGTTTGGCCGTTTTGACAACCATTGCCGCCTTGTGAGCCTTTATCGCGCGTCAACTTTCCCGACGACGGAATGGGGTCGCCTCCGGCGACAACTGTCTATTCGCCTCCTACCCCCGGTGAAACAGGACGCGCGCCTTGTTTCACTGGGGGCACTCAAGGGAGCACCCTTCAGGTGGCCTTCACTGCCATATCGACATCGGGGACACGTCGCTCCTGATTCCTGTGCTTTTCACATTTCAATAGTGACCCGCAAAACACAGGTTTTGCGCCGCAAAAGCCTGTGTTCGTTAAACAAGTATTAGCCCCTGAAGGGGCTACTTAGCGGTGATGATTAATTTTGAGAAATAGCGATACGATCGAAGTATAATTATTGCCCTCCAACAGTCGTATACTGCTAGAGGGTAATGATTGATGGTTCTAATATTAATGTGCTGTTTGTCAATACACTCTCATCGTCTTTCGTCATCAAACAGCTTGCCTATACTAGACATAGTGGGAATGGAATCACCAATGGCAGCATCTAAAAGTTGATGTGTTATCCCATGAATGTTTGCCTATCACATCTCGGAATGTCCAACCCGTTATCGCGTTAAAATCATAAATACATTGAAAGCGCAATACTGTTTTGTAAAATTGATTCAACAACTCGGGAAATTTGTATTCAAATAATTCCCTCTCGGTATAGTCGGGATTATAGACTTTATTGATTTGAAGCCCCATAAAATTCAATTGCGATTCACCTTCACATTGCGAGTTTTTTAATGGTTAAACGTTTCAAAACACTATTTTGCCCAGTAGGCAGTCAAATACCTTGAAGGTGTTCTCTACCGTTTTGCGGAGGGTCTCCTCCTCGGGCACATGAATGTTTTTTTCAACACGTACACCAAAAGCGGTGACTCTCCACACCCCATTGCGCGTTCTGTGGTCGCGCGTTTGGAGGAACCATTCATGAGCTATGCCTTGTTGCTCTAGTGCGGCACGTTGCTCTTTGTTGAGTCCGTTAAGCTCCAGCACGGGTCCTCCCACTATCTTCTTCGAGGGTTCAAGAGTCACTTCTCCACTAGGTGTCGCTAGTGCGATTCCAACGTCTGAAAGAAGTCTCAACCCATATTTGTCACGTCCTTGCTCATAAATAGCTGCTATAGCTTTGCGATAACCCTTAATCCAGTCAAGAGGAATTCTCTCAGGATTTATAGCCTTGAATGTTACAGTAACAGTCACATTGCTAGCAGGCATTGTAAACTTGTTGCCAAGCACAGTAACCTCGTTGTTATGTGCATCTTTTACAGTGATAACGTCAACTTCATATCCACTTACAGGAGTGATGGCAAGTTCTACTTCATGACCAGCTGCAAGTTTCTTTTCTATTTCTTTCTTATCAGATGTGTCTTTGAGAATCATGCCTTCACACGTCTTAGGTTCTTTTTTTTCCATTTTTTTTGCGATTCGCCTTGACACATCGCGAGGTTTTAAAAGGTTATGTTTTGTTTTCTGCCACAAATATAGCAACTATTGCGTGAAAATTCAAAAAACACGGAAAAAAATCTATTTTTTGCAGAAAAACAAATGCCTGCCTGCAGTTGATGTGTGTTGTTGGCTGGCATTGCTAAGTTTAGATTGGAATAAAGGCGATTACTTCTTGGCCTTCTTCACGGGGCGGATAGTCTTAAGTCTATGCAGTTATGGTTTCTTGAAATGCTATTTCTCCATCGACAAAAATTATCACAGTGTATTCTTTATCTTGTGCCATATAGCTAGGATCTCCCTCACTTTCTTCGTTGTTAATATGTATTTTTTTGTCGCTATCGTGGCAGTGATTGCGACAAATGGGAGGAAAATGACTTTTTTCTATTATGTTTTTGATTTTTTGAAGAATGTTGCTATATTTGTAGTCGAGCATATTGTTATTGACTTAAGAAAAGGAGGAAAAGACCATGATAGTAAGCCTTAGCGAATGATTGAAAGATCCAGCCAAGTGGATGAAAAAGTCCACTGAATATCATAATGACATGGGTGCCATAAGGGAGAAATTCCACAGGTGGGCGCACCTGTTTTCGTCAATGGGACACCCAGTCATTTGCGACAGTGTTCTCTCACCAGA
>CAMVPC010000023.1 GCA_947169265.1 uncultured Prevotellaceae bacterium
GGTGTCCCATTGACGAAAACAGGAAAAGGGTGCGCCAGAATTATGACACACCCTCCTATTGTTTCAACACACCGCAAGCATTATATTTAAGAGGTAAAGAGACCGATTATCGTAGTGATAATCGGTCTCTTGTTTGTGGAGCACAGCGGACTCGAACCGCTTACCTCAACACTGCCAGTGTTGCGCTCTACCAGATGAGCTAGTGCCCCATGCCGTAAATGCGGTGCAAATTTAGCACAATTTCTTGACATGACAAATTTTTTAGTGATTTTTTCGCTAAAAAGTTATTTTTTTTTGGGATTACAGCTCGTTTTCACTAATTTTGTGTTTTCAAACGAGCAAAACATCCAAATGGACGCTATAAACAATATCATTGAGACCATCGCCAATCAGTTGTGGGGATGGCCTATGATTATATTATTACTGGGCACTCATGTGTTCCTCACCTTCAGACTTGGCGTGCCACAGCGCAAACTGTTCACCGCCATCAAGCTATCGGTGAAGCGGGACAAAAGCGGTCATGGCGATGTGTCTCAGTTTGGGGCGCTGGCGACGGCATTGGCCGCCACAATAGGCACGGGTAACATCATCGGTGTGGCAACCGCCGTGGCCCTGGGCGGTCCCGGTGCCGTGTTGTGGTGTTGGCTGACGGGCATCTTTGGCATAGCGACAAAATATTCCGAGGGCCTGCTAGCCATCAAATACCGCGTGAAAGCGGCCGACGGCCGCATGCTCGGCGGCCCGATGTATGCCCTGGAGCGCGGCTTAGGGTGGAAATGGCTTGCCGTGCTGTTTGCTCTTTTCACTGCCTTTGCGTCGTTTGGCATCGGCAATATGGTTCAGGCTAACGCCATCTCGACCCAGCTTCATTCCACCTACTCTATTCCCACGGCAGTTGTGGGCGTGGGGTTGAGCGCTCTCACGGCAGCCGTGGTGCTGGGCGGTGTAAAGTCGATAGCTCGTGTGTGTGGCGCGTTGGTTCCGTTCATGGCATTGTTCTATGTGCTGGGCTGTGCTTATATTTTGTGGGTCAACAGCGCTTTCCTGTGGCCTTCCATTAGGCTGATTTGCGTGTCGGCATTCTCGCCTGCGGCAGCCGGAGGCGGTTTTGCCGGAGCCACGGTCATCATGGCGGCCCGTTGGGGCATATCGCGAGGTCTGTTCTCCAACGAGTCGGGGCTCGGTTCTGCACCGATTGTAGCCGCGGCGGCCCAAACGCGCAATCCTGTGCGTCAAGCCCTGGTGTCGTCGAGCGGCACATTCTGGGACACGGTAGTGATATGCGCCATGACCGGCCTTGTGATAGTGAGCAGTATCCTGGCGCACAGCGACATCAGCTATGCCGACGGCGACGCGCTCACCCGTGTGGCTTTCAGTAAAATCCCGTATGTCGGCACAACGTTATTGTCGATAGGCCTCGTCACTTTTGCCTTCAGCACCATTCTGGGATGGTGCTACTACGGCGAACGCGCCGTAGAATACCTGGGCGGCGCGCGCTGGATTATGGTCTACCGCGTCGTCTACATTGCCGCCGTGCTGGTGGGCAGCCTATTTAGCCTCAAACTGGTGTGGAACATAAGCGATTGCATGAACGCCCTCATGGCCTTCCCCAACCTTGTGGCACTATTGTTGCTAAGCGGCGTTGTGGCACGTGAGACCAAGAAATATTTGTGGAGCGGGCGTCTCGACGAGAAAGCCGACGAGGCACCCATAAAATTAAAACGAAAATGAAAATGAAACATTTATTCATCTTATTATTAATTTTCTTATCAATTAACGTTATGGCATCAGAACCAAAGTCATTCTACGACTACAGCGTGCTCGACCGCAAGGGCAATGAAGTAACTATGAGACAGTACGAAGGCAAGGTGCTGCTCATCGTCAACACCGCCACCCGCTGCGGTTTCACCCCTCAATATGAGGAACTTGAAGCACTTTACAAGAGCTACAGCCACCATGGCCTTGAAATTCTTGACTTCCCGTGCAACCAGTTTGGACAACAAGCCCCCGGCAGCGAAGAAGAGATTCACAGCTTTTGTCAGCTCAACTACGGGACCGAGTTTCCTCAGTTCAAGAAGTTGGCAGTCAATGGCGAGAACGCGTCGCCGCTTTTCGTGTACCTCAAGAACGAGCAGCCTTTCAAGGGATTTGACGTGAATCACCCCATAGGAAAGATTCTCGACGAGATGCTCTCGAAAGCCGACCCTAACTACAAAGAAAGTAATGACATCAAGTGGAACTTCACCAAGTTCCTCGTGAGCAGTGACGGACGCGTTGTGGCTCGTTTCGAGCCCACCGAGGACATGAAAACGGTTGAGGCCGCCGTCAAAGAACAGCTGGGATTGTAAAAAGCGACATGTCCTTATAGGGCCCTAAAAATCCCTAAAAAAAGCTAACGGGGAGAGTGCTTTGAGTTATTATGCGTAAATTTGCGCTTGATATGACGAAAACAAAGAACTCTCCCCGATATTTTGGCGCCTTGCTGGCGATGCTTGTAATGGCCCTATTGTGGATAGCCGGAGCCGGCGACGCTCAAGCACGAAGTCCCCGCGGCCGAGACAGCACACAGCGGCGCACAGCCGCGACCTACGGCTTCGACGATCTGTCGGCCCAATCGTGGCTGCTTGTTGAGGCCAGCACGGGCAGTGAGCTGAGCAGCAAAAGTCCCGACAGCATCATGTATCCGGCAAGCATGACAAAAATCATGACCTGCCTGGTGGCCATTGAGAGCGGCCATTTGCGCGACACCATCACCATCGGTGCCGACGCGTCGCGAATCATCAGCACCACGGTGCATGCCGGCGACCGTTTCATCCTACGCAACTTGCTCGATGAGATGATGCTCGAGAGCGACAACGGCGCGGCACGCGCGATTGCCGACCACTTGTCGCGCTACGGCAACTTCATTGAAAAGATGAATCGGCGCGCACGGCAGTTGGGCATGACCAACACGCATTTCGCCAACCCACACGGCCTCCACGACACGCAGAACTACACCACGGCGAGAGACCTGATGAAACTTGTGAGATGCGCCATGCAAGACACCACGTTTGCGGCCATTGTGGGAAATTTCCAAAAAGATGTGCCGCTCGTGTATCCGGCTGGTAAGGTGATGCACTGCAAGAGCACCAACAAACTGCTGAGCCGATATGAGGGAGCCAACGGTATCAAGACGGGATATGTGCGCGCAGCCGGCGGCTGCCTGGCCAGTGCCGCCAAGCGAGGCGGCATCCAGCTTTACCTCGTGGTGATGAAGTGCTCACCGGTGAGGGCCCGTTTCGACGAATCGGCTTTCCTACTCAACTATGGCTTCGAGAAAGCGCGCCTTTTACCTATCAGCGACAGCGACAGGCGCACGGTGCCACATCCGCGCGTGCGTCGTCCCAGCCACCTCAACACCGAGGTTCCACCGCCTCCCCCTCGCGGAAAAAGACGCCGCTAAACGTACCAATTTGCTGAAAATGGTCAGTCCATATCGGCAAATTGTTTTTTTATCAAAAAAACTTGATTGGAGAGGTTGCCAATCCAAAATAAATGACTATTTTTGTAAATTCTTTACAACGACTATTTATCAACCTTTTTAAACCCTTAACGAATGAAGAAGCATAACTTCTATGCAGGCCCTTCAATTTTGAGCCAGCAAGTGATTAACAACACCATCGAAGCCATCCGCGACTTTTCGGGAACCGGTCTTTCGGTGCTTGAGATTTCCCACCGCAGCAAAGAATTCACTGCCGTCATCGAAGAGGCAAAGAAACTGTTCATTGAACTGCTCGACATCCCCGAGGGATATGACGTGCTCTTCCTGGGCGGTGGCGCCAGCACGCAATTCTGTATGGTACCCTACAACCTGCTCAAGACCAAAGCAGCCTACATCGACTCGGGCACATGGGCCAACAAGGCCATCAAGGAAGCCAAGCTCTTTGGCGAGGTAAATGTGGTTGCTTCGAGCAAGGCCGACAACTATGTGTGGTACCCGAAGGAGTTTGAAGTCCCCACCGACGTGGACTATCTGCACCTGACGACCAACAACACCATCTACGGTACCGAGTTGCGTCGCGACCTTGACGTTCCCGTGCGCATGGTGGCCGATATGTCGAGCGACATTTTCTCGCGTCCCGTCGACGTATCGAAATATGACCTCATTTATGGTGGCGCCCAGAAGAACCTGGCTCCCGCCGGTGTGACCTTTGTAATTGTAAAGAAGGACGCCATCGGCAAGGTAGACCGTGCTATTCCCACGATGCTCAACTACCAGACCCACATCGACAAGGGCTCGATGTTCAACACGCCTCCCGTGCTGCCCATCTACACCGCGCTTGAGACGCTGCGCTGGTACAAAGAACTTGGCGGTGTGAAGCGTCTGCAGGAACTCGACGAGGAAAAGGCCGCTTACCTCTATGACGCCATCGACAATAGCCGCATGTTTGTGGGCACAACCCACGTTGAGGACCGCTCGATCATGAACGTGTGCTTCGTGATGAAGCCCGAGTATAAAGAGCTCGAAAAGGACTTCGTCGAGTTTGCCACCGCTCGCGGCATCATGGGCATCAAAGGTCACCGCAGCGTGGGCGGCTTCCGCGCTTCGCTCTACAACGCCCTTCCTCTCGATAGCGTTAAATTCCTGGTGCAAGCCATGCACGACTTTGAAAACAAATAAATCACGACAACACTTAGATCAACATGAAAATTCTTGTAGCAACCGAGAAGCCTTTTGCGCCTGTGGCGGTTGAAGGCATCAAACAAGTAATAGAAGAAGGCGGACACGAACTCGTGCTCGTGGAAAAAGGAACGAAGGCCGACATGATTGCAGCCGTGAAGGACTGCGCGGGACTCATCGTGCGCAGCGACAAGGTTGACGAGGAAGTCTTCGCAGCCGCTCCCCAGCTGAAAGTCGTCGTGCGCGCAGGTGCAGGTTATGACAACATCGACCTGGCAGCCGCCACGGCTCACGGCGTGTGCGTGATGAACACTCCGGGCCAAAACAGCAACGCTGTGGCCGAGCTCGTCTTCGGCATGCTCGTGACCTTGCTTCGCAACCGTTACAACGGCACCAGCGGCAGCGAGTTGCTGGGTAAGACGCTGGGCATCCATGCCTTCGGTCAAGTGGGCCGCAATGTGGCGCGCATCGCCCGCGGCTTTGGCATGAAGGTGAGCGCCCTCGACCCGTGGGTCAAGGACGAAGACATGGTAGCCGAAGGTGTGCAACCCGTTCACAGCGTGGAAGAGCTCTATAGCCAAAACCAGTTTGTGAGTCTGCACATTCCCGCCACCGACCAAACGCGTCGCAGCGTGAACCGCGCCCTCATTGAGCGTCTGCCCAAGAACGGTGTGCTGGTGAACACCGCCCGCAAGGAGGTCATCGATGAGGAGAGCCTTGCCGAAGTGCTCGAGGCACGCCCCGACATCCGTTACGTGGCCGATGTGAAACCCGACAATGCCGATGCCTTGACCGAGAAGTTTGGCGACCGCGTGCTGTTCACCCCCAAGAAGATGGGTGCGCAGACCGCCGAAGCCAACATCAACGCCGGTCTGGCCGCCGCACGTCAAGTGGTGGCTCACCTCAAGGACGGCTTCAACCGTTTCCAAGTGAACAAATAATCACTCACACTATCATCAAAAAAGTGGGGCCGACTCATTTGCGGCTCCACTTTTCTTTTTCCATATTATTGTAAAAAGGCTACTCCAGGTATTGCTCGATGTAGAGGCGGCACGCCATGGCGAGTTCATCGTACCAGGCCTGGCCGAAACGCTCTACCAACGGTTCGCGCAGGAATTCGTACACACGCAATTTCTTAAGACGTCCCATCACCTCGGCACTCTTGCAAATCTTCCACCGGTCGTAGTTGACCGCGGTGTAGCCCGGATACTGTTTCACCCTAACGGGATAGAGGTAGCACGACAGCGGCTTGCGCCACGCTATGCGCCCTTCGTGAAAGGCTTTTTCGATGGCGCAAATACATTTTCCTCCAGGCAGATAGCATGAGAACACACAATTTTTCCCATCGATGATTTGCGTCACCAGCTCGCCCTCTGGGTCAAGATACCCCACCCCACTCTCGGTGATTTGCTCGCGCGCCCGCGGCAACAGGTCGTCCCACACGTCGGGCAGAATCTTTTTCAGTTGCTCGTATTCCTCGCGGGTAATAGGAGCTCCGGCGTCGCCCTCGATGCAACAAGCACCCAGGCACGCGTCGAGATCACAGCAAAAGAATCGCTCTACCAACTCGGTGCTTACCACAGCATCGCCAATTTGCATCATCATGACCGAAGTCCTTTCTCTTCTATTTATTTGCGATTGGTCGGCGAAAAGATGCGCATGCCACCCGGGTGGCACGACACGTCGAGGCGCGCCGGCATCGTCATAGGTTCGCCATCGAGGTGCATAGGACCTTCGTTCTCACGCGTGATGACCACGCGGCGAGTGCGATAAGTAGTGGCGTGGGTGTTGCGGTCGATGCTGCGGGTGAACAAGGCCAGCCCCAGCAAAGGCGACTCGATGCGCCGGAACGGGTGGAGCACTGTGATGTCGAGCAGGCCGTCTTGCATGCTGGCGCGGGGGGCGATGAAGGCGTTGTTCCCATATTGTGCGGCGTTGGCACAGGCGATAACAAAGGCATCTTCCTCGATGCGTTGCCCGTCGAACTCAAGCACGTAATGCGACGGTTTGAAGTTAACATATACTTGAAGGGCTGTGCGCACATAGGTGAGGGCGCCACGCGTGCTCTTGGCCGCAAAGTTATAAGCCACAGCGGCATCAAATCCCATGCCGCAAGTACACACAAAGGTGTCATCGTTCACCTTGCAGTAGTCATATTCCTCAACCACGTCGCGATTAATCACCTCAAGCGATCGCTTGATGCTCAACGGTAAGCCCAGGTGACGAGCCAAACCGTTTCCCGAGCCGCAGGGCACCACGCCCAGCGCCACGCCGGTGTCTTTGAGGGCCGTAGCCGCACCGTTGATAGTTCCGTCGCCTCCCACGGCAATCACGCCATAAGCCCCCCTATCGGCAGCTCGGCGCGCAAGCTCGGTGACCCGGTCGTCGGGCCCCACCACAATAATTTCCACGTCAAAGCGGTCGTGGTCAATCGTATTCTCGATAATGGCAGGCACACGGCGCTTACTGCTCGTTCCCGAGTAAGGATTAACGATAGCTACCAGTTTTTTCTTCTCTTGTTCCATAGATGCGGGCAAAGTTACGAAAAAACGAGTGCAGAACAAAAAGAACTTGTTCTTTTTTTATGCCGAGTGCTGAGTAACTTAGGCGCTTAAGCCAACGTTACGAAAAAACGAGTGCAGAACAAAAAGAACTTGTTCTTTTTTTATGCCGAGTGCTGAGTAACTTAGGCGCTTAAGCCAACGTTACGAAAAAACGAGAGCAGAACAAAAAGAACTTGTTCTTTTTTTATGCCGAGTGCTGAGTAACTTAAGCGCTTAAGCCAACGTTACTAAAAAACGAGTGCAGAACAAAAAGAACTTGTTCTTTTTTTATGCCGAGTGCCTTGAAGTTGATTAGTGAAGTCGATTAGTCGTAGCTGTAATGCTTGAGCACCTGCCGATAAGAGTTAAAGATTTTTGACTTGGAAACGAAGCCCACGTAATGTCCCTCACTGTCGACAACGGGCAGGTTCCACGCTCCGGTGTCGTCGAATTGCTTCATCACCTGTTCCATGGGAGCGCCCACTACGAGTTTTGCGGGCGGCGCCGACATGAATCGGTTCACGAAAAGTCGCCGATAAAGGTCGGGGCGGAACATGATGTTGCGAATATCGTCGAGTTGGACCACACCCAGCAATTTGTTGTCGGCATCTACCACAGGGAACATGTTGCGGTGACTACGCGAAATCACGTCGACCACCTCCTTGAGACTCATCTCGGGACGCACAGTGATGAAATCGGTCTCAATCACACTGTCCATCTTAAGCAGGGTGAGCACAGTTTGGTCTTTCTGGTGCGTAAGTAACTCGCCACGTTGGGCCAAACGACGGGCATAGATACCATAAGGAGTGAATAAGCGCGACGTGCCGTAAGAAACGACGCTCACAATCAACAATGGAAGGAACAGGCCATAGCCGCCGGTCATTTCGGCCGCAAGGAAGATGGCCGTTAACGGAGCGTGCATCACGCCCGCCATCACACCGGCCATTCCCATGAGAGCGAAGTTCTTAGTAGAGACCGGCATACCATTGACGACACCCGCTTCGTTCAGCACAAAAGCGAACAGAAATCCCGCCATGCAACCTACATAGAGCGAGGGCGCGAAAGTGCCACCTACTCCCCCGCCCCCATTGGTAGCGCTGGTGGCAAAGACCTTGGTTAAGCATAGCATGGCCAGTAGCACTATCGCCCACATGGCGCTGTCGCGATGAGAGTAGAATGGGCTGCGGTCGAACAAAGCTTTCACGTCACCCCCCAACAAACTATTGATGCCATCATACCCCTCGCCGTAGAGTGGAGGCAGGAAAAAGATGAGGGCACTAAGGATGACAGCCGCTACGGCAAAGCGTGTCCAGGGGGAAGATATAGCTTTGAACAAGTTTTCCATGGTTTCCATCACCTTATTGAAATAGACCGAAATAAGTCCGGTGAAAACGCCGAGGGCCATGACCAGCGGAATGCGCGCCGCCGCGAACGGCTCGCTTTGCGAGAAAAGAAATTCCACATCGAAGCCCGTGAACAATATCGCTACCGTAGCGCCCGCCACCGAGGCGATAATCAACGGCATCACCGACATGGCGGTGAGGTCGAGCATGAGCACTTCCACCGTAAAAAGCACGCCGGCTATAGGAGCCTTGAAAATACCGGCCAAACCGGCCGCCGCACCACAGCCCACGAGCATCATCAGCATCTGTGGCGACAAACGAAAGAGCTGGCCCAAATAGGAACCAATCGAGGCGCCCGTGAAAACGATAGGGCCCTCGGCTCCCACCGAGCCGCCAAAACCGATGGTAACCGACGACGATAAGAGCGAAGCATACATATTGTGGCGCTTGAGACGACTTTTTTTCAAGGCGATGGCATAGAGGACACGCGTCACACCGTGGGAAATGTTGTCGCGCACCACATACCGCACATACAGTCCGGTGATAAGGATACCCAACACGGGATAGATTAAGTACTCATAGTTGCCGTCGCTGATTGAAGCGCGTGACGTCAAAAACGACGCTATGGTCGCAATGAGCCACTTGAGTAGCACCGCGGCCAATCCGGCCGCCGCACCCACAAGCAGAGCGAGAATAACCACCAACGTGGGTTCGCTCACATGGCGTCCGCGCCACGAGAGCAGTTTCAAAATCCACAAGGAGCGTTTGTTTCTTGTTGCGCCCGCCTTGCCGTTGTTAAGTTCCATCGCTAAACGCCCTTGCCGGTAATAATGATTTTGAGCGTGTAAACCACAATCTTGAGGTCGTTGAGAAGCGACATATTCTCCAAATAGATAAGGTCGTAATCGAGACGCTCGAGCATTTGTTCCAAATTTTGCGCGTAGCCAAACTTGACCATACCCATCGAGGTGATACCGGGTCTCACTTGGTGCACAAGCGCGTAGGCCGGCTGACGCTCCGAGATAAGGTCGACATAGTGCTTGCGTTCAGGACGTGGGCCCACCAAAGTCATGTCACCGCGAAGTACATTCCAGAATTGCGGCAACTCGTCAATGCGATACTTGCGCAGGAAGTGTCCCACGCGGGTCACGCGCGGGTCGTCTTGACTCGAAAGTTGCGGTTTTCCCTTCACTTCGGCCTTGTCAATCATCGATCGGAATTTCAAAATTTTAAAGACCTTGTTGTGATAACCAATACGTTCCTGACTATAAATAACCGGTCCTCTCGTGTCGAGCTTGATGAAAAGCGCCACAATGGGATAGAGCAATGCAATGAAAACCAACGCAATAATCGACACTATGATGTCCACGAGGCGTTTCATGTTCTTGCCGCCCTCGGTCATCGAGCTTGAAGAGATGTCAATCAAGGGGTCGCCGTGGATGTCGTTGAGCCTCACACGCGACAACAAGATGTTATATTTGTCGGGGGCTATCTTGATGGGTAAGTTAAGTGAGAATAGCTTGTTAATGACCGAAAGCACATTGTTGCTATTGTTCTTTGTGGGAATGACAATAATCTCTTTAATATCGCGCGCGATACATTCCTGCCTGATGTTGTCAAGGTCTAAAATGGGGCGGTCAGGATTCTTGACGTTGTTTTCACCCGGAATAGCCACATATCCCACCACATTGTAACCAAGCGACACTTTCATCCGTTCGAGTCTTTCCACAAAAGCGCAACCGGCAGTGCCGCATCCCACCACGAGCGTGTTGAACATCCACTTGCGCCGCTTGATGCGCCTCGACGTGTGGTTGGTGATAATGGCTCGCGGAATGTAAGTAAAGACAAAAAGCATGACCCACAACAAAGCAATCAGCTCATAGTTGGTTTGTCGTTCAATCATTTGGTCGTTAATGAGCGCGACAAAAAAGAGGATGAGACTGTTGACAAGCGCATTGGAAGCTGTAAGCAACAACTCCTGCAAGCGCGATTTCCTGAATACCTCGTTATAGTACCCCGAAAGCGAGTAAACACTCATCATGACCAACGGGAACAAAAGTTGGCCAAGCAACACGTTGCCCGACAAGATGAAAGTCTTGAGCGATTGCTGGCCGAACACCGCTCCCATCGAATAGCGGAGACAGTTATAACAAAACCATGCCACATTCGACGAGATGAAGTCGCTCAGCAGATACTTTAACCGTTGTCGTGATTCGCTTATCATGGTGAAGGATTAGGCGTTAACGGATAATTTTAAATGTACCGTTGCGATTGAGGCGGATAATGTTCGAGGCCTTGTGGGGCGTGGTGTCGTCCTGCCTGTGATTCACTACATAGTCAACGCCATCGACGATTTCCTTAGCAATCTCGGCAAAGCAGGCCGGCGAGGGTTCACCGCTCACGTTGGCGCTGGTCGAAACCAATGGTTTGCCAAAACGCGCACACAGCTGCTGGGCGAAGTCGTCTTGCGGTATTCTCACCCCAAGCGAATCGTTCTCGCCGAGCAGTTCGGGAGCCACGTTGTAAGCGCCTTCATAGACAATGGTAAGCGGATTTACGGCCACCTCGACCAATTCAAAAGCCATCGCAGGCACGTCAACCACATAATGGTCAAGCCTGTCCACATTATCGAGCAACACGATGAGTGCCTTGTGATCGGCACGGTGCTTGAGCTCAAACACGCGTTTGACTGCTTCGGGACGGGTGGCATCACACCCAATGCCCCAAATCGTGTCGGTGGGATAGAGTATAAGCCCTCCTTTTTTGAGGGTCTCAAGGGCTTTATTAATGTCGTCTTGTAGGGTTAATTTCATCAAAAATATTGTTTTAAAAGCACAAAATGTGACGGTTAACTATCGCCGACCGCTTATTTCGGGCTAACAAAGTTAGTCATTATGAATGAAACAAAAAAGAAAATGTAACTTTTTCTCACTTTGTTTAACAGTAAAAATGTTAAAAGATAGTTTCACTTGCGTTTTTTATCAGTAATTTTGCGGCAAAATTCAAGGATAATTATGAAAAAACGTGGATTCAGCAATATGATTGTAGTCGCTTTGCTCATGGGAGCGGTGACGTGTGGTATCGCTTTTCAAGCCGAAGCCAAAACAAAGAGAAACTCTTCAAACCATAATAAAACACAGGTGGTATATACCGGCGAGATAGGCAAAAAAATCATCGGTTACAATGGTCCCACCCCACTCAACATCACCATTACCGGCGGCAAGGTGACGGCCATCGAGGCGTTACCCAACCAGGAAGGCCCTCGCTACATGGCCAAGGCACAAGAGAAGGTATTTCCTCAGTTTATCGGTAAAACTGTCGATGCCGGCATCGCTCTCGAAGCCGATGCGGCTACCGGTGCCACCTATACCAGCGAGGCTCTCATCAAAAACATCCAACTCGGTCTGAAGCAAGCCAAGCAAGAAAGCGGCACGACGAAAAAAGCCAATAGCGGCAACACGAAGAAAAAGAACCGCCGCATGCGGCGCCGTTAAGCTAATAACTCCTCAAGGGAGGATAAAACGCGTCGGGCAAGTACTCGATGCGAAAATCGGCAGGAGATGTACCCACGATGACCATGATGTCAAATTGCACATCATAGTCCAATCCTGTCATGTTCACATAAGCGTTGGCGGCCGCTACCATGTGTGAAATCTTTTTGCTTGTAATCGCGTCAAGCGGGTCGAAGGCTTCGTCGTCGGCACGTGTTTTCACTTCCACGATGTGGAGAACGTTGCCTTTTTCTTGGGCAATGATATCAATTTCAAGGTGGTTGAGTTTCCAGTTCGTCTCGCGAATGGTGTATCCACGCTTGATGAGAAACTCTGTGGCAAGCAGTTCCCCTTCTTTACCCAGTATGTTGTGAAGCGCCATTATAGCTCAGCCTCTTTAAGTTTTTCGGCATTTTCGGCCACGATGAGATGGTCGATGCAATCCTGGATGTCGCCGTCCATAAAGGCGGGGAGATTATAGATGGTGTAGCCGATGCGGTGGTCGGTGATGCGCCCTTGCGGATAGTTGTAGGTGCGAATCTTTGCCGATCGGTCGCCTGTCGACACAAGCGTTTTGCGGCGGTTGGCAATATCATCGACATACTTTTGGTGCTCGCGGTCATAAATGAACGTGCGCAATCGGGCCAGTGCGCGCTCTTTATTCTTGGGCTGGTCGCGCGTTTCGGTACACTCGATGAGAATTTCCTGTTGCTCGCCCGTGTTAGGGTTGGTCCACATGTAGCGCAAGCGCACGCCGCTGTTGACCTTGTTAACATTCTGTCCGCCGGCGCCGCCACTACGAAAGGTGTCCCATTTTATCTCGCCCTCATTGATGTGCACATCGAATGGCTCAGCCTCGGGCAACACGGCCACGCTGGCAGCCGAGGTATGGACACGTCCCTGCGTCTCGGTGACCGGTACCCGTTGCACACGGTGCACGCCCGACTCATACTTGAGTGTGCCATAGACGCCGCTGCCGGTCACACTCAACACGATTTCCTTGTAACCGCCGGCCGAGCCCTCGCTGAAACTCGACACCTCCACTTTCCAGCCTTTACGCTCACAATAGCGCATATACATGCGCGCCAGGTCGCCTGCAAACAAAGCGGCCTCGTCGCCGCCGGTGCCACCGCGCACCTCGAGGATAGCGTTTTTCCCGTCCTCGGGGTCCTCGGGGATAAGCAACAACTTTATCTCCTCCTCGACTTTGGGCAGCGAAGCCTGGGCTGCGTCGAGCTCCTCACGCGCCATTTCGCGCAAGTCCTCATCATTCTCACTCATGAGCAACGACTTCGCCTCGTTGATGTCGCCAAGCAGTCGTTTATATCGCGCCGTAGCGGCGAGCAAGGTCTCAAGGCTTTTGTACTCCTTGGTCAGTTTCACATAGCGTTGTTGGTCGGCAATCACCTGAGGGTCGGTGATAAGCGTCCCTATTTCCTCGAAACGAGCGTCGAGCCCTTCGAGCCGTTGCAGCAGTTGGTTTTCTGCCATTATTTGTCTTTGGGTAGATGTGATTAAGAGAAAATTTCGTTGGCCCGGGCCAGCGTGTCGGGTTTGCCCACGTCAAGCCACAAGTATTCGCGGTCGGGGCAATAAGCGTGAATGGGCAGTGAGCGGCAATGGTCCACATAGAAAGGGGTAATCGAGAAAACACGATTCTTCGTTGCATAAGCCTCCAGAGCCGGGAAAATAGCCGGAGAGAGCACATAGATGCCACCAAAAGCCATTTCATCATATTTTCCATCAGCCTCAAAAACGAGGCCTGACGGACGCGTTTCGCCCGTGGCTTTATTAATCCATCCACACAGGCGCTTGTTTTTATCAAATAAAAAGTAACGCTGGGTGGGACGGTGCTTGACAAGAATAGTGGCTAAAGCACCGCTTGCAAGGTGCTCACGCTCCATGTCGCCATAATCAAGGTCGGTGAGAATGTCGGCATTGTGCACAAGAAACGGTTCGTTACCATCGAGCCAACGTCGTGCCGCCACAATGGCCCCTCCCGTGTCGAGCAATAAGTCACGTTCATCGCTAAAGTGGATTTGCACCCCGAAGTTGTTGCGTGATGCCACAAAATCCACAATCTGCTGTGCCAGGTGGTGGACGTTAATCGTAATCTCGGTTATTCCGTATTGTTTCATTCGATTCACCACACGCTCAAGCATGGTGACGCCGGCAACCTCGACGAGCGCCTTAGGCCGGTCGTTGATGACCGGTCGCAGGCGTGTACCCAAACCGGCCGCAAGGATAAGCGCTTTTCTCATCAGTTCTTGGCAACCGGATTAAATGTTTGCTCTATATTCTGCTCTCGATGAACAAGTTCCACTTTGATGTTAAACTGTTTGTTTAAGTGTTCAGCTAAGTGCTGCGCGCAATAAACCGAGCGGTGTTGCCCACCCGTGCATCCAAAACACACCATCAAATTTGTGAACCCGCGCTCGATGTAGCGTTTTACCGTGGCATCGACAAGCGCCTGCGCGTGAGAAAGGAATTCGAGCACTTCGCCGTCATCCTCAAGGAATTTGATGACAGGCTCGTCGAGACCGATAAACGGCTTGTAGCGCTCATATTTGCCGGGGTTATTCACCGCGCGGCAGTCGAACACATAGCCACCACCGTTGCCGCTCGCATCGTTAGGGATACCTTTCTTATAAGCGAAACTCATCACTTTCACCGTGAGCGCGCGTTTCTGGATGCCGTCGGTAAACTGCGACAGGTTTACCAGCTCGGTGAGCACCTTGGTGAGATAAGGATATTCCACGTAGCGCGTTTCGAGGAGTTTGCGCAGGTTGTTGATGGCAAACGGCACGCTTTGCATGAAATGGGGCTTCTTCTCGAAGTAACCGCGGAAACCGTAAGCGCCCAACACCTGCAGCGTGCGGAACAGCACAAAGTGGCGCAGCTGCGAGTAGAAATAGTTCTCGTTCACAGGTTTATACTTGCGTAGCGCCGACAAGTATTCTTTGAGCAATTCGCGGCGCAGGCTATCGGGGAAATTCGCCTTGGCTTGCCACAGGAATGATGCCACGTCGTAATAGAAGGGGCCCTTACGTCCACCCTGGAAATCGATAAACCAGGGTTGTCCTTCCTTAATCATCACGTTTCGCGACTGGAAATCACGATACATGAACGTTGCCGACGAGCTGCGGAGCAACACATCAGCCATGTGGGCAAAGTCGTCTTCAAGTTTTTCCTCGTCAAACTCAAGTCCGGTGGCCTTCAAAAAACAATACTTGAAATAGTTGAGGTCCCAAAAGATGGAACGACGCGTGAAATCGCTTGCCGGGTAACACACCCCAAAGTCGAAACCGTCGGCGCCCATAAACTGGAAGTCGCACAGCTGACGCACCGTTTTCTTGAGTAGTTCTTTTTCCTCTTCACTAAACACGCGGGTCTTGCGGCCCTTCTCAATCGCGTTAAACAGGGTCAAATCGCCCAGGTCCTCTTGCAAGTAGCACATTGTGTCATCGCTCACGGCCAGCACCTTGGGCACCGGCAAGCCTTTCGAAGCGAAGTGGGCGTCCATAGCCACAAAGGCGTGGTTCTCCATTTGGTTAGTACCAATGGCGCCAATGAGCGTGGGTTCTCCCATAAGACGGAAATAGCGGCGATTACTGCCCGACATGGGCAGGTCAATCACTTCATTGGGCTGCGAGCCGGTTAAAGAGACGTATAAGTCTTTGAGTTGTTCTATGTTTGTCATTTTAATTGGATGTGATTTATAGGTTAAAATTCACTAGTGAAATGGAATTTGATTTTCGGGAAATCTTGCTGGGCCATTTGAAGCACATATCCGCTGTCGGCCAGAAACACGTCGCGTCCCTCGGTGTCAACAGCCATGAACTGATGTTTGCGGTGCTTGAATGCTTCGAGCGCCTCGGTGTCATCGCTCTCTACCCAGCATGCCTTATACAAGTGGATGGGTTCCCAGCGACACTGCGCTCCATACTCGTGAAGCAGCCGATATTGTATCACCTCGAATTGTAGTTGCCCCACCGTGCCTATAATCTTGCGGTTGTTGAACTGGTTAACGAAGAGTTGCGCCACACCTTCGTCCATGAGTTGGTCGATGCCCTTGTTGAGCTGTTTCGTCTTCATGGGGTCGGTGTTTTCGATGTACTTGAACATTTCGGGCGAGAAACTGGGCAGGCCCTTGAAATGTACTTGCTCGCCCTCGGTGAGCGTGTCGCCAATCTTGAAGATGCCCCCCGTGTCGGGCAGGCCGATCACGTCGCCAGGATAAGCCTCGTCGACGATGTCCTTCTTTTGAGCCATGAACGCGGTAGGTGCCGAAAAACGATAACTCTTGCCGCTGCGCACATGCAGATAATTACTGTTGCGCCTGAACACCCCCGAGCACACTTTCACAAAGGCAATGCAGCTGCGATGATTGGGGTCCATGTTGGCCTGTATTTTGAATACAAAGCCCGAGAACTTATCCTCAGCGGGACTCACCTCGCGCTCGATGGCCTGCACGGGGCGCGGTGAGGGCGCGATTTTCACGAAGCAATCAAGCAGCTCTTTCACGCCGAACGTGTTGAGAGCCGACCCGAAGAACACCGGGGCCACCTGCCCGCGCAAGTAGCTATCCTCTTCAAAATCGGGATACACGCCCTCCACAAGTTCGAGGTCGTTGCGAAGTTGCTCGGCGTCATCACGTCCCACCTGTTCATCGATAGCAGGGTCGTTCACGTCTTTTATCTCCACACGCTCGGTGACGTGTTGCTTGTCGGGTTTGAACAAGTCGAGCGATTGCTCGTAGATGTTATATACCCCCTTAAACTTGGCGCCTATGTTGATGGGCCACGTGAGCGGACGCACGGCGATTTTCAGCTCTTGTTCCAACTCGTCGAGGATGTCGAATGGGTCGCGGCCCTCACGGTCGAGCTTGTTCACAAAGATGATGACCGGCGTGTTGCGCATGCGGCACACTTCCATGAGTTTGCGCGTTTGCGTTTCCACGCCCTTTGCCACATCGACCACAATGATAACGCTGTCGACAGCGGTGAGCGTACGATAGGTGTCTTCGGCAAAGTCTTGGTGGCCAGGCGTGTCGAGGATGTTGATTTTGTAATCGTTATAATTGAAGCCCATCACCGAGGTGGCCACCGAGATGCCGCGTTGTTTCTCGATTTCCATCCAGTCGCTGGTGGCGGTTTTCTTGATTTTGTTGCTTTTCACCGCTCCGGCCACATGAATGGCTCCACCAAAGAGCAGCAACTTCTCGGTGAGCGTCGTCTTGCCGGCGTCGGGGTGGGAAATGATGGCGAACGTGCGCCGTCTTGTTATCTCTTCTTGAAGGGTCATAAGTGTTGTTTGTTCAAAATTCTTGCAAATTTAAGCCTTTTTGCGCTATTACACCACAGCGTGCACCGCTTTTTTGCTTAAAAGCGGTCATATTAAGGTAATTTCGAGCTTCACGGAGCTATAACCCGTTGCCCTGGAGCGATGCGACAAGCTCAATGTGCTTGCGCGCCACCAGTGGTGCCGCATTGTGCTTGACAACAAATTGACGACTGGCGGTAGCAAGTGCCGGCAATTGGGATTTGTGCGCGATGAGCCATTCAAGGCGGGCATCAATATCGCCCTCGATGAGCGGACTGACGTTGATAATGGGCCTGTTGTCGCGCTCTTCGATCAATTCGTAATACTCCGGTTCGGCACCGCTCACCGCCACCAGTCCCTGCGCCATACCCAGGAGAGCGTTGGTGGCCGGCGTGTAAGAATACAGTTGGTCTAGGATGACGTGACTATCGCGCATAAGCCTCACATAATCCTTGAATGGGACATTTTCCACCACGGTGAGTTCGCATTGCCGCGGAAAGCGGTCCTGAACCCTTTGCGCAGCCTCGAGCAGGCGGTCGGTACCCTTAATCGCCATGCGGTCGCTTTGTAGCCCCAGGAAGAATTTAACCTTCGCCGGCTCGGTCGCGAGGGGGCGCATCGTGAGCGAGTCAGTGTCAATGGGTATGCCGGCATGAATAGTGCGCTCGACCAAAGGGCGGTAAGTGACATAATATTCCCACAAACACGCCGCTACGCCATCGACACCGTTCGTTATCAGCCGCGACAAGGCACGCATGGGAGGCTTGTCCCAGTTTTCCTGGTGCTGGGCGTGATATTCGTCACTGCCTACATAGGGCGACGGCATGTCGCCTATCATGTAGTCGCTATAGCGAAAGGTGTGGCCGTCGTGGCACGCGCGATAGTAGTTATAGTCGGTGCCCAGCGCCGAAAGAACGATGTGGCGATTGTGGCGCTTAAGGTAATTGAAAACGCGCATTATCTTTTCAGGACGCAGCCCCAAGAATACTTGTCCGGCTATCTCCACCACGTCGTAGCCCCGAAACTTGGGCAACAACGACACGAGACGTGCCAGGTAGCACACCCCACCCCATTTTCCCGGTTTGCGGCGAAGGGTAATGTCACGATCGGTGTCCATCCATGCCGAGCCGCCCGAGACCACCACGGCCTCGTGCCCCTGTTGCCTCAACGCCCACGCCAGGGTGTTGTGCAGATTGCTGGCATCGCCCACAAACAGGAATCTCATGATTTTATAACCTAATATTCGTCCCAGTAGTCGTCGCGCGAAACCAGCTCCACATACTCCAGGAAGAACTCGTTCACCATGTACTGCTCACGACAGTCACGCATCTGCTCGAAACGGCGCCGCAAGTCGGGGAAATCCTCAAGAAGCTTTATCAAGTAGTCGTAGTCTACCTTCTCGACGCGCTTGTGCTCAAAGTCGAGATGGTAAAACGGCGCTACACGGCCGTAATAATAGTCACTCATGCCCACACCGGCGTCCACGCCGAAAAGGCCACCCACAAGCGCGTTGAGCAACATGCCGCCCACAGTGGGGTCGCCGCGTTGCCATTGCACAAAGGCGATACCGGGCGAGAAATATAGCGGCACGAAACGCGAGAAATGCTTGCAATCGCCCTTAAACTCGCGCTTGAGATAGTCGCTGCTCACGAGCCACAACGAGTCGCCCAGCGTCACCACTTGAGCCTCTTGCTTGAGCATCTTTTTCATTTCTTTCCCACGAGGCGTGATTTTAAAATCGTAAGGCGTGTAAACGTTAACATCAACCCGGTGAAGCACCGTGTCGGGGCGACAATCGAACACCGCGTCCCACGAGCTGTAGACTGTGAGCGAATCGGTTACAGTGCCGTCGGCCAGCGCCCTCACAGCCACCACTATCATTATTATAAATAATAATTTCCTCTTCATGATGGCGCAAAGATAGCACAAATCCCTCATTCAGGCAAATTCCCCATTAAGTTCTTTGAGGGCCACTAAGGCACAAATCGCGGTGCTACAGAGATATAAAAGGGGCCGGCGACTACCACGACCGCGAATAGAGCAAGGTGGTTTTAACAAAAAGTAGCTTTACATTATTAATAATTAACGCTCGTGGTATCGGGCGAGTGGCGAGGAAGTGTTAATTTTGCATTTTGAAATTAAGAATTAAGTATTAACAAAAACAGCACTTATGAGTGAGACAGTAAATATCAGGGAATTGAATGAGATGATAGCCGGCCAGAGCAGCTTCGTGAGCATGCTCACCCACGGCATGAACCAGACTATCGTGGGGCAAAAGCATTTGGTCGACTCGTTGCTGGTGGCATTGCTTGCCGATGGCCACGTGTTGCTCGAGGGCGTTCCTGGCCTTGCCAAGACGCTTGCCATCAAGACGCTTGCGCAGCTCATCGACGCGAAGTTCAGCCGCATCCAGTTCACTCCCGACCTTCTTCCCGCCGACGTGATAGGCACAATGGTCTATAGCGTAAAGAACGAAAAATTTGAGGTAAAACGCGGACCGGTGTTCGCCAACTTCATTCTCGCCGACGAAATCAACCGCGCTCCGGCCAAGGTGCAGAGCGCGCTGCTCGAAGCCATGCAAGAGCGCCAAGTGACAATAGGCGAGCACACGTTTGCGCTTGACACGCCATTCCTGGTGCTGGCCACACAAAACCCCATCGAGCAGGAAGGCACCTACCCGTTGCCCGAGGCACAGGTGGACCGTTTCCTGCTTAAGGTGGTTATCGGCTACCCTGACCGCAACGAGGAGCGCAGCATTGTGCGCGCCCACATCGACGAAACGCTCGTTGAGCCTCAAGCCGTGGTACGTCCCGCCGACATCGCCGCAGTGCGCGAGACGGTGAAGAAAATCTATGTGGATGAGAAAATAGAGCGTTACATTATCAACATCGTGTTTGCCACGCGTTATCCCGAAGAGGCCGGCCTCAAGGACCTGAAGAGCATCATCTCGTTTGGTGCCTCGCCGCGAGCCTCGATAGGCCTTGCCGTGGCGGCGCGGGCGACGGCGTTCCTTCAGGGTCGCGGCTACGTGATTCCCGAGGACGTGCGCGCCGTGTGCCACGATGTGCTTCGCCACCGCCTGGGACTGAGCTACGAAGCCGAGGCCAACAATATCGGTGCCGACGAAATCATCAGCAAGTTGCTCGACGAAATTCCTGTTCCCTAAACACATCACCCCCAATAGTTCTCTCACGAGATAATGGAAACAAGCGAACTCTTAAAAAAGGTGAGGCGCATTGAAATCAAGACCAAGGCGCTCTCGCAAAACATTTTCGCCGGTGAATACCACTCGGCCTTCAAGGGTCGTGGCATGACGTTCAGCGAAGTTCGCGAATACCACTATGGCGATGATGTGCGCGACATCGACTGGAACGTGACGGCCCGCCACAACCGCCCCTACGTGAAAGTCTACGAAGAGGAGCGAGAGCTTACCGTGTTACTCATGGTTGACGTGAGCGGCAGCAACGACTACGGCGCCATGGGCATGCCCAAACGCGAAATGATGGCCGAGGTTGCCGGCACGCTGGCGTTCTCGGCAATACAGAACAACGACAAGGTGGGCATCATCTTTTTCAGTGACAAAATAGAGAAATTCATACCGCCCAAGAAAGGCCGCAAGCACATCCTGCTCATCCTGCGCGAGTTGCTCAGTTTCAGCCCCGAGGGTTCGGGCACCGACCTCGCATCGGCACTCGAGTTCCTCACCGAGGCGTTGAAGAAACGTTGCACGACGTTTGTCATCAGCGATTTTATAGACGATCACGACTACGAGCGTCCGCTGGCCATCGCCTCGCACAAGCACGACGTGATGGCTATCCAGGTCTACGACAAGCGTGAGCAAAAGTTACCCGACGTGGGACTGATGCGCGTGCACGACGCCGAGACCGGTGCCGAGCGCTGGGTGAACACAAGCAGTCGCCGCGTGCGCCAGGCCCACGACCGCTGGTGGTATGAGCACCAAATGTCGACCACGTCGACGTTGCGGCGATGCAACGTCGACAGCGCGCAAGTGGCCACCGATGAAGATTATGTCAAAGCCTTGATGGGACTTTTCTCCCGTCGCGGCAATCGATAACGACGACATGATGAAGAAAACAAGAATCACACCACTCTTTGCCTGCCTGTTGGCTCTGGCGCTCACGTGCCTGCCGATGCTGGCGGGCGTCACCACCGTGAAAGTGGCTTTCGACAGCACAGCGACGATGCTCATGGGCAACACCAAAGGCCTTCGCGTCGAGATTGTGGAAGACCGTGGCTCGCAGGGCTATTTGCTCAACACCGGCGACACGCTCACGGCTCTCATCGAGATAGCGCGACGCGGCGACGCCGACACGGTGGACCTGGGCAACAACCGCATCCAAATCAACAAGACGCTCACGCTTCAGGCCTTCGACCCAGGGGCTTACGAACTTCCCCCACTGCGCTATGTGACCGGCCACGGCGACACCGTGTTATCAAACACGCTCACACTCGATGTGCGCGCCGTGGAAGTAGATACCACAAAGGGCATTCTACCCTACCGACCTCCAGTGGCCATCGACACTAAACTCCTCGACCACCTGCCCGACAAGATGGCACGCTACGCGTGGCTCTATATCGCGATCATCGTTCTGGCCCTGCTCGCGGCTATCGCCCTGTGGCTATACTATCGTTGGCGCAAGAACGGCAAATTGGGACCGAGAAAGAAACTGCCGCCACCTTACGACGAAGCCAAGGCCGCTCTAGCACGGTTGCGCTCGCGCTCACTATGGCAACACAATCGCGTGAAAGAGTATTACAGTGGACTGAGTGACATCCTGCGGCGATATGTGGAGCGACGTTTCGGCTTTGGCGCCGTGGAGATGACTTCGAGCGAAATCGCCCAAGCGCTGGGTGAGAACGAAGAGGCTCGTCCGGCACAACACTTGCTCAACAACGTCATGCAAACCGCCGACCTGGTGAAATTCGCCAAGATGATGCCCGTGGCCTTTGAGAATGAGCAGGCCATCACCGACGCCGAACGCTTTGTGGAACTCACCAAGCCCGTCGAAAAGCCAAAAGAGAATGAGGCCGAAGAGAAAGACAAAGACAGAGGAAAGGAGGAGGTGGCAAAATGAAACTGATGCATCCTCACATGCTGTGGCTACTGCTGCTCATCGTGCCGCTCACAATTTGGTATATCAAGCGAGGCGTTAAGGGGCATCCCGGGCTCCGCATTCCGTCGTCGGCGCCCTACGCGTCGTTAGGCCATTCGTGGAAAGAATGGCTGCTCCACGGCTCGTTTGCCTTGCGCATGGCCGCACTGGCGTGCCTTGCCGTTATCCTGGCACGACCGCAGGACGAGACGAGCTGGTCACAAACACAAACCGAGGGCATTGATATTGTCATCACCCTCGACATTTCGACGACCATGCTCGCTCGCGACCTGCAGCCCGACCGTCTCAATGCCGCCAAAAAGGTGGCCGTCGACTTCGTGCACGCGCGCCACAACGACAATGTGGGTCTCGTGACCTTTGCCGGCGAGGCGTTTACCAACGTGCCGCTCACTAACGACATGGGCGCTGTGGCCACCGAAGCCAAGCGCATTCAACTGGGCTTAATTGAAGACGGCACCGCCATTGGCGACGGTGTGGCTACCGCCGTGAACCGCCTCAAGAACAGCCAAGCCAAGTCGAAAGTCATCATCCTGCTCACCGACGGATCGAACAACGCCGGCATTCTGTCGCCACTCTCGGCCGCCAAGATAGCCGCCGAAAAGGGTATCAAGATTTACGCCATTGGCGTGGGAACTACCGGCGAGGCCCTCGTCCCGGTGGCAATGGATGTCGATGGCACCTTCGTTTACGACTACCGCCCGGTGGAAATGGACGAAGCGACCCTGCGGCAAATGGCGTCGCAGACCGGCGGCAAATACTATCGTGCCACCGACGAGCATGCACTCCAAAACGTGTTTGACGAAATAGACCAGCTCGAGAAGACCAAACTCAACGTGAGCGAATTCCATCAAAGCGAGGACGTGTACTTGCCATGGGCTTTCGCCCTGCTGGCACTGCTCTTGCTCGATGTGGTATTGCGCTACACCGTGCTGAGGACTATTCCGTGAATCGAAAATCGTGAATCGCTAACTAAGAAACCACATGTTCACTTTTGCACATCCACAATACCTCTACCTGCTGGCACTGCTGCCGCTCGTGGCGTTGCTCTACTGGTGGGCACGCCGGCGGCGCATCGCCAAGCTAAAGCGCTATGGTAAGTTGCCGCAGGTCGAGCGTCTCGCTCCCACTGTATCGCCCTATAAACCGGCGCTGCGGCTCACCGTCGAACTGCTGTTGCTTGCCGTGGTCATCGTGATGCTGGCGCGCCCGCGCTCAGGTACGCGTCTGGCCAAAGGCACCGTGAGCAGTCTTGAGGTGATGATAGCCATCGACGTGTCGAACTCAATGAACGCGCCCGTGAGCGGCACGGCTCACGACGTGTCGCGCCTGTCGCGCGCCAAGTTGCTCACCGAGAAGCTCATCAACCACCTCAAGAACGAACGCGTAGGCCTTCTCGTGTTTGCCGGCGACGCCGATATCATCATGCCACTTACCACAGATGCACAGGGAGCAAAGATGTATCTTAACGACATCAGCTGCGACATGGTGGCCACACAGGGTACGGCCATCGGCGACGCCATCGACTTGGCCAACGAATCGCTGGGCATCGACAGCTTGGCCCAGCGCTCCATCATCATCATCACCGACGCCGAAAACCACGAAGACAACGCTGTCGAGGCCGCCGCACGCGCCGCACAAGCCGGCACGCAAATCAACGTGGTGGGAGTGGGCTCGGAGAAAGGGACGCAAATCCCCGACAAACAAGGCGAGCCGATGACCGACGAAGAAGGGCGCGTCATCACCACAGCCCTCGATGAAGCCATGGCACAGCAAATCGCCACTGCCGGCAAGGGCACATACGTCAACGCCGACGATAACGATGCGCTCGAGGACTTGTCGCAAACCCTCGACAAACTGGCCAACGGCAGCAACGCCCTGGTCACCTACACACAACACGGCGAGCAGTTCCCGTGGCTGGCATGGATAGCGCTGGCTCTGCTCGTAGCCCACACCCTGTTGCTGCTGCGCAAGAATAAATGGTTAGGCAAAATCAACTTTTTCACAAGGGAGAACAAGTCATGATTCAAAAGCATCACCTCACATTGCTCCTTATCGCCATCTCGCTCCTGACCACGACGATAGCTTGCTCGAACGGAGAGGGCGAAAATGAAACCGGCCAGCTCACCCTCAACGACACCGCCTCGGTGAGACTCGAGCGCAATCACATCAACGCCGGCAACGACTTTTTCAACGACAAAAAACTCGACGAAGCCGAAATAGAGTACCGCAAAGCCCTCGAAGCCAATCCATCGTCGCCCGTAGCCACCTTTAACCTGGCTACCGTACTGTTCAAGATGGATGTTGAGAAAAACGCCGACAGCGACAAAGCGATAAATACCGCTAAGGCCGATTCGCTACTGGCCGAACTCAAAGGCGCGCCCGACGTCCTGATGGGTTTTGCCCACTACGATCGCGGCAACGTGCGCTATTTGCTTGAGCAATGGCAAGAAGCTATTGAATTCTATAAGGAGGCCTTGCGCAAGAACCCTAACGACAAGTGGGCGCAATACAACCTGCGCATGGCGCAGCTCAAGTTGCGGGAACAGCAGCAACAACAAAACCAGGGCGGTGGCGGCGGCAGCGGCGACAACGACCAGCAAGACAAGCAGGACCAGCAGCAACAGCAGGACCAGCAGCAATCGCCCCAAAACCAAGAGCAGAACAATAGTGACAAGTCACAATCGCAACAGCAGGACGCCAAGCAAGAACAAGGTCAACCTCAACAAAATTCAGAGCAAGCCCTGAATGCCGTACAGCAAAAAGAGAATGCCACCAAGCGCCAAGTGGAGCAACGCCGCAGCGAGCAAAACCGCGAGCGCCAAGAACAAACCCGAAAAAAATGGTAACGCGCAATGAAAGCAACCACTATTAAGTTGACAATCCTACTGGTGACGGTGATAATGGCGATGGCGGCCCGCGCGGCCTCTTTTGTAGTCGAAGCCCCACGACAAGTGGAGGTGGGGCAATCGTTCCAAGTCGTCTACAAACTCAACAACGCACACGGCACCAATTTCCACGTCACCAAAGCCGACGGCCTCAAATACCTCTACGGGCCGGCACGAAGCGAGATGTCGTCGTCGAGCAACGTGAATGGTCACGTGAGCTCTTCGAGAATGGAAGCCTATACTTACACTTACCGCGCCGAGCGCGCCGGCAAGGTCACCATACCGGCCGCCACCATCGAGGCCGACGGGCGAACACTCAAGTCGAACTCCATCACCATCAATGTGGTGGGTACCGGACAAGGAGGGAATGGCGCACCACCCGCCTACGGCGGAGGCATGGCGCCCCCTGTCAATCCTTACGAGCAAACGGCGGGCCGCACCATCGCTCCCGATGACGCCTTTGTCCATGTAGCCTTGGGCCGCGACAATGTGTACGAGCAGGAAGCCGTGGTGTGCACCATCAAGCTCTACACGAAATATGAGGGAAATATCGCATGTACGAAACAACCCTCTTTCGAAGGTTGCCTCATCGAAGAACTCCCCACCCCTCGCGACGGCAATCCACACAGCGAAACGTTCAATGGAAAGCAATATCTTACGCTCGAACTTGGCAAATACATCCTCTACCCGCAGCAAAGCGGCACGATGACCGTCACCAGCGGCAACTACGACATCACGGTGATGCAACGTGATGTGTATCAAGCCGGAGGATTCATGGTATCGCTGCCGGTGGGCACGCAAGTGCGTGTAAAGAGCAACCAGGCCACCATCCACGTCAACCCCCTACCCTCGCCCCAACCGGCGGGCTTCAGTGGTGCCGTGGGCGTGTATGAGGTCACAAGCCGCATCGAGCCATCGCAACTGAAGACCTATCAGCCGTCAACTTACACCCTCACGGTGAGAGGCAAGGGTAACTTGAAATATGTCACTCCGCCCGCAATCACATTCCCCGACCAGTTCGACAGCTACGACCCGCAAACCACGCTCGACACTTCGCCCGAGGGCGGCGACGTGAGCGGCAAAGTGGATTTTGAATACCGCTTCATCCCGCAGTTTGAGGGCGAATTTGACATTGACGGTGTCGACTTTGTGTATTTCAACACGAACAGTCGCCGCTACGAGACCATCCACATCCCATCGCGCCACGTCACTGTGACAAAGGGCGATGGCGAGCCTTCAAGCCACTACAAGTTGCGCAAGCAAGATATCGGCGACATCGTCGTGGGCGACCTGGCGCTGTCGAGAGCGCCCATGTTCCTTGTTGAGAAGCCCGCCTATTGGCTTGCGTTTGCCGCGCTGCTCGCAGCCACCGTGACCGCATTGCTCATCAACCGCAAGCGCATCAAGCGTCGCAGCGACATCAAGGGCACGCGTAGCCGTCGCGCAGGCAAAGTAGCCTCGCGCCGCCTCAAGAAAGCGCGCTCCTTGATGCACCACGCCGACAGCCGTGACGCCTTCTACAACGAAGTGCTGAACGCCTTTTGGGGCTACCTGGGCGACCGCCTTGACATCGCGCCGTCCGAGCTCAGCAAGGACAACATCAGCGCCGTCATGGAAGCGGCAGGATTCGACCAAAGCCACATCGACTCAACACTCGAAGTGCTTGACAAATGTGAATTCGCGCAATATGCCCCCGAACTTGCCGGCGACGACATGAGTTCAGTCTACAATCAAGCATCGGCCACAATGGACGAACTTGAAAACGTAAAACTAAAAAAGCGACAACATGACATCACGACATAATTTGCTCCTCTTGATTGTCGCCACGATATTGATGGCATGCGGCTCCATGCCATGCGCGGCGCAGAACGAACTGAGTGAAAAAGCCGCCAAGGCCTATCACGACAAGAAATACAACGAGGCCCTTGCCCTATACCGTCAAGCCAAAAGCGAACAAGGCGTTTCGGCCCAGCTCTACTACAATCTGGGCAACACTTACTACCGTCTGGGCAACCGCAGCCAGGCCATACTCCACTATGAGCGGGCGCTCAAGCTCTCGCCGTCGTTCACTGCCGCCCGCGACAACCTGCACTTTGTGAAGGAGAAAAACGTCATCCGCGACGAAGGCGAAGAGAACTTTTTTGCAGCCGGAGCCGGAGCCGTGGCTCGCCTCATGGACAGCAACGGTTGGGCCACTACAGCATTGCTCTTATTCCTGGCCACCATCGCCCTGGCTTTGTGCTACGCCTTTGCCTCGGCAGTGAGGTGGCGCAAATGCGGCTTCTTTGGCGGAATAGTCACGCTGGCCCTTTGTGGTGTGGCGGTGGCATGCGCCCTGAGCCATTATCACACGGCCCATTCCTGTCAGGCAGCCATTGTGACTACGCAGCAGGCCACCTTCGGCAAGGGTCCCCGTGAGATAGCCGACAGCAACGACGTGGTGTTCACGTTGCCCGAGGGATACCGCGTCAAGGTCACCGATTCGGTGCTAAGCGGTACCGACAGCCTCGCCACACGCTGGTATAAAGTCATGACCTTCGACGGTAATGTGGGCTGGAGCGACAACAAGCAAATCACCATTATTTAAATTAGCGCCTAAGCCGCATCGCCTGTGATGGATTTCCTGCAACAACTCGACACCGAAGCCCTTGTGGCCATCAATCAAGCCTATTGTCCCTATCTGGACCGGCTCATGACACTCGTGGCCGGCAAGTTCACGTGGGCGCTGATGCTCTTGGCACTCGTGTGGATTAACGCGCGCAAGGGATGGCGGCAAACGCTTGTAGTGATAGTGGCGATGGCCATTACCATCCTCATTGCCGACCGTGTGGCCAGCGGCTTGATTAAACCGTGGGTGATGCGGCTGCGGCCCACCCACGACCCGGCACTTGGCGATGCCATCCATGTTATCGACGGGTATCGAGGGGGTATGTACGGCTTCGTGTCGAGCCACGCCTCCAACACACTCGCTGTCGCCTTACTGGTAATGTTGTGGCTCAAAAACCGGTGGGCCACCATAGCGCTCACGGCATGGGTGGCACTGGTGTGCTACTGCCGAATGTATCAGGGCGTGCACTACCCCGGCGACATCGTGGGAGGCGCGCTGGTGGGCACCGCCGCCGCGCTCGCCGTCTTCGCCGCATGGCGTGGCTTGAGCCGTCGACATGCGGCCCTCGATGTGTCATTTACCGCCAACGACGGGAAAGCCCTCTCAATTGCGATTTTTGCCAATATTCTCATTTTGTGCATATTAGCAATAATTCCAATTTAAGAAAGAAATAATAATCCCCAAAATATTTGGTCATTTTAAACAATGTGACTAACTTTACTAAAAATTTTAAAATAATCCCCTAAACTTCATAAGATCATGCCCAAGACCATAACATTCAACGAGCTGCGACGCATCAAGGACAGTCTGCCCGATGGTGCTACCCACGTGATTGCCGACAAACTGAACATGAGTGTAGAAACCGTACGCAACTACTTCGGCGGGGCCAACTACGACCTCGGCAACATTATGGGCGTTCACATTGAGCCCGGCCCCGATGGTGGCCTGGTAATCCTTGATGACGACACCATTCTTGAGATGGCTCTTGACATCATCGAGCAAAAGAAAGAACAAATCAAACAACCCCTCTAAGGCGCATCGCTTCCCCTTGAGGGAAATGCAAGATGCGCTAACGAGCGGGGACGAGATTTTTTTTCATTCGGCAAGGGACATGGCCCGACAAGCCTCAGTAGTGAGGACTTGCGGCGATTGATGTATATATACCCGTTCGACGGAGTATTCACCAAAACCGCATAACAATGAAACGTTTCTTTTTAATTCTCATCGCCATAAGTATGGCATTAGCGACTCTTATGGTTCACGCCGACGACAACACCTGGAAAAAGAAATATGGGCTTGACGGATGCGACAACCCGGTGTTTACCAGGCCCGACCACGAGGTGCCCGGCGGTCGTGTAGAGGGTGCCGGCATCTGCATGAACGACGGCGAGGCCTATCAAAGCCACGACGTCGGGCTGAGCCGCGAATGGCACTACGCGCCCAAACTGAACTTCGCGCAGCGCGAGGCAGCTTCCATCCACCGCGTGCTGGGCATGGGACGTCCCTTCAACGGCGAACGCGACCTTGCCACCGACGGCCGCACGCTCAAGTTCAACGCCAAGCGCGTCAACGGCTGCGGAGCATTCGTGGCTTACCGCGTGGGTGCCAGTGGCCCCGACGACTTGGCGCAATATCTCGCCACCTACGACGACAAGGGCTTCCTTGTCGACGTGATGATGATGGGCGGCGAACACACCATCAACGACCTCTTTAAAATGGAGCCTCACGGCGACTACAAGCTCGTGGGCAACTGGAGCCGTCTGGAAGCCGTCATCGACCGCGACAACCCCAACAAATTCTCAATCAACCTCGAGAACCGCTACGAGCAAAGCGACAAGCAGTACACCTGGAAGATGAAGCGATACTATCACATCGACAACAAAGGATACTTTGTGATTGACAGCGTCACCAATGAGAACGCGCCGCAATTCAACCCCAACGCGCTCAACGCGCTTGAGATGGAACTCATGCCTCTCGCCGGCGAGGGCAACTACGACAAAGCGATGACCATGCTCCACACCCTGCAGCCCACGTTGCGCAAGAGCGAGGAGGGAACGCGCCTACTCAGCACGATGATGGACCGCCTCTATGCCTACGAGCCCGAGGATTTCCTCGTGTGGGTGTGGAAATGTCCCAAGTGTAACCTCACCAACGAGGTGCGCGACAAGTTGGCCAACAGCAACTACGTGGGGCAGCCTTTTGCCGCTCCATTACTGACCGAAGACATCCACCGCCTCACCAACGTGAAAGCGCGCAAATACTGGACTAAAATGATGCGCCAGTGGTCGCAGAGTGAATAATTCCCTCGAGCCACTCAAACAACTCGTCGAGCGCATAATCCCCGCTGTGGGGACGATTCCACGCGAGCAGGAAATTCACATTCTTGCCCGCGTTTTTTAATTTCAACGCCAAGTTGACGGGAACCGGGAAAGCGGTATCCCGATCTCGCGCGCCATGGTGAATGTACCAATGCGGCGCCACGTCGGCCTTGCCTGTCGCGATGAAGTTCATCGGGTTCATCAAAGCCACATTGCGCGCCACATCTTCGGCCACAACCGTGCCTGCCTTTCCGGCCGAAAACGCGGTAAAATTCACGCTTGAGCCCAAGTGGTTGCCAAACTCCTCGTTCTCGCCCGAGGGCGACTGGCCAGCTACGCCCTGCGTGTCGAAGGCCGGCGCCGTCTTGAGTGGCTGAGTCGAGACCACGTAGTTCAGGTATTTTGCCATATCCAGGTCCACAATATATTCGCCCTGACGCGGCTTCATGGCGCCACGCGGCTTCATGGGGCGATCGCCGGCCTCAGGCATTTCTTTTTTAACCGTCCCGCCATTGATGGGAGGCGCGCCGAAACCACTTTCTTGCGAGAAGGTAAAGCCGAGACTGTCGGGGATATCGGCGCCGACACGAGAATGGGAGCTTGCATTTCCACAAACTCACCATTCTCACGCGGTAGCCTCAGTTTATCCCAAGTAGCCATAATCAATCATAATACAAAGACCATTAATACTTGTCACCCATTTATCTGCAATAGATATACTATGGGGACTCATGGTTTGGTTAGGATTCCACGCCTTATCAGCTCAGTTATCACATCGCGTGTAAATTCATCGGCTCCTCGATCGTTCAGGTGAGCACCGTCTTTGAAATAGACATCGTGGTGTACATATTTCGGGTCATTGGAATAATCCAGAAACGGAATACCGCGTTCTTGACAATAAGCCTTAGCGAAGGCCCATGGAGCGGTATCTCTACCATCCCAGTAAGGCGAGACGACATAAACAAACTTTGTATCTTTTGACACATAGGGAAGTCGGCTAAAAAGAAGCATTTTCTTAAAGTCGTAGACAATGGGGATCGGTTCGGGGCGCACCCTCGATTGAATGGTATCCATTTCACCCTCCAGCGCGTCGAACCCATTTAGGGCCTCGTCATGCATAGCATGGATATTATCAGTTATTATTTGCATGAACTTTGAGTTGTAACGATACATTTGACTCATCATCTTGTACTTCTCGGTCTCGTCGACCATCTCAAAGACATCGGCCACACCTTTTTCATCGTAAAAAGGCTTGAGCCAGCCCAAATACTTATGGTTATCATCAACGGCAAGATAGTCAAAGTCGGGAATCACGTCATAAATCACCACCTTGGGGTGATAGCGTTGGCAAATAAGCTGGAAACGCGCGTAATTGAGAATGGATCCATTGCCGTCCTGTCCACAATTGTAGCACGAAATTCCCAGTGAGTCTGAGAAAATCTTAGGATTGTAATGATGGTAAGCACGCGACGACCCTAAAATCAAGACATCTTGGTTTGTTTTGAATGTAATGAAATTACTGCGTCCGCTGTCACCATTTGTGGCCCGCATTGCCAAGGAGCCAAACAGTTTTCCCGCAACCATATCAATAAGGGCGACAATCACGAAAAACACAGCCACTTTTATTAAAAATTTCTTCATCACAATCAAAAGTTTACGTAAATAAATTGATCAGCACTAAACACTCCCGTGAGCATGATTAAGACAAAGACCATCACATAGGCTGTCCACCTCACAATCATGTGCCTATTGTCGAACACCCGACATTTTTCGGGATAATATTCCTCAAAAAAGTCTTTGACGAAAAGCATCGTCAGCCCTATCGCCATAAAAAGGATACTCGAATTTGCCGTTTTTAAGAGAGTCAACGGCAACGAGGTATCAAATATTCTTGATATGACGCCAATAGCATCGGCCAATGTGGGCATACGAAAGAAAATCCACGCGAAGTTAACAAGTAAAAAGGTAATGATTATCTTTATTATTCTACCGAACCGACCATATCGACATTTCTGCTGGTCCAGCATTTTTTCTAATATCTGGCTCACGCCGTGCATACATCCCCATACGATGAAAGTCCAATTAGCGCCGTGCCAAATACCGCTCACAAGAAACGTCACAAAGATATTCCAGTAGTTGCGTGCCTTTGAGCAACGACTGCCGCCCAAAGGGATATAGACATAGTCCTTTAACCATGTGGATAGCGATATGTGCCATCGGCGCCAAAAGTCAGTGACGCTCACAGCAAAATAGGGACGGCGGAAATTTTCAGTCAGCTCAAACCCCAGCAACTTACCCACTCCAATCGCCATAAGTGAATAGCCCGCAAAGTCAGTGTATATTTGAATAGTATACAGCAAGCTTGCCAATAAGCACGTAAGACCGGTATAACTCTCATAATCGGCAAATACAGTATCCACATAGATAGCCACCCTATCGGCAATCACCACTTTCATAAACATACCCCAAAGCAAGAGTTTTAAGCCCTTGACCGCTTTGGAATAATCAAAGTAGGGGCGCAGGTTTTTCAATTGAGGAATAACAAGTGAAGCCTTGTTGATAGGACCCGACAAAATGCTTGGGAAGAACGAGACAAAAAGCGCATAAGTGAGAAACTCGCGTTCAGGTTCTTGCTTTTTGTAATAAACATCCCACATATAGCTAAGCGCCTGGAAGGTAAAAAATGAGATACCAACGGGAATGGCCCAGTTGAGTCCTTTCAGTTCAAAATCAAAGCCCAACATCGACAACGCCTGCCCGATGCTCACATTGATAAAAGTAGAATATTTAAAGAAAAGCAGAGGGGCGAGTGCCAAAATCACGCCTAATGTCAAAACTCTCTTAGGATGATTTGATTTTTTAAACATCAGCGACGTGCCCCAAGTCACAACCGTCACGCCAAGCAAAATAAGGGCGTAGATGGGTCTCCACTTCATGTAAAGTAAATAGCTTACCAAGAGTAAATAAGCATTGCGCGCTTTATTAAAACGGGCTGGAATAATATAATAAAGCAGAAAGATGAGTGGAAACAGAATGATAAAATTGAACGAATTAAAAATCATTTTGTATTAGTTGCACTAAGATTTAACTAAGTGGGCTGACTTGTGACACGGGATAAAGTATTGTATGGTGCGCCACATCGCACACGAGATGTGTCATATTCCTTTTTGGGGAAAGGAGGGGGCGCGATTGGCGAGCGCCTCCTCCTTGAAAAGATGGGATGTCTTTTTTTAATCAGATGCCGAGGTCGCGGGCGATGCGATCGAGTTTGGCATCGGCCCAATCGTTCTTGGCGTCGTAGTCCTTGCCATCCCAGTTGACGTCGTGGACCTCGAAGTAGAACTTGATTTTGGGCTCGGTGCCGCTGGGACGGATGGAGATTTTGCTGCCGTCCTCGGTGTAGTACTGCAACACATTGCTGCGCGCGGGCATCTCAAGTTTGGTCTCCTTGCCGGTGAGGATATCCTTCTGGACAAGGAGGTCGAAGTCCTTGGTGAGGATGACTTTCGAGCCGTCAATTTCCTGTGGCGGATTGTTGCGGAAGTTGACCATCATGGCGGCAATTTCCTCGGCGCCACTCTTACCCTTGCGCACCACGCTGATGCCGCGCTCCTTACTGTAGCCGTAGTCCTTATAGAGCTGGATGAGCATTTCGTTCATCGACTGTCCACGGTCCTTGGCCCAAGCGGCGATTTCACACATCAGGGGGATTGACGACACCGAGTCCTTGTCGCGGCAGAAGTCCTCGGGCAGGAAGCCGTAGCTCTCCTCGCCGCCACCCAGATAGCGTGCGCTGGTGCCTTCGAGTTCGCGCATGACGGTGGCAATCCACTTGAAACCGGTGTAGCAGTCATACATCTTGATGCCCTGCTTTTCGGCAATGCGACGGATGGTCTCACTGGTGACGATGGTCTTGACGATGTAGTCGTTGTCGCGGTCGAGGCGCCCGAGCTCGGCATTGCGGGTGATAAGATAGTAATGGAAGATGAGCTGGATTTGGTTACCGTTAACCAGGTCATACTCGCCCTTATTGTTCTTGAACACGACGCTGATGCGGTCGGCATCGGGGTCGCTGGCCAGGGCAATGTCGGCCTGCACCTCTTCGGCCTTGGCGATAGCCATCTCCATGGCGCTGCGCATCTCGGGGTTGGGTTGTGGCACAGTGGGGAAATCGCCGCTCATCACGTCCTGCTCGGGGATGTGGATAATATTGTCAAATCCCCAGCGCTGGATGGAGCGTGGCACTATGTCGCGTCCCACACCGTGGATGGGGGTATAGACAATCTTGAGGTCGTGATGCTTCTTGTCGATGTCGGGGCTGAGCGAGAGCGTATGGATTTTCTCGATATACTGGTGGTCAATTTCCTCACCAATCATCTCAATAAGGTCGGGATTGCCCTCAAACTTGATTTCGGTCACACTCTTGATGCGGTTCACATAGTCAATGATGTTCACATCGTGGGGCGACACCACCTGCGCGCCATCGTCCCAATAAGCCTTGTAGCCGTTATATTCTTTGGGGTTGTGACTGGCTGTGATGTTCACACCGCTTTGGCAACCCAGCAGACGGATGGCGAAAGAGACTTCGGGCGTGGGACGCGCACTCTCGAAGAGATATACCTTAATCCCATTGGCGCTGAACACATTGGCCACGGTCTCGGCAAAGAGTCGACTGTTGTTGCGCACGTCGTGGCCCACGATAACCTTGCGCTCGGGCAAGTCTTTGAAAGCCTCGTTGATATAGTTGGCGAGGCCTTGAGTAGCGCTACCCACGGTGTAGATATTCATGCGGTTGGAGCCGGCACCCATGATGCCACGCAGTCCACCGGTACCGAACTCGAGGTCCTTATAGAACGATTCAATCAACTCGGTCTTGTCGTCGGCATCAAGCATAGCCTGCACTTCGGCCTTGGTTTTCTCGTCGTAACCTTCACCAAGCCACACCTGTGCTTTGGCGGTCACTTCTTTAATAAGTTGGTCGTTACTCATTTGGCTTAAGTATTAATATTTTAAGTTTTGATAAATTTTTCACAAATATAGTCAAAATATTCGTTTTTAGCAAATTCTCGGTCACGAAAAGAATTTTTTGAACACCTTTATCATGTTCAGGTGGTCGGCAACCGAGGCCGTTTCGCGCACGCTGTGCATGGCCAGCAACGGATTGCCCACGTCAACGCCCTCGATGTCGATTTGGCCCGTGAGAATATTGCCCAGCGTCGAGCCACCGGCCACGTCGCTGTGGTTGACAAAATACTGGTAGGGTGAGCCGGCCTCGACACACAGGTTCTTGAAGATGGCTGCCGAATGGGCGTCGGTCATATACTTGCAATTGCTGTTGATTTTGATGCACGGGCCGCCACCCAGCGAAGGATGATTGGTGGGGTCGAACTTCTCGGGATAGTTGGGGTGGAACGCATGGGCGTTGTCGGCACTCACCATGAACGAGCGCTGCAGCGCGCGGCAATAGTCATCGAAGTTGCCACCGCGAGCCTCAACGAGTCGTTGCAAAGCATTGGCCAGGACCGGCGAGCCCGCGCCCTGCTTGGTGCCGCTACCTGTTTCCTCGTTGTCGAAGATAGCGATCACACACGTCGTGTCACTGTCGGCACACTCGGTGATGGCGGTCACGGCGGCGTGCACCATGCTCAAGTCATCGAGTCGTCCACACGAAACGAACTCGTCGTGGAGGCCGAACGTGCATGCCGGCGTAGTGTCGTAGAGCAGCAAATCGAAGTCGAGAATATCGCTCATTTCCACATTCAGTTCTTGGGCCACAAGACGCAGCAGCATGTTGTCAGCCTCAAGTTTGTCGTTGACACGCGCGATAAGCGGCAACATATCTTTTTGCTTCGACAACTTGTTACCTTCGTTCACGGCACGGTTAAAGTGAATGGCCAAATGCGCGATTTGCATGAGCGGACGATCGATTTTCACCGTGCGTGTGACCACATGCAGTGCATCCTCGCCCTTGAGAATGACTCGTCCGGCCACCGAAAGCGGACGGTCGAACCATGTGTAAAGGATGGGGCCACCATAGACTTCGGTGTTGAGCTTGACAATGCCCCCCTCGCACATCATTTCGCCTCGCGGCTTGATGCGGAAGCCCGGCGAATCGCTGTGAGCCGCGATGATTTTAAAACCGGTCTCGGCTTCGGCCTTATTCCCCATCGTAACGGCGAAGATAGCCGAACCATTCTTCGTAAAAAAGAACTTATCACCGCAATTAATGGAAAATTTCTCACTCAGCGGCAGCTCTTTAAACCCAGCTTCCTCGAGCATTCCTTTAACAGTTTCAACCGCAAGAAAATTACATGGGCTGTTGTCCATGAAGCGCAAAAGAGATTGCAAATAATCAGTTTTCATTGTTTATTGAGTTTTAAGTGATTTTGTTTTTGAAGTAGCACTCTCTCAACCGACGAGATGGCCATTGTCATATTTGCCGACTCAATAGAGCATATCGTCATCATCGGCCGTGGCCGTCATTATGTTGTTGACAGCCCGTAGCACGTTACACAACTTTTGGCTCCAGTATCCATCGAAGTCCTCGCGACACCGCACCAGCAGTTCCCGTTGCACGGTGGCGTCAAGGTCGCGCACAGCAGCCAGCAAGTCGTAGAACACCTGATAGAGGTCGGCAAGATTCTCGCTGATGGAAGTGGCGATGGGGCTGTCGCTGTATTTCATGTCATCCATGAACACCTCAAGATAGACATCGTCCTCGCCAAGCAGGGCGGCAAGCCTGGAGCGCACGAGGTCATATTGAGTCTCATCGAGGGCCGGGGGAATTTCCACATCGTCAATCACGACCGGCTCCGGCAAATCGAGTGCCGAGATGTAGATGCGTGGCAACAGCTTGGCCATGTTGTGGACAAAGGTTCCGCGTTCAAGGCTCGGCGCGTGTTCGAGATTACCGCAGTATTCATTCACGAGGGCAATGAACGCCAGTGAGTTGGGAGAAAGTTGTTCCATCACTATTCAGGGGTATAAAGGTTATTCTTCTTGATGTAGCGAAGCACGTCATCGGGGACGTAGAATGACACGTCGCGCCATTGGGCAAGCGCCTCGCGCACACCCGTTGACGAGACCTCAACAAGGGGAGCATCGACCACCATGACACGACTGGCGAGCGCGTCGGGCACCACGATTTCAAAGCCTCGACGCGGATACACCATCACATGAAAGTCGCGCAATATCTCATCATACGCGCGCCACCGGTCGAAAAGGGCCCAGTTATCGGCCCCGATGAGCAGGTAAAACTCATCATCGGGGAACTTGCGTTGCAGGGCGCGCAAAGTGTCGATAGTATAAGAAGGTCGCGGCAACGTAAGCTCGAAAGCCGAAGTCTCGACACCATCGAGGCGGCGCGTCACCAGTTCGGTCATGCGCAAGCGGTCGTGGTCAGGCGCCATTGTCAAGCCCTGCTTGAGCGGATTTTGCGGCGACAACATGAGCCACAGCTGGTCAAGGACCGAATGTTGCATCACATAGCTGGCCATAATGGCGTGCCCCACATGGATGGGGTTGAACGAGCCGCCGAAAATGCCTATTTTTCTCTTCATGGCGGCACGTTACGATTCCAGGAAGTCGACAATGGCGCGGCGCGTATCCTCAACGGCGGTAACGAGCACGTCGTTCACGATAACGGCGTCGAAGTGAGGCGCGAACGTAAGCTCGTATGCTGCCTTGGCAATGCGTTTCTCAATCTCTTCCAGCGAGTCGGTGCCACGTCCCAATAGGCGCTCACGTAGCACCTCAATGCTGGGCGGCTGGATAAATAACGTCAAAGCGCGGTCACCATAGAGTTTTTTCACGCTCAAGGCGCCTTTCACGTCAATGTCGAGTACGGCATTGTCACCGGCGGCCATGATTCGCTCAAGCTCACTCTTGAGGGTACCGTAGAAACGTCCCTCGTAAACCTCCTCAAATTCGGCGAACTCATCTCGTTCGATGCGCCGCTTAAAGTCGTCCACATCGAGGAAATAGTAATGCACACCATGTTTTTCCTCGCCCCGCGGCTTTCGCGTGGTGGCCGAGACCGAGAACTGCAACCTCAGCTCTTTATCCTTGATGAGTTCACCAACAATAGTCGACTTGCCTGAGCCCGAGGGGGCCGACACGATAATCAGTTTTCCGGATTTCTTCGTCATTTGGGTTTCGTTGTTTTTATAACACATTCAGCACCTGTTCCTTGATTTGCTCGAGATTATCTTTCATCTCAACCACGAGTTTTTGCATTTCGGCTTGATTGGCCTTCGAGCCGAGGGTATTGATTTCACGTCCCATCTCCTGAGTGATAAAGCCGAGTTTTTTACCCTGGCACTCACCATCATTAAGGGTTTCAATAAAATAGTTGAGGTGATTGCGCAGCCTCACTTTCTCCTCGGTGACATCGAGTTTTTCGATATAGAAAATAAGTTCCTGCTCAAAGCGGTTACGGTCCACTTCCACCTCGGGCAATTTGGCGAGTGAGTCTTCAATTCGTTCTTTGATTTTCTCAACACGCGACTGCTCGTAGGGTTCCACTTCATCGAGCAACGCGCCGATGGCGTCAATGCGCTCGCGGAAGAAGATTTCAAGCCGGTTGCCTTCCTGGATGCGGAAGTCATTAAGCGCGTCAACAGCCTGGCACAATGCCTGGTCGAGAGTGGCACACTCATCTTCACTTGCCTCATCCTCGTTGAGCGGATTGGTCAACACGTCGGGCAAGCGAAGCAAGGTGGCATACCAGTCGGCGGGCTCGTCGATATCGAGCGAGCGTGACATCTCCTCGATTTGCGCCTTATAGCCCCTGAGCGCGGGCAGGTTGATGGTAGCGGCGCCGCTATCGGCCACATTCTCGACCTGCACCCACAGGTCCACCTTGCCGCGGTGCAAGGATTTCGCGAGCATGGCTCGGATGTCGAGTTCCATTGCTCTAAAAGCCGGCGGCAGTTTCACCGACAAGTCGAGTTGCTTACTATTGAGTGTTTTAAGCTCAACGGTGATTTTTTTGTTGTCATGCGGGAGCGAGGCTTTCCCATAGCCGGTCATTGAGAGTATCATAACAAAATCAGATGCTTATTTTAAGCCAAAAATAATTCCAATAGATATTTTAGGCAAATTTAAGCATTTTACCCCAAATCTCAAAAAATTATGGCACTAAAAGTTTCGCCACACAGGGCACGACGCCCCATGGAGGCGTTCATCGCTCATCTGCTGTCACGACTTGAGGTAGGTGTCGTCGGGCTGATGAGTGAGAAATCCCTCGTCGACAAGAAAAGCGACGGCACTGATGATATCGTCACGCGTGAAGCGCAATGTGGCAAGGAACTCCTCGAGACGGCGGGGACGCTGGCCGGCCATGTAGAGAATGCCATCCTGCACGTCACTCGCGTCGTAGGAAGCCCGCTTGCGTGCCTCGATACAATTGTCACAATGGTTGCAACGTTCCTCCACCCGCTCGCCGAAATAGTTGAGCAAATAACGCTCGCGGCACTGGTTCTCATCGCCGAAGGCATAGCCCACCACAGCGTCAACGCGTGCGCGCATGTGTTCGCGCAATTCCTCGTAGATAGCCTTGGGGAAAAGCAGGTGGCGAGGTTCCTCACGCGAAGTAGTGTAAATCACATAAGGCGTGCGCTTGCGGGGCACATAGTGGAGGATGTGCATGCGGGTATATTCGAGCAACGCCTCGTAGATATTTTGCGGGTCAAGGCCAAACCGATAAGCCATTGTTTCCTCGTTGATAAACACATAGTCGGCAAAGAGCCCCGTGTAAGAACGTAGCAGCGCTTGCAGCACCTTGTCGGCGTCTTTTGTCGTCGGGTTAAGGTTATATAGTTGTTCCTTATTTGCCAATATCATTACGCGCGATTGCGTTTCCACCTCCTCGACAAACTGGATGTAGCCGGCTTGCGTGAGGATGCGCAACGCGTTGTGTGTGGGCAGGATAGGCTGCTTGAAGGTGTAGCAAAACAGATTAAAATTAAAATCAAACATTTTTCCATAGCCCTCACCCACAGCCACTTCGAGGAAATTTCCCACACGCTCGTAGGTGCGTCGTATAAAATCTTTTTCGGGGAATGCCTCGGCGAGGTGGCGGTGAAGCGTGGCGCGGTCGGTGGGCTTAACGAGCATCACAGCATAGGCTCGCTTGCCGTCACGCCCGGCGCGCCCCGCCTCCTGGTAATACTCTTCGAGAGAGTTGGGCACGTCGACATGTACCACGAGCCTCACGTCAGGCTTATCGATTCCCATCCCAAAGGCGTTAGTGGCCACCATGACCCTCAACTCGCCGCTCTTCCACTTGTTTTGTTTGTCTTCTTTCTCTTCGATTGAAAGGCCCGCATGGTAAAAATCGGCGGTAATGCCGTTGCGCCGCAACTCGTCGGCGATGAGCTTGGTGCGGTTGCGTGAGCGCACATACACGATGGCGCTCCCGCGCATACTGGCGACAATGTGGACGAGCTCGTCGTTTTTCTCATGGGTGTGCCGCACCACATAGGTGAGGTTGTCGCGCGCGAAGCTCTTCGAAAACACATTTCGCCGCGCAAACTCGAGCTTGTCCATAATATCGGTCACCACACGAGGTGTGGCCGTCGCCGTGAGCGCCAGCACGGGAACCTCGGGGAATAGTTTCCTCACGCGCGCTATCGACAAGAACGAGGGCCTGAAGTCGTAGCCCCATTGCGAAATACAGTGAGCCTCGTCGACCACCAGCAGGTTCACATCCATGCGCCGCAGCTCGGCGATGAAGTTCTGGTTATTGAGGCGTTCGGGCGACACATAAAGGAACTTCGCCTTGCCATTAATGCAGCGCTCGTAGCACAAAGTGGTCTCGCGACGGGTGAGTCCGGCGTGAAGATAAGTGGCGCGGATACCACGCGCCAGCAAGTTATCCACCTGGTCCTTCATGAGTGAGATGATGGGAGTCACCACAAGGGCCAAGCCGTCGAGCGCCATCGCCGGCAACTGGAAAGTGATGGACTTGCCGCCGCCGGTGGGCATGAGCCCCAGCGTGTCGCGGCGGTCGAGCACCGAGAGGATTATCTCGTCCTGCAATGGGCGAAACGAGTCAAATCCCCAATATTTCTTGAGAATTTGAAGTGCCTTCTCGAGCTGCCGGTGAGCCATCACTGCCAGCTTTCGTCGTGCATTTTTATACCCTTGACCATGAGCTGAACATAGCTCACGTTGCGGTGCTTGTTTTCCTCGATGGTGAACACCATGTCAAACGGCTCGCCCGCCTTGATGCGCTCGAAATGCTCAGGCATGTTGAAGGCGATGCCGCTCATGGGCCGCGCCGCTGTACCATCGTTCACATCGAGCTTGATATGCTCCATCTTCTTGCCCACGAGTTTCGACGAGCCCACATCGCGACAGTTTCGCGCCACAAACACCGGCTTGTTGTTCTCGGGGCCGAACGGGTTGAAATACTTCATTTGACGCATGAACTCGCCGGAGATTTCACCCAACGTGATTTGGCAATCGATGTCGATCGACGGCGTCACCTGCTCCTCCTCGATGTGACTCTCGACATAGGCCTCGAGGCGACGGCGGAATTCGGGAATATTCTCGACCTTGATTGATAGTCCCACGGCATTCGTGTGACCGCCAAAGGTCTCGAGCAAATCGCGCTGCGCCTTAATCGCCTCGTAGATGTCGAAGCCTCGCACCGACCGCGACGAGCCGGTGGCGATTCCGTCACCGCCATAAGTGAGCACCACCGACGGGCGGAAATAGAGCTCGGCAAGTCGCGACGCCACGATGCCTATGATACCCATGTGCCAGTCGTGATTGTAAAGCACAATAGGTTTCTTGCTGCCTATCTCCTCTTTGTGGTTCTCGATGATAGCGTTGGCCTCATCAGTGATCTGGCGGTCGAGCTCTTTGCGGTCCTGATTGAACTGCTCTATCTTCTTGCTTATCTCGAGGGCCTCGCGCGGGTCCTTGGTGAGCAGTAACTCCACCGACTGCTGGCCACTTTGCATGCGTCCCGAGGCATTAATGCGCGGCCCTATCTTGAAGATGATATCGCTGATGTTGATGTCGCGCTTATCAAGCCCGCACATCTTGATAATACTCTTCAAGCCCACGCACGGGTTGTTGTTCAACCGCCTGATACCGTAGAAGGTTAGCACGCGGTTCTCGCCCGTGAGCGGCACCAAGTCGGCAGCAATACTCACTGCCAGCAAGTCGAGCGAGTGGTCAAGCTCGTACATGCTGTGGATGCCGTTACTGCGCGCGAAAGCCTGCATGAACTTGTAGCCCACGCCGCAACCGCTCAGCCCCTTGAAGGGATAAGCATCGTCCTTGAGCTTGGGGTTGAGGATAGCCACCGCGTCGGGCAACACATCGTCGGGCACATGGTGGTCACACACGATGAAATCGATACCCTTCTGCTTGGCATAGGCAATCTCGTCGATAGCCTTGATGCCGCAGTCGAGCACGATAATCAACTTCACCCCGATGCTTTCGGCATAGTCAATGCTTTGCAACGAGATGCCATAACCGTCGTCGTCCCGCGTGGGGATATAATAGACGAGGTTGCTATAAAAATTTTGCAGGTAGCGATACACGAGGGCTACCGCAGTGGTCCCATCGACGTCATAGTCGCCATAGACCATTACTTTCTCTTTGGCCCCTAAGGCTTGGTTGAGCCTTTCCACGGCCTTTCCCATATCCCTCATCAGGAACGGGTCGGGCAGTTGGTGTAGCGAGGGGTAGAAGAAGCTTCGCACATCTTCGTCGGTCTTCATTCCACGCAACACCAGCAACCGGGCAACCGACGGGCACTGGGGGAATTTTGCCTCCAGGCGCCTTACGGCTTCTTGGTCTTCTTGTGTTAGGGGTAAGTAATTCCATTTACTTATCATTTATGTCGTTTTTTTAATTGGCTATAGCCATATCGGCTCGAAATCCCTCGACGTGGACGGGAGCCTGAGCGATAACAGAAGCGGCGGTTGCAAACTTATCATGCGTCAAAACACGCGTTATGTGTTTTGCGCAAACGCTCGCATTGCAATGATAAACAAACGCTTAACGTCACCCATATAGCAGTGAAACGTTGTGCATTCCCATTGTCGTGAGGCCGATTCCCTATTATCAATCCACAAAATTACAAAATATCGGCTAAAAATGGTAATTACCCACTTGTTATTTTTTCTAAAAAAGTGTTAAATTCACGGAAAGCCGGCTAAAAAGGTGGTGAAGCCCGTGTTTTTTAGAAAAAAATAAAGGGTTGCAGCAACAGTGCGCCGTTTATTCCAAATTGACAGCTTGGTTTCATACAAGAACTGATTATATCTTCGCAATCCAAGTAAGATACAACAAATTCCCGTTTTCGGCAAGGATTCATTCGAAAAAAATTGGGGGATTGTCGTGGAAAAGGGTTATCTTTGCAGGGTGAAAGAGTTAGAGCATAGCCCACTTGTTGATGAGGCCACGATGGAATGGGCCGCGGCCCATCGGCTTGACGACGTGAAGCGGCTTGCGTTGCACATTCCGCGCGGCATCGACCGTGAGGCCGCCCTGCGCCAAGTGGCGGGGTGGCAGGAGTTGCGGCGCAAAGTGCCGTCGTGGGCCGTGGTGGACGGCATCGTGTATCCCATCCACCTCTCGCTCGAACAGTGCTCGTCGCAGGCCACCGCCACACTCAAGGCCACATTGGTCGAAGGCGACACCCTCGTCGACCTCACGGGTGGCCTGGGGGTTGATTTCTCGTTCATGGCACCACGTTTTGCCCATGCCGTTTATGTGGAGCGCAACGAGGAGTTGTGCGCGCTCGCCCGCCACAACTTCGCCTGCCTGGGGCTGACGCACTGCGAGGTGGTCCACGGCACTGCCGAAGACTACCTGGCGTCGATGCCCGAAGCCAGCGTGATTTTTGTCGACCCGGCGCGGCGCGACGCCCACGGAGAGCGCGTCGTAAGCCTCAAGGACTGCACACCCGACGTCGAGGCGCTGCACGACACATTGCTCGCCAAGGCACGGCGCGTGCTGCTCAAGCTCTCGCCCATGCTCGACTGGCACAATGCCGTCACGCGACTGGCACGCGTCAAGCGGGTGCTAATCGTGAGCGTGGCCGGCGAGTGCAAGGAATTGCTGCTGCTGCTCGACCGCGACCACACGGCATCGCCCATCGTCACCTGCATTAACGACCGGCATACTTTCGCCTTCACCCCCGGTGAGCCGTGCCCACCACTCCCATTGTGGGATGGCGAGAGTGAGCACCGCTACCTCTACGAGCCCAACGCCTCGGTCATGAAAGCGGCGTGCCACGAGCACCTCGCCAATCACTTTGGACTCGTTGCCGTGGCCCAAAACAGCCACCTGTTCCTGGGCGACGCTCCCCTACCCGACTTCCCGGGCCGAGGCTTTATCATTGATGAACGCCTTCCTCTCACCAGTTCACTGCTCAAACGCGGCTTACCGAGCCTCGGGCAAGCCAACGTGACCGTGCGCAACTACCCTATGCGCACCGAGCAACTCCGCCGCCGCCTCAAGCTCAAGGATGGAGGCGACACCTATCTATTCGCCACCACGGCCCAAAACGGCCGCAAGTGGCTCTATCGTTGTACCAAACTCACTGTTCCCGTTGTCACATGAACAAACTTACCATCTTACTGATATTGTGCGTAGCCATGCTCGCCGTTTCATGTTCCCACGAACAAGAAGCCCAATCGATGGCCGTCGAAGCCATCTTGGGCCTCAACAAAGGTACTTCCCTCGAGGAGGCGTGCCGCTCCCTCGAGCGGTTCACCGTCGAGAAGCCTTGCCATGTAGCCTTGAACGACGAAAACGACATGAACTACACCCTGCTGCGAGAAACCCTCGACGCCGATGCCGACTCGCTCCTTGAAGCCGAATACGACGCGCTCGTCTCGCCGGAGGTAAGCATCGACAACGCGCCGCTCATCGTCCTGTGCAACGACTGGAGTAGCGCCGACTCGCTGCGCAACGGCAAGCCGGGGCGCATCCACAACGTCGCCTCCCTATCACCTGGCTGCAGCAATGGTATTCCGAGCGCAAGACTCGAAATTTTCAAGGCGCTACGCGGCGGCAATCAGCAAGCACTTGCCGAAATCATCAAGCGGCGTCTCGACGCTATGGACGACCGCACGCAACGCGACGCACACGGGCACGCCATCGCCGTCGGCGACAACCTCACCGCGCTGCAAAACGACCTCAACGCCGCGCTCGACATCGCCCGAAGGCTCGTGGACGACGAGGCCGTAGCGGTTGTCAACTGTGACTACATCGTACTGCCCAAGTCACGGCTCGACGGCACTTTCGACGGTGGCTATGCCCGTGCCACCGTCACTATGGTCAAAGCCGCCACAGGCCAACAAGTAGGTCATACCTTCAAGGTTTACGCCGCCAGCTCGGACCGTGTAGATGGTAGCGACCTGCTCGGCAACCTCAAGCTCAACCTGCTGCGCCACGTAGCGCTCGCAATACCCCGTTAACGAACGAAACCCCGCCGCGAGCAAGCGTTGCAGGGTTTCGTCTATATCAAGGGATGTCTTAGTCTTATCTGCCTCGAGTGCGCAACTGGAACGATCCCAGCGTGTAGAGCACATCGCCATTCGAGAAGCTGATGGCAAACTCGACGTTGCCGCTCTTCAGCTTGTTAGTGGCAACCACCTCGGCAGTGTAGCGCACGGCACGACCGGGAGCCAGTTCGCTGATAATCGCCGTGGGCGAAAGATAAATCTGCTTCGTACCCGAAACGGTAATAACAGGGGCGATGTCATACACATAGTCATTGCCGTTGTTGCGAACAATAAAGGTCAGCTTCGCTTGTTCGCCGGCATCAATGCAGCGGTTATCGTTCGAGTCGATAAAACGAATGTCCTCGATATCGACCGATGAATAGGGGCTGTAAGAGTTATTCGTGCGATAGTCGTTATTGTCATAACCATTATAATAGTCCGACGAACGGCTCTCGCTGCTCTTTTCCTTTGGCGTAGTAGCCGCGGCACCAATCAGTCCGCCAATGGCCATACCGGCCACTGTACCCACATGATGCCCGCGATGTCCACCGGCCAGCCCACCGATAGCCGAACCGAACATGCCACCGAGCGAAGCGCCCGTAGTGACGCCAAAGAATTGTCTTGAGCTTGAGCAGGAACTTGCCACAAGCAGTGTGGCACACAATGCCAAAATCGATAATTTCTTCATTTTCAGTTATTTTAAGTAGGAATTATATTACGTATTATTCAAATTAAGGTTATTTCTCGGCAAGCATGGTGGTAATGAGACTCTTGTTGAGTTTCTCCACAGCGGTGAGTCCTGTGCCCTTAGGGTGGCGCGACGCGATGTCGGCAAGGATTTGGCGCAAAGCCGCCTTGTTCAGGTTGCTCAGCATGCGGCGCGTGAGCGGCCTCACCGAGGCCACAGCCCAACGTCCTTTCATGCCCGGGTAGAGGCTCCTCACCCACGAGAGCGTGAACTGCTCCTCGTCGAAGGGAGAGTAGCGGAAATCTTGGTCTTTATTGTAGGGCTCATCGAGGTTCACTTTAATTTGCTTGCCGTCGGCGGTGGGTGTGATACTCCACACGATGGGCCCAAGCAGAGCTCCGTGCCCACCATAGCCGGTAGGACGCGAAGCGATGAACTCAAACTCATCTTTCGAGATGCGTTTGCCATCGGCATGATAGATTACCTCGCCCGTGTTGGGATCCACCTCTTTGGATATATCGGGCATGCGCACCACTTTCATGCGGTTTTGGGCAAACGCGAGTTTCCACCCATCATCCACTTTCTCAAGGTAATATTCACCCGGACACACCAGCGAGCCGCGTTCAAGAGGTTTTCCCAACGTAGCCGTGTCACCACGCGCGCTCACCCACACGCCATTGAGCATGGCTTGCATATCGAGCATTTCCTCACCATAGCGCAGTTGGGCCGAAGAGGCGATAAGCACATCGACCACGCCACCGGCGGCATTACGGAACACGATAAGGTCCCAAGCGCCAATCTTTTGGTGCTTCACAGTGAAGCCACGACGATTGGTCACGCGCGGCACTCCCTTGACCACTTTCACCTCGTAGTAACACTTACCTCGCTCGTCAAAGTCTTCGGCTCGAGGGTCGGTCACGAAGGCCACGTGCGTCACCCGGTCGTTCTCGTCAACGCATTTTATCTTGCGGCACTCATAGTCACCGTTTCGCCACACGCTGTTGTCGTCGGCGAGAAACACGTTATTATCACCTTGTGTGAGTGCCGCTTTGGCACTGGCTAATTCCTCGTCGATTCCCATTGTCTCGACACGAGGCGGTTCAGGTATTCGTGCCGAAGAACTTACCGCCATACAAAGTGCGGGCAAGAGTATCGCAAATATCTTTTTCATTTCTCAATCATTAAGTTTGAAGCAAAAATAACAAATAATAGAACGTAGAAGAGCGAAAAGATTATTAAAAATGCTCAAAAGGGCACAATTTACCGCAATTTAGAACAATCTTGCGGCATTAATGCACATCAATTCCGTCGAAATACAATTCGGAGATAGCCGTATCCTCATATTTTGTGCCGGGATAGACTTCAAGAATCTCAAATTTAAGCGACCACTGTGGCGCCTGCTCATCGTGGGGTCCCAGCACGCCCACATCAAAGCACTGCAAATTGCGCGTATCGTTGAGTTGTAAAATAGCGTACGGCACATCGTTATAATACATCATGAGGCTTTTTACCCTCGAATTTTCGCACCAGGCCTTTTGATTCTTCACATACCCGTTAAGAATCTTCACCGTAGTAACGCGCGGACACATACCCGGGAAGCGATACACCAGATACTCACCCACACCCTGTCCTTTTGCGCCCTCGACCCACGCACTCGTATGGTCAAAATCGTGGGCATTGACTGGCGCATAGTCAAATTTTGCCGTTGGCGGCAAGCAACTTGAAGCCTCCACCGTGTCGATCACGCCGCCACAATACCAGCTGCACTTGCCGCTGTAAAGGTCTTCGAATACAAAGTTATTTTCGACAAGGTAGTCGAATTTCGCTTTATTGTCCATCAGCGATTGGGCGGGCAACGCGAAAGTTTGACTCGGCTTGATCGTCTTCACTTGTGCCCACAAGCACACCGGCAACACGACAGCCATCAGCGTGAATAAAAATTTATAACTTCTCATAACTCACTATATATTAATCATTCAACATTAATTCTCATGCCATCGTAAGCCAGCTCCACGCCATCGGGCAAGAGTCGCGAAGTGGCTTCGTGGAAACCAATCTCGTGGCTAAAATGGATAAACACGGCACGTCCAGGCGACACTATATCGACAATCTCAAGCGCCTCGGCAAGCGACAAGTGGGACAGGTGCGGTTCCATGCGCAACGCATTGAGAACCAGCAATGGTATGCCCTTGATGCGCTCAAGTTGCTCGCGAGCTATCGTCTTGCAGTCGGTGATATAGGCCATAGGGCCTATCTCGAAACCGAGAATCGGCAAGCGGTAATGCATCACGGGAATCGCACGAACCTCCACACCGAGGCAATCGAAGCGCTCATCGTCATGAATCTCGGTAAAAGCGAAGCGCGGCGTGCCGGGATAGGGTTTCTCGGCGAAGCAGTAAGGCAACTGGACGCGCAAGCGCTCTATCACGTCACCACGGGCAAAGACGGGAAACGGATGCTCGCGCAGGGCGTAAGGCCGCAAGTCGTCCATACCACCCACGTGGTCGTAGTGGATGTGGGATATCAACAGCGCATCGACATTATCGTCACTGGCCCTAAGTATCTGTTGGCGAAAATCGGGACCGCAGTCTATCAAGATTTTGCGGCCTTGATAGCGCACAATAGCACTCTGCCGCAACCGCTTGTCGCGCGGGTCGGTCGAGTGGCACACCGGGCACGGACATTTGATTTGCGGTACACCGGTCGAAGTCCCAGTTCCTAAAAATTCAATCTCAAGCATCTATTGTAAACAAATTAACTGATTGACACATAAACGGGCTAATAGTTTAACGGGGGGCTCCCTCTTTTTCATCATTTCACGAGCAAGCCATCCACAAAGTGGAGCGTGACACCACCGTCGTAGCTCCACACCTCGCGCAGGCCCGTTTGGTCGGGCAGTTGCGCGATGGAGCGCGGCGCGCCAAGTGCGAGTCGGCACTCTTCTTTGGTCATACCCTCGTCCACATGTCCGTTGACGATTAGTTGCCAATGGGCATCGCCAATGTGAGGATAAGACTGGCGCGGATCGTTCAGGGCGAAGAGCGCGTCGAAGGTGCGGTTATTCATCAGTTCATTACCGCTCGAGAGCCACACCAGGGCACGCTCACCGTTGTCGCGTGCGGTAAAAATCACCTTGAGCGGTAGCACCTTGTTACCGGGCGCCACATCGTCAACAGTCACCTTGACAAACTTGCGCCCACGCTTCATTTCCTCACTGCCGGCATCGTACCAAATGGGCGTCATCACATAGAACTCGTGCCCCACGAGCCGTGAGCGGTAGTGCTCCACCATATCCATGTTTACCAGGAACGGCACCACAAATGACGGAGTGAATTCGCCCGGAGCTTTCGACGTGCGGTAAACGAGGTGGCGTGGCCCATCGTCGAAAAGCAGATTGACCACACGTCGCCCATCGAGCGAGAGCACGGTGTCGCAACCCGCGTAAGTCAAGTAGCGTCCGGCCAAATGCAACGTGTCACGGTCGAAAGCGCGCGAATGTTCAAACAAGAGGCGCGCGTTGTCGTCGGTAACAAAGAAACGTTTTCCCGGTTGCCACATAGGCACCGAATCGCTGTAAGTCACGCTGAGCGCCGTGCCGGCCTGCGACGCGTGCCCCACAACACGTGCCACGTCGCGATCAGTAACGCGTTTTCCGGTCTCGACACCGGTCCCGCAAGCGGCGGCCACACATGCCATCAAGGCCAAAAATAAGTGTAAATGTATTCTCATTTTTCGGTTTTCTCATGCAAAGTTAAGTTTTATTCCCGAAATATTACGCCATATCAATTATTTTTTGTAATTTAGCGCATTGTTTAACAAATCTACCTTATTAAACTTATGGCTAACAATCGAGATTTCAAGAAAGCTATCAAGACCGCGTGCAGTGTCATCGCCGGTGAGTGTATCATGGCACAAGAGAAGGATCAAAAAAAGGAATGGGACAGCCTCGTCATCGACGCGGCCCTCGTGCAGCAAGAGGCAGTGAACCGCACCTCGGTGAAGTTCGACAAGAAACCCGCCGAATTTGCCAACGGCCGCGAGTATCGTCGTGCCCGCCGCGCCTTCTTCAAGGGTGTTGAGAAGGAAATCACAGAATATATGCGCCAGGAAGTGGGCGAAATCGCCAAGAAAATGAACGACTTGCGCTAGTAAGCGCGTTTTACCGTCATAGCACCGCATGAACTTGTGGGGCAAAATACTGCATCGGCGAGGATGGACGTTCACCATCGCCCATCCCGAGGTGGAGAAATGTGTCATCTGCGTCGCGCCGCACACCAGCAACTGGGACTTCATCATGGGCGAGTTGTGTATCCGATCGGTGGGACGTACCGCCAGTTTCCTGATGAAGGATACCTGGTTCTTCTTTCCGCTGGGATGGCTCTTGCGACGAATGGGCGGTATTCCCGTGTCGCGCAAGAAACACACTAATGTCACCGCTGGTGTCGTGGCCGAGTTTGAGCGAAACGTCCACCTGTGGGTCGCCGTCACTCCCGAAGGCACACGCAGCCGCAATGAGCATTGGCACAAAGGCTTCCTGCACATCGCGCGTGATGCCGGCGTACCGGTTGTACTCGCTTATATCGATTATCGGCGGCGACACGTGTGCATCGACCGTGTGTTCACGCCCACCGACGACCCCGATACCGACATGCTCGCCATCAAGCGCTACTTCCACGACCATCGTGACGCCGCGCGCTACCCCGACAAATTCGCCACCGGCCTTGAGATTGTCACGGCTGATTGATGATAGTTTTTAAATGCTTTACCTCAACACTTAACACTTAACAAACGGATGTTCACTCGCAACCTACGCATCGCCCTCATCGAGGACAACATCGCCCAGGGCGACAAGAGCGCCAACTTGGAACAACTGCGGCGCAACCTGCTCAATATTCCCGAGGACACCGACCTGGTGGTTCTCCCCGAACTTTTCTCGACCGGTTTCATCGATGAGCCCGGGCTGGCGCTGGAACTTGCCGAGCGCAACACCGGCGACACGATGCGCGAGCTCAAACGCCTCTCGGCCGAGCGCGGCGTGGCCATTGCCGGCAGCTTCCTGGCACGCACTGCCGGACAGGTTTATAACCGCGCCTTCTTCCTCGAGCCAAACGATGAGGAGACATTCTACGACAAGCGTCACCTGTTCTCGTTTGGCGGTGAGGACAAAATCTTCTCGCAAGGCAACAACCAAGCCCCTATCATCCGGTTCCGCGGCTTCAACATCAAGCTCATTGTGTGTTACGACCTGCGTTTCCCGGTCTTCTGCCGCAACATGCGCAACAACTACGATATGCTGCTCGTTGTCGCCAACTGGCCGCAGGCCCGCGTGGGCGCCTGGAAACAGCTCCTCATCGCGCGCGCCATCGAGAATGAGTGCTACGTGTGTGGCGTGAACCGCTGTGGCGCCGACCATCACGGTGTGGAATACAGCGAAGGTTCCTCGCTCATCGTCGACTTCAAGGGGAAGACCATCGCCCAGCGGGCCACCAGCCCTATCATCGCCGCCGACCTGTCGCCGGCCCACCTTGAGCAATTCCGCGCCAAGTTCCCCGCTTGGCGCGACGCCGACACGTTCACCATCTCGTAATCATCACATCACACGACAAAAGAGGATGCGAATCGCAACGAAACGCATCCTCTCTCATTTCCTGACTTCGGCAATGCGTCACCCAAATTTAGATATGGGTTATTTTGCTGT
>CAMVPC010000024.1 GCA_947169265.1 uncultured Prevotellaceae bacterium
CGACAGCAAAATAACCCATATCTAAATTTGGGTGACGCATTGCCGAAGTCAGGAGTGTTAATTGGTATTTGAACCTTGAATCAACTAATAACTAATTCATTTTCCTTAGCGGGGATGGCTCCCCGCAAAATACACGATACAAAGGTAGCGGGTTTCGCAAAACCCCGAAATCGCCACAAGTGGGTATTTTTTCGCATCGCCTCCTCACCGATAGCTATTTTAGCCTCTTTTCCCCACCCGAAAATCAAGATTTTTTATCACAATACCGACACCACGCCTAAAAAAAACTCGCCTGCCGCGACGGGCGACAGGCGAGTGTAACGGTCGGGAGTAGTGTGGACTTTACCAGATGATAACGCGGTCGGCCTCGGGGCGATACATCTTGTCGCCTTGCTTGATGTCGAAAGCGCGGAAGAACTCGTCGAGGTTGCGGATGGCCACGTTAACGCGGTTCTTTCCCAGCGAGTGCGGGTCCATCTTGGTGCGACGCAAGATTTCTTCCTTGGTGATGTTGTTGGCCCACACGTTGGCATAGCTCAAGTAGAAGCGTTGAGCGGGCGTGAAGCCGTCGATGAGGGTATTGCCCTTGCCCTGGTCGGTCTTTTGGAACGCGCTGTAAGAAATGCGCAGGCCACCATGGTCGGCGATATTCTCGCCCATGGTGTAGTTGCCGTTGGCGTGCACGTCGTCGGCAACGATAACCTCGCTGTACTGCGCGCCGAGCTTGTCGGCAAGCTGCTTGAATTTGTCGGCGTCCTCCTGGGTCCACCAGTCAATCATGTTACCGTTCTGGTCAAAATTGCGGCCCTGGTCGTCGAAGCCGTGGGTCATCTCGTGGCCGATAACCACACCGATGGCGCCATAGTTGCTGGCATCGTCGGCGTCGGGGTCGAAGTAAGGCTTCTGCAGGATACCGGCCGGGAAGCAAATCTCGTTACTCGACGGCTCATAGTAGGCGTTGACGGTTTGCGGTGTCATCCACCAGCGCTCTTTGTCAACCGGCTTGCCCAGCTGGCTGTATTCATATTCGGCCGCATGGCGACGAGCCGCCAACACATTGTTCCAATAAGGCAACGCGGGGTCGATATTGACACTGCTATAGTCGTGCCAGCGGTCGGGATAGCCGATTTTCACGGTGAAGCTGTTGAGCTTGACGAGCGCGTTCACCTTCGTTTTAGGACTCATCCACGACAGCGTGGAGATGTGCTCGCCCAGCGCCATGCGCAGGTTGTCGACGAGGCGTTGCATTTTCTTTTTGCTCTCCTCGGGGAAATACTTCTTGACATAGAGCTGGCCCACGGCCTCGCCCAGCAGCGTGTTAGGCACGTTGAGGGCACGCTTCCAGCGCGGCTGCATCACCTGCTTGCCGCTCAATGCGTGGCTATACATGTCGAAGTTGGCCTGCACAAAGTCGTCGCTCAAATAGTTTGACGCGGCGTCGACCATCTTAAACGAGAGGTAGTCGCGAATTTGCTTATCCTTGAGCGTGGTGAACATCTCGTTCACCTTGTCGAGCGACGCGGGCTGGAACACGCACACCTTGGTAATGCCGTTCACGCCCAGCGCGGTGAGATAAGCGTCGAAGTTGATGGCGGGATAGCGCGCCTTGAGCTCGTCGAAGGTAAACACATTGTAGAGCTTGCTGTAGTCGCGGCTCTCCTCGCGCGACATGGCCACGCGCGCCAGTTCGGTCTCGATGGTCATCACGTTCTTGACGGCTTTCTTGGCGTCGCTTTTCTTATAGCCGGCCAGTTGCATCACCTTATTGATATACTCTTCGTAGGCCTTGCGCACCTTGACGGTGTTCTCGTCGTTCTCCAGGTAGTAGTCGCGGTCGCCCAAACCGATGCCGCCCTGCATGAAATAGAGCATATTCTCATCGCTGTTCTTAAGGTCGGCCATCACGCTGCTGTTGAAGAACGGATCGGCCACGCCCAGGTGCATCATGGCCACCAGTTGGATAAAGTCGGCACGCGGAGCCACCGCGATGGCGCTGAGCTGGTTCACGAGAGGCTTGTTTCCGCCGGCGTTGAGCGCCACACTGTCCATTCCTTGCGCATAGAGGTCGCCCACCTTTTGCTCGATGGAGCCGCGACGATTATTGCCGCCCAGGTTGGTAACGATGTCTTTGACCTGCTCGCGGCTGTTCTCTGCAAGCTGGTCGAAGGTGCCGAAACGCGCATACTGCGGGTCGAGCGGATGGTTCTTCATCCAACCGCCGCAGGCATACTGATAGAAATCTTCGCCCGGCGCCGTAGCGGGGTCAAGGTTGCTGCGGTCAACTCCCTTGACAGGCGTGGTCGCGTTCACCGCCATAGCCGTGCATGCCATGGCTATAATCAAGTTTACTGTTTTTTTTGCCTTCATAGTCAGTTATTATATTAATGATAAAACGATTTTCTTCACTTCCTCGCCCAGCTTCACAGCCTCGTCCATGGTGTGGGCCTCGCTGTAGATGCGGATGATGGGCTCGGTGTTGCTCTTGCGCAGGTGCACCCAACTGTCGTCAAAGTCGATTTTCACGCCGTCGATGGTCGTGACGCGCTCACCCTTATAGTGGTCTTCGACGGCACGCAAGATGGCGTCGACATCCATGTCGGGACGAAGCTCGAGCTTGGTCTTGGCGATGCTGTATTGCGGGTAAGTCTTCTTGAGCTCGCTCACCGTCTTGCCGCTCTTGGCAAGCAACGTCAGGAACAGGGCCACACCCACCAGCGCGTCGCGGCCATAGTGCAACGCGGGGTAGATGACGCCGCCATTACCCTCGCCGCCTATCACGGCGCCGGTGCGGCGCATCTCAGTGGTAACGTTCACCTCGCCCACGGCGGCTGCCGTGTAACTACAGCCGTGGCGTTGCGTCACATCGCGAAGCGCGCGCGACGACGACAAGTTGCTCACGGTGGCCCCGGGAGTGTGGGCGAGCACATAGTCGGCGACAGCCACGAGTGTATATTCCTCCACAAAGAACTCGCCGTTCTCCATGATGATGGCCAGGCGGTCCACGTCGGGGTCAACGACAAAAGCCACATCGGCCTCACCACGCTTCATGTAATCGCTGATGGCCGTGAGATTCTCGGGAATGGGTTCGGGCGTATGCCCGAAGTTGCCGGTGGGGTCGCAAAAGAGTTTCACCGTCTTTTTGACGCCGAGCCGCTCGAGCAGGGCGGGAATAGCGACACCGCCCACACTGTTGACAGCGTCGACCGCCACGGTGAACTTGGCATTGCGGATGGCCTTCACGTCGACAAGCGGCAACGCGAGCACCTGGTCGATGTGGCGACGCAGGTAGGTATAGTTCTTTTGTTCGCGGCCCAGTTCATCGACGGGCGCATAGTCAAAGTCCTGTGCCTCGGCCAGGCGCAACACTTCCTTGCCTTGCTCGTCGGTGAGAAATTCGCCCTCCTCGTTGAGCAACTTAAGCGCGTTCCATTGCTTGGGATTGTGCGACGCCGTGATAATGATGCCGCCACACGCCTGCTCGCCCACCACGGCAAGCTCGGTGGTGGGGGTGGTGGCAAGACCGATGTTGACCACGTCAAAGCCCATGCCCGTGAGCGTGCCGGTAACAAGGTTGAGCACCATGCGGCCGCTTAACCTGGCGTCACGTCCCACCACGATGACATTGCTCGCGCGCGTGCTGTGACGACGCACGAAGGTGGCATAAGCACTCGTGAACTTCACAATATCGAGCGGGGTGAGGCCGTCGCCGGCCGGCCCGCCAATGGTTCCTCTGATGCCAGAGATTGATTTGATGAGTGACATGAAATCAGTTAAATAAGAAGGTTATAGGTTGTTTATTTAAATTTGGCTCGGGAAATAACGCACGTGAAACAGGTAAGGCTGCACATAGCTAATCTCGGCCGTGACGCCATATTGCGACTTGATGAGAAGATTCACCTCGCAGTCCAAGCCCAGCAACGGCAACGGCATTTGGATGCCATAGCCCCACAGACTGGTTTCGGTGTCGTTATAATTGTTATACAAGAAATAAGCCGGACTCAGGCTCATGTCCTTCTCGTTTCCGTCGCCCTCCCACGAGCCGTTATCGTACCACAGGTTGAGGTTGTAACGCATGTAGCGGAAGTAGATGCGTTGCGACTTCTTGGGCGCGTCTTTCTTGCGGTCGCCGGCACGCAACACCTGCATATACACGTTACCATCCTTGTCGATGCGGTAGAAAGGCGCGTCCTCACCCACCTCAAAGATGGTGTCGGCCGGAATTTCGTTGACCACCTTAAAATTCGACAGATAGGAATTAACGGCATGACGCTCGTCGTTGAGCAGGTCGGCATAGCTCGTGGTGTCGCGGCACGACGTCATGATAGCCATGAAAGTCAGCGCGAGCAAGGCGCTAATAACACTTTTGTTAATCTTCATTGTTCTTATTATCTTCATTTGTTATTGATTGATTTTCATTCTCTTCAACCGTGGCGAGCGGTGCCACGCCCGCAAGGATTTCCTCATAGACGGCGACAGCCTCGGCCATTGTGCCGCAAAACTCGCCGCCGGCGGCATGGATGTGGCCTCCGCCGTGAAAGTATCGTGCGCACATCTCATCGACACGGAAGTCGCCCTCGGCACGCATCGACACCTTGATGTGCTCGGCATCTTCACGCATAAAAGTGGACCAGCGTATCGACGGGTCCGAAAGCGGACGGTTCACAAGCGCCTCGGTGTCGCCGCGCTGATAACCAAAGCGCTCAAGCTCTTCCTTGTCGAGCGTGATGAGTGCCGCGCCGCGCTCCATGTCGACGCGCATCCTCTCGTGAAGCGCGTAACCCTGCAGTCTGATAGCACTCACATGATAATTGTCGATGGCGCGCTTGTGCAACTCATGGCGGTCGATACCATGTCGCATGAGCGCCGCCACGATTTCAAACACTTCGGGGTCGTCGGCGTTGTCATAGGCGAAGTTGCCCGTGTCGGTCATCATGCCCAGGTAGAGGCAGCGCGCCACAAAGCGGTCGACATACCGCAACCAGCCGGCCTGCATGGCCACACGGTAAACGAGCTCGCAGGTCGACGACGCCTCGGGGTGCGATATCGCCACTTTGAGACCCTCCAAGTCGGGGTCCTCATGATGGTCAATCATCACCTTGTCGGCATGCGCGCCGGCCACCACCGGACCCAGTTTATCGATTCGTTTCAACGAATTAAAATCAAGGCATATCACCAGCGACGCGCGCTCGAGAAGCGACTGCGACTTAATGCGGTTCACGCTATAGGTCACCGGCTGCACATCCTCAAGGGTGATGAACGTGAGCTGGCGCGGTACCTGGTCGGGCAGCACCACATCGGCGCGCTTGCCCATATTGCGCAACAGCTTGCACAATCCCAGCGATGACCCTATGGCATCGCCGTCGGGCGAGAGATGACATGTGACAACCACATTCCTTGCCCGCTCCACCAAATACCGCAGGTGGCCTATACTGTGATAATCTATTATCTTGCTAATCATCGCTTCAAATATTTCAACCACTCGGTCCACTACAAGGCGAAACCGGTTTAATCTGCAAAATTACTGCAAACCGAGCGCAATACAAAATGAAAAAAACAATTTTTTCATTTTTATTGCCGAGGTGAAGCGTAATTTCGAGGCAAAATGCCTCAACATTACTGCAAACCGAGCGCAATACAAAATGAAAAAAAAATTTTTTTCATTTTTATTGCCGAGGTGAAGCGTGATTTCGCCCCAAAGGGCAACATTACTGCAAACCGAGCGCAATACAAAATGAAAAAAAATATTTTTTCATTTTTATTGCCGAGGTGAAGCGAAAAAAGCGAGGTCACTTGCTCCATTCGCGAACAAGTGACCACACATTACACATTACACATTGCGCATTGTGAATTGTGCATTAACTAAGCCTTATTCAAACGTGGCCCAGTACATGTCTTTAGCGGCTGCCTGGTCGATATCGGTGGGTTTCTCGGTGAGGAACTCGGTCCACGTTTCGCTATCGCGCAGCGTGGTGCGCACCAGGTTGTCGTTAGTCTCGTCCCAAAACACGATTTGCTCCAGACCCGGGTCGGCCATGTTGCCAAATCGCAGCATGAGCACCTCGCGGCCGCCCATCAGATGCGAGGTCACATCGCCCGACAGTTTCTCCACATTGGGCTTGAAAGCCTCGAAGTGGCAACGTTCCACAAACTCGGGGCTGTTCATGAGGTTGCGCATGAGCTGCGTGTTGTATTTCTTGCCCACATTCTCGCGCAACACATTGCGGAAGTCGAGATTAATCACTGCCACGGGCTTGTTCACATTGGTTTTGGTCTTGTTGGCGGTAGTGCGCGCGCGTCCGCGACGCGGAGTTACAGCCTGCACCACAGCGGTGAGGGCGCAAAGGCCCATTAACAATACGATAAATTTCTTCATGACGTTCATTTTTTTGTAGTTAAACCTTTATTTGGCGCAAATTTACACATTTCCCGAAAAACAACCGCCCTTGCCGGTTATTTTTTTGACTATATTCACTACCTTTGCGTTTAATTTCACCTCTCATTTTATGGCACGACTCAAGATAAGCAAAGAATGGTGGTCGGCACCCACCGAGGCACAAAACGGCAACCTCATCATCGTCACCGGGCGCGGCGACCTCGACAACGTGCGTCTCACCGGCAAATACATCTATCGTGTGGAAGTATCGTGGCGCTATGAGCCTGATCTCAAAGGCATGCCACAGTTCGACACTTATCGCCTCATGGGCACCGTCAACGACCTGTTGCAAGACACGTTCGACCGCGACCCCGTGGCCGTGTGCACCGGCATCTACACCGGCGACGGCCAGCGCGACTGGGTGTTTTACTGCCGCAGCCTCCACATTTTCCAGCGCAAGTTCAACGAGGCACTTGCCGGCATCGCCGAGCCCCTGCCGCTCACCTTCCACGCCGAGGAAGACGCCGCGTGGGCCGAATACGACGAAATGTCACAAAACCGGATTCTCGACAACGAGGACGACCGCTAAAGCTGCGGTCCCGCCCCCAAAAACGAGGGGAACCCGTCATGGGGTTCCCCTCGTTTGTCATATTGTGGTCTTGAGATGACCGATTCGTGTTTATTTGAGCAACAGGTTGTAGAGGGCCGTCACGTCGGCGCCACTCACACTGCCGTCGCCGTTCACATCGGCGTTACCGGCCACTTCCTTGCCATCGAGCAGGAGGCCATAGAGTGCGGTCACGTCGGCACCGCTCACAATACCGTCACCGTTCACGTCGCCAGGAGTGGGAGGCGTATCCTCACTGCCTTGCTTCACGGTGATAAGATGGCTCGCGCCGGCATTGTGGAAGTCGAGTTTCGTCTCGCGATAGGTCTCGCCATCGGGCAGCGGCTCCACTTGGACAAGCACATTAGTCTCTCCCGTGTAGCTGTTTCCGTCCATCACATCTTCCACCTCGACCGACACCCATTCGGGGATGTCACTATTGTTCTCGCCGGTAATTTCCCAAGAATAGGAATTATAGTAGCTGTTGAAAGTGAACGTCTTCTCGCCACCCTCGACAGGTGCCACAAACTCATCCTCGTCGCAAACCAGGTAGTTATAAGTCAAATCGTACATAAAGTCCCATGCGGTGGCATAGCCCGTGGTGTAGTGGAAATTAGCGCCACCCATGCGTGCTTTCTCTTCGGCCATGAAATAGAGATAGGCGTGAGCCTCACCGGGAATCAAATTCTCATGCTTGCCGAAAAGCGCGCAGTACTCGGCGTCGTCGCTCTTGAGAAGTATCATCACCGGCTCGTCGATCACCAGCGCGGTTTCCTCACCTGTTTCGGGGTCGACCTGCACCAGTTCGTCAAAGCTAATCATTTGCGCCTTGCCGTCGATGGCGGTAACCTCGACGGTTTTGGTGGCGAGCACTTTCGACGACCAGGTGTTCATGGTTCCGTCATCCTTTTGCGTGCAGCGAAGCACCTCGAGGGTGATGGAGCCGCCTTTGCTGATGCGCAGGCGCGGATAAACGCCATGCAGCACAAAGGGGTGTCCCGGCTCCACATTGAGAAATTCGCCGATGCCCTTCACCTCTACCGTGTCGTAGCTCCAGCGCTTGGCGGCGTTTTGGTTAGTGGTGGCGTTGTTGACCATCGTTTGAGTTGGGTTATAGCTCAGCGAGCCCCAGGAGCGGTCGTTGTTTGAGGCCAGGTAAGTGCGGCCGCTGCTCGCGTTGGTATAGTTGGCCGTGCCGCCGGCTTTGAAGTAACCCCACGCGAAGGTAGAGTCGCCCATCGCATTATACGACGTGAGTTCGGGCGCTTTGCGATAGAAAGGCTGGATGTTCTCAATCGTGTAAGTCGTCACATCATCCACCGGCTCGAGCGCGGGATACTCACCGTTCTCAAACGGGCCGTAGCCTTGCCACGTGCGCCACGAGGGGAACTCGGTGGTGCAGTCGGTCACGGTCACGTCGTAGAAAGGCGGTGTGAACAGGAAATAGTTCCAGTTGGAGTAGCCGTAGCCGTCGAGCGACAGACCCGTGAAGAATGTGCCGCGCGGACGCGCGTAGTAGGTGCCGGGGCGCTTGGTGGGCGTGCCCTCATCGAAGGTAATGGGCGGCAACTGCTCACCGGCGCTCACAGTGGGCGTCCACAGGCTCACGTCGGCCGCGTCGGCCACCATGTCGCTCATGCGGTCGGTCACTTTCATCTCCATGCCCTTGACGGCTACCGGAGTGTTCATCTTTGCTGTTAATGGCTTGTTCTTGGCGTAGGCACCCGTCACGAGCAGGGCCGCGGCCATCAAAAGTAATAATTTTTTCATAAGCAGTAATAATTATATAAATAAGGTGATTAATTCCATCTTATTGAAAGCGATTTGACCGGTAAAGCCACATTCTCTCACAATCACTTGCAAAATTATGCAGAAATATTGAAATTTCCAAAAAAATCGTCACAATTATCACAGCATAAAAACGAGGGGATACCCCGTCTCGGGGTTCCCCTCGCCACAACATGTAGTAATATATTGTGCTTATATTGAGATGTTGTCGTAGAGATTAGTTCAGCAGCAGGTTGTAGAGAGCCGTCACGTCGGCACCACTCACGTTGCCGTCGCCGTTCACGTCGGGATTACCGGCCACTTCCTTGTTGTCGAGCAGATAGCCGTAGAGGGCGGTCACGTCGGCACCGCTGAGGATACCGTCACCGTTCACGTCACCCTTGACATCTACTTGCACCTCACCCTGCTTGACCGTGATCTTGATCACTTGAGTCGGGACAATGAGGTAGATTTCGGCCTGGCGACCGGTCATGCCTTCGGGCAGAGCCTCGGCGGTGATGGTGGTGGCCACGGTGCCGTCATACTCGGTGTAAGCCTCACCGGCAGATGTGGTGCCGCTGTACTCGCCGTCAACAAACTCGATACTCAGCCAGTCGGGCATGTCGGTTTCACCCTTCTCATCGCCCGCAATCAGGAACGATTCGCTCATTTCGCTCGAGTACACAGTCATTTCTTTGCTTTCGCCTTCGGCGGCCACCTCAAGCTCAACCTCATCGTCGGTGTAGAGATAGGGATAAGCCAGGTCAAAGCCAACCACGAAAGTAGTGGGCAGATAGTAGACGCCCGTCGACGAGCTACCCCACACATAACCACCACCGGCTTCACCCAGGTAGAGGCCTTCGGGAGTGTATTCCTCACCGTTCTTCGCGCCGTACTCAACCACGGCATAAGCGGTTTGACGCACATTATCCCAAGTGTGCACCTGCGCAAAAGCACGGTTCACACCATTGTAGTAAGGAGCAAAGTAAGAAATGAGAGCATCGTTGAAGTCGAAGTAAATGAGCACGTCCTGGTCAATCACCAGAGGATCGTCAACCTCATAACCGGTTTCGGGATCGATGTTCTTAAATTGCAAATCCATCTGCAGGTTCGCGTAATCGACAGCCTCGGTACCGAAGGTATATTCGGTCGTGGCAAGAGGATTGTCGAAATCGGCGCCATTCTCGCCTACGGGAATGAGTGAGCACTTGAGTACCGCGCCCTCATCGGCGATGATACTGGCCAGAATGTTAACTTTCGAGATAGTGTAGGGTCGGCCATTATAAGGAATGTGCTCGGCAACACCCCTCACGATGCAAGTGTCGGCCTCAATACCGATACCGCTGGTGGGATCAGCAAACTCATCCATCCAGAACTCATTACCGGTCCAACCATTCTCTTGGTTCTCCTTAGCCGAAGGATAGGCACGGCCAAGAGACGAATTGTCATAGTAATCAATGAGGTCGAAGTTACTCATCGACGAGGTGTTTCCGGCATCATCAAGCAGGTAGGCAATATTTCCTGCCCAGTGGATTTGGTTCTTACCGTCCTGAGCTTGATAGCCATCCTCAGCGCCACCGACGGTGAGCACAGGAGCGGGATAGACATATCGAATGTCACCCTTGATGGTGTTCACCAGGTCGTAGCTGTCGACACTTGCATACTTGCCATCGGTTGTGGCATCCACATAGTACCAAGTGAAAATGCCCGACTCGTCCACACCGCTGGTGTTGTTCTTCCAGGTGATTTCACCATCGGGGATCAACATGCCATAATAGGCGCCAATATTACCCTCGGCATCCATAACACGGTTCACCCAGAAAGAGCCTGCCGGGCTCGCATACAGGGTGTCGATGTCGTCGGTTAACGCGCGAGCAATCGAAGTCTTGGGACGGTCAACCCTCATGGCCAAACGGCTCTCGAGGTTGGCTTTCGACATCTCAGCGGTCACAGTACTTACAGGGGCCATCTTGTGGGTAGCCTCCTGGCGAGTGAGCACATTTGCTGCCATGGCCACGCCCGTGACCAGAGCGGCAACACTGATAAGAGCTAATAATTTCTTCATAGAAATAAAAAATTTAGCGTTAAACAATAAAATACAAAAATCTCAATCAATTTTATGGATTTAAGTTGGGCGGCAAGCCGCCCAACTTAACGAAAAATTGCGGTTATTTACCCAGTGCCACATCCAACGACACGCCCGCGCCGTTAGCGATATTCATCGCCACAGGGTTCAGGGCCGATGACGGGGTGAGCGTGAGGTTGCCCGACGTGAGCAGGTTAACAAAGGTCGCAAACTCGGGAAGCGGCTTGAAGAAGTCGTTACCGGGAGCGGTATCGAAGGCATCGTCGGCCGCGAGGTTGCACGACATCTTGATAGTCTTCTCATCCACACGCGCCACATCAAGCTTGAGGCAAGTGGTGTAGTTGCTTGAGGCACGACCCTTGAGCGTGGCCGAGAACTTAATCTCGAGCGCGTAATAGCCCTCGGTCTTACTCACCGTCTTGTAGATCAACTTCAAGCTGGTGATATTCGACTTCGTCACCTGACGTCCACTCACCGTGAGGTTGAGCATGGCGCTGAGCGTGTTGTTGTAAGCCTCGGTAAGCGATTCGCTCATCGACTCGCGGTCAACAACCCACACGCGGGAACTGAGCAGATAATAATCGACAATGTCACCGGCGTTGATAGTGGTCGCGCCATCATCGCCCAGCAACGAGCCGTCGGGCTGGAAGTAGAAGTCCTGCACGGCATTGGCACTCGCGTCATACTCGGTGAGGAAGTCCAGCGGCTGATAGAAGTGGATGCCCTTGGGAGTGACGACCATTGTCTCGTGCTCGCGCTCGTTGACGGCGTCGCCGCCTTCGGGCACAAAGAGCCACAAGAAACGTTTCATGTCGGGCGTCATCTGCTGGTTGCCCGGCAACGACACTCTATAGTCGCTCAAGACGAAGCGCTTGCCCGAAGGAGTAGTCATGTAAAGCGTCGTCACATTCGGCGAAAAGTGGTTCGTTTGATTCGCGACAGCTTGCGCTATCCATTGCTCGTCGTCGGTGTCGGCCGGCAGACGGTTCATCGTCATCAGCAAGCCATGCTTCTTGCCGCGCAGGATGCACGAGTTCTCCTCGCGCGAAAGCACGTTGAACTCAAAGTCGCCCTCATGACCGGCGCCATTGGCACGCGTGGCGCCCGGCGGAATGATGCCGGGGTCGCTGAAGAAGTGGAACGCGTCGTTGAGCGAATTGAACGAGATACTGGGACCATCGTCGCCCTGGACCTCCCACAAAGAGGTATCCTTGACATAACCGATACTCACGTCGAAGTCCTTCTGGCCATCGGCGTCACTACCACCGGTCGTGAACTTGTTGTTGCCGGCGATATCCACCGAACCGTCGTCATGGAAGGTCACCACAAAGTAGAAACCTTGCTCGTCGGTGTTGGCGAAATAGAGCAATTCCCACTTTCCGCCCTTATCGGTAAAATAGCTTTTATAATCGGTAAGAGCCTTGTCGAGGCGTTCGGCCGCACTCTCGTTGAAGAGGTCGTCGACCTCGGTGGGAGCGCAAGCGCCCAGCGAGAGCGTGAGCGCAGCGAGCGCCGCCGAAATGTTAAATATCTTTTTCATCATAATGTTATAATCTTTAATGGAAATGATTAAGCACTCTTAAGCCATTATTTAATATTGTACACTTGCTGGCGCAGGGCCTCGATGTCGTAGTTGAGCTGACGGTATTGCACCTCGTTGCGCAGTTGCTCAAGGTCGATACCCCACTCCTCTTTGAACCAAGTGCGGGCGATTTGCAGCTTCTGGTTGATGATGGCCACACCATCCACACCATCCTCGTCGAGCACGGCGAACACCTTGATGGGAATGCGCTTGCCATTCGAGTCGAGCACGAAATTGCTGTTGTCGCAACGGTTACCGTTGGCGTCGACACGGTTGCCTTCGCTGTCCTTGGTGATGGGAGCCACACCCTTTTGATAGTTGTTCTTGTAAATCAAAGTACCGTCTTCCAGCTCGCCCACCAGGCCCTCACGCAAGTACTTGAGGTTGTCGGGGTTCGAAGCGTCGTTGTTGTCGTAGTAGTAGAAGCAGTAGTACACGGCGTCCTCATCGTTGGCATCCTCGGCATCGGTGGCCCAGCCGCGGCTGGCGTTGAGCAGGATGTGATCCCACTCTTCCTGGGTGCGGGTGATGTAGTTGGCGATGATCTCGGCATAGTCCTCACGCATCTCGCTCGAAGCGTAGGGAGTCACAAAACCTAACGAGTTAACCACGCCCGCGTTACGGTTCTGCCAGTTGGAGCTGTCGTAGTGAGCGTTCGAGATGGTCTGGAACTCCTTGGGAATACTCTTGGTCTGGTGCAAAATGTGGGCAAACTCGTGGTGCATCGTGCGGAACAGGTACTCGTTGAGGTCGGCGAAATTGTCGATACGAGCCTCGTTCACGCGGAACAGCGTCACCTTGATACCGCCTTCGGCAAGACCCAGCAGGATGGTACCCGAGCTGGGGTTGTAAGCCGGCGAGCCCACCAGCATGAGGATGCGGGGTCCATAGGTCTTAAGGAACTCCTGGCTGCCGGTAACCTCGGCATAAACGTCAAACCAGAGGTACTTGGTCAACACGGCGATATCGAGCGCCTTGTCGTAGCGCGCGGGCAAGAGGTTGTAGTTCATGTTGGTGCCCACGTCTTCATATTTGTACTGGAACTCGACGTTATACACGTCGCGGAAGTTCTCCTTGAGCCACATGTCGAGCTGATAAGTGGCACTGTTGGGGTCGATTTCCTCAGTCACATCGGGGAAGATGGTGGGACCCAGCTTATCCTCGCTACACGAAGTGAACGAAAGCGTGGCAAGCACCATCAGGGCGCACCCCGAAAGGTAGTTGAATATCTTTGTTTTCATCATCGTTGCTTATTGTTCGTTAATAGTCGTGGCTTCAAATTTCTTCAGGCTGCCCTCGTCGAGCTTCACGTCGACCGAACGCTCGTTGCGCTCAAGACCGGCGGCGATGACCTCGTTGGGGATTTGCAGCGCGTAGCGCGGGTCGTTGGTCTGCAGCACCACTTCCTGTGCGCTGCGGCCAATGCGGTGAACGAGCGAGAGGCCATAGCGCTTGATGTCGAACCAACGGGTGCCGTTGTGCAGGTTCTCGATGCGACGGAAGTGAAGCAGACACTGCAGGTAAGGACGAATCTCATTGGTCACGACATACTTGCTGGGGCAAATCTCGTCGATGTGAAGAGGCTTGGCGATACCGTACATGATGCTCTTCGAGTATTTCTCGGCCAGCTCGGCACGCTTGCCCAGGTTCTCCACATACTTGGCCTCGCAGTCGTTGTAGAACGACACCACGTTGGCCTTGGTGAAGTCGCGCATGCCGCTGTAGCCGCGCGAGTGCTTGCGGTGGGCGTCTTCCCACACCTTGAGGTCGGCGAAACCGCCATCGATGTCGCCAAGGAAGAACTTGGCCTCGGCACGGTTGAAGAGGGCCTCCTCACCGGTAAACTCGGTGCGCACGATGTGGGCGTAACCGATACCGGCAATCTTGTCGGTGTACTCAAACTGCTCACCGAGCGGGGCACCAAACCAGATACCATACTCGCGCTCGCCGTTGACAAACAGGAAGCCGTTGAAGCAGGTGTTCATGGCGAACGATTCGCCACCACCCGTCGAGCGCCAAATCTCGCTCACCCACGACGGACCGGGGCCTTGCACGGTGGCGCGCAGAGCCTCACCGTTACAGCCATAGCGACGGCCACCGCTGAAGTGGCGTGCCATAGTCGAATAGGTAGAGATGACCATGAAGTTGCGGGGATGCACGGCGTTGCTGTAGTAGCGGCCGAAGTCGCTCAGGTAATACAGGTTCTCCTGACTCCACAGCTCGCTCATGTAAGGCGAGGGATCCACATCGGCACCGCCAAAAGCGGCGTTGGCATACTCGAGCACCTTTTCATACTCGCGCTTTTGCAGATAGAAACGCGAAGCGAAAGTGTTAGCTGCCTGACGATTGAAGTGGTACTTGGGAATCTCATAGAGACCATCGTTGATGAGGGGAAGACCCTCCACGAGGTCGGCCTCGATCTTGTCGTAGGTCTCGGCGACGGTACCGCGCTCGTAGTGCACGAGCACCTTGGTCTCGGGAGCGGTAATATAAGGTATACCGGGCTTGCTCAGGTTCGGTTCTCCATAAGGCATGCAGAACAGTTGGGCAAGGATGAAGTGGTTATAGGCACGGCACACGAGAGCCTCGCCCTTGATAGCCTTGAGCATGTCGCTATTGTCGCCCTCAGCCTCAAATTGGGCCACTTTCTCGAGCACAGCGTTGCACACCGCGATGGCGTGATACTGCGATTCCCACACCGAGCTGGGCGAGTCGCTACCACTCTCACTGCGGCAGTCTTCCCAAGCGAAGAGCTCGTCGTCGTTACGGTTGTAAGACGACAGGTTGTAACGCACGCCGGCGTCGGTGGGCGCGTTATTGTCAATCAAGTTGTCGCTCGAAAACTCTCCCAGCAGGCCATAGTTCGACGACGGATAGGCGTCGACCATGAGCTGGCGCAGCTGCTCCACGTTGTTGAGCGTGACGCGCGTGTCGGTTTCCTTGTCAAGGAAATCCTTGCACGAAGCCATCGAGAGGAGTGCCGCCACAACAGGTAATAAAATGATATATCTGAATTTCATAACGTATAAATGTCTTTTATCGATATTCTAATTTCTTTCTGTCTCAACTCATTAAAGCCCGAAACGAACCGTGAGGGTGAACTGCTTGGGCGACGGGCTGGCCACACCACCGCTGTTAAAGAACTCGGGGTCTTGGCCGTTGAGTTTCTTGTCGGCATAGAGCAAGCACAGGTTGGTAGTGCTCAGCTTGAGGCTGGCGGTGCGCAGGCGCAGGGCTTTGAGCACGCGCTCGGGCAGGTCGTAGGTCAACGAAATCTCCTTCAGGCGAATGAAATCACCCTTGGCGATGCGCTCGGTCGAGTAGTTATAGGAGTTGTAGATGATGTTCATCGACGTGCCGCCATAGTTGGCATACTGGCGACGCGAGGCGATGGTGGGCACCGTAGTGACGTTCTCGTCGCCCGGCATGACCCAGCGGTTCTTGAACTCCTTGGGAAGCGCGCTCATGTCACTGTAAGCATAAGAGAAGTCGGGGCTCAAGCGCAGCTTGTTGCCGAACGAGTAGGTAAGGAACACGTTCAGGTGGAAGCCTTTCCAGCTGAAGTTGTTGCCAAGACCACCGGTGATGAGCGGGTCGACGGGACCTTCATACTTGAGGAAGCCGATTTTCTCAAACTCCTGGAAGTAGATACCATCGGTAGTGACCTCGCCGGCATCGTCGAGGAAGGTGGGAAGACCCTCGCTGTTGAGGCCCACGAACGGAATCGAGAAGACGGCACGCACAGGATAGTCTTGCAGCGCGAAACCGGTACCTTGCACCAGGTCGATGATGCGCGAGCGCGACACGAGGTTCGTGATCTTGTTCTTAGCGTAAGAGAAGGTCCAGTCGGTGCTCCACTCGAAGTCGCCCGGCTTGATAGCCTCGAAGTTCTTGGTCGACAGGGTGAACTCGACACCATGGCTGGCCATCTCGGCCACGTTGGCATACTTGCTGGTGACACCACCCACACCCTCGGTATAAACGCGACCAATCAGGTCGTAGTTGTTACGCTTGTACCAGTCGAAGGTGAAGTTGATGCGGTTGTGCAGGAAGCCCAGGTCGACACCCACGTCGAACTCGTGCTTCTTCTCGTAGGTGAGCTCTTCGTTGGCGATATCGTCAAGCGACAGGCCAAGTTCCTTGTCCTCGGTGGTGGGACGCCACGGCTTGTTCGGGTTGAACACCGGCAGGGCGTTCGACACGAAGGCGGGACCGGCATCGGCCGTCAGCGAGTAGCTGATACGGGCCTTGGCGTAACTCCACGCGCCGCTCTTGTAGAAGCGGGCATCGGTGAAGAAGTGCTCGTTGCTCAGGTTCCACGCGCCCGAAATGTTCCATGTGGGCAGCCAGCGGCTCTTGCGGGCCTTACCCAGGCGGTTCGAACCTTCGTAGCGGTAGGTACCATTAATAATGTATCGCGTGTCGTAGGAGTACATCGCCTGGCCGATGTAAGCCATGTTGCGGCGATAAGTCCACTGGTCGCTGAAGTAGTCGTGGTTCTCCTCGCTGGCCTGCTTGAACAGGTCGGGATCGAGGAACGGCAGGTTACCGTTGTCGTAGACGATACCCCAACCCTCGAAGTACTCGCTGTGGCGGTCAATCTTACCCACCTCGTAGCCGGCAAAGAGGCTCATCGTGTGGACGCGGTTGAACGTCTTGTTGTATTGTGCCGTGGCACGCAGGTCATACTGGCTCATCGAGTTCGTGTTGTGGAACTTGATACCACCCTTGGGAAGCACCGTCTTGGGCAGAGCGGCCTCGTCGTTGGGGTCGGTATAGAGGTAGGGGTTCGATGCGCGAATCGTGGCGTTCTCGGGGATGATACCGGCACGGTAAGCGTTGGCCTGGTTACTGCTGTCCTTGATGTAGTGGTTGCGCGAGCTGGTCGTCGAGCGGTAGCTGGCAATCGCGTTGAACTCAAGGCCGGCGATGGGACGCCAGTTGATTTCGCCCTGGAACTTGAGGTCGGTCACGTTCAGGTCGATATAGTTGTTTTCAAGTTCGTTGAAAATGTTGAAGGCGGCATAGTTGCGCGTGTAGGTCGCGTTCGGGTCCATCGTGCGCGACGTGTTCAACGCGTAGCTGTAGGGGTTGATATCAAAACCGCGGCTCACGGTACCGTTCACCACGTCGATGTCCTGGCTCAGGGTACCGGGAGCGCGCTGCTTGCGGTAGCTGTCGCTGGTAAGCACTTTCACGCGCAGGGTGCTCGAGAGGTCATAGCTGGCGTTGGCGTTGAACGTGTAACGCGTCACCTCGCTCTGCTTGGTCCATCCCGGGTCGTACATCACCGAAGCCGAGGTGTAGAAACGGCCGCGGTCGGTACCGCCGCTCACCGAGATTGCGTGGTTCTGGCTGATGTTCTGGTTGAACAGCAGGTCGAACCAGTCGGTGTTGCGGAACTCGGCCTCACGCAGATAAGCGTTGCGGGCCGCCAGCGTGTTGGGAAGACCATACTGGCCGTTCTCATACTGGTTGATGAGCTTGTACATCGTTCCGTACACACCCGAGCTCGACGAGTTGGCAAGGCTGGCGAAGTTGAGCCATCCCTTTTGCTCCATCTCCTTGTAGATACCCATTTGCTCCTGCGAGTTACAGATGTTGAACTCACGGTAGCGGGGCTTGAGGCGCAGGGTGAACTCACCGGTATAATTAATAGAGGTGTGGTCTTTCTTACCTTGCTTGGTTGTCACCACAATCACACCGGCCATTGCGCGCGCACCATAGATAGAGGTGGCCGAGCCGTCTTTAAGGATTTGGAAGCTCTCGATGTCATCGGCGTTGATACCGGCGATGGCGCTGGCGATCAGCGTCTCGGCGTCACCGCTCGAAAGAGCATCGGCGTCAAGTTCCACGTTATCCTCGAGAATCACACCGTCGACCACCCACAGCGGCTTGCTGCTACCGTAGATTGAGGTAGCGCCACGCACGCGAATCTTGGGTGCGGTACCGAACGTACCGCTCACGTTCTGGACGCTCACACCGGCCACGCGACCCTCAAGGGCGCGCGACGGGTCGGCGACACCATCGAGGCGGGCCTTCTCGGCGCTAATGTTGGTCGTCGCACCGGTAAACAAACGCTTATCCACGTTTTGGTAACCGGTCACCACCACCTCTTGAAGCACCTCGCTGTCCGAGACGAGCTTCACGGTTATAGGGCTCGACGAGGCCTTGACCTCTTGCTCCTTATAACCGATGGAGTTGATAACGATGTGTGAATTCAAGGAAGGCACGGTGAGCGTAAACCGTCCATCCATGTCGGTTGCCGTGCCGTTGCCTTTCTTGCCTTTCTCAAAGACTGTGGCGCCGAGCACCGGCTCGTTGTCGCCTGCATCAATGACGACACCCGTCACTTTGACTTGGGCGAATGCCGAGAATGAGAAGGCGAGCACTGCAAAGAGCAGTAACAATTTTTTAAATCTCATAAGCACTAATATTTATAATTAATATTAAATATTTTTTGGTAAAAATTAGTTTTTAGGTTCAAATACCTGCATTTCAACATATTACCGATAGACAACAGCCACCATTGCAACCCGTTGATGGCATGTAACTCGCTTGTTTTCAGCCGCAAAGCACGTTTTTTCACGTCTGCCGTGCCACAATCAAACAATGCGCAAATTTAATTACTTTTTTTAAATTATTCTAATTTTCGCCACAAAAAATCTCTACTTTGTTAATAAAATCTTGTGCGAGCGGCATTTTCGGCCCTCCCGAAAGCGGTAAACGGCTGCTTTCGCGGCCCAAGCGCCCCACGGCCCGTTTTTTTTTATTACCGCGATTCATTTCGGTTTTTTGACTGTAACTTTGGCGTATGTTTATTATATTATGATGGAAAAACTTGCTAAATCGGGGCATTTTCATTACTTTTGCCAAATATGTTTAAGTAAAACACTTCGAGTTATGCAAGATTTTCACAGTATGGCAAGCGAGCTGTACGATTCTTTGAGGGGACGATTCGTCAACTTTATCAGGTCGCGCTTCGGGCAACTGGACGACGAGGAAATCGACGACATCTATAACGACGCCTTCATGGCCGCCTACGACAACATCCAGGCCGGGCGCGTGGCCGACGACACAAAATGGGATGCCTACATCATGCGCATCGGCTACAACCAAGCCACCACCACGGCCAAGAAAAAGGCCATCTTCGTGGGCCCGCGACAGCACGACGACGAGGACGACGAGGAACAAGCCGAGCGACGTTGGGACATCGCGGTCTCGATAGGCGACACCCTGGGCGGCGATGATGAGGACGAACAGGAGAAGCAGCAAAAAATCGACGTCTTGCTGCGGGAGCTCGCGAAGCTCAAACCTCCGTGCGCCACCATTTTGACCGACTACTACTTTGGGGGGCTCTCGCTGGGCGAGATTATGGACGAGCTCCGGTTTTCCTCCATCGCCAACCTCAAAGTAAAAAAAATGAGGTGTATGGAAAGCGCGCGTAAGCTGATTGGCACGGCCCTCGCAAACCTCTCCATCGCGATTTGAACAAATTAATTGATTCTTATAACAACCCGACAACACTTCAACGCACAATGAAAGAATATAGCGACCCGCAAATGATGATTGAGGACTACCTGGGCAACCATATGACGCCCGACGACATGGCACAGGTGGAACGCATGGCCAACGACGACCCCGAGCTGGCGAGGCAAATCAAAGAGCAACGGCTCCTCATCGCCGCGCTGCAGGAGCAGGGACGGAGGCAAAACGACGACTTCGCCCGCAAGATGAAGGAGATTCCCCGCGACGAGATGGAGAAGTTCATCGCCTCGAAACGAAAGAAACACGTCGCCACACCGGCGAGGCATGACAATGTCAAAAAGAAACGTCCCGCCTTCCTCAAGACATGGGTGGTACGAGCCATGGCGGCTGCGGCCGTTGTGCTGGGCGTGGTGCTCGGCTTCAACTTGTTCTTACATTCGTCATCGCCGTCTTATAGCGCGCGGCAACAAGCCCAAATCGACGGCTGTATGACGAGCATCTATGGCGCGCAGTTCCTGCCCACACGCGGCGACGGCGCCCGGCGGCTCGCCGAGGCCATCGAGCTGACCCAATCGTCCGACGAGGCCAAGCACAAGCAAGGCGTGGAAGCGCTCCGGGACATCTTTGAGCATCCCGAAACCGACGAAATCCGCAACCACGCCGGCGAGTGCCTCGCCATCGCCCTTATCGCCGACGGCGACCTCGACCGCGCCGACGACCTCGTGAAACAAATCCCCGACGCCGAATATCACGACCAACTGCTAAGCTTACTCAACGACTTAAAATAGCCATATCCACATGAAACGTTATCTCTCTATTGTCGCCTTTTCGCTCCTGCTGGGCCTCGCTTGCCACGCCACCAACCGCGCCCTGCTGGTGGCCATCGACACCTATCAGGACAAGGACTGGAACGACATCCATGCCACAAACGACACGCGCGTCATCACCGACGCACTGAAAAGCCATGGGTTCGCTCAAGACCACATCGCGACGCTCAACAACGAGGCGGCCACCCACGACGCCATCGTCAAGGCCATTAAAGACCTCACGCGCGACTGCAAGCGCAACCCGGGCGGCATCGTCTATGTGCACTTCTCGTGCCACGGGCAACAAATGGACGACCTCAACGGCCAAGAGGCCGACAACCTGTGTGAAAGCATCATCCCTTACGACGCGCGACAAAAGGCGACGAGTAGCTATCACGGCGAGAAACACCTTCCCGACTACGAGCTCGTGCCGCTGCTCGAGGCGCTGCGCGCCGCCATAGGGCCTAAGGGACAATTGTTGCTCGTGGTGGACGCATGCCACAGCGACGGTATCGAGGCCATGCGCGGCATCTCGCCCTCGAGGCGCGGCTCCGACACCAAGTTCACGCGAGGCGACGGCACGGCCAAGAAAAGCGGCTATCGTCGCCACCGCAACCGCCCCGCGCGCAACACCGCAAAGAGCAAGAACATGTGCCCGCAGCTGAGCCTCAAGGCGGCGCAAGCCGCCAAGCAATGCAGCGAAATGTGGGACCCCGCCGTGAAAACGAAGAAACGCACTTCGCGCGACATCTACGGCAAACTCTCCTACCACCTGTGCCAAGCCATCAACAACCAAGCAGCAGGAAAGTTCAACGTCAGCGAGATTGAAAGCAAACTCATCAGCATGAAAATCGACGGCATCCACATCAACAAGAAAACCAATCATTAGTACCTAATAACAATCATTATGAAAAAGTTATTTTACGTCACCTTCTTGATTGTCGCTCTCACCGCAATTGCCCAACTGAGACAACCACAATCCAATGCACACAACGATTTCGTGCGCGCATGTCGGCACGCCGAAGCGCGCCAATGGGACAGCGTGGGGCTTTACATCGACCGGTGCCACAAATGGCAAGAACTTCGCGAGAATTTTCTTCCCACTCATGAAGACAGCGTTAGCTATTCTCACATGCTCGACTCGCTCACAGAGTATTATGGAGGTTATTCAGGCGCCAACATTTTCAACGCGGTCAAATTATTAGAAACAGCAAAAAGGGGCACTGAGATTGACAGCTTGCTCTTTGGCACTAATTCGGCTCAGTATGTGAGACATTCTTACTGCCTCAACGTCACCAGGCTGGCTTTAAACGACACCAATACCATTCACTTAAAAGAAGCACATAAAACTTGGCTTAAACAGTTCGAGGAGATAGGTGACACCTTGAGCAGAGAATATCAACAGCTCATAAAAGATTACAAGGATCTTGACCAAGAAGAGATATCGCTGCCCCTCTCGCTCAAGGAGGCCGCCAACAAAGCTGATTCACTTGTGTCTCTTGCCGAAAACGCTTTCTCTAACAACGATTTTGACAATGCCATCAAACTCCAAAGTCAGGCCATCGGCCTCAACCAATCCATTTTAGAAAGCGACGGGCACAACTTAGACGACAACACGAAGGAAGAGTTGATTGGACTCTTAGAAGGCAGAAAAATCGACCTCTCTATCTATTTGTTCTTTAACGAGGATTATCATGCGACCATCGACACGTTACTTCCCATCGCGAAACGTTGGACAGGTGATAACGAATTCATCCCGAACGCCAAAGCCATCTTAGCGATTGCTTACTGGAGAGTTGATAATATTAGTGAAGCGGGCAGGTGGGCACGTGATCCTGACGTTCTCAAAGTACTGAATGGCAAACCTGAAAATCCTTTTGATGACTTTATTAAGATTTCGCTTTATTCCATCCTTGCTGATACAAGCAGTGAGACCGATGAAATTCTCGCATTAAAAACACACATACTTGAGCTTAGTGACAAGTGTGAATATTCGTTATACGAGAAAGCTTTGCTGGAACTTGATATCATTGATTTGTATCGTATTCTTGCGCTCGAGGGCAAGGACATGGCAGATAGTGTAACCCCGCATATCGATTCGTTTTACGCCCTATTTAACAACATGGAACAATCGCGCGACACGATTAATCTCAACAATTTTGTAAATGAAGGCTATCTTTTGGCCGACTTAGGAAATAAATGGATAAATTTATTGTACAATGATGACCCCACGCACGAAAACATCTCCATTGACTATCTTATTCAAATGTGTGATAATGCTTTATCATTTTCCAATGCGCTAATCAACGATACAATATCATTTGTAAGAACTAATGAGCAATTACTTCTCACGAATGCATTATTGCACGCCAACAAAGCATTTGGCCTGAGCACACAAATTGGTAATAAGCTAAAAACAGATAACATTGTTGATTACAACCTAATTGAGCAGAAAGTGGCTGAGAACGCCTATAGTCTTGAAAAGCTACTTACAGCAAAAGAAGTCATTGACAATTATGGGCAGTGTTTAGACGCTGAAGAAAAAGAGATATTCTCGATTAATCTGTTACAAACGACCCTTGATATCCAATCTTGGATGGAAGTGATGGGAGTTTTAGCCGAAAAGATATATAAGGATTACGGAAATAAGATTCACACACTTAATAAGTATCTGCTGCCCCAACTTCTCGTCGCCCAAAGCAAACAACGCGAATTAATATGGGACGCAAACTCCAAGCCATATACCAGCTACATACCTCGCATTTGCCACAACGCCAAAGGTTTCGGTGTTCTATACGGTAATTATGGGGTATATGAGAGTACTTACGACGCCACTCTTTTCCGGAAGGGTCTGCTTCTTAAAATAGACCAATTAATGGAGCATGCCATTGAAGAAACTAACGACCCGCTTCTTATCGAAACTATGCGTCGGCGCAAAGAACTGGACCGGCAGGCCCATTTAAACACCGAAGAACAGAAGTTACGTGACAAACTCGAACAAGAATTAATCGACAGGGTATCGAATGACACCACCATGTTAAGCAAGTTCGATGTGCGTTGGCAAGACGTGCAGCAAGCGCTTGACACCAACGATGTGGCTATTGAATTTCTGCACTATCCCATTTTAGAAGGAGATAGCATAGCTATGGCCGTGGCTGCCCTCAAGCTTAAGAAAGAATCTTTACAGCCCGAATTTATAATATTGCACAACCTTGAAGACAATCTCAAGATTCATGCCGATGATGGGACCACACAAGACAGTTTGTGGTACACTACCGATTGCGTCGACGAGTGGATTTGGAAGCCGCTGCTGGGCGACGAGATGAAGAGCGGCGAGGAGTACCGCGTGTTCTTTGCCGCCGACGGGCCGTTGCACAACATCGCCATTGAGAATTCGCCCGGCATGACCGGCGACAGGCACTTCGAGATGCACCGCGTGGCCTCGACGCGCGAAATAGTCGACGGGCAACTGCCGCTCGCGCTCGAGAGCGCGGCGCTCTTTGGCGACGTCGACTACAAGGCCTCACCCGAAGAGGTGATAGCCGCTAACGCCACACTCGCCCACCCCGCCGAATTCGTTGAGCCGACAACGGCCGGCTACCTCTATGCCGCCATCGAGCGCCATGAGGAGGCCGCCAAGCTGCGTGGCGGTCGCGGCGGCTTATACGATCGTCTCGACAGCGCGGCAGTCGAAATTGACCTGGCGAAAAAATCGCTTGAAGGCATCAACGTCGCTTGCCGCCTCTATACCCAAGCCGCCGCCACCGAAGAGGCCTTCAAGAGTCTCGACGGCCACTCGCCTTCGGTCATCCACCTGGCTACCCATGGCTGCTACTTCACGCCCGAGAACGTCGAAACCGAGCGTAACAGCATTTCGCTTCCGTTCCTGAGCCTCAATCCGCGACACGGCACCGCCGAGGATGCCGCCCTCACCCACAGTTTCCTCACCCTCGCCGGCAGCCGCGAACTCAAAAAACTCAGTCAAGACGGTTCGCAGGCAACTCGACTTGAGGACGGACACCTCACAGCGCAGGAAATCGCCGGGCTCGACTTGCACAACACGCGACTCGTCGTGCTCAGCGCATGCGAGACGGCGCGGGGCGACGTCACCAGCGAGGGCGTATTGGGGCTGCAACGGGGTTTCAAGCGCGCCGGTGCCGGCACCATCGTCATGACCGTCAGTGAGGTGGGCGACGCCGCAGCCAAGGACTTTATGGAGACATTCTACCGCCAACTCGCGGCCCGCAACGGTGAACACGACGCCCTGCGCAAAGCTTTCACCGAGGCGCAGAACCGCGTGCGCCGCGACCATCCCGACACCCTCGACTGGGCCTACTTCATCATGCTCGACTGACGGCCTATTCAAAAAAATGGGATTGCGGTAAGGGACGCATGTTGTAAGTGCTGGCCATCGATTCGCCATAGGCACCGGCCGAAAGAATTGCCACCAGGTCGCCACGGCGTGTGAGCGGCAACCGCTCGTCGTGGGCAAACACATCGCTCGACTCGCAGATGGGCCCCACCACGTCGTAAGCGAACGTCTCGCGTTCTTCCGAAGTAAGATTCACAATCTTGTGGTGAGAGCCATAGAGCGCCGGACGGAGCAAGTCGCTCATTCCCGCGTCGAGGATAGCGAAACGCTTGGTGGGAGCCTCCTTGACAAACAGCACCCTTGAAATCAAGGCGCCGCACTGGGCCACTATCGAGCGTCCCAGCTCGAAATGCGCCACTTGCCCCGGGCGTAACTTGAGCAAACGTTTAAAGACCGCGAAAAATTCGCCGAACCGCGCCATAGAATGCGCTTCGGGATTTTCGTAGTCCACCCCGAGGCCGCCGCCAGCATCAATCATCTCAAAGTGGATGCCTCGTTGCTCAAAATGCGTCAGCAATTCATTTATCTTCAAGCATAACGCCTCGAACGGCTCCATGCCGGTAATTTGCGAGCCGAGGTGAAAATGCAGGCCCGACAAGTGGATGCCGGGCAATCGCGAGGCCCGGTCCACCACCCCATCGAGCAACGACAAGTCGATGCCAAACTTATTGGCCGCGGTGCCGGTGGTGATATAGCTGTGAGTGTGGGCATCGATATCGGGATTTACCCTAAGCGCCACTCGCGCCGTTTTGCCTCGCGCCGCGGCGATCTCGTTAATCACCTCAAGCTCATCCGCACTTTCCACATTAAAGCAACCTATTCCACAGTCGAGACCTGTCTCTATCTCCCAGTCGGCTTTTCCCACACCGGCAAAAGCCATATCCCCGGGCGCGAAACCGGCGGCGAGCGCAGCCTCTATCTCGTGGCCGCTCACCAGGTCCACACCCAGCCCGGCCGCTTTCACCTCATTAAGTATTGTCGGGTTACCGTTAGCCTTCACGGCATAGTGCACTTTGAAAGGATAACCCTCAATTTCGCGGTTTATCGCCTTGAGCGTCGCGCGCAACAGCGACAGGTCGTAACAATAGCACGGGGTGCGCTGCCGCAGCAGTGCCTCGCGATGGTGAAGCATTATAGGTAGGCTCATCTCTAAGACTTGATTTTTTTGCAAATTTATACAAAAATCTCATAAGCCAATGAAGATTAAATGTATTTTAATAATCAACAACATTTTTTCACTATTTGCGCGACATTTAAAAAACGACGGACAGCCTCATGCACAAGCTGTCCGTCGCCAATGATAACGTATTGAGCGCGATTAGAACATCTTCTTGTCTTCGCCGGTAAACGACTGGAAGAGTGCGTTAGCAAGGCTCGATGCGCCAATGCGGAAATACTCATTCGTGAGCCACTTCTCGCCCAGCACTTCCTTGACGATAGTGTAATATTTCACAGCGTCCTCGGTAGTGCGGATGCCGCCGCTGGCCTTGAAGCCCACCATGATGTTATGCTTCTCGTAGAATTCCTTGATGCACTGGCACATCACATAAGCGGCCTCGAGCGAGGCTCCGGGATAAATCTTACCGGTCGACGTCTTGATGAAATCGGCACCGGCATACATCGAGAGTATTGACGCGGCCTTAATCTTGGCGGCCGTCTTGAGCAGGCCGGTTTCCAGAATCACCTTGAGGTGATGCTCCTTGCAGGCATGCTTAATCTCGTGAATCTCGTCGCACAGTTCCTCGTAGGCGCCATCGTTGAAATAGCCCACGTTGAGCACGATGTCGACCTCGTCGGCGCCATCGGCGATAGCCAGCGCGGTCTCGGCAATCTTCGATTCGAGGTGAGCTTGCGAGGCGGGGAAACTTGCGCTGCACACCACCACTTTCACATCGCTCTCCTCAAGATTGGCGCGCACCACCTGCGCGAAATTACTGTACACACACACCGAGGCCACATTCTTGCGCTCGGGATACTGGCGCGCGTATTCGTTCACCTTTTGGGTGAAAGCGGCCACACTGCGCTCGCTATCCTCGGTGCTGAGCGTGGTCAGGTCCACCGTGCTCATCAAGAACTCGGCCACCTCGGGTGTGCGATTCTCGGCCTCATGCTCGGCGAGGATCTTCTTCACCTCCTCGGCCACCAGCGCATCGTCAATGGTCACATTGCTGTGCTCGATGGCAAATTGATACTTGTTCAGTTGCTCGTGTTCGTGGTCGTGGCCACAGCCACAATTGCATTGTTCACTCATGTTTGGTTCTATTTTTTGGTTATAAAATTGATTAATTCGTTAATTTCTCGTTATTGCGGTGACGCGTAGCGTCGCGCGACGTTTTCTTGTCGATATTGCGACGCAAGGCCTCCTCAAGGTCAACCCCCGTTTGGTTCGCCAGGCACATCACCACCCACATCACATCGGCAAGCTCGTCGCCCAGGTCACGGCCGCGGTCGCTCTCCTTCTCGCTTTGCTCGCCATAGCGACGCGCCATGATGCGCGCCACCTCGCCCACCTCCTCGGTGAGGATAGCCATGTTGGTAAGCGGCTCAAAATAGCGCACGCCATACCGTTTTATCCAGTTGTCAACACACTGCTGTGCCTCTTTTATTGTCATGTCTATCTCTCAAAATTTCAATAAAAACCCTCACGCCGGTCAAGCGAGTCACTCTCTCAAGTGGGAGTCAATCACTATTGTGACCGGTCCGTCGTTTATCAGTTCCACGGCCATGTTTGCGCCGAACACCCCCGTTTTGACGGGGCGGCCCAGCAACGTCTCCACCTCTTGACAATAACGCTCGTAGAGGGGCACCGCCAGCTCATGGCCGGCAGCATGAATATAGCTGGGGCGATTTCCCTTGCGGGTGCTCGCGTGGAGCGTGAACTGACTCACCGCCAGCACTTCGCCACCGGCATCGACCACATTAATGTTCATCACGCCCTTCTCGTCGTCGAAGATGCGCAAGGCCACCGTTTTCGCGGCCAGCCAACGGGCATCGTCGACCGTATCGTCGCGCGTCACTCCCACCAGCACCATCAGTCCGGGGCCAATGGCTCTGTGCAATTCGCCGCCTATTGTAACGCTGGCGCGTTTCACGCGTTGAATGACAATCCTCATAGTAATAGTATCGTCACGCTACCACGATCCACCGGCGCCACCGCCGCCAAAGCTACCACCGCCATAACTGTATCCGCCGCCGCTCGAACTGCTGCTCGACCAGCTACTGCTGCTACGGCTACTGCCATAGTCATCGTCGTCATAGTAGCGGCTCGACCAACTCGAGCCCGACCCCGTGTAGGTGAAACGGCGCTTAGGAATGTAAGTACGGCGCAAGAAATAGTACCAGAAGATAAGCAGGAAAGGCCACAAACAGCAGAAGGTCGAACCCATCCACGCAGTCACGGCATCTTCCTGTTTTTTCTTCTTGAGGTAGTCGTCCATCGAGTATTCGCCACGCATCATGGGCGCGATGATTTTCACCACCTCAAGCACGGCGCCCTCGTAGTCGTTCTCCTTGAACTTGGGAATCATCACGTCGTTCACCAAGTCGCTGCAAAAGGCATCGGTAAGCACGCCTTCGCTACCGCGACCCGTGGCGATGAACACTTGTCCCTTGCCCTCGGCCGTATCGCCGGTTTTGGGCTTAATGAGGATGACCACGCCATTATCGGTTCCTTTTTGACCTATCCCCCACTCGTCGCCCAGCGTGTAAGCGTATTCACTCTTATCCAATCCGTTGAGGGAATTGACCGTTACGATAACCACTTGCGAGCCATTGAAGTTGCTCAACGCCTTGAGAGAATCAATCAGTTGACTCTTCACCGAGCTCGAAAACAGCCCGGCCTCATCGACCACCGGCGTGGGTACCGACGGCTTAGGGAGCACGGTTCCTTCCTGAGTCTCAGTAGGCTCGGCGAGTGTCACTGTGGGCGCGACACCCAGGACGAAAACGAGTAACAGTGATGCTAATATCTTTGTAATCTTCATTTTTTTCATTGGTTCATGCTTTTTGGGTTGTGTCATGCGGCCCGCTTCTCAGGGCTACCCTCGAGGTGTGCCTTGATGGCCCCGAGTGCTTCAATCACTGCGCCATCATAGTCGTTCACCTTAAACAGTGGTATCATCACCTCGCTCACTATCCGTTGGCAGGCCGCGTTGTCGAGGCCCGTCTCGGTGCCCAGTCCGGTTGAGATAAACACCTGGCCACTGCCTTCGGGCGTATCATCGGTCTTAGGCTTAATGAGGATAACCAGACCATTGTTTTTCTCTCGGTCGCCCACACCCCACCGGTTGCCCAGCTCGGTGGCATAATCGCCCGGGGAACGTCCCGCAAGAGAATTGACAGTAACCACCACTGCCACCACGCCGGCCGCGTCGAGGCGCTCAATGGCTTTCTTGACAGCGCCATGGTCGCGCAATATCTCGGCATAGTCGGCCACCCGCGAGTGGTCGGCGGGCGGAGCCACGATGTCGTCATCGGCCACTTCACCGGTCTCATCGACAACTTCGGCGCTCTCGACTTCGTCATCATCGCGTTCCCCGGCGCTTTGCTCGCCGGAGCAAGCCGCGAGCATTAGCGTCGTCAACGCCGCAATCAAGCTGAGAAAAATACTTTTTTTCATGAATTTCAAAATAATTTGTAAGTTCTTTTACCATGAGCCACCGGCACCACCGCCGCCAAAACTGCCGCCACCGAAACTATGACCGCCCGACGAGCCGCTTGAACGGCTTGAACCGCCCGAGCCGCCACGACTCGACAACAGCATCAGCAACAAGTTAAGGGTGATACTGCCCATATCTCGAAACACGCCGTTCCAGTCGATCACGCCATGACTGCTCAACGTGCGGCTATCGAGCGCCGACGCCTTATTGCGCGGATGTATGTTCCCCAGCAGGGCAAACACGAAGATACCGCCAAAAATCAAGGCCAACAGCAAGATGAGCTCCAACCCGCCACCGCCTTTCTTATCGTCGCTGTTATCATGCTCGATGAGCGAGCGGTCATACTCGCCGCGCGAGGCCTTCATCAACGTCGCTATAGCTACATTCACCGCGCCGTCGTAGTCATTTTGCTTGAGGCGCGGCATCATCTGCCGCCGCACTATCTCGTCGCAGTAAGCGTCGGGAATAGCCCCTTCGAGACCCCGTCCCGTGGCGATGAACACCTGTCCCTTACCCTCGGCCGTGTCGTCGGTCTTGGGCTTGATGAGAACGACCACGCCATTGTCGTCAGCTTGCGAGCCCACGCCCCACTCGTCGCCCAATGTATAAGCGAACTCGGCGGGGTCCAGGCCCTGTAACGAGGTGACAGTGACAACCGCGATTTGGTTCGAAGTCTCCTTCGAGAAATTCACCAGCTCATTATTGATGCGCCGGGCATCGCCGCCCATCACGCCGGCATAGTCATAGACGAAGCGGTCGGGCTCGGGGGGCGGCAAGAGCGCGGCGCGCGCGTTCATGGCCATAATCATGGCCATGAACATGCACGCTATAGCCCTATATGCCCTCGACGTTTTCATCGCTACGGCACGCAATCGGCGTCACTCAGCGTAACTGATTTCGTTGCTCAGTTCGTCGGTGTCATCGGCCTCGATGGGGAAATGCGCCTTGAGTTTCTCGCCAAAGCTATTTATCACACCTTCGATGCCGCGTGCCGCCTCGCCACGCTTGAGGAAGCCCACCAGTGTGTCGCGCTCGCTGTCCCAGTAATCATCGGGTACCACACGGTCGATGCCTTCGTCGCCCACGATGGCGAACTTGCGCGACTCGAAAGCGAGGAACAGCAAGATACCGTTGCGCTGACGAGTCTTGTACATCTCGAGTTGGGCAAACACCTCACGAGCCTGCTCAAGCGGGTCGCCCTCGCAACGGGGCGTGATGTGGACACGGATTTCTCCGCTTGTCTTGCGCTCGGCCTCGGCGATGGCCGCCACGATGCGTTGTTGCTCGTCGGGGGTGAGAAAATCGTCAAGTTTCATTTCAATTACCCATTGTGGTTATACACCGTTTAGTCGAAACTGATGTCGGGAGCCACATCGGCACCGGCTTGGGCCTTGAAAGTGGGCTTGCGCTGGAAGCCGAACATACCCGCCACGATGTTGTTGGGGAAACGCTCGATGAGCGTGTTGTACTCAGTAGCAACCTTGTTAAAGTCGGTACGAGCTTTGTTGATACGGTTCTCGGTACCTTCCACTTGAGCCTGAAGGGTGCGGAAATTCTCGGTAAAATCAAAGTCTGGATAAGCCTCAACGCTCACCATGAGTTTGCTGAAGGCCGACGACAATTCGTCTTGGTTGCGCTGGAACTCAGCCAATTGTTCTTCGGTGAGCTGGCTGGCGTCAATCTTGGTTTGAGTGGCCTTGGCGCGCTGTTCAATGACCTGGGTATAGCCTTGAATCTCGGCGTTTTTCACACCCTTGCAAATTTCCACCGCCTGCTTCATGAAGTCGGCGCGGCGCTGGTATTGCGACTCGACGTCACTCCACGACTGTTCCACGCCATTGCGTGCGCTAACCATTCCGTTGTATCCGCTCATCAGCCAGCCGCCGATAATCAGCACCAGGACAACGAGACCGCCACAGCCCAGCAGACCGCAGCCCATTTTACCTAAGCCGCCCAGCAGACCGCCACCGGCATTTTGGTTTCCACCTAAATTAATTCCCATAATTCTTTAAATTTAGATAAATAATATTGTGAATAAATTAATTTCAAACCGCAAATTTAAACAAAAAAATTGAAGAAAACAACCCACGGGGCATTTTCCTCAATTTTTTATACTCGGTGTGGCTTAGAGCCACCTTTTCTCATTCGCCCAGCGGACGACATTTGTCGGCCAACCAAGCCTGTTCCTCGGCCGTGAGGCGGGGCGATAGACGCTCGGCCACTATGCGGTGGTACTCGTCGACTTGCGCGATTTCCTCACGGGTAAGCATGGCCACGTCAATCAAGCGGCGGTCGTAAGGGAAGAGGGTGAGGTTCTCAAACTGCAGGAAACTGCCGAACTCGTTTTCCTCTCCTTCGACTACCAGCAAGAGGTTCTCAATGCGGATACCATACTCACCGGTCTTATACACGCCGGGCTCATCACTCGTCACCATACCGGGAAGCAACGCGGTGGGATTCAAGTTGGTGCGTATGCTGTGAGGGCCTTCGTGGCAACCCAGGAAGTGCCCCACGCCATGACCTGTGCCGTGGCCATAACTCAAGCCTTCGAGCCACAGCGGCATGCGGGCCAACGCGTCGAGCTGCACGCCGCACGTGCCCTGCGGGAAACGTGCGCGCGCCAGGGCGAGATGTCCTTTCAGGACGAGGGTGTAGTCGTGCCTTTCCCCGGCAGTGGCGTGGCCCAGAGTGATGGTGCGCGTGATGTCGGTAGTACCGTCTTGATATTGTCCGCCGGTGTCGATAAGCAGCAATCCTTCGGGTGCCAGCGTGGCGGCACTCGCCGGCGTAGCGCTATAGTGAACGATGGCGCCATGCTCCTTGTAGCCCGCTATCATGTCGAAACTTTCTTCACAGTATAAGTCCTCACGCGAGCGCTCCTCAATGGCGCGCGAAGCCACATCGAGCTCGGTGACACCACCGGCGGGCACAGCCTGCTCAAGCCAGCGTATGAGGCGCACGAGGGCCACGCCGTCGCGTTCGTGGGCGCGGCGGAACCCGTCTATTTGAGCCTTGTTCTTTACCGCCTTCATGGCGATAATGGGCGACTGCGCATACACTTTGCCGCAGAGCAATGCCTGTCCCATAGCGTCGCTCACCGTATTGGGGTCGAGCAAGATCATGTTGTCGGTGTTGCGGTGCCCCAGGAAGTGCTCCACATCATCATAATCCCGCACCCTGATTTTATATTTCTCCAAGTGGGCTTTCACCTCGGGGGTAAGCTTGTCGCCGTCGATAAACAGTACACGGTCGCGGTCGCTCACATAGGCGTAAGCTATGGCCACCGGCGTGCATGCCACGTCGCTTCCGCGCAGGTTATACAGCCACGCGATTTCGTCGAGCGAGGAGATGAAGATACTGTCACAGCCCTGCTCCTCGATTTTTTCGACGAGGCGTTCTACTTTTTCATTGACAGCCTCACCGGCGAGAGTCTCATCGTGGACAAAAGCCTTGTTCATGGGTCGCGACGGGCGGTCTTGCCACAGGATGTCGGCCATGGGAAAATCGGGCGCGAACATGAAGCCGTTTTCGGCGCAAAAGTTCTCGTAGCGATTTACGTCGAGCAGTGAGAACAAACGGCCGTCGAGGGCCAGCATAGCGTCCTCACCCAGATTGGCGGCCAGCCATTCCTCGATGGTTGCCTCGCCGGCGACGGCTTCGCGGTGGAGAGAGAAGCCACTTCCGGCCAGTTCTTGCTCGGCTTGCAGGAAGTATCGGCTGTCGGTCCACAGTCCGGCATCATTAGCGGTAACGACAGCGGTGCCGTTGCTGCCGGTGAAACCGGTGAGCCAATCGCGGAATTTCCAGTAGTCACACACATATTCGCTGTGGTGCGGGTCGGTGCCGGGCACGATTACCGCATCCACATTCTTATCTCTCATGAGCTGGCGCAAGGCCTCGAGGTGTTGTTGGGTCATATATGTTAGTTTTTAGTTTTTATTATCTTCAGTTAGAATGTCATTGACAAGCGGGCATTGATTTGACGGCGCGTGAGGTAGTTGGGCACGGCATACTGCATATTGTTGACGTCGGTCACCCAGTAGTAGCTACTCACATTACTGATATCGAACAGGTTGAACACATCCACGCCCAGCCAAATGCTCTTAAACTTGCTCAAGAAACCGCTTTTGGGCTTGTGCTTGCCTCCCACCAGCTGGAAGCTTGCGCCTATATCCACACGTTTGTAGGCCGGCTGGCGAAAGTAGGCCACGTCGCGCGTCATGCGTGGTGCCGTGGTGGGCAAACCGTCGCTGATGACGCCCTTAAGGCTAAACTTGATGCGGTCATAGCCGGGAAAATAGTCGGTAAAGAACAGGGTCACGGCATAGCGCTGGTCGGTAGGCATAGGCACTTTCACACCATTGAGGTCCTCCTGCGTTTTCATGAGCGAGAAACTTAGCCACGAATCGGTGCCCTCGACAAACTGGCCGAAGAGTTTCACGTCAAAACCCGCGATATAACCCTTCGACGTGTTATAGCCGCTGTAAACGAGTTTGAGGTTGTCGACCTCGTAGGGAATCATGTTGCTCAAGCGCTTGTAATACAATTCGCCCGTGAGCTTAAACGGGCGGTTGAGCGCCGTGAACGAGAAGTCGCCACCGGCTATAAAGTGGATACTGCGCTGTGACTTGATGTCCTTGTTCAGCTCGATGTAGGAGTTGCCCTGCTCGTCGATTTTCTCCACCCGATATTCTTTATAGAACGGAGCCTGGTAATAGACGCCGCCGGCAAGGCGCAGCGTGAAGTGGGTGTTGCGCGCCGGCACGAAGGCTATGCTGCCGCGAGGCGAGAAAAGCGTCTCGCCATTGAACCCCCAGTGCGACACGCGCAGACCCGCGTTGAAGGTCCAGTTGCCGCTGAGCGCTTCGAGCTTATAGGTATCCTGCACAAAGGCAGCCCAACGCGTGGAACGCGTGTTGTTGTGCGACGATTGGCTGTAAATAACGTTCACCTCCTCGGGGATGTGAGGCAACGAGTAGCCCGCCGAGTCGCGCCATTGCCACTCGCGCGAGCGGTCCATGATGCTCTCGCGGCGCATGGTCACACCGTAAGACAAGTTGTTGTGGTTAAGCGACGTATTTCCCTTGAACGAGAGGCTGTACACATTTATCTTGAGGCGGTTGCGGGCATGTTCGTGATACTTTCCCACACCCAACTCGCCGCCCACGCCATCCTCGCCGCCGGTACCGGCCTCGTCGAGCCAGTACTCGCCGTGGATGTCGTAGGCCACCAGCTCATCGGTGCGGTAAGCGCTTCCCAGCAACGAGAAGTCATTGCCTTTGTTGAGCTTGTAGTTGAGCGAAAGCGCGCCAAAATAGGTTTGGAACTTATCTTTCTCGTTGCCGTCAAAGTAAACGAGGAACGACTTTGCGGCCGTCGAGGTGCCGAAACTCGTTTCGCGGTTCTTGGGCGTGAACCGGTAATCGTTAATTGACACGTTGCCCAGCAGTGAGGCCGTGAATTTTTCGCTGGGGTGAATCACAATGTGGGTCTGGTAGTCGAGGTATTGCGGGTCATACTCGCCTTTCGACTCAAGCGAGCCCAGCAACGACGAGTTGCGCTTGTAGCGCACACCGTGCAGTTGCGAGAACTTGCCGCTACTCTGCCCTATCGCCAGCGACCCGCCCTGGAGACTGGCCGCAAGCGCCCCTTCGAAAGATTCAGGCTCCTTGTAGGTAATATCGAGCACACTCGACATTTTGTCGCTATACTCAGCGTTAAAACCGCCCGTTGAGAACTGCACACTCTTGACCATGTCGGGGTTGATGATACTCAAGCCCTCTTGCTGGCCGTTGCTGATGAGCTGCGGACGATACACCTCAATGCCGTTGATATAGACACTGTTCTCGTCGTAGGTGCCGCCACGCACCATATATTGGCTACTCATCTCGTTCTTGCTGCTCACGCCGGCCTGCGTGGCCACCACGGCCTCGATGCTGTTGTTCACACTGGGCATCGTGTGGGTCAGGTCCACGTCAAGATTCTGCATCGTGTTGGTCTGCTTGCGCCACTCGGTCACGGTAACCTCGCCCAACTCAATCGCCTCTTTATAGAGCTTGGGACTGATGGTCACGGTGCCCGTGGGCTTGAGCAGTTGACGGCGCACCTTGTGATAGCCCAGGTGACTGAATACCACCATAATGGTGTCGGCCTGCGGCACACTCAGTTCGTACATTCCCTTCGTGTCGGTGTTCACTCCCACCAAAGTGCCCTCGATACTCACCGTGGCAAACTCCACCGGCATTCCTTCCTCATCGGTCACGGTGCCGGTGATTTTCACATTCTCGGCACCGGCCCATGAGGCGGCCAGGAAGGCTATCGTGAAGAGCAAATAATGTGCAAATCGTTTCATAATCTATACTTGGGCAGGTCAGCAGGCGACCCGCAACATTATATTATAACGAGACAGTGGCCATAAAATTGCCCGCGCACATACCTATTTGACGAAAGGAGGCACGTTTTTTCCCCGTTTGCATTTTATTTCGTAACTTTGCGGCCTATTTAAAGCGAACAATGGTCAACAAAACACGAGAACGCCTGCTCGACGTGGCACGTCAGCTTTTTGCCCGCAAGGGTGTTGACAACACCACGATAAACGACATTGCCGCCGCCAGCGACAATGGTCGGCGCACGGTCTACACCTATTTCAAAAGCAAAACCGACATCTTCAACGCGCTCGTGCGACAAGAGGCCAATCTCATCATCGACCGGCTCAAGGCGGTGGCTCACACCCAATTGCCGCCCGAAGAGAAACTGACGCAATTCATCTTTGTGCGTTTCGAGGCCGTTAAGGAAGTGGTGGGACGCAACGGCACACTTAAGGCAGCCTTTTTTAACGACATCAAGCGCGTGGAAAAGGTGAGACGCGCCAACCACGTGCGCGAAACCGACATCCTCGAGCAGATACTCACCGAGGGCGTTGCACGCGGCTCTTTCGCCATCAAGCATGTGCGTCCTACCGCCAACGTACTGTTGCTGAGCCTCGAAGGTCTCGACATACAGTATATCCGCAACAGTTTTGCCGACCTGGGAATTGAGCAACCTGTGCTTCGCGCTTACATCAAAGACTTTATCCTGCACGGCATCAGTTGCCGTCCATCGCCCCACATTCCCACCGACTAATCACATTTATTCACCTAAAAATATTTAACATCGACACAATGAAACTTCTTGAAGGAAAAGTGGCACTCATCACCGGTGCCGCACGTGGAATTGGAAAGGCCATCGCCTTGAAGTATGCCCAAGAGGGCGCCGACATCGCTTTCACCGACCTCGTCATCGACGAGAGTGGTAAAGCCACCGAGAACGAAATCGCCGCTCTCGGCGTCAAAGCAAAAGGATATGCCTCTAACGCGGCCAACTTTGCCGAGACCGAGGCCGTGGTGGCACAAATCAAGGAAGACTTTGGCCACATCGACATCCTGGTCAACAATGCCGGCATCACCAAGGACGGTCTCATGCTGCGAATGAGCGAGCAACAATGGGACGCCGTCATCGCCGTGAACCTCAAGAGCGCGTTTAATTTCATCCACGCCCTTGTCCCCATCATGATGCGTCAGCGCGGCGGCTCGATTATCAACATGGCCAGCGTGGTGGGCGTGCACGGCAATGCCGGGCAAAGCAACTACGCCGCCAGCAAGGCCGGCCTCATCGCCCTTGCCAAGAGCATCGGTCAGGAAATGGGTAGCCGCAACATTCGCGCCAACGCCATCGCGCCGGGCTTCATCGACACCGACATGACCAAGGCCCTACCCGACAACGTGCGTCAAGAATGGATCAAGCGCATTCCGTTGCGCCGCGGTGGCACCGTGGAAGACATTGCCAACGTGGCCACCTTCCTGGCCAGCGACATGTCGAGCTATGTCACCGGACAGGTCATACAAGTCGACGGCGGCATGAATATGTAATATTATAATAGCATATTAATCATACTATTAAATATACCTATTTAAACTAACAGTTTAAATGGCCCAACAAGAGGAAAAACTGAACGAATTCTTCAACGGGAGGGCGTTCCTGTGGATTATGGGCATCGTGCTCGCGCTCGGTTCGTGGGTGGCGATGCTCACAGGACGCTTCTCGACGACCGAACAAGGCGTGGGGCTTTATTTCGCGTTCCCCGATATTCTTGTCGAGGACGCGCGCGTGAGCCTGGCGGTGAATCTGGCGTGCCTGGGAGGCATTGCCGCGCTGCTGGTACTGTTGAACAAATTGTTCAACTTCGTGCGCGCTTTCACATTCGTCTTTTCCTCCATGTTTCTGTTGCTCGAGTTGGCCAGCCCGCTATCGAGCGCGCGGCTGGGGGTGGGCACACTCATGGCGCTGCTTCTGGTGGGAGGTGTGTTCCTCCTGTTCAGCCAGTACATGCAGCGCGGCCAGTCGCAACGTAGCATATTCCTTGTGATGGCGGTGCTGTCGCTGTGCACCTTGTTCCACTTCGCGTTCATATTCCTTATCCCGGTGTTTTTCGTCGGTTTCCTCTATGTGCGCGCCATGAGTATAAAAGGCTTCGTGGCCATGCTCCTGGGACTGGCGACACCCCTGTGGATAGGGGTGGGATTCGGACTTATCGACCCGCTTGCCTACCAGCACGCCAATGTGGCGGCGATTTGGGCGGCTCGCGACTTTAGCCGCCTGCCCATCGACATCCTCACCGCCGTGGTGACCGCCGTGGTAACTATCGTGTTCACGGTCATCAACCTGATGACCGTGCTTAACTATCGGTTGCAAACGCGCGTTTACAACGCGTTTTTTGTGGTGCTTTCGATGCTGGCGGTGGCGGCCATGGCCATCGACTTCAACAACATCATCGACTACCTGCCCATCCTCAACTTGTGCCTGGCCATCCAAGTGGCCCACTTGTTCACCACCATCACGTCGCCACGCCGCTACCTGCTCATCGTCTTGCTCGCCATTGCGTCGCTCACGTCCTACGCCCTGCAGACTTTCTCATGAAAATCGTCATCGATAAGCACATCCCGTTCATCAACGGCGTGGTCGAGCCGGTGGCCAACGTCGTCTATGCCGCCGCGAGCGACATTGACGCCGCGATGGTGAAAGACGCCCGAGCGCTGGTAGTTCGCACACGCACGCGCTGCGACGCGTCGCTGCTCCACGGTAGCCGGGTAGAGATGATCTGCACGGCGGCAATAGGCCTTGACCACATCGACATGGATTATTGTCGCGACAACCACATCGACGTGGCTAACGCGCCGGGATGCAACGCGCCGGCTGTGGCGCAATGGACGCTGGCCACCATCGCGCGATGGCTCGCCAAGAGCCACCGCACAACCGCTGACACCACGCTGGGCGTGGTGGGAGTGGGTCATGTGGGCAGTATCGTGGCGCGATGGGCCGAGCGGGCCGGCATGACCGTTTTGCGCAACGACCCGCCACGGGCAGCGCGCGAAGGCGAGACCGGTTTCTCGTCAATTGACCGTTTACTGTCACACTGCGACATCATCACCTTCCACACACCACTCACGCGTCACGGGGCTCACGCCACCTTCCACTTGTGTGACGAGCGTTTCCTCGCGCGTGCCTCGCGTTGCCGCCTGATACTCAATGCGGCACGCGGCGGCATCATCGACGAGCATGCCCTCGCCGCATGGCATGGCGACGTGGCCATCGACTGTTGGGAAAACGAGCCGCTAATCAACAGCGACTTGCTGCGTCGCTGCTTCGTGGGCACGCCCCACATCGCCGGCTATAGCCTCGAGGGAAAACAACGGGCTACAGCGGCGGCCATCGGCGCGCTCGCGCGACACTTCGGGTGGAGCCTCACACTACCCTTCACGCCACCGGGCAACGACGATGAGGCCTTTACCCTGGAGCATATCGCCAAGAGCTACGACCCGCTCGCCGACACCGCACTGCTGCGACGCGACAATGGCTCGGGCTTCGAGACGTTGCGCAACCACTACGAGCTTCGCCACGAACCCTAATAATCAAACGTTTCATCACCACATCTCTTATCCTCTCACAAAATGAAAACTCTTGTCCACTACGCCTTGCTACTGGCCCTGGCCATGAACAACCTGGGCGCCGCCGGCTGCGACACAGCGAAAACCCGACAGTTGCTTCCGGCCGACACAAGCACGAAAAACATCATCGTGGGGGCCGACAGGCCCGACCAATATGTGCCCTTGCTGCAAGGCAAGCGCGTGGCTCTGCTGAGCAACCACTCGGGGCTTGTGGCCGACGGGCGACATGTGCTGGACCTCATGCTGGAAAAAGGCATCAACGTGACAACCATATTCTCGCCCGAGCATGGCTTTCGCGGCAACGCCGACGCCGGACAACATGTGGCAAGCGGCGTTGACGAGAAAACGGGCATCCCCATCGCCTCGCTCTACGACGGCAAGTCGCCGCGCCCCGGCGAGGAGACCATGCGACGCTTCGATGTTATTGTCGTTGACATTCAAGACGTGGGGCTACGGTTCTACACTTACTACGTGACCATGCTCCGCCTCATGGAGGCTGCCGCACAGCACCACAAGGAGTTCGTCGTGCTCGACCGCCCCAACCCCAACGGCATGACCGTCGACGGTCCCATTCTCGATATGAAACTCAAGAGCGGAGTGGGCGCGTTACCCATTCCCACCGTGCACGGCATGACTCTGGGCGAACTGGCGCGCATGATTGTGGGCGAGGGATGGCTACTCGACGGCAAGCAGCTCGATGTAAAGGTGATAACGTGCCTTAACTACACTCACAACGACCGCTACACCCTGCCGGTGCCACCATCCCCCAACCTGCCCAACATGACGGCCATCTATCTCTATCCGTCGTTGTGCTACTTCGAGGGCACACCGGTGAGCCTGGGACGCGGCACCGACTGGCCGTTCCAGGTGTATGGCCATCCCGAAATGACGGAACAGCCTTTCTCGTTCACCCCCATGAGCCGCCCGGGAGCCAAAAACCCGCCTCAACTGGGCAAATTGTGCCACGGCAAAGACCTCACCTCGCTCGACCATGAGAAAATCATCGCAAACGGCATCAATTTAGAGTATGTGATTGACGCTTACAACAATCTTGACCTGGGAGAGAAATTTTTCACCCCGTTCTTCGACAAACTCATGGGCCGCAGCGACATCAGGCAAATGATTATGGAAGGCAAGGCCGCCGCCCAAATCAAAGCCACATGGAGCGACGACGTCGCCCGCTTCAAGGAGCAACGACGTCGCTATCTTCTCTACCCCGAATAATGTGCCGGGAAGCTATTTGAACGGCTTTTTCACGCCTTGTGTATTGAGCTAAAGGCGAGGGCGGCACCCAGGGCGGTGCAGAAGGTGGCGTGAGCCGGAATGTGGAACCGAACGCCATAGATTTCCTCTATCTTGGGAAAGACATCGCGGCACTCGGGCAGGCGCGTCATGTTACCGATGAGCACGAAATCTTTCTCATTCCCGCCGCGGTTGATGCTGCTCAGCACGGCACCGCTACCTATGGTCTCAAGCACCATGCAGATAAGTCCCTTGGCGATGTCGGCCAGCGACGGATTGGTGTGGCGCACCTTGCCGAAAAGCGAAGCCGTGGCATGCAGCGGCAACCCTTCAAGGTCGTTCTTGCAGATATCTTTGATTTGCAAGTTAATGTGCTCCACATTACCCTGCGAGGCAAGTTCCACGATTTCCTCAAAATTGGTGGTATTCAACAGCAAGTGGGCGAGGCCCTGCAACGTGCCGCCGCCCAGTCCCAAGCCGCCTATGTGGCGAATGTCATCGCCGTCGACGCGCACGAGTGTAGTGCCGGTTCCCATCGACACCACCGTGAGGTGGTTCAAGCCGCTATCGAAGCGCGCTCCCAAGCCATCGGCCTGAAATTCGTCGACCTTGGTCGTGGGTAATCCGTAAATGGGTTGCGTCACGCCCGAGCTTCCCACGCCGGTGAGCATGACGTGTTCAATGTCGGCGAGCTGAAAGCCGTTGTCGTACACATACTTGCCAAAAGCCCCAAAAAGCGATGTGATGGGGTCGGCGGCGGTGATAAACATGGGCGAGAGGATAGTTCCGTTGTTCAAGCCCACAATCTTGGTGGTGCTGCCCCCCAAGTCAATACCTATTATCAGTCCCATTGTATTTTAATCTGTTTTTCGTTCCTTATTTGCTCGTCGAGTGAGAGTTGATCGGCTTCGGACTTGAGTTCGCGCTTGTCAGCAATGCGCGTGCCGCGAGCCTCGGGGTTGAAAGTATTCTTCACCCACACGGGAATGTTCTTCAATGCCACCGGACGTATCGTGGGAGGATAGATGACCTTGGCGCCCGCGTCACATTTTTCCTGGGCCTCGGCATAGGTCATGTTGGGTATCACCCTGGCATAACGGCTCTTGCGCGGGTCGGCGGTCATGAAGCCGTCCACATCGGTCCATATCTCCAAGCTGCGGGCATCGAGCGCCGCGGCAATCAGGGCCGCCGTGTAGTCGCTGCCGCCACGGCCCAGCGTGGTGGTGGCCAGCGTGGCACAGTCTTGCGCCACAAAGCCCTGCGTCACTATCACCGGTTCCTGCCTGTTGCGCAACTTATTGACGATGAGCGCCGCCGTGAGCGGCTCGTTCACCCGGTTGCCTTGTGGCGTCGCCTCGGTCTTAATGAAAAAGGTAGACACCTCAAGACTGGCGTGCAACATCACCGACACCATGATGCTCGACATCATTTCGCCGCCGGTGATGATAAGGTTGCGCGTGTTTTCGGCTTCCTGCGCATCCAGGCCGCCCTGCAACAACCGATCGCAGGCAGCGCGCAACTTGTCGCGTACGACAAGTCTCACCTCACGGCGCACCGCGCGCACCGCCTTCTTGTCGGTGAGCACGCACCCAATCATCTTGTAATGACGTTGATATACCGACTCGAGCAACTTGTCGCATCGCGCCGCATCGCCTGCCGTGGCCGCCATGGCCAGTTCCACAAGTTTGTTCGTAATCTTGCTCATGGCCGACACCACAACTACAACCGACTCGCGCTGCCGCTCCACAATGGACTTCACATTGTTGAGGCCCTCGACCGACCCTAACGAAGTGCCGCCAAATTTCAATACTTTCATCTCTTTAAGTTTAAGGTGAAACTCTCACAAAATCGCTGACAACCCATTCGTGATGGGCCGCCAACAATCTCATTGCCTGCAAAATTAAGCATTTATCCCACCCACCACACAAAACCATATTGGATTTAACTATTTTTAACCTAAAACACAACATTACAAGCGCCACCGCCATTTTAAAACCTAACGAAAACCGCACGCACATTATAACGTACCGCGCGGTTCATGGTACACGAAGCCCCCACCATCGATATTGATGACGGGGGCTTGTGTTAACAATGTTACGGGAAGGGCTTAGGCCTTGTCTTCCTTCTTGACGAAGTAGCGGCGCTCCTTGATACGGGCCTTCTTACCGGTGAGCTTGCGCAGGTAGTAAATCCTTGCGCGGCGCACGCGGCCGTGCTTGTTGATGGTGATGCTGTCGATAAACGGCGACTCAAGCGGGAAAATACGCTCAACACCGATGTTGTCGCTCATCTTGCGCACGGTGAAACGCTTCTTCTCGCCTTCACCCACGATCTTGATGACCACACCACGATACTGCTGGATACGCTCTTTGTTACCCTCCTTAATGCGATAAGCCACTGTGATTGTGTCGCCGGGGAAGAACTCCTCGTGCTTTTTGCCTGTGGCGAACGCCTCTTCTGCAACTTTAATTAAATCAATTGCCATTGTCTTAAAATAAAAAAATAATACAAATCACACTTCGCAACATTCACAAGCCACTCTGCCGGGCCACGCAAGCATGGCGATGACCCGCTTCTTGCCAGAGGTTGCGAAAAGCGGCGCAAAATTAGCACTTTTTTCGCTACCCACCAAATTTTATCTGCCACAATTTCAAAAATCAACAAAAAGTCGCGCTAAAAAGTTCTATTCCAAGTCTTTTTAATGCGAATCTCACGAATTTGGTGAATTTATATCAGCGGCAATGAACAAAAAAGTTCGCATAATTCGGCATTAAAAACCGCTCGTGAAGGCATTGCGCTCGGTTTGCATTATCGCTGGCCGGAGGGCCGAAGATAAGCGGCACCTCGGCAATAATAATCAAAAACTTCGTTTTTCATTTTGTATTGCGCTCGGTTTGCATTATCTTTGTGGCCGAAAGTGGCTGATTTCCATCCCACGGGAAGTGGCACAGCCCCAACTAATTATTCACATCAATTCCTCTATCACTCAATGAAAAAGAACCTACTATTGCTGCTCGCGGCCTTGATGCTGATGAGCTGCGGGAACAAGAAGCAAGAGACAAAATTCGAGATGCCTGCCGTTGACGACATCGTCATGTACCAGGTGAATCCACGCGTGTTTGCGCCCGAGAATTCGCTCAAAGCGGTCACGGCACGCCTCGACTCAATCAAAGCGCTCGGCGTGAACGTTATTTGGGTCATGCCCATCTATCCCATCGGCAAGGAGAAGAGCAAGAACTCGCCTTACAGTATCAGCGACTACAAGGCCGTGAATCCCGAGTTCGGCACCCTCGACGACTTCAAGCAACTCGTCGACTCGTGCCACGCCAAGGGCATGGGCATCATCCTCGACTGGGTGGCCAACCACACGGCGTGGGACGCCGTGTGGATTAAGGAAGGCCACAAGGACTGGTACACACAGGACTCGACAGGCAATATCGTGGCGCCCATCCCCGACTGGAGCGACGTGGCCGACCTGAACTATGACAACCAGGAGATGCGCAGCGCGATGATTGACGCCATGAAATTCTGGATCACAGAAGTGGGCATAGACGGCTTCCGCTGTGACGTGGCCGATGAAGTGCCCACCGACTTCTGGAAAGACGCCATCGCCCAACTGCGCAAAGCTGCCGGCGACCGCCGCATCGTCATGCTCGCCGAGGGCACCAAAGTGGAGAATTTCACCGAGGGGGGCTTCGACATGAACTACGCATGGGACTTCATGCACGCCTTGTTCGGCGTGATGGACGGCGACGATGTATCGGCTCTCTTCAAGGCCGACAGCGCCGAGTATGCCAATCTGCCTAAAGGCAAGGTGAAACTGCGCTTCACCACCAACCACGACGAGAGCACCAAGGGTACGCCCGTGAAGATGTTCGGCAGCCGCGAGGCCGCCATGGCAGCCTATGTGGTAACCACGACGCTGCACGGCGGCGCGCTCATCTACGGCTCGCAGGAAGTGGACTACCCCGACAGCATCAACTTCTTCCACTATGTGCCCGTCGACTGGACCGCGAACCAAGACACTTACCACAACTTCCAGCAATTCTTCAAGACCTATAACGAACACCCGGCCCTGCGCAAGGGCGAGCTCAAGCCTGTCCTCGCCGAGGGCGGCGTGATTGTTTACGAGAAAACACTGGGCAACGACCGCTACCTGGTAATGGCCAACTTACGCGGTGGTGATGACGTGGTATTCGACACGCCCGAGGGATGGACCGACACGCAGGCCTTCAGCATCTTGCACCGTGATGAAATATGGAACATGAAGCCGCAGATAAGGCTTAAGGCATACGACTATTACATCCTCAAGCTAAAGAATTAATACCGCCCCTTCGCCGTCCCGAGGGAAGCGGACAAACCTCGAAAAAAGCCGCCTCACGTAATGTGGGCGGCTTTTTCGCTTTCAAGTGCTGTATTTCCTGACTTCGTCATTGCGCCACCCAAAATTCGTCAGTGAATAGTTTTGCTAT
>CAMVPC010000025.1 GCA_947169265.1 uncultured Prevotellaceae bacterium
TATTGCACTTTTCTATACAGATTCTATTCATAAATTTAAAGTCCCACTCGTGAGAGCCGGGCTTTTTTTTTGCGTCATTACCGCCGGGGATGATTGTCACGTAACTCGCAAGGCTACTAACATCGGGGTTATGGATAAAGCGTTATAGGAGCTACTCGGCATGAGGTGAGCGAACGGCACGCCCCGCATCGCCTTTTTGGGCGACGCGGGGCGCGTGTGGATAGTGTAGTGCGGTTTGCTAAATGCGGTTGAACTGCTCGTCGAACGAGAGTGTGGTGCCGTCGGCAAAGTTGACGAGATAGAAGCCGCCGCTGCGGTCGTGGTAAAGGGCCACTACGTTGTCACACGAGATGCCGTTGGCATTGAAGTAGTTGATAATGCGGCCCGGAATGATGCGCTTGGGCATGGGGGTGGCGACGACCGACGTCCAGTTGCCCTGCTTGTCGAAGGTGAGGTAAGCGCCGCTGGCCAGCTTTGCGTCGTAGGCCACGTCGAATTTACTTTTTTCCTTGTGTGCTTCGGCGACCTCATCGCCGACGAAATAGGCGGCAATGATTTTTTGTGCCAGGTGAGGCAACTTTTTTGGCTGAATGGTTTCGGGTTCGGCCGCCCATGCGCCAATCGAGACGCAGACGGCCATCAAAATGGTTAAAAACTTCTTAATCATGTCATTAATAATTGAGTATAAATGGGGAAAATGGTTATTCGGTGGGAGTCATTTGGAGCTCGAGACGGTGGCCGCCGGCGATGTAGCGGCTCACGAAGTCGCGGATGTCGGCTGTGGTGATGCTGTCGAGGGTTTCGAGATAGGTATTGTGGAAATCAAGTCCGTATTTGGCCTGGTTTTTCATCATCGCCATCCAGTAAGTATTGTCCTCGATGTCCTCGCCATAGACTTTGCGCAGGTATTTCTTCACCTTGTCGAGTTGCTCGGTGGGCACACCGTTGGCGGCCACGTCGGCGATAGCCTGGCGCACGAGCGTGCGCGTCTCGCCGGCTGTGCCCGCGGTGAGGGTGACGTTGAGCGGGAAATAGATGACCGGCGCGTCGTCGCCGTTGTTGTCGGCCACCACACTGGCGTGGGTTTGCACGTGATAGGTCCAGCCGCGTTTCTCGCGAATTTCCTCCAAGAAGATGCGCGAGAACAGTTGGCCGGTGATTTTCGCCAGCAGGCTGGTTCGCAGGTTGTAAGGACACTCACTTGTCCAGAAGAAGTAGACCTTGTCCTGCGGATTCTCCATCTTGCGGCTCCACTCGGTGACCACGTTGTGGTCGAACAGGCGGTAGCCGATGTCGCGCGGTTTCTCGATGCGTCCGGCGGCGGGCAGCGAGCCGATGTATCGCTCGACGAGGGTGGCGAGCGTGTCGGCATCGAAGTCACCCACGATATAGACGTTAAGGTCGCTCACGTCGGCCCAGCGGTCGCGATAGCAGTTGAGCACCGTGTTGTAGTCGACGCGGTCGATTTCGTCGGCCAGCAGTTTCTCGGCCGCGAGGGGATGGTGGTTGAAGACGTGCACAAAGAGCGAGTCGGCAAACTCAAACTTGGGGTCGGTTTGGTTCTCGAGCCTCACGCGCTGGTCGGCGAGGAATTGCCTGAAGGCTTTCTCGTCTTTTTGCGGCGAGGTGAGTTTGAGATAGAGTAGTTGCAAAGCGGTCTCGAGGTCGGCGCGCGACGATGTTCCCTGGAAGCTCTCCTCGGTGCGGCTCACCGAGGTGCGCATTGTCACGCTCTTTCCTGCCAGCGCTTTCTTGAGGTCGGTTTGGGTGAAGGGACCGTAGGCGCTGATGGCCGTCACCTGGTTCAAGGCCTTGAACGACGGGGCTTGGTCGGCGCTGTAGTTTTGCGAAAATCCTCCAGGAGCGGCACCGGCAATTACCACCTCGCCGGGTTTGAGGTCGGTTTTCTTGACATAGACGTTCACGCCATTGCTCAAGGTCCATTTCTCGGCCCCGAAGCGCGTCTCCTCAGTGCGCGAGGTGATGGTGCCGGGCGTGGGCATGCGGTCGAGCAGACGGTCGGTCTTGACGACGTCGATATAGGGTTCGGTGTTCATGGCGCGCGCTTGACGGAAGGCGTCGGCAAGCGCGTCGGCCTCGGGTGCCACGGCTCCTTCTTTTTGTGGGTAATAGCCCACGATGACCACATTGCGGTCGGTGGTGCTGATGAGTTGCCTAAAGAATTCGTTCACCTGCTCAAGGGTAACGCCGGCGGTCACCTCGCGGCTCATCGCCGTAAAAGTGTCGATTGACGGGTACCCCTCGCCATCGATATAGGCGCTCACGAAATCGCGGGCGTAGCGTGTGTTGGAATACTTGTCGCGCTCGCGGCCCAGCTTGTCGACGGCGGCCTCATAGTTGAGGCGCGCGCGCCGCAGCTCGCCCTCGGTGAAGCCGTGCTTGAGCGCGCGGTTCACCTCGCGCTCCATCCACGTCATGGCCCGTGTGTCCATGCCGGGCTTGACGGTGGCCACGAGTTGGAAAGCCTGTCGCGTCTTCGATATCATATAGTCGCGGTCGGTGGCGATGACGCGCGTGAAGGGCGCCAACGAGTCTTGCGCGAGCTCCTCGAAGCGTGCGCGCATCATTGTCGAGACCACGTTCTTGAGGTAGTTGTGGCGCAGGCCTGCCGTGGTGCGCAGCAACGCCGGGTCGAGGTCGTCGTGCTTGAACATGAGTCGCACGGTACCCTGCGAGAGTTCCTTGTCGCCGGCCACAACGGCAATGAGCTGCTCGTTGTCGGGCACCGGCTCGGCCACCACGGGAGCCGGCCGCTTGGGCTGTTTCACTTTGCCGAAGAGTTTTTCGATTTTCCTCACGGTGGCGTCGGGGTCGATGTCGCCCACGACGATAATGGCCTGGTTGCCGGGATGATACCACTTCTTGTAATAGTCGCGAAGTTCCTTGTACTTGAAGTTTCTCACCACGTCCATGGTGCCGATGGGCATGCGCTCGCCGTAGCGGCTTCCCGGGTAGATGACGGGTGCCACTTTCTCGAGCAAGCGGTTGTTGGCACCGCTGCGGTGCCGCCATTCACCCTCGATGACGCCGCGCTCCTCGTCGATGTCCTTGTCGCGCAGCAACAAGTCGTGGCTCCAGTCGCTCAGCACCAGCAGGCACGTGTCGAGGGCTCCCTCACGGTCGCTGGGCACGTTGCTGATGTTGTACACGGTCTCGTCGGTCGAAGTGTAGGCATTGAGGTTGGCGCCGAATTTCACGCCTATCGACTCCATGTAGTCGATAATCGTGTTGCCGGGAAAATGGCGCGTTCCGTTAAAGCACATGTGCTCAAGGAAGTGGGCCAAGCCGCGCTGGCTGTCTTCTTCTTGAATCGAGCCCACTCGTTGCGCGATAAAGAAATCGACGTGACGGGCCGGGAAATTGTTCTGTTTCACAAAATAGGTGAGTCCGTTGGGTAGCACACCGGTGCGCACCTCGGGGTCGTCTGGCACCACGGCGGGTGCCTCTTGGGCCATGGCCATGCTGGCCATCATCAGGCAAGCGGCCGCGAAAAGAATAGGGCGAAATTTCATCTATCTACAGTTTGAGTTCGCAAGTTGCGACTTGCTCATCGGTTAATATTAAAGTGGTGAATGAATTGATTGCTGAATAAAAAATCGGGAGGTCGGGTAATGGCGCCCGGCACTGAGGCAAGGGCGAAGTCAAGGGCAAAGGCCCGGCAGGCAGTAAAGACAAAGACAATTTTTATATTTAAGGGCTATCGACGGGAACCCTCAGCGAGAGTTTGTGATAGCTTCTCCTGCCTGCCGGCCGGTTGACTTGAAAACGATTCTCTCGCCCGGGGGCAAGAAGACCGAAGTGTTTCCCTTGCGGGAATCCCAATAAAAAGGAGCCGTTTGCCATTTCCCGTAAAGGGCGGTTAGCATCCAATGAGACGCAAGTCCTCCACACCCTCCCGATGGCGTTGTAGCGCGGCGTTAATCCCGCTTTTCCTCTTTTCCTAACGAATTGAGGAAGTCGTAGGTGGCTCGCAGGCTCTCGGGGATGGCAATCTTGAGATTGGCCACCACTGCGCGCTGTTCGGTGACATAGCGGCGTCGCTCAAGCGTGATTTCCTCAAGCGCCCGGTTATATTCTTTCATTGTGTCCTCAAAGGCGGCTATAGCCTGCAATTTCTTGTTTTTGAGCGTGGTGGCAATTTGTGCCTTGATGCGGTTGAGGCGAGCCTCGAACGCACGATACTGGCTTTGCAGCGCAAAGAAAGTGCTGTCCACCTTGTCGACACTCACCGTGGGTTCATAGGTGTAGACCATAGCGTCGCGCCCCACGCCCTGTACTGTCGATGGCGACTTGGCCACTCGTTGCAGGTCGAGCCGTGCTTGGGCTATATCGCCGTCGGGGTGGATGTGCTTGCCGTAAGTGGCGGCGAAGGCCTCGAGTGTGTAGTACTCGTTACGTTCCTTGATGTTCATCTCGTCGAGGACATCCTGCTCGGTGGGCTCGGGATAGGAAATGGGATGCGTGGGAAGTTCAATGCCCATGCGGTGACAATATTTCACGTTGTCCATGGCCTCAAGTTCGTTGAGCATTTCATCCTTGCGCTTGATGGCTTCGCGGGCCCACGCGCTGAACGAATACATGGCCGCAATCTCTTCGATGAGTTGCCCTATGCGTTCGGGCTTGTTGTAGCCTTCCTTGAGGAGTTTCTTTTCACTGTTGAGCAGTTCCACGCTTTCGCTGTAGAAGCGAATGGCGGCCAGCTCGGTTTCCTTATCGCGGATAACCTCCTTGGCGATGTTGGCCAGGTGGTTGGCCGAAGTGGAAGTCATTCCCTTTTCGGCGAAAAAATTAGGGATATTTTGTTCCATTTGTCGTGATTAGGGGGTATTTGAGTGATAAATTACTGTTTTTATATGGAGATACAAAATAAGTGATAATTCCTGTAACGTGCAACACGACACGGTAAAAAACGCTAAAAAAGTAGCGAGAGCGACGTGACGACGCATTGCCGCGTGGGGCCGTCGTGATAGGCGTCGCGGCGGTATCGCGCCGTGGCCCGCAACGCGAAGCGGCTGTTGAGCGCCACGGTCACGCGGCAGTCGGCGGTAAGCGCCACGACATTGGCGGCGGCGTGGGTGTGGTTAAGCGCGATGGCGTCATATAGTCCCGCGAGCTCGTCCTTGCCGCGCGGCAGCAAAAACCGCTCGGAGAGTGCGTGGCTGAAAGCGGCTCCTATTCCCAGGGCGCAATGCACCCGTTGCCGTTGCCATCCGGCGCGCGCCGCGAGGCCGCCCCACAGCGTGTTGAGCTGACGTTGCGCCTGCGGCTCGGCGTAGATAATGTTGAGGTGCCGATAGCCCAGGGCGGGGCGCAGTTCGGCGCTCCAGTGGTTCCATCGCGGCATCCAGGCGCTTTGCAGTCCGACGGCAAACCGATTCTCGTGGTAGTTGTCGAGCGATGTGAGTTGCGGATACACGCCGGCCGTGGCGTCGCCAAAGATGTTCTCGGTGCCCACGCGACGCGCGGCTTCGACGCGGGCCACCACGGCAAACGCGCTGTCGAGCCAGCCGGCCTCGGCACGCAACTCGTTATGGCCCACACGCGCCATGGGAAGTTTGTTGAGCGTTGTGAGCACATTGTCGAGCGTGAGGCGGGAGAGCGTGGCCGCCACCGATAGTCCACGGCCGCCCGTGGGATGAAAAGCGAGCGTGGTGCCCCACCGGTAGCCCTTGTAGTAAGTGGCATAAGCCGTGCCGGCAAAGCGTCCGTAGTCGTTGCCCAGACCGGTGAGATGGAACAGCTTTTCGTTGCCGAGCTCGCTATAGAAGGCCACATTGTTGGTTTGCTTGTATTTCTCGAAGTTCAGCGACAGGGCCAGCACGCCATCGGGAAGCACGCGGTAACCGCCGCCGGCTGTCGCCGTGAGGCTCGCTGTGACGTTGCGCGGTCGCGGGTCCACGTCGCGGTAATAGAGTCCGGCGGTGTACCCCAGCTGTCCTCCCCATGCCCAACGTTCGTTGTGGGAGGCGTAACCGCCCATGAAACTGTATCGTTCCACATTCATGCGGCCACCCACGGCGTCGGCCATGACGTAGGGCGCTACCACATCGAGGTCGCTTGTCTCGTTCCACACCACGTGGTTGACGTGGCCGTTGTCGTAGAAAGCGCGTCCCCACAGGGTGCTCGCGCGGTGCTTCATGTAGGTGCGCGCGTCGAAACTCCACGTTTCCTCGCGGTCGCCGCGCTGCACGTCCACCGGTTCACTGTCGTCGCGCAAAGCGAATCGGGCGGCGATGTCGCTGATGGAATAGTCGCGTCGCCACTGGTTCACGGCCGGATTTTCCCACGCCACGGTGAGCAACGCTGCCGGCTCGTGTATCGACCGCGCCGCGCGCGAGGCGATGGTGGAGTCGGGCGGCAATGCCACGGCGGCGCCGGCGAGTAGTGTGCTCGCGAGCAGGATAGCTATTTTTTTCATTCTCATCGCTTGATTAGTCGCGGGGCACTACGCCGTCCCAGGTGCGGCCCGTGCTGCGCGCACCCTCGGCGTTGATGGCGGTTCCCTGGTTTTCGATTTCGCTGGGCACGCAGTGAGGATTGAAATCGGCCGTGGAATTGTTGGTGTCCTGGAACACGGCGCGTCCGTCCTTCACATAGAGCAACTTGCGGCGCACGCTGTGGAAATAGCGCGTCTTGTCGTGGTCCATCGTGCCGCAATAGGTCCACCCGCGGTCGAGCGTGGGGGCCGTCACATTCCAGCGGTATTCGGCCTCGACGCTACAGTTGACGGCATCGACAATCCATTCGTTGGGCAGGCGGTAAGCGTTTTGGCTCATGGGGAAGGTGCCCTTGTCGTTCATGATGATATAGTTGTAGCTGTACCGGTAGTTTTGCAGGTAGTTTTCCTTATCGACGGGGATGCGTGCCAGCGCCCATGCCCTGAAGCCGCGGTTGTGAAGCAGGAAGAACGAGAGCGTGTAGCAATACCACTTGTCGAGGTTCTCCACCGTGGGCCCGTCAATGTCGAGATGCGCGGGTTGGGTCGAGATGTCGTACCATTCAAAGTCGGCCCCGCTCAAGTCGAACGAATTGGGGTTAGCCACGCGATGGTCGATGCCGGTGTCGCACAGCAGCAAGCTCTCGCCGGGCAGCACCGGGTGGTCCTTGCCGCTGCCGGGAATGGTGTAAAGGGCCTGCACGGTCATCGCCTGCCCCATGATATCGGGCTTGAAGTCATATTTTTCGGTGGTGAGGAACTTCGACTCGACAAAGGTGAGTCCGTCGGCATAGAGCACGTGGTCGGTGTTGTTGTAGATTTTCACATAGTCGTCGCCGTAGTACTGGTTGCCGCTCGACTGCAGGGTGCCAGTGAAGAAAATCTCCTCGATGATAAAGTCGTCGTTGACGAGATTCTCAAACACCTGGAGCGGCACTGTGGCGGCTCCTCCGGTAAGCTCGACCGAGGGCGAAAACGCCGTCACATGGCGTGTAACACCGTCGAGCTCCACCTCGGCCTCATAGCCAAAGTCGTAAAGCCCCGGGGCCAGTTCCACGTCGGTCCACGACGTGAACACCGTGGAGCGTCCTGTCGACACATTTTTCACTTCGATGCGCTCGCTCACTATCTTAGCGCCCTCGAGACTTGCGGGCATGGCCATTTCGACTTGCGGCGCGACGCGTGCCTGCACGGCGTCGAGTTTGTCGTCGCAAGCCGTCGTGCCGGCCAATGCCGCCACGCTAATCGCCAACAAAGCTAATTGCTTGATATTTAGTTTCATGTTTATTGTTTATTTACTATTATTTTTTGGGTTGATTACAGCGAAAAGTTGAGTTCCATGCCAAAGTAGGCATCGGTGTTGCGGCGCACCGTGAGGCCGTTGCTCTTGTAGTCGGGAAGGTAGTCGAGCAGGCGGTTGGCAAAGACGGCGATGCGCAAGTGCTTGCCCACCTGCTTGGTGGCCTTGAGGTTGACGTAGAGCGCGATGGGCGTGGTGAGTCGGCGGTATATGTCGTCGTTATAGGTCTTCACGAGGGTTTGCAGCAAGGCGTCGTGGCGGCTCTCGTCGGTGAACGGGTGCAGGGCGCCGTCGTTCACGTCGAGGTAAGACGTGGGTACGCCGTTTTGCCACAATTTCTTGGTGCTCGTGTACCACATGCACTGGATGGAGGTGGAGAAAATCAGTCCCCAACGGGTGATTTGGGTGTCAAACATAAAGTTGGTGTTGAACTGCTCGTTCACGCGGCCGTCGTTATAGTCATAGTAACCGATGTAGCGGTTGCGCACGATGGTGTTGTCAATCACATCGCTCACCGGGTCATACATCATTTGCGAGTTGGTATAAGTCGTGCGGAACCACGCGCCGGTCACCGTCAAGGCCGTGGCCAGCGGACGCCAACGCGCCGTGGTGATGACAAATTCCACGCCCTGCTTGTCGAGTCGGCTGCCGTTGGCGGCCCGGCTATATCCATCAAGCACGCGCACGTCTTCGTAGGGCAGGGCTTCGAGGGCGGGCGGCGCCGTGAGTGCCGTCGCGTCGATGGCGTCGACATCATACTTGCGGTAAGCGTAGGGCGTATAGTAGCTCGAGTAGCGATAGCCCGAGGTCATTTTCTCGTTGAAGTAGGTCACCGAGAACGTATTCTTGCCCAGCGAACCGCCCACGCGCACTTCCCACTTGTGGTTGCGTGCCGCACGCAGGCCGTAGTTGGTCACGTCGTCGATATAGGTGCGCAGGTTCACGCGGCTCAACGTGGCCGGGCTGTTCACGTCATAGTAGTTAAGCTGGATGAAGTCGTTGTAGTGCACTTGCGGGAACAAGTAGGCGATGGTGGGCATCTTGGTCGTGAGGCCGTAGCCGCCGGCCACGTAGAACTCGGCTTTGCGACCGCACCACTTGAAGGCGGGAAGGCTCCACTTGACGTTCACGCGCGGGTCGAGATACACTTTGCCATCGAGCGCGTAGGCGCCGCTTAGGTTGGTGAGGTTAATCGAGCGCACGCCGGCCTGCACGTTGAGCGTGGTGGCGCCCACGGGTGCCGTGAAGTCGTCTTCGATGTAGAACGAGAGCACATCGAGGGCGGGCACGTCGCTGTAAGCGCGCGGACGTGTGGGCCACGATGCCGATAGCGGGCGCGTGATGTCGTATACCTGGCCGCGGCCGTAGTTCTTACTCAGGGTCCACTCGCCGCCCACCTTGTAGTTGTTCGCAGTGCCGGCAACGTTCACGCCGCCCTCCAGCTTGGCCTTGACAAACACGTTGAGGGGGCGCCCGTCGCTCAGATAGTCGGCGATATACTCGCTGAGCAGGTACTGCCCGTCGTGCTCGCCGGCCTCCATGCTCGTCGGTGCCACGCTGGCGCGCTGGGGTGCCACCTGCCGGTGCCGCTCCAGTCGGTCGCGCTGGTAGCTGGCGCTGGTGTTCACGTTGATGAGTTTGAGCCACGGCGTGGTGTTGAAGCTTATCGTGAGGTTGCTTGTGAAGTTGAACCGGTTGTAGCTCGACTTATATTCGTTCACCTTATTATAACTGAGGTCGGGGTCGGTCTTGCTGTTGTCGAACGAGCCGGTGTAGTCCACGCCCGTCACCCAGTTGACGCGGTGCCAGTTGAGGTTGGCGCGCGCCGACACCGTCACGCGCTTGTAGTTCTCGAGCTTGTTGCGCGGGTCCACTTTCGAGTCGAGGTAGCTTCCATCCACGTTCATGATGTGGTCGCTCTTGCCCAGGTGAAAGCCCTTGCCCACGCTCAGCAGTTTACTGTATTCGTCGGCCTTGAAGCGCGCCGTGAGCGGTGTGGCCCGCCTGATGCGCTTGATGTTGACCATGCCGCTGGTGAGGTTGCCGTATTCGGCGCTGGGAATGCCGCGCACCACCTCCACGCTCTCGATGTTGTCGGTGCTTATCGTGCGCATGTCCACGCCGCGGTTGGTGATGTCGCGCTTCGACTCGGGCGCGCCGCTCTCGCCGCTCGAGCCGGGCACGTTTTGCATGTTGGCGTCGCCATTGATGGGCGCGCCGTCGACCACAAACAGGGTGCCCAGCGACGAGATGGCGTAGTCGGGATTGTCGGTCGCCGTGCCCGTGGCCCCCATGGTGCCGGTCTCGCGCAGGGTGATGGTGTTGGCGCTACCCATGTCGGGCGTTTTGCTCATGTTGCCCGGCAACAGTTCCAACAGGTCGGTGAAACTGGTGGGTTGCAAGTGGGTCATGGCGTCGCGGTCGATGCGTGATGTGCTGGTCACGCCGGTGCTTTCCTTGGCCGTGACCACCACCTCCTCGAGCATGTTGGAGTTCTCTTTGAGCTTGAGATGCAACGATTGCGACGTGGTGAGCGATAGCTTGCGCTTGACGCTGTGGTAACCCACAAACGAGATGGTCACCGTGTAGTTGCCTTCAGGCGCGCTCAGCGCGAAACGGCCCGCGGCATCGGTCGTTGTGCCGTGGCCGCCGGGACTGAGCACCACGCTGGCAAAGGCGATAGGTTCGCCCGTGGACTCATCGGCCACGCTACCGGTGAGCGTGACGGTAGCGTGCATTGCCGGCGCCACCATCACCAGGAGCACCGCGAGTATGCACCTTAATAGGAATGTCTTTGTCTTTGTCATTTCGGCTGCAAAGGTAGTGACACCTTATAATATAGGCAATCCCAACAAAGGGTGATTTGTGTGCCCAAAAATACTTATTGAAGGGGATTTTACACCACCTTAAATGGCAGTAATTTTGCAGTCGAAAACCGAAAATTTCACAAAATCACTTAATAAATTATACCTAAAACGATTGATTATGAGAAAATTCTACTCATTTTGCGCCTCTCTCCTCGTGGCTTCGACCATGATGGCCGGCGCGCAAGCCTTGAGCGACACCCAAACGCTGTGGGGCAATGTGTTCAAGAACAGTAACATCAGCGGTACTAACCCCACCAGCGGCGGTTACGGCTTGGTGAGCACAACCGACGGGAATGTTGTCACCCTCGGTAACGTGGGCTCGAAAAGCGACACCGAAAGCCTCCTGTGGGGTGACGAGGTGATAGGCGTAGGCACTCAGTATGGCGGCAACAGCTGCAACTACACGCTCAATATTACAAAAGTGAATGCCGACAACGGCCAACTGGTGTGGAACGTATATTCTACGGCCGGTGAGATGGGCGAAAGCGCCATTGCCGCTACCGCCGACGGCGGCGTGGTGGCCTTCGTGGGCCTGCGACAAAGCGAGGGCTATTTGGATAACGGCATCCACATCCTCGACACCAAGGGCGTTGACCATGAGGTGGCCGGCGCGGTGGAGGAACGTTCCTATGTACCTGTGGTGCTCAAGCTCGATGCCGATGGTGCCGTCGAGTGGCTCAAGGTCATCGATGTGAACACCACTGCCGATCCCGAGACCTATCCCGGTTGGACCGAGTCGTCGCGCCACATTGGCCAGGGTGTCTACACCTATGCCATCGAGGTCGACAACGCCGGCAACATCTTCCTGGGCGGTGGCATGAATGCCGCCATGACCATCGACAATGTCACCATCACGCCGCACAACGTGAGCGACTGGACGGGTAAAACGCAAGGTGCCAGCAACCGCAAGAACCTCTTTATCGTTAAACTCGACAGCGATGGCAACTATGTCAAGCACATCGTCACCGGCGGTGAGGCCGCTAAGGAAGACGTGCGTATGTTCAAGGTAGTGGGCAACAAGCTCTATGTGCTCGCGCTCATCACCGGCAAGGCCGACAGCGCCTTCTCGCTGGGCGACTATCAGGCCACACCCTCTGTCGCTTATGAGAGTATCGCCACCGCATGCCTCGACACCGACCTCAACGTGGACTGGTTCCGCTTCTACGAGTCGACGCTCAGCGGCAGCACGATGCAAATGCCCACCATCGCCGCCATCAGCGGCAAGCTCTACGTGATGGGTACGGCCAAGATGGGTGTGAAAGTGGACGACAAGGAATTCAAAACCGCCAATGCGCGCGACCCCTGGCTCATGCAAGTGGACGCCACCAACGGCGACATCCTCAATGTGCTCACCTATAAGGATACACAACACGGCTTCTTCGGCGCTTATCAGGGTGTCGACGGCAATATCTACGCCATTGAGCGCGGACTGGGGTCTCTAAATCCCAACGTCAACAACAATCTCTACAACAACCAGGACATGAACCTGCATCAAATTGACCCCGAGGCGCTCACTTCGCTTGACCACGCCACACTCATCACCAAGGCTGCCGACGGTTACGGCATCGTGGCTACCGGTAACAAACTGTACACTTTCAACCGTATGGTCAATGGCAACAAAGCCGTGAGCTACATCAACAGCAGCCTCACGTTCACCTCAAGCGCATTCTTATCGCAACTCTCGGCCTTCCAGATGCCCGCCGCTATGGGCACTGTGGAGAGCGTGGCTATCGACGGCGAAGAGGAAATCAGTGTGGCCGACGGACCCGTGCAACTCACCGCTACCGTGCTGCCCGCCGGCATGACCAACAAGGACATCATCTGGTCGTCGAGCGACGAGAACGTGATCACCGTGAGCGAGAACGGTCTCGTGCGGGAAGTGACGCCGCAATCGGCCGCTCAACGTGCCGCACGCGCCCAGATGGTGACGCCCACGGCTGTCATTACCGCCACTTCGGCCGCTAACCCCGCTTTGAAGGCCAGCGTAGTGGCCAAGGGCACGGCCGTGAAGACCGGCATCACCGAGGTTGAGGCCGCCACCACGACCAAGGACAGCAACATCTACACCATCGACGGTCGCCTGCTCAAGCAAGGCACCGACGTGACCAACCTCCCCGCCGGCCTCTACATCGTGGGCGGCAAGAAGGTGCTCGTGAAATAAACCCTATTCAACCACCGATACATGCAATGACGGAGCTTCTCGGAAAGCTCCGCCATTGTGCTGCAAATAAAGGTATTATAATGAATTGCAAATTTCTTCTTTCGCTTTCCGCTACACTGGCGGTAATCTTCGGGGCCCACGCGCAACTCTCCTCAATCGCCACGGCGTGGGCCAAGACGCTTGACACCGAGGTGCCCGACATTGGCATCGACTTCACCTTGAGCGGCGACGCGCTTTACTACCTATCGACTACCGGCTCGCTCATCGAGCCCAATAACAACATGGCGGGCGACCCCACCGCGAGTGTTTACTACGACGGGGAGAAAATCGCCACCGGAGCGGCCTATACGGGCTCGGGCTACAACAACAACTTCAGCCTCGTCAAGACCGACCGTGACGGCCATTTCGTGTGGACGGTCTATTCGACATGCGGCGAGATTATGAGCAACAACGGCGGGGTGGTGCCCGCCCCCGATGGTGGCGTGGTCGTGTCGGCGCTGTTCCGGCACACCGACAACTTGCGCACGTCACCCCTTGTTATCGTTGATGCCACCGGCCAGCGACACACCATTGACTGGACACTGGCAGCGCCCGACGCCAAGCGACATGTGCGTGGCATCATGATGAAAGTCACTGTCGACGGCGCTATCGACTGGATGCGCCTCATCGACGTGAGCACCACGCCGCAAAACAACCTCGCCGAGATGATTACCGACGCAATCTATTTCTATGGCATGGAAACCGACGCACGGGGTAATATTTACCTGAGCGGACGATATGTGAACCCCGTCACCTTTGAGCAGGCCGGTGGGCAACACTTCACGCTCACACCCCACAACATCGAAGGATGGGACGGCGACACGCAAAAGACGCGCGGCGACTTGTTTGTGGCCAAGTTCTCGCCCGACGGGTTCCTCACCGCCACCCTCACCACCGCGGGAGTGGCCGAGATGGAGTCGAGCGCCACGCTGGCACGCGCAGGTAACGACTTCATCCTCAGTGCTATCGTCAAGGGCGACAACGCGGCCGGTTCCACCCTCACGCTGGGCGGCCACGCCATCGAGCTCGTCAACGACAAGCAAGCCCTGGTGACGGCCCGCTTCGACGCCGACCTGAACGTGAAATGGGTGCGCACCTTCACTTGTGCCGACGAAATCTTGGGCAAGTCGCCCGTTGTGCAGAACAACCATGTGAATGTCGTGGGTGATGACCTGTGGATTACCGGTATGGGTAACTTCGACATGACCTGCGGCGACTATCGCATCTCCACAGCCACCGCAAACACGCGCGAGGGCTTCATCGTCAAGCTCAATGCCGCCGACGGCAACACGCTGGGCGCCGTTACACAGCGTTCCACAGCAAGCGGCATCACCGGCATCAGTAGCTTCTTGGGGGGATTTGAGAACGAGAGCGGCACCCATTTCTACACCTACGGCTACAGCATGGGCGGGCAAGGCGTGTTCCTGTGTGACTACGACGCCGCGACGCTGGCTTTCAACCAATTTGTCACCCTCGTGGCCGGTGGAGGACAACCCACCGCCCAAAAGTGTGTGGCCGACGGCGACATGCTCTACACCGTGTCGCGCGGACGCACCACGCCCGACTTCGACGTCACCTACCTGAAGCCCATCGGCAACGACACCGGCATCGAAACGCGCCACTGGGCAGCGCTGCACTGCGCCTTCAAGCTGCCTTTCAACGTTAAAGCCGACAAGGACGACACGTCACTCATCGGCGACGTGAACGGTGACGGTATCGTGAGCGGTGCCGATGTCACCGCGCTATACGAGGTGTTGCTCAACAACGCCCGGCCCGCAGGCAACGCCGACGTGAACGGAGACAGCGTCGTGAGCGGCGCCGACGTCACGGCGCTCTACCAGCTCCTGCTCAACTAACAGCCTACTCACAACACCGCCCTCAAAAGCAACCACGCATTGCATGGGGGCGGTATTTTTTTCGGTAAAATATGAAAATTTTCAAGTAATCGGGATAATGGACAATGACTGTTGTTGTCGTAATTTTGCGGCAGGTTACATGTGGCCACTTGGGGAGCCGAATCATCAATAGGGCTCGTGACCGTGTGGAGCCGTAAAAACGTTGAACAAACACTAAACACCAAACAACTATGAGTATGATTTTTGACCGTAGCGAAAACAAAGCTGTTGTCGCGCTCATCGGGGCCGGTAGCATGGGGACCGCCATCGTGCGGCGAATTGCCACCGGCAAGAAAATCCTGCTGGGCGACGTGAGTGAAGCCGTTCTCGAACGTGTGTCGAACGACATGACACGATGCGGCTACGACGTGGAAACGATGATTGTCAACGCACTCGACAAGGATAGTGTCGAGGCCTTTGCGCGACAGGCCGCGCAGCTGGGCCCCGTGATGTATTTTGTCGACACGGCCGGCGCGTCGCCCAATCAGGCCAGTCCCGAGCACATCGTCAACCTCGACATGATAGGCACCGGATATGCCGTCGACGCTTTTGGACAAGTGATGGCAGCCGGCGGCGCCGGGCTTCTCATCTCGAGTCAGGCGGCTTATATGTATCCTATTCCCCACGAGGTGGAGTCGCAACTGGTCAACACACCCACTGTACAACTGGCCCAAGTGCCTTTTATCCGGGATGTGGCTATGCAGAATTCAGGCTTGGCCTATATGATAGCCAAGCGGGTGAACCACTTGCAGGCACAACGCGCGGCGGCCACCACGTGGCGCGAGCGGCATGCGCGCATCAACACCATCAGTCCGGGCGTCGTCGTCACGCCGCTGGCTTACGACGAGTTTAACGCCAACGGGGAAGGCTATCAACGCATGATCGACGCCAGCGCCGCGCGGCGTGCGGGTACCAGCGACGAAATCGCCGAGGCCGCCGCCTTCCTCCTTGGCGAGCACGCGGCGTTCATCACCGGCACCGACTTGCTCATCGATGGCGGCGTCATCGCCTCGATTCGCGCCGGGCAATACCGGTTAGGGTAGGTGACACGATGGAACCCTGGCGGTGACGATGAAGACAACGGGCCGGTTTTGAGGCCGGCCCGTCGTGTTACAATCGCCTGTGAGGCGCAATTACATCTTGTTCTCGTGCTCGGTGATTTCGGCATCGGTTTGTGTGTAGTTGCCCAGCGAACCCTCCTTGGCCTGGATGCAAATGTAAGTCATCGGCTCGGCCGACGTGCACTTGATGTTACGGTCGCAGTTTGTGGCCACGCGCACGATGGAGCCCTCGGCGATATCAAACGCCTCGTCGCCCACCTGGAAACGACCCGCGCCCGAAAGCACGATATAGTTCTCCTCGTTCTCCTTGTGGCTGTGATAGAAAGGCACGGCTACACCCGTGGGCAGGGTGCCGAACGAGATTTCGCACGAGGTGGCGCCAATCACGTCTTTGACAAACTGCTTGCCCTCGAAACCAATGATTTTACCTACCGAGGTATGGGCGAACTTATCACCGCTATTCAATACTTTTAATTCACTCATGATTTTGAAATAATTTGAAAATGTTACTAATTTTGCGGCCGAAGACCGCGCTCATTTATATGGAACCACAAAATTAGGCATTTTTCTCGTCTTACGCAAATTAATTTCTCACGGCACCTAACAATGAAACGTAAAATGATTTATGCTGTTCTTTTTTTGCTCTTGGCACTCATCGTTTGGCAGGGATACGAGTTCTGGATAGCCGCCGGACGCAGCCCGCGAGGCGAGCGGTTGGAACGTTGCCGGCAATCGGCCCAATGGCGCGACGGCGAATTTGTGAACGCCGAGGAGACGCCGCTTTTGACCGGCGACGCCGGCTTTTTCGCCCAAATGAGGAAATTTTTCTTCTCGCGCGTTGAGAACCTCAAGCCCGGCAGCGACATCCCCACGGCCAAGTCGTCGCTCAAAAACATTCCGCGCTCGCAAGAGGTGTGCGTGTGGCTGGGCCATTCCACGGTCTATATCCAAACGCGGGGCGTGCGATTCTTGTTCGACCCCGTGTTGACCAACAAACTGCCCGTGTGGTGGTTCATGCGGCCGTTTGCCGGTGCCGATGTCTATACCACCGACGACATTCCCCACATCGATTACCTTGTTATCACCCACGACCACTGGGACCACCTCGACTGGAAAACCGTGCGCGCGCTCGAAGACCGCGTGGACCACGTGGTGTGCACGCTGGGCATAGGCGAGCACTTCGAATATTGGGGTTACGACCCGCACAAGATTCACGACCTTGACTGGCACGACAGTATTACCGTTAACGACGAGCTCGTGTTGCGATGCCTACCCTCGCGCCACTTCTCGGGGCGACTGGGCAAGCACAACACGCTGTGGGGCTCTTACCTGATTGATGGCCCGCGCCGCATCTTCGTGTCGGGCGACGGCGGCTACGACAGTCGTTTCAAGACGTTTGGCGAGGAATACCCCGGCATCGACCTCGCCATCATAGAGAATGGGCAATATGACCCGGGATGGCGACACATCCACACTTTGCCCGACGAGCTGCCCACGGCCATCAGCGACCTGGGCGCTCGCCGCGTGCTCACTTACCACAACTCGAAATATGCGCTCGCCAACCACGCCTGGACCGAACCGCTCGACAGCATCTATGCCCACGCGCAAGGGCAACCATGGCAACTGCTCACGCCACGCATTGGCGAGCAGGTGCTACTCGACCGCGAGCAATCGTTCGACAAGTGGTGGTAGGCCTCAATGCCGGGCACGCGCCAGCTCGATGGCCTCTTTGCCCGTAATATGCTCAATGGCAAGCTCGATGACCGCCATGCGAGTGAAACCATGTTCCAACTCGCGCTCAAGGGCCTCATCGTGGTGCGGATTGTAACGATTACCTATCATCCTGGCTGCCGCGAGCCGCTCGTTGTGGTCTTCGACGACGCGAATCCGCCCAAAGACTATCACGCTACGGTAGTAAGTGGTGTAAGCTTCGGGAACCACGTGGTCACTGGCAATCACGCAAAACGACGCCTTGTCGCACCGCCTTATCGCGTCGATTTTGTGCCCCTCGAGCGCGCTGTGAAAATATAGTTTGCCGTCGTGATACACATAGCTCAACGGCACCGCGTAAGGATAGCCTTTGTCGCCCTGCAACGCCAGCGTGCCCGATGTGGCTTGCTCCAAAATGCGAATACTCTCTTCGTGCGCGAGCTGCTGGCGCCCGCGCCTCATGGCCCTGAATTGTTCCATCATCATGACAATGCTTTAAGTCCTATAATCGACGCGATGAGCGTAGTGATAAAAAACAACCGCCAAAAGGTGGCCGGCTCGTGGAAAAACAAGATACCCATCAGCACCGTCCCCACGGCGCCAATGCCGGTCCACACGGGGTAAGCCGTGCCGATGGGAATGGTTTGAATCGCCTTGGCCAGCAACGCCATGCTCAAGAATGAAAACACGACAAAGCCGCCTATCCAGCACCACCATTCCGTGCCGTCGACAGCGCGGGCACGTCCCAGGCAGTAAGTGAATCCCACCTCGCACAGCCCCGCCACGACCAGTAAAAACCAATTCATAAAAAACGTTCAACCCACCTCGTGAGGGCTGCGGCAATACCCGGCGTCTCCTTCTAAGGCGCCGCAAAGTTACAACATCTTGGTGACACTCGCAAAACTCCTCGACGCGTCATGTCACGGCACATCCCCCCCTAAAAAATGGATACAATCTACGTCAAGTGGCTCAATCGAGCCGTGGCACGTTGATTTATAACATTTTTTAAGTGTTTGCGGCTATAATAATAGTGGCGCTGTGGCGTTATAAATGTGTAACCACTCTAAAAAAGGAGCTGCCTATGCAAAAAATCTCTACACAACTCATCAAAACTGAAAACAATGTGGGTAAAATCCGTGGTCCCCGCCTGGCCACTGTCAACTTTCTCAAGCAATTTGCCAGAGTGTATTCCTGCCAGGCTGTCGCGGCACCCAAGCTGAGCGGATTTGTCGCTAACTGAAAATTGCCCATGTTGTTGTCACAGTAACAAAAAGTTGGCCGGAGCACACCGTAGCCCGCGGCCAGAAAGAAAAAACCGAAGGCTTGCCCATTGCGGCAAGCCTTTCGGTTTTGTGGGGATGAAGTGGCTGAGCGACTTAGGCCGGCGTCCACTTGCAGCGAACGGGCGAAACGATGGCGCCCTCCTTCTTGAGCTCGGCGAAAGCCTTGTCGACTTCCTTGCGGTCGGCGCCCAGGGCTTTGGTGACATCACCGGCCGAAATGGGCTTGCCGGCCTCGCGCATGACTTGTAAAACTTTCTCTTTCATGATTGTAATGGATATTTGGTGAATTGATATTTCTCGCGCAGTTCGGCTTGACGCTCGGGCGACTGTGAGGTGAAGAACGCCTTCCAGCCCGGGCAAAAGTTGATGTGCCAGCGCCAAAAGCGTCCCATCAGCGACTTGGGCTTGCGGTCGTAGTGGGCGCGGAATTTGCAATTTTCACAAGAATGAGCCATAGTTGAGTGTTGTAAAAGTTGGGTGAATAGTCTGTATTGCGCGCCAAAATTACGAATATTATTTCAATCGTGCGTTATTTTTAGTCGAATTATGTAATATTGATGCGTATTTTAGTTGTAACTTTGCGTCATGGAAATTGACCGATTGCTGGAATTTGACACCCGCGCGCGGTTGCGCCGGTGGCTTGTCGAGCACCACGCCGTGGCCACACACTGCTGGGTGGCCTGTTCGCGCGCAAGAGTCGTACCCGACGGCGTGTTGCCTTATCTCGATGTGGTCGAGGAGGCGCTGTGCTTCGGGTGGATTGACTCCACAGTGAAGAGCTTGGGCGACGGACGTGTGGCGCAACGCCTGTCGCCGCGACGCAAGCGCAGCCACTGGACCGAGCTCAACCGGCAACGATGCCGTGACCTTGAGCGTCGCGGACTCATGACCGACGCCGGCCGGCGCGCCTTGCCTTGACCTTTAACGAAGAGGGGCGCGACCGCCCGGTGGTGGTTGCGCCCCTTGTGAGGTGGAGATGTGGTGGAGAGATGGTGGAGAGATGGAGATGTTTTCTTTAGTCGGCCAGGTCGACGGCGCGGTACTCTTTCTTGCCGGTGCTGGTGTAGCCGGTGATGAACATGACCTTGTCGCTGTCGGTGTCGCGCATGATGGCGTTGTAGATAGCCTCCACGTCGTCCTGCGAACTCACGCGCTGGTTGTTGATTTCGGTGATAACGAAGCCGTCTTTGAGTCCGGCTTTCTTGAACTTGCCGTCTTTGAGGCCTGTAACTTTGACGCCGCCACTCACGCCCAGCTCTTCCTTCTCATCGTCGCTGATCGGCAGGAACGCGCACCCGAGCGAGAGGAAGTCGCTGCCCTTGGTGATGTTGGTGGTGCCCTGGTCGTTCTTGAGCGTCACGGTGGTGGTGCGGTACTTGTTCTCGCGGTAGTAGCCCACGCTGGCCTTGTCGCCCGGACGCAGTTTGCTCATTTGCTCGAGCATTTGCGCGCCGTTCTTGATGTCGTGGCCGTTGAGCTTGACGATGACGTCGCCCTCCTTGAGGCCGGCCTCGGCGGCGGCGCTGCGCTCGTTCACCTTCGAGACGAAGACACCCTCGGTAGTGGCTGTGATTTTCTCGTCCTTGGCGCGATCGGCGTCCATTTCGTTGAACTGGATACCGAGCACGGCACGCTGCACGGTGCCATATTGCTTGATGTCGGTGACGATTTTCTCAACCACGGTGCTGGGCACGGCAAACGAGTAGCCGGCATAGTTGCCCGTCTGCGAATAGATCATGGTGTTGATGCCGATGAGCTCGCCGCGCGTGTTGACCAGCGCGCCGCCGCTGTTGCCCGGGTTGACGGCCGCGTCGTGCTGGATGAACGACTCGATGCCCATGTCACCTTTGTTCAGGCCGCGCGCCTTGGCGCTCACGATGCCGGCGGTAACCGTCGAGTTCAACCCGAAGGGGTTGCCCACGGCGAGAACCCATTCGCCCACCTTGACGGCGTCGCTGTTGCCGAAGACGAGGGGTTGGAGTCCGGTGGCGCTCACCTTGAGCAGGGCGATGTCGGTCTTGGCGTCGGTGCCCACGACACGCGCGGTGAACTTGCGGTTGTCGTTAAGGGTCACCTCGAGTTTCTCGGCACCGTCGACCACATGGTTGTTGGTGACGATGTAGCCGTCACCGCTGATGATGACGCCCGACCCCGAGCCTTTGGCCTGCAAGTCGTCTTTACCCTTGCCCTGTTGCGGTTGCTGTTGCTGCTTGCGCTGGCTACCGCTACCGGGCCCGAAGAAGAAGTCGAAGGGGTCGAACCACTCGCCGCCGCCGAAGAACGACTGGCGTTTCTTTTCAAAAGACTTGATACTCACCACCGAGTTGATGCTGCTTTCGGCAGCCTCGGTGAAGTCGGCTTGCCCGCGGCGTGAAGTTTGTGCGTTGCCCACGGCCGGCGTGGCGATTGCCAGCACGAGCAAAAGAGATAATGATTTCACGAAATTTGTCATATACTTTATAGTTTAGTTAAAAAAATGACGATTTTAAAATTTGGAGCGTTAAAATTTAACTTTTCAAATTCAACGTCAAAAGTACGTCAATTATTTCCAATTACCATCATTACGCCTCGTTTTTTAAACTAAATTAATAGGCCGTGCCCCCAATTTTCATTTCTTTAATAACCGCTCCCCACCCATGAAACACTTTTTTTCACAATGGCGCGACCCGTCTGCTGTGTCGCGTGTTTGCGCGATGGTGAAATGTGGCATCGTGGCGGTTTCGTGAACGAGAAAATCGTCAAAACGCTTGCAAGTGTCGTGTTATTTGTCGAAATTTGCATTTTTATTGGTTGTTTAAACCCGGTAGAGGCCTTTGACTGAGTTGTGGGTTGGCGGGTTTTATAATCGCTTGATAATAATAAATAAAAAGAAGGCTTATGAATATTTACGAGGAAGCGTCGCGATGCCTGTTGTGTGAAAACGCGCCATGCACGCTGGCGACAAAACATGGCGATGTGGCGCGCGCTATTCGCGCCGTGAGGTTTGATAACGCGACACTGGCCAGGCAATGGCTCGACGGATGTGGCGAAGATGAACTGGAGGCGGCCGGGCGGGCTTGCATCCATCACGACCGTCCCATCCGCATCGCCGAGTTGGCGCGGCAACTGCCCGAGGTGGAGTCGCGCGAGTTGCCGTCGCTCGACATTGACTTTTGCGGTATCCACTGCGAGAACCCGTTCTTCTTGGCCTCGTCGGCGGTGTGTACCGGCTATGAGATGGTGGCCCGCGCCTTTGAGGCCGGTTGGGCCGGTGTGTATTACAAGACGATATGCCTCGACGACATCAACGAGGTGTCGCCGCGATTCGATGCGGTGCACCGCGAGGGCGGGCGCGGCGATTTCTCGGCTTTCCGCAACATGGAGCAGCTTAGCGAGAATCCTGTCGATATGGACTTCGACATCCTGCGCCGTCTCAAGCAAAACTATCCCACGAAGGTCGTTGTCGCTTCCATTATGGGCAACACCGAGGACGACTGGAAGACCTTGGCCAAGATGGCCGAGCAGGCCGGTGTCGACGCTGTGGAGCTCAATTTCTCCTGTCCGCAGATGAGGCTTACGGGTATGGGTAGCGACGTGGGGCAGGACTCCGAACTGGTGACCTTTTTCACGGCCCATGTGAAACGCGCGGTGTCAATACCCGTCATTCCCAAGATGACCCCCAATATCACCTTGATGTCGTCACCGGCCATGGGCGCCTACTTCGCCGGAGCCGACGCCATCAGCGCCATCAACACCATCAAGAGCGTGACGATGACCGACCGCAGCGAGGTGTCGGGCAAATTGACCGTGTCGGGCCTCTCGGGGCGTGCCGTGAAACCTATCGCCTTGAAGTTTATCCTCGAGCTGATGAAGAATCCCTTGATTGGCAAGATTCCCATTAGCGGTATCGGCGGCATTGAGACGTGGCGCGACGCGCTCGACTTTATCCGCTTGGGCTGCAGTAATTTGCAGGTGTGCACCGCGGTTATGCAGTATGGCTACCGCATTATCGACGACCTTGTGCTGGGCTTGCGCAACTATATGGCCTCGCGCGGCATCGACCGTTTGAGCAACCTCGTGGGAGAGGCCGTGCCGCAATTTGTCAAGGCCGGCGACCTCGACCGTGACACGATAGTGTACCCCATGGTCGACCGCGACAAGTGCCTGGGATGCGGACGTTGCCACATCTCGTGTATGGACGGCGGCCACCAGGCTATCGCCTTTGGCGACGACCGTGTACCGCACATCTTAGGCAACAAGTGTGTGGGCTGCCTGCTGTGCAGCCTCGTGTGCCCCACCGGAGCCATTAGCCAGTCGAAACGTGTCGCGAAGAAAAAGCACAACTGATAAAATTTAGAAAGTGATGAAATTCAAGATTATCGCGCTGGTCATCCTTTTGGGTGTTTTCGGCGCGCGGGCACAGCGGTTGCAAGTAGTCGATGTTGACGGACAACCCATCCCCTATGTGTGCGTGACTAACGAGCGTGGTGTACTGGTTGGTACGACCGATGAGAACGGCACGCTCGAGAACACCAAGAATGAGAAACATCTCTCACTCTCTCATGTGGCTTACAAGGCCAAAAGTGTGAGCACCGACACGATTGCCTCGGGAGTCGTGGTCCTTGACGACGTGGGCTTCATGCTCAACGAGGTGATAGTGAAACCTAAAGAGTTGCTCTACGTGCAGACCTATTTCCGCCTCGTCTACTTCGACGATGAGGGCCCTCTGTATTATCGTGGCGGCGTGGTGGACAACACCTATGATATCGCCAAGAAGAAAGTGTCGTCGAAGAAGCGTACTATCGCCAAGGGGGCGAACGGGCTCCTGCGCTTCTTGATCAGTTCTATCGTGGGCGGACGCATCGACAAGCTGGGTGGCTTAGAGGAGGAATCCATATATGACCGCATCGTCGCGCGTGTCAAGAAGGGACGCCTCACTATGGACAACGAGGAAATGGGCCGCCGCATCATCAGCGACACGATTAGTTCGCTGGGATATGTCGAGATCGACACGGTGGCTCGCCAGCGCACCACCTATTTCAATCAATGGGCTTACTACGACCACGTTAAAGATACTGAATTGCGCGCTAAGGGCAAGGCGGATAAGATCAAGGAACACGAGCCCGGCGTTGAGTCGTTTTGTGAGGTGTACAATATTGACGAGAGTGGCCACTCGGGCGTGAGCGACTTCGTGATGCGCCAGATGCTGGTGGGCAAGAAACGCAGTCGTAATGATGGCGAATATGTGATTATGCTGCAAACCTACACCACGGCCCGCGACTATATCGACAAGAAAGAGTTCAAGCAGTTGCGCAAGGAAAACGAGGTGGAAATGAAAATCCAGGAGTTGCGCGCCTTTGAGCAGGCGCACAACATTCCGCCGCTGCCCGAAAGCGTGCAGGCTATCGTCGACGAGCTCTTCAAGAAAGAGTTATCAAAATAAATATTTTGACATATCAATGAGAAAACGATGAAAATGAAACGTATATTGACACTTGTGGTGGCCTTGTGCGGCATTGTGGCCGCCACGGCCCAGAAAAACGCCGCGCCGCGTTATTCCGACGACTCGAGCCAGTTTGTGACTCTCACCGATGCCGTCCCCGACGCCATTCTCGAGATTCGCTACTTCTCCACTTATAATTTCATGGGCGAGCGCGTCGATGGATACGATGAGCCCACGGCGTTGCTCACACGCGTGGCCGCCGACAGCCTGAGGGCCGTGAGCGAGGAACTCAAGCAAATGGGCTACCGCCTGAAAATCTTCGACGCTTACCGCCCGCAATGCGGCGTGGACCACTTCGTGCGATGGTCGAAGAATTACGGTGACCAGCGCATGAAGCAGTATTTCTATCCTTGGCTCGACAAGGGTGTCCTCTTCCCCGACTATATCGCCACGCGCAGTGGACACACGCGCGGGTCGACTATCGACCTTACGCTCTTCGATATGGTCACCGAGCGCGAAGTGGACATGGGCGGCACCTTCGACTGGTTCGGCCCCGAGAGCCATCCCGACTTTGGCGGCAACCCCGACACGGGCGTCTATACCGGCGACTGCCGCAAGAGTCCGCGCGGACGCACCATCACGCCACAGCAGTTCGCCAACCGCATGATACTGCGCCGGGCCATGCTTCGCCACGGCTTCAAGCCCTACGAGTGCGAATGGTGGCATTTCACGTTGCGCAACGAGCCGTTCCCCAACACTTACTTCACCTTCCCGGTGCATCAACTCAAAAAATGACGCAAAAAGCCTCCCGCAAAACGGAGGCTTTTTTAGTCTACGGAGTTTGGAGTTTAAGGAGTATAAGATGTGATTCGACGACATTGTGCATTGAGCGTTAATTTTAGGGGGATTGGACGACTTGTTTTTTCTTGGGTGGCATTTATTTTGGAAAAGTTGGGGAAAAGTGATAAATTTGCACGATTATTAAAACTGAGGAATTTTTCATGGAAACGAATTTATATCCTAATTTGATTATCGATGCCCTGCGCACAGTGCGCTATCCGGGTAGCGGAAAGAATATTGTGGAACTGGGCATGGTGGAAGACGACATGCGCATCGACGGGCGGCGGGTGAGCTTCTCGCTGCTCTTCGACCACGCCACCGACCCCTTTGTGCGTAGCGTGGTGCGTGCCGCCGAAACGGCTATTCTGACGTTTGTGGGCGAGGACGTGGACATCAAGGGCAACATCGCCGTGAAGACGCGCCCGCAGGCGGCTAAAGCCGAGGACGAGCCGTTGCCGGGCGTGAAGAACATCATAGGCGTGTCGAGCGGCAAGGGCGGCGTGGGCAAGAGCACCGTGGCCGTCAACCTTGCAGTGGCGCTGGCTCAGCAAGGCTATGCGGTGGGGCTGCTCGATGCCGATATTTTCGGGCCGTCGGTACCCAAGATGCTGGGTATTGAGGACGAGCAGTTGTATATGCGCGAGGTCGATGGCAAGAACCTCATCGTGCCGGCCGAGAAATTTGGCGTGAAAGTGCTCTCGATAGGCTTTGTCGTCGACAAGGAGAAAGCCGTGCTGTGGCGCGGCGCCATGGCCAGCAACGCCCTCAAGCAGCTTATCACCGAGGCCGACTGGGGCGAGCTGGACTATTTCATCATCGACATGCCGCCGGGCACCAGCGACATTCACTTGACACTCGTGCAGACACTCGCCATCACCGGCGCCATTGTGGTGACCACGCCGCAAGAGGTGGCGCTGGCCGACGCGCGCAAGGGTATTTCCATGTTCCTGGGCGAGCAGGTGAACGTTCCTGTGCTGGGTATCATCGAGAACATGTCGTGGTTTACGCCGGCCTCGCACCCCGACGAGAAGTATTTCATCTTCGGGCACGACGGCGGCGCCAAGCTGGCCGAGACGCTCGGCGTGCGCCTGCTGGGGCAAGTGCCCTTGGTGGCCGGCATCTGCCGTGGCGGTGACGATGGCGTGCCGGTGATTCTCAACAACACGGTGAGCGGCGCCTCGTTCATGGCTGTGGCCGACGAGGTGGTGCGGGCCGTCGACGAGCGCAACGCCACGTTGCCTCCCACGCAACGCGTGCACGTTCGCTAAAAGTGTGACATCAAGTAAAAAACATTCAATAAACAACCTCATTATGAAAAAATCATTCTTTATCATTGCCACTGCCGTGGCATTGTTGCTGAGCAGTTGCGGTTCGGTGCCCATCACGGGACGCAAACAACTGATGCTCGTCAACGACAGCGAGGTGCTGTCGTCGAGTCTCGCAAGTTACAAGTCATTCATGAGCACCGCCCAGATTTCGGGTAACACCACCCAGAGCGCGCAGGTGACACGTGTGGGCAAGAGGATAGCAGCCGCCACCGAGGCCTATCTGCGTGCCAGCGGTCTGCAAAACGAAATCGCCAACTTCGCTTGGGAGTTCAACCTGGTGAAGAACAATGAGCTGAACGCCTTCTGTATGCCCGGCGGGAAAATCGTCGTCTACGAGGGCATGGCCAACTTTGTCAAGAGCGACGATGAGCTCGCCGTAATTCTGGGCCACGAGGTGGCGCACGCTGTGGCCAAGCACAGCAACGAGCGCATGAGCCAACAGCTCGCCGCGCAATATGGCGGCCAAATTCTGGGCAATATCCTCAAGGGGTCGAGCGCGCAAACGCAGAATATCGCCGCCAAGGTGTACGGCCTGGGCGCCAACTATGCCGTGATGCTGCCTTTCTCGCGCAAGCATGAGACCGAGGCCGATGAGATGGGCCTTGTGTTGATGACCATCGCCGGCTATAACCCCGACGTGGCCGTGAACCTGTGGACGCGCATGGGACAGTCGAGCACGGCTTCGCAGCCCGAGTTCATGAGCACCCACCCGAGCGATGCCTCGCGCGCGGCCAACATCAAGGCCAAGCTGCCCGCCATCAAGCAGCAATATGGCAACCTCAAACTGAAGTAAGCCGCTCACGCGATAACAACGAGGCGTCGGGATGCGAAAGCACCTCGGCGCTTCTTGTGCCGTGGTGAGAGCTGCCGATAAGGATAGGACGAATAGAATAAATACAACAAATAATCACAGAAAACGACAAAAACCGTCACAAAATACAACACTTTAAAAAGTTTAATTACCTTTGTGGGTTGGTAGCCAAATGCTTGTGAGGTTGGTGCTGACTCTTTGATGGACACGCGGCGCCCGCTCCGGCTTCCCGGAGTGAGCGCCGCGAGCTTTTTTTGTGGCGGTTTATAACCTGCGGGTGCCGATGATTTTTGCATATTTGAGATGTTTAAAAAGCGCATTTTAAGTTAAAAAGTGTTACAATTTGCATTTTATGGTAAACGATTGCTCGGGGTGGGGCAGGGTGTCGCGAGACGTGTGGGGGTGGGCGTTGCGGGGCATCGCAGTGTGGCGTGGGGCGTAAAGAAGTAAATGTTTACAAAGGTTTAACAAGCTTGTGTGTTCTAAAATAAGGGCGTACCTTTGCAGTGCAAAAGGGACGATGGATATCTTCCCGAAGCTTAAGTAAAACACGAAACCGAGAGCCTCGCGCCGGCCATGGTTTCCTCAAAAAAGAACATTTTTTAATGAATTATTTTTTATCGCGTAATTTAAAGAAGTTTTTATCAATCGCTGTGCTTTGCGCGGCAACCGCAATCACCACCCAGGCGCAACAGCAGGTGGTAAATCCCAACCCCGGAATGAGTGTGCGAGAGCAGCTGATGCGCTCGCCGTTGAATAAGTCCCGCCAAGAGCGCGTGCAGGAAATCCTCAACTATGCCGCGTCGTTCAAGGGCACACGTTATGTGTATGGCACGATGGGCCCTAACAGCTTCGACTGCTCGGGTTTCACCAGCTATGTGTTCAAGAACTTCGGCATTAAACTCGACCGCAGTTCGCGCGGCCAGGTGGCCAACGGCCGCCATGTGGCCAAGGACAAGGTGCTTCCGGGCGACCTCGTGTTCTTCGGCAACCGCGGCAACAGCCGCGTGGGCCACGTGGGCATCGTGTACGAAGTGGACGACAAGGGTTTCAAGTTTATCCATGCCGCCACGCGTTCGGGCATCACCATCAACCACATCACCGACACCTACTACCAGACGCGTTATCGTGGCGCGTGCCGCGTGATTGACTGATAATAGGCGGTCAGGGCGATAGCGCAACGGCCATTTTTCGGGTGCGAGCCACGAAAAATGGCCGTTGCCGCAACAATCAGTCGCAAAACTAATGCCCATGCCACAAAAAATGCTTAATTTTGCGACAGCAAACCACAACAAAGTAAACTCACGACAATGAAAATTACGTTCAATGACCCCATATACCTTGCCTCAGGCGCGACGCTCATCGAGTCGTTCGCGCTTGCCGAGGGCTCAGGCGATGCCCAGCTGTTCATCACCTGCGGCAACGCGCAAGTGAAAGGCAACATGGTGGAACAACTCAGCGCCCGCTACAACCCGTCGCGCGCCTTCTCGTCGCTCGACGCCAACGAGGCCCTCGACAAGGCCTTGCGTGTTGACGGCACGCGTGTCAAGAAATGCGACATGACACTGTTGCTCCTGCATCGTGGCGGCGCGCTGTCCATGCAGATGGGCGAGGGACGTGTGCTGCAGCTGCGTCCCGGCGAGCGCAACGCGCTCTACGACAGCCGCGACCAGGTGCTCGACATCTACACGTCGCGTGCCAAGGTGATGCAGCTCGACGACATTAAAAGTGGCGACAGTTTTGTGCTGTCGACGGCCGGGCGTTTTGATGCGGCACGGGTGTGCGACCTGTTCCGCAAGTCGAAAGATACCGGCACTCTCGGCGCCGATGCGCTCGCCAAACTCATTGGTGCGCCCGCGCTCGTGTTGCCCGTGGCAAGTGCCGAAGGCAGTGCCGGCGGCGGTTTGCCCATGAACAAGAAATGGTGGAAGGTGATCGCATGGCTCGCGTTGGCGCTCGTGGCGCTGGCCGCCCTCACGTTCTTTGTGGCTCCCATGGTCCACGACACCGTCGACGAGGCCGAAGTGACCGAAGTCGACACCACCGGCACCACCGGCGGCGCGGCCACACCGGCGGCGCCTCCCGAGGCACTGCCGCAGGCCGAGGCTATGCCCGAGCAACCTGCCGAGCGCACCGAGCGCCCCGCGGCACGTGAGCGCGACGAGCGGCGCCAAGACGATGGCGGCGAAAAGGCCGAGGCCGAGAAGAAACAAACCGAAACTCCTGCCGAGAATAAGCCCGAGAACCAACCCGAGGCGCAGCCCAAACCCGAGCCCGCTCCGGTTCCAACTCCAACCCCTGCTCCGACACCCACTCCCGTGCCTGAAGCCTGACCATGAGCGCGCCGATACTTACCTCCCGCCAACTGCTCGAGGCAGTGCCTCAGCGTCACAGCGTGCGCGCCTATGAGCCGCGCGCTATCGAGCCCGATAAAGTGGAGGCGTTGCAGGCGCTCGTCGAGCGATGCAACGCCGAGGGTAACCTCAAGATTCAGCTTTTTCTTGACGAGCCGCGTGCGTTCAGTTCGCCGATGGCCCACTATGGCCAATTCAGCAACGTGAACAACTATTTCGCTCTTGTGGGCGACAAGGCGCGCGACCTCGATGAACGTGTGGGTTATCACGGCGAGCGACTCGTGCTCGCGGCGCGGGCGTTGGGCCTTGATACCTGCTGGGTGGGCCTCACTTACAGCCGTCGCCGGAGTCCCGTGAAGCTCGCCGCCGGCGAGCGAATGCCGTCGGTCATCGCGCTGGGCTATGGCACGGGAAAGTATCGCGCACACAAAATCAAAACATTCGAGCAGGTGAGCCGTGTCGCGGGCGAGGTGCCCGCGTGGTTCAAGCGCGGTGTGGAGTGCGCGTTGCTGGCTCCCACGGCCATCAACCAGCAAAAGTTCACCTTCATCCTCCACGATGACGATGTGGTCGAGGCGCGTGCCGGCCTGGGCTTTCTCGCTCACATCGACTTGGGCATCGTCAAGCTCCACTTTGAGCTTGCCGCCGCGCCCCATCCTTTCAAGTGGTTCGACCGCCTGTAATAGTCATTCCCCGATAATTATCATTCCCAAACCATAAAACGACAATGAAGAAAGATAACGCCATCTATACCCTCACGTCGCCGCTGCACGACGAGCAGGCGGTAGCCGCCGTAACGCGTGAGTTTCTCGACACCCTGCGATTTGACTACGATTTTCGTGGCGGCGACTATGCCGACTACGGCAAGCACGCCCTACAACTGATTTTTGTGCGCACCGGCGGTACCGAGGGCGTCTTTGAGCAGCTCCTGCCGCAACTGCAGTCGCAAAGCGACCAACCTTTCTACCTGCTGGCCTCAGGCAAAAGCAATTCGCTGCCGGCCTCGATGGAAATCCTCTCTTACCTCAACCAGCATGGGCTTCGTGGGGAGATTATCCATGGCGATGCCGACTATGTGAACCATCGTGTGGAGGCGCTGGAACTCGCAGCCGCGGCGCGCCGGGCACTGAGCGGTCAGCGCTTGGGCATCATCGGCAAGCCCTCGGACTGGCTCATTTCGTCGCAGCCCGATGCCCGTGCCGCGCAAGATCTACTGGGCATCGAGCTGGTGGAGATTCCCATCAAAACGTTGCTCGACGAAATTGCGGCCGTGCCGCCCACGGCTTACCAAACCGATGTTCAAGATACCGTGCCCGTGCTCAGGAAATACGGCGAGGGAGCCCGCAAGATTTATGCGGCCCTGCGCGAAATTGTGAAACGCTACAAGCTCAACGGTTTCACGTTGCGTTGTTTCGACCTGCTCTCGACGGTAAAGAACACCGGTTGTCTGGCGCTCGCCGTGTGCAACGGCGACGGCATTGTGGCCGGTTGTGAGGGCGATGTTCCCGCCATGCTGTCGATGACCATCTCGCAGGCCGTGACGGGAAAGACTGGCTTTCAGGCCAACCCGGCGCGCATCGACCCGATGACGGGCGAACTCCTCTTTGCCCACTGCACCATCCCGCTCAACATGGTAGAGCGCTACGATTACGACACCCATTTCGAGTCGGGCATCGGCGTGGCCATCTGCGGCTATGCGCCCGAGGGCCCGGTGACCGTGTTCAAGGTGTCGGCCGACCTCAAGCGGTGGTTTGCCGAGGATGCCGAGCTGGTGCGTTCGCAGGCCGAGCCCGACTTGTGCCGCACACAGCAAGTCATCCGCCTTGCCGACGCCTCGCGGGCCCGCTATTTCCTCACGCAACCCATCGGCAACCACCACATCATCGTGCCGGGGCACTATGCGGCCGCCTTCAATGAGTTACTCCAGTCGTTGCGATAAGATGGAATCACGAAGTGAACTTGCCGCCGAGAAGAAGCGTTCGGGACTGTGTTCCTGCGCGCAGGCTATTGTGACGTCCTACCCCGAGCTCACGGGCCTCGACGAGGAAACCGCCATGGCCGCCACGGCCGCCTTCGGGGCAGGAATGGGCAACATGGAAGGAACCTGCGGGGCACTCGTGGGAGCCGGCATCGTGCTGGGGCTCCACCACAAGGACAAAGCGAAGGCCATGAAAGCCATGCGCCAAATCATGACACAATTCCAAGCGCAAAACGGCGCCACCCAATGCCGCCTCCTCAAGGGAGTGGGCACCGGCCGTGTGCTGCGCGAGTGCCACGACTGCGTGGCCGATGCCGCCCGCCTGCTCGAGCGCCACGCCAAAGCGTGACTTTCGACGCAGCTTCGAACTGCACCTGCCAACTCACAGTTCAAAAGCTCAAAAGGTGAATTTAATTAAAAATATGTGGTTTTTTTACCATTTTTATGGATTTTTTATTATATTTGCATGTCCAAGAGAAGATGGAATCAAATTGCCACATATTGCCGAACGAGCTCGGGTGGGTAGATAACCTACTCACGCAAAGCATTTACCCTCCCCCGTTTTACAATTTAGCACACTCCAATACAGCTAATTACGGCACACTCTGCTCATGCATGGAGTGTGCTGTTTTGCTTTTTAATCACAAGAAACAAACCATAAATTCAATGCTAAATTTGCATTGAGAAAAACATTGAGAATTTATTATTCACTTAAAATACAAAACATTATGAAAAAAGTATTATCTCTCGCAGCTATATTGCTGCTCGTTGCGCTAAGCGCCAGAGCCTACGATTTCATGGTCGATGGCCTATGTTACAAAATCACCGGGTCCAACCCTAACACAGTGAAGGTGTGTGCTCAAAAAGAGTATGCCTCGACTTCCTCAAGCCCCCGTTATCCAGGCTTGGAGGGTGATATCGTTATCCCCCAAACGGTGACCAACAATGGCACACCCTATACCGTCACCAGCATCGACGACTACTGCTTCTACTATAGCAATTATAATAATTCTCGTCCTGTAACATCGGTGACGATTCCGGCTTCGGTGATGTATATCGGTAAATATGCCTTTGCCATTACTTATGTCCAGGCTGTCAATATCAGTCCGAACAGCCAGCTGAGTACCATCGGCGAATGGGCGTTCTGGGCGTGCAATATGAAAAGCATCTACTTGCCGAATTCACTGACCAGCATCGGTGTTAATGCATTTTTCAGATCTCTTCTACAATCGGTTACCTTGCCAAACGGCTTGACGACGATAGCAGAAAATACGTTCGCCAACTGTGTGAATTTGTCAAGCGTCACCCTTCCAAGCAGCCTTACGTCGATAAGCGGCGGGGCGTTTTCGGGTTGTAGTGCCCTGAGTAGCATCACCCTGCCTGCTTCGCTCACTACAATTGGGGAAAGAGCATTTTCATCTGCAGGCTTGACCAGCATCACCATTCCGAGCAGCGTAACGAGTATTGGGAAAGAATTGTTTTATAGCTGTAAAAGCCTGGCAAGCGCCAAGCTGCAAAACACAGTGATGAGTGAGGGACAATTCCTATACTGTTCCGCTCTCACAAGTGTCACCTTTACAAACGGGATAACTGAAATTTCCGACAATGCTTTTATCGATACAGGATTAACCACCCTGTCGCTTCCCAGCTCAGTCACCGCTATTGGCAATTCGGCCTTTGCCCGCTGTAAGTTTTCCAGTCTTTCAATTCCAAGCCATATTACCTCCATCGGTGGCAACGCATTCTCCTCCTGCGAAAACCTGACGAACGTGACCATTCCCAGTTCTGTCACTTCGATCGGTGGGAATGTATTCAGTAGTTGCGATGCCTTAAAAAGCGCTACTATCCTAAACAGCACCATCGGGGATGGCGAATTTTGGAGTTGTGACCAACTGGAAACTGTCACCTTTGGCGAGAGCCTGAAGACCATTGGTGCTAACGCGTTTAACAGTTGCTCTGCGCTTGTGAAAGTGAACATGAACAACATCGACTTTACACTCCTTAAGAAGATTCCGAACTATAACACTCAGCTGAAGAACGTGGTGATTGGCAACAATGTCACTGCTATCCCTGCCTCAGTTTGCCAGAACTGGACAGGTCTGGAGTCGGTGACATTGCCCAACAACTTCAGCAGCATCGGCAACTCGGCATTCTCGGGCTGCACTCAGCTAATGGATGTATATAGCCTAAGGGAGAGACCCATCACTATCGACGCCAGTGTGTTCAACGGCGTTCAGGTGAGCGGTTACTGCGACCTTCATGTGCCCGTAGGTAGCGTGGGCCGCTACCGTGCCATGAATGTGTGGAAAGACTTCTATGTGATTGACGAGGGCGGCGGTCATAGCGGCGGAACAGGCATCAAGGGCGATGTCAACGAAGACGGAGTCGTCAGCGGTGCCGACGTCACCGCCCTCTACAGCATCCTGCTCGGCGAATGATTTTCAACGGAGTTTAAGGAGTTCAGGAGTTTTTCCTGTCTTCAATGCGATTTTTCGAAGCAATGCTTTGAACTACTCTGACCCCAAACAGAAGTAATTGAGACACAAAAAGGCTGCGCCTTCAGGCGCAGCCTTTTTGTGTTACCCCCCTTAACGCGCCACTGGTCGGCGTAGTTCGAGGCTCCGCCTCGAAAAAACCGTCCCCTACGAGCGCCACGCCAAGGCGGGACTCCACGCAGTGCCGGCTGCTCAAGGGCGTGGGCACCGGGCGCGTGTTGCGCGATTGTGATGGCTGTGTGGCCGATGCCGCCCGCCTGCTCGAGGCCAACCTCTGACAGCGGAAATACATTTTTTTCGAAATTATTGCGAAAAACGGCGGTTTTTCCGTAGATTTTCAGCAATTGGAAGCGACGGTTTTTCGGGCGATTTTCGGGAATTTAAGGCCTTATCTCATGTGTTGCACTTTTGCTGGACAAAAGTGCAACCAATTTATAATATGTTAATTTTGATTTGTTGGTTTTTGTTTTGTAATTTTGCACAATAATAACTATTCGACCGCTTTTTTGCGAAAAATAAATAACTACAATAATAAACGTCTATGAGAAAAATCTTACTCCTTTCGGCAGTGATGCTCGTGGCCATGGCTGCGCAAGCACTGCCATTCGTCGTCACTTCAAACCCGTCGAACACCGACACTCACTGGTATCAGTTAAGAACCGAAGGCAAGTTCATTTACGCCGAGTCAAGCACCTTCAACGTGAGTTCAACCGCCGCCACCTCCGACACTTACCTGTGGTGTTTTGTGCAAGTGTCGTCAAACAAAGTAGCCATCTACAACAGGGCGAGAAAAGCCTATATGGACCAGGGATGGTACTTCACCACCAACAGCTCCAGCAGCACCATCAACTATGTTGAGGCGGGGAGCGGCAGCACTTTTTATATCCGCTACACCGCCTCTTCCTCGAATTTCTACCTCTGCTATGACAGCGAAATCGGCTTCATGGGTAACGCATGGCAAGACAACGCCTACACGGTGACCGAGGTGGACGTGCCTAAAGTCACCGCCAAGCCTGTTGTCAAATTCGAAATAACCCCCGAAGCCTGCATCATCACGGCCATTGGCGACGGCGAAGTTAACCTCTACGTCAACAACAATCTTGTGGAGAATCCTTACAGTGTGCCGCTTACCGGCGAGGACCAGTTTGTTATGGTCGATGCCACCGCACAAGAAGAGGGCAAAGAGAGAAGTCTCACCATGACCTCCTACATGATTCCCGCCAAGACCAACGACCGGCCCGGTGAAGATCTCGGGATTGTTCAGCTGATATGGACTGGACGAGGCCCCATCAACAATGACTTGGAACTCTATGGCGACGAGGGATGCCAAATGCTCTTCGACCAGGACCTCAACACGCGTTGGCGCGTTGTCAATAGTACAGGCAAATGGGACAATGTGATGCTCACATTCAAGACGCGGGTTCCCATCTTCCCCACCAACTACATGTTCACCACGGCCTACGACACCCAGACCTATCCCAACCGCAACCCCAAGTCGTGGACAATCTCAGGCAGAACCGAGGAGAGCGGCGACTGGATTATTCTCGCCGATGTCACCGATGGTGCAGCTGCCGGCCTGGGCACGGGCAATACCGTCAGTTATCAGCTTGACTTTAACTACATCACCAAGCCTTATCAGTACTTCCGCATTGACATCCACGACATTTGCGGCGTGGAACAGGGCGGCAAACACACCTTCCAACTTGCAGAATTACAATTCACGGGCAAAGCGGTGCTAAAGGCCAGTCAGGGTGACGTGAACGGCGACGGCATCGTGAGTGGTGCCGATGTCACCGCGCTTTACAATGTGCTGCTCGACAACGCCACGCCCGCCGGCGATGCCGACGTGAACGGCGACGGCGTCGTCAGTGGCGCCGACGTGACCGCCCTCTACAACATCCTCCTCAATTAGCGGTGAGCTTTATAAATGCGAATTTCGTGCTGTAAAAAATCACTAACTAAAAAATGGTTATGAAAAAACTGTTACTATCATTATTAACGGTACTCGTGGCAAGCGCCGCACAGGCATCGTTACCGTTTGTAACTACCCCCAGTGCCACCACTCTTCCCATTCACTGGTATCAGTTGAAAATTGAAGACAGCGAGAAGTATGTAACGTACGACCCTAACGGGGGTACTTATAACCAAGTTAAAATATCGGCAACGGCATCAACCAACGACAATTACCTTTGGTGTTTTGTGAAAATTTCATCCGACAAAATCTTGCTTTACAACAGAGGTGCCAAACAATATCTGGAAGGGTGTCAATTCTACACTGACGACTTAAGTAGTTCATATCTAAGCTATGTTAAGAAGCCCGAAAATGACTATTTTTATATAATGTATTATGATGCAGGAAACAAAAGATACTTTTATCTGTATGAGTATGTTGGCGATGGAATCGACATTTTTCAATCGACTGATTATTATGCAACTAAATTCAGGGTTGTTGAGATTGAAGTCGAAGGCAATGATTTTGAAACCGGTGACGTGAACGGCGACGGCGTCGTGAGTGGTGCCGATGTCACCGCGCTTTACAATGTGCTGCTCGACAACGCCACGCCCGCCGGCGATGCCGACGTGAACGGCGACGGCGTCGTCAGTGGCGCCGACGTGACCGCCCTCTACAACATCCTCCTCAATTAGCGGTGAGCTTTATAAATGCGAATTTCGTGCTGTAAAAAATCACTAACTAAAAAATGGTTATGAAAAAACTGTTACTATCATTATTAACGGTACTCGTGGCAAGCGCCGCACAGGCATCGTTACCGTTTGTAACTACCCCCAGTGCCACCACTCTTCCCATTCACTGGTATCAGTTGAAAATTGAAGACAGCGAGAAGTATGTAACGTACGACCCTAACGGGGGTACTTATAACCAAGTTAAAATATCGGCAACGGCATCAACCAACGACAATTACCTTTGGTGTTTTGTGAAAATTTCATCCGACAAAATCTTGCTTTACAACAGAGGTGCCAAACAATATCTGGAAGGGTGTCAATTCTACACTGACGACTTAAGTAGTTCATATCTAAGCTATGTTAAGAAGCCCGAAAATGACTATTTTTATATAATGTATTATGATGCAGGAAACAAAAGATACTTTTATCTGTATGAGTATGTTGGCGATGGAATCGACATTTTTCAATCGACTGATTATTATGCAACTAAATTCAGGGTTGTTGAGATTGAAGTCGAAGGCAATGATTTTGAAACCGGTGACGTGAACGGCGACGGCGTCGTGAGTGGTGCCGATGTCACCGCGCTTTACAATGTGCTGCTCGAAAACGCCACGCCCGCCGGCAACGCCGACGTAAACAGCGACAGCGTGGTGAGCGGTGCTGACGTGACCGCCCTCTACAACATCCTTCTAAATTAGCGGTGAGCTATTTCAATGCAAATTTCGTGCTTTAGAAAAATCACTAACTAAAAAATAGTTATGAAAAAACTATTACTTCTTTTAGTTTTAATGCTCGGGGCCGTGGCAGCACAAGCACTACCTTTTGTGCCCACCACCGACCCGCAGTCACCCACCACAAAGTGGTATTTCCTCAAAACCGGCAGTCTTTACATCTACTCCAACATATATAACTATGACGACTTGGATGTAGCGTGGCAGCTGTCGACCGAGAACGACTATCTGTGGTGCTTCGTTGGCACCGAAGCCACTGGTTACAAACTATTTAACCGCGCACGCCAGCGTTACATGGCCGGCGGATGGAATGTGAACGATGCCGGCAACGGAAGCGATGTCAACTATGTGGAAACGGGAAGCGGAAACAGCTTCTATATCTATTACACTTACATAAGGCAGAAATTGTACTTAAATTACGACAGCCAGAACGGCTTCACAGGTAACGACACGAAGAGTAGCTCTTACACGGTAGAGGAGTATAACATGCAACCCATGGTGGTCACGCCCTATCGTCAGCTCACACCCATCAACTTCAACATTCCCCAGAACAGCAACGACAATTTCGGCAACCTGGGCATCCCCAGCCTCTTCGACAAGGACCGTACCACCAAGTGGTCAGTGAGCCGCAGCTCGTCGTGGCAGACCGTCACCGTCGATTTCAAGAGTGACGTACCTTTTACCCCCGATGCCTACTACCTGACGACAGCCAGCGATGCCAACAACAATCCCAACAAAAACCCCAAGGCGTGGAAAATCTATGCCAAAGCCAAATTCAACGATGAATGGACCATGCTGGCCAGCGTTACCGACGGCGAGAGCACCGGTCTGGGCACCGCCAACATGACCGATTACAAGTTTGACCTCAACGGCATCAGCAAAGCCTATCAGTACTTCCGCTTCGAGGTGAGCCAAGTTCGCGGCAGTTCCGTGCTCCAGCTCGCCGAGCTCCAATTCTCGGGCAAGAAAGCGGTTGAAACCGGTGACGTGAACGGCGACGGCGTCGTGAGTGGTGCCGATGTGACTGCCCTCTACAACGTGCTGCTCGACGGAGCCACGGCCAGCGGAAATGCCGACGTGAACGGCGATGGCGTGGTGAGCGGCGCCGACGTGACCTCCCTCTACAACATCCTCCTCAATGGGCAGCAAACGCCCGCCATCGATGCCGTCACCACCACTTATACCGTCAACGGCGTGTCGTTCAAGATGGTGGAAGTGAAGGGTGGCTTGTTCCTTATGGGAGACCCCGACACGGACAACTATATGAATTACGCCTCACGCCCCACGCACTATGTGATGCTGAGCGATTACAGCATAGGCGTAACTGAGGTGACACAGGAACTGTGGAGTGCCGTAATGGGAGAGAGCACCTTCTACTTCAGCCAGAATTACGGCTACACCAACGACCCGCAACGACCCGCCGAATGGTTTGTCAGCTGGCAAAAAAGCCAAGAATTCATCACTAAGCTCAACAACCTCACCGGACAGCATTTCAGGCTGCCTACCGAGGCCGAGTGGGAGTTTGCCGCGCGTGGAGGTAACCTGAGCAGGGGCTACAAGCATGTGGGTAGCAACGACATCGACGAAGTGGCATGGCATAGGAATAACTGCGATTCCCAGACCCATCCCGTGGCCACCAAGAAGCCCAACGAGCTGGGCATCTACGACATGGAAGGCAACGTGCAGGAATGGTGCCAAGACTGGCATGGAAACTACAGCAGCAATGCGCAGACAAATCCCACCGGGCCTTCATCGGGCGAGTATCGCGTAGTTAGGGGATCGGCCTATAACTTAGTCCCGTCTTTCAACTACTTGTACCGTTTCTCTCAGGCTCCCGAGACCAGCAGCGCCAGCCAGGGCCTGCGCCTTGCCAAGTAAACAACAATAAATGAAATAATTATGAGAAAAATTTTATTCCTCATGGTAGTGTTGCTCGGGGTGGCAACATCCCAAGCACTGCCTTTCGTGACCACCACTGGTCCCACCCACTGGAACCAATCAGAAATCAACAGCTCCGATGCAAGCAACAAATTGGGCGAGTTCAGTGACCGTATCCTGTTTGATGTAACCAAGTACGATAACGAATATGAAATCGAGGCTTACTACATGGGCCCCGAAACGCATCAATTAACGCTATTTGTCGATGGTGAGAAGGTGTCGAATCCTTGCTACGTAGCGCGCACCTCGGTTGACAGGGTAATTACCGTGAAAGCAATAGTCTCTTATGATAACATGGTGCCTCTCGAAGCCGAGAAGCAAATCACCATCTTCAAGCTTAATGTGCAATTAGTTGATGAGATTGACCTGACGTTCACCAGTCTCTCATCCAATCCCAGTTCACCCTATCTCTTCGACAATAATTCAGACACAAGATGGAGTGTGACTTATGCAGGGGGAATGTGGGCGAAGACAATTGTGGACTTCCGCAGCGATAAGCCTTTCATCCCAATGGGCTACGTCATGACCACCGCCGACGACGCCAGCCACTACCCCAATCACAACCCTAAGGCGTGGCAAATCTATGCCAAAGCCAACTGGGAAGATGAAGAATGGAAACCCATCGTCACGGTGACCGATGGCACCGCCGCAGGCTTGGGAACAGAAAGCCGGACCAACTACAACTTCATAATCGAGGGCCTGAACAAGGAATACCAGTTCTTCCGGTTTGAGGTAGACGATGTATGCGGCACAGATGGCGATAAATATACATTCACCTGCAAGCTCGCTGGACTCAGGCTTTGTGGCAAGGCGAAGACCGCGGTCACCGGCGACGTAAACGGCGACGACGTGGTGAGCGGCGCCGATGTCACCGCCCTCTACAACGTGCTGCTCGACAATGCCACTGCCGCCGGCGATGCCGACGTGAACGGCGACAGCGTGGTGAGCGGTGCTGACGTGACCGCCCTCTACAATCTGCTCCTTCAATAAGCTTTTAGCAACGAGCCAGATTTCAATGCGAATTTCACGAATTATACGAATTAATAATTATCCTCTCCAAAACAGGCGAATTCAAATAATAAAATTATAGGTTCTTATGAAAAAATTATTACTCCTATTTGCTTTAATGTTAGGATCTGTGGGAGCACAAGCACTGCCTTTCGTGACCACCACGGGACCCTCCAACTACCCCATTCACTGGTATCAGCTGAAAATCAACGGCATGTACCTCTATGCACATGATAGTCAATGGACCGAAGTGGACGCAAGTTCCACGGCCTCAACAGCCGATGCCTATCTGTGGTGTTTTGTGACCACTTCTTCGGGCAAAACGCTGATTTTCAATAAAGCGAAAAGACAGTACATGCGCAGTGGTTACTCGTTCACCGACAACATGTCACATTCCAGCATCAACTACGTGGAGGAAGGAAGCGGAAACGCGTTCTACATTTGCTTTAATGCCGAAGGCACGAAATTTTACCTCAATTATGATGCAGATAACGGACTACATTCACCTTCATGGAAAATGAACGCTTTCACGGCCATCGAGGCACTGGTGCAAGAACAGGCTCCCACACCAAACGGAGAGATACAACTGGAACTTGAAGAATATGACGACTACTGCATGCTCAATGCCGTTTATACCGGCACCGAAGAGCACACGCTAACACTCAATGTGAATGGAAACGATGTGAACAATCCCTATCGAATCACACGCACCTATCAGGACAAGGAACTCGATGTCATTGTCACGGTCACGTTCAACGATATGGACCCCATCACAGAGCAAGAGACCATCATTGTTCCTGCCATCGAGGCACAACCGTTCACAGGATATGTGGAATTCTACGTCACCAATGAAGAAAAGAACTGCATTGTGGAAGCAGACTACATTGGCTCTGGAACTTACTCGATTAAGCTCTATGCCGACGGAAATGAGGTGTCAAATCCCTACACCGTGACGCGCGGAAATGTGGATAAGCAAATCACCTTCTTAGCCGTAGTGACAGGGCCGGGCAGGATACCGATGGAAGCTACCGAAATCATCACCATTCCCAAGTATGAAGAGCCCGAACTTGACCTCACGTTTACCGCTTTCTCTTTAAGCAGCAACGTGCCAAACCCCATGGGAGAGGAGGGATTCATGAAACTCTTTGACCGTGATGTGAACACCAAGTGGCGCGTGACATTTGAGGACGGAACTTGGCAGACTATCTTTGTCGATTTCAGAGCCGACAAGTCATTCGTTCCCACGGGCTATGTCATGACCACCGGCGACAACACCAATACTTACCCCGACCGCAATCCCAAAGCTTGGAAAATCTACGGCAAGGCCAGCTGGGAAGATGACGACTGGGAACCCATTGTGACGGTGACCGATGGAGCTGCTGCCGGCTTGGGCACAGACAACCTGACCGACTACAATTTCAGCATCAATGGCTTGAATAAGGAATATAGGCTCTTCCGCTTTGAGGTAAGTGAAATTCGCGGCAAAGAGGGCCCGTCAGGCACCTTCCAGCTCGCCGAGCTCAGGCTCCGCGGCAAGGCGAAGACCGCACTTGCAGGCGACGTAAACGGCGACGGCGTCGTGAGTGGTGCCGACGTCACGACCCTCTACAATGTGCTGCTCGACAACGCCACGGCCGCCGGCAATGCCGACGTGAACGGCGACAGCATCGTGAGCGGTGCCGACGTGACCGCATTGTACAACTTACTGCTCGGGCAGTAAGCTACACAGTTTATATCGACAATTAACGTGGGTGTGTCATAATTCAGTTATGGCTCACCCTCTTTGCAAATCAACCGCCTGA
>CAMVPC010000026.1 GCA_947169265.1 uncultured Prevotellaceae bacterium
CTCGTCAAAATAGTCCAAAACTAATTGGCGTGTCCCATTGCGGAAAACAGGAAAAGAGAGCCTCCTTTTTCAGGCCATTTTCAGGTGGTCATTTTCAGACGGGTGACGTGGCGGGAGAATAACGAAAGGGAGCGAGAGGCAATGCCTTCGCTCCCTTGCCGCGATAGCGGTGTGCTATTGTGGGATTAAGCCTTTTTCTTGGCCGTTTTCTTAGCCGCGGGTTTCTTCTCGGCCGTTTTCTTGGCGGCCGTTTTCTTGGTCGGCGCTTTCTTGGGCTCGGGTTCGGGCTCGGGTTCGGGTTGCACCGGCGCGAAGTCGCCGGTGGTGTCCTTGACGATGTTGTTGCGCATCATCTCCACCTCGCGGTTGAGCTCCTCAATTTCCTGCTCCTGGTTGCGGATGGTGAGCAACAGGGCGTTAAGTTCCTCGTTCTCGATTTCCATGGGGAACTGCTCGCGCACGCGAATCATGAAGTCGCTGAGCACGTTCATATAATTGGTGAACGCCGAGTAGGGACTGTCGTAGGGGCTGTAGTGGGAGTGTACCGATCCGTCGGCACTGTGCTTGGTGCTCATGTAGAAGAAATGGTCGCTCGCTTGCAGGTAGTACCAGTCTTGCTTGATGCGGCGGTCCTGGCACAGGCGCACGCGCTCGCCGATGCTGTAAATCTTGTGGACGGCCTCGTCTTGCAGGATGTTGCCCATCCAGGCACTGGTGTCGCGTGCCTCGTCGGCCCACGAGATGGGGTGCATCACGGTGAGCTCGCTCACGGGTTTCATCTTGGCCACCACCTCGCCGGGTGTCATGAACACGATACCTTGTTCGGCGGCAAAGCGCGGCAGGGCTTTCATGAACTCGAAAATACCGCTCTCGCGCGGCTGCAGCTCACCGAAGGTCTCGAAGTTCATGAACAGGTTCACGAGCTGCTCCTCTTGCGGCAGGCTGGCAATCCACGAGATGTATTTGTCGGCGGTGAGGGGATAGGCCGCCCACTCGGGGTTACTGAATCGGAAGGCGATGTCGTCGCTCAGCTTCGAGTTCTTGAGCAGGACTTTGAGTTTGGGTGCCGAGGCCGCGTTGTAGAGGTAGTTGGGCGATTTCCAGCCCAAGATGTGCTTGGCCCCGTCGGTGATGGCTCCCTTGAAGCCCATGGAGTGGACCATGGCGGCGATGTCGTCGTCATAGATAAGCTCGGTGTTGCGGAACACCTTGGGCTTTTGGCCGAAGAGCTGGTAAATCTTGGCGTCGTGCGCCTTTACCTGCTCGACAAACTCGTCGGGGTCGATGAGCGAGGCCAGCGAGTGGGCGTAGGTCTCGCTGAGGAACTCAACACAGCCGGTATCGGCCAGCTCTTTCAAGGCGTCGATAAACTCGGGCACATATTGTTCCAGTTGCTCGAGGGCGGTGCCGCTAATCGAGAACGCCACCTTGAACTTTTTGCCGTTTTGCTTAATCATCTCCAGGAGCATGGCGGCTGCGGGCAGGTAGCTGCGTTGGGCGATGCGGGTGATGATGTCATCGTTGGCAAAGTCATCGTAGTAGTAGTGGTCGTTACCAATGTCAAAGAAACGGTAATTCTTCAACCTGAACGGTTGGTGAATTTGGAAATAGAAACAAATCGCTTTCATTGTTATGTGAAGTTTTGGTTTTCGTGAAAATAGTGATGGGGGTTACATGAGACTGCGGTAGATGTTGATGACCTTGGCGCCGGCCTTGTCCCACGTGATTTGGTTCACCTCGGCAAGACCCGCCTCGCGCAGCTGGCGGTACATGGCGGGATACTCGAGAATGGAGTAGATGGCGTCGGCGATAGCGTTGGTGTCCCAGTAGTCCACCTTGATGACGTTGTCGAGAATCTCGGCGCAACCGCTCTGTTTCGAAATGATGGAGGGCACACCCATCTGCATGGCCTCGAGGGGCGAGATACCGAAAGGCTCACTCACGCTGGGCATGATATACACGTCGCTCGCCTTGAGCATCTCGTACACCTGTTTGCCTTTTAAGAAGCCCGTGAAGTGGAAACGGCCGGCGATGTGACGTCGCGCCGCCAGGCGAATCATCTTTTCCATCATGTCGCCGCTGCCGGCCATGACAAACTGCACGTTGTTGATTTTCTGCAGCACCTGCCAGGCCGCCTCGACAAAGTATTCGGGACCTTTTTGCATGGTGATGCGTCCCAGGAAGGTCACTACCTTCTCATGCTTGGGCGGCACCTCAAGGTTGAGCAGCTCGTCGCTCAGCGGCTCTACGGCGTTGTGCACCGTGGTGACCTTCTCGGCGGGGATGCCATACTTTTCGATAACCGTTTGTCGCGTGAGGTTGCTCACGGTGATGATGTGGTCGGCGTTGAGCATACCGTCGCGCTCGATGTTGAACACTGTGGGATTGACGTTGCCGCGCGAGCGGTCAAAGTCGGTGGCGTGCACGTGAATCACCAACGGCTTGCCCGTCACCTGCTTGGCGTGGATGCCGGCCGGATAGGTGAGCCAGTCGTGGGAGTGAATCACGTCGCAGTCGATGGTGCGCGCTATCACGCCGGCCACTATCGAGTAGTTGTTGATTTCCTCAAGCAGGTTGTCGGGGTAGCGTCCCGAGAACTCGATGCATCCCAGGTCGTTGGTACTCATGTAGTTGAAGTCGCTGTAGATGTGGTCGCGAAGCCGGTAATACAGCTCGGGAGACATCACCTTACCAATCCTCGATTCCACATAGTCGCGTTGCACGTCGCGCCACGCGACGGGCGTGCAGTTGGCGCCGATAATGTGGGCAAATTCCTTGGGCTCGTCGCCCCATGGCTTGGGAATGACAAAGGTGATGTCCATGTCACCGCATTGCGCCATGCCCTTGGTCAAGCCAAAGCTCGCGGTGCCAAGTCCTCCCAGGATGTGAGGAGGGAACTCCCAGCCAAACATTAAAGCTTTCATAATTCCAGGTTTATGTTTTTTTGTTTGATATTCAATTAATTCGTGTGAAATGGCGTGTGCGGTTATTTGTCGATGAAGCCAATGTTCTTGAACAGGCGCAGCACGCGCAGGATGCCGCCCACGTTCACGGCGTAGCTCACGGCGCCACGCCCGATGAAAGGCGGGTTGCCATCGTAGAGCTCGCTGAGTGAGCCTATGCACCCTTGCGACATTTCGTCCTCAAAGCCTATCATCATGCGCTCGATGAAGTTGGCGCCGTTGAGCCCGAAGACCTTGATATAGGCATCGGTATAGAAGCCCATGAGCCACGGGCGCGCCGAGCCGGCGAAATAAGCCTCCTCGCGCTCCTCGGGATTGCCCAGGTAATAAGGCTTGTAGCCCCAGCTCTTTGGGCTGAGGGTGCGCAGACCCTTGGGGGTGAGCAATTCGCGGGTGACCACGTCGAGCACGCCCTTGCGCTGCCGGCGGTCGAGCGGCGAGTAGTCGAGTCCGGCGGCGATAATCATGTTGGGGCGCACGCTGGGGTCGGCATAAGTGCCTGTCACGTAGTCGAAGAGATAGCCGTAGTCGTTGAGGAAAGTGTCGACAAAGGCGGGTTTCGCCTTGTCGGCGATTTCGCGGCATGCAGTCACGAAGTCTTGCTCGGCTTCAACGTCCTCAAACATCTCCTGGGCAAATCGCAGCGCATTGTACCACAGCGCGTTGAATTCCACGAGGAATCCTGTGCGCGGAATCATTGGCGAGCCGTCGGGCTTGGTCGAGCACATCCACGACATGGGGCGTTGTGTGCCGTCGGTCGACACCAGGCCGTTGTCTTCAAGGCGCAGGTTGACGTGCTTGCCCTGAATGATATATTCGAGCAACTCTTTCACCAATGAGCCGTAGCGCTCGCGCGCCTCGGCGATGCCGGCGTCTTTGGCATAGTGCTGAATCGACCAGATGGCCCACAATGGCACGTCGGGCAAGTCGAGGCCCTTGAGGTGACGGTCGAGCTTGCCCTCGCGCAGATAGCGCTCGAAGGCTGTCTTGGCCGTACCCATGATGCGCTCGAAGTCGGGCCGGTGATGGTTGCTGATGGTGCAACCCGGCAGGGCGATAAACTCGTCGCGGGCGCGAATCTTGAACCACGGGTATCCGGCCAGGATATAGTGGCCGTCGGCATTGGTGAGATAGAATTGCTTGGAACTGTTCTTAAGGCAGTTATAGAAACTGGTGCGCGGCGTGCGCGGCGCGATTTCGTCTTCATACATCTTGGTGAGGCTGCGCGTGTTCACCTCGCTCACACCGGCGCTGAAGATGATGCTTTCGCCCTTGCGAATGTCAATCTCGAAGTAGCCGGGCACATAGAGGTCCTCGGTGTAAGGGATGCCGCGTTCCTTGTCCTTGATGTATTCTATGCTCTTGTACCAGTGAGGGTCGAAGACGAAGCGGGGCTTATGGTTCATCTGCATGTAAAGGGTGGGGTAGCCCTGGTACATACAGGTGGCGATGCCGTTAGCCACTTCGTGGTATTCGCGGCTGGCCACGCTGTTCTCCATGCACAGGTCGTTGGCGTTGCGGAACGCCAGGAACGGCCTGAACTGCAACGTGGTCTTGCTGTGGGCGTCGACCAGCGTGTAGCGAATGAGAATGCGGTTCTCGTTGGTGATGAATATCTTCTCTCGCTTGAGAATCACACCGCCCACGCGGAACGTGTGCCGGGGCACGCGCTCGCAGTCATACTCGCGGATGTACTTGTGGCCGTTAGGGCTATACACGCCGCCCTGATAGCGGTGCAAGCCCAAGTTGAAAGGCGCGCCGTGCTGGATGACGGTCTCGTCGAGCGTCGAGAGCAGCACGTGGCTGTTGTCGTCCATCTCGGGAATGGGAATCACGAGCAGTCCGTGTTGCTTGCGCGTGTTGCAGCCCACTATCGTGGAGCAGTGATAGGCACCTGACTGGTTGGTGCGCAGCATCTCCATGGTGAGCGACTGCTCCAAGTTAATCATCAGGTTTTTATCAAATTTTAAGTAACTCATTATGGTAACAAAAGTTATAGAGGTTATTGTTATTTTGTATGTTCATGTTTTAATCCACGAAGTTAACACATTTTTTTGATATTGCAAAATATATGCCCCCGTTTTTTCGAAAACAGGGGCATGACTTGCTGTTTTTGGGTAAGGGTCGCTTGGGGCGCCTTGACATGTTACGCCTCTTTGAGGTTGAGCTTGGGGCGCAGGAAGCGGGCGGTGTGGCTCGCGGGGCAGGCGGCGATTTGCTCAGGGGTGCCGCAGGCGACAAGGTTGCCGCCCTCGTTGCCGCCCTCGGGCCCGAGGTCGATGATGTGGTCGGCACACTTGATGACGTCTACGTTATGCTCGATGATGACGATGGTGTGGCCGCGCTCGAGTAGCATGTCGAAGGCGTGCAGCAACGTGTTGATGTCGTGGAAGTGGAGGCCCGTGGTGGGCTCGTCAAAGATAAACATGGTGTGCTCCTTCTTGTCGCCGGCAAGGTAGTAAGCGAGCTTCACGCGCTGGTTCTCGCCGCCGCTCAGTGTCGACGACGACTGGCCCAGCTTGATGTAGCCCAGGCCCACGTCCTGCAGCGGCTTGAGGCGTGCCACGATGCGTCGCTCGGCGGGCTTGTCGACGGCCGCGAAAAACTCGATGGCCTGGTTGACGGTCATGTCAAGCACGTCGTAGATGTTTTTGCCGCGGTAAGTCACCTCAAGGGCGTTGTGACTGAAACGCTTGCCGTGGCAGGTGTCGCAGGTGAGCGTGATGTCGGCCATGAATTGCATCTCGATGGTGATTTTGCCCTCGCCCTTACATTCCTCGCAGCGGCCGCCGGGAGAGTTGAACGAGAAGAACCCCGGCCCGTAGCCCAGCTGGCGCGCCAACTGCTGCTGCGCGAAGAGTGCGCGAATTTCGTCGAAGGCCTTGAGGTAGGTAGCCGGGTTACTGCGCGTGGACTTGCCTATGGAGCCTTGGTCGACAAACTCGATGCCGCCCAGCAGTTTCAGGTCGCCGTCGAGGCCGGTGTGGGTGCCGGGCGCGTCGCCGCCCATGCCATAGTAGCGGGCCAGACCCCGGTAAAGGATGTCGTTGACCAGCGTGCTCTTGCCGCTGCCGCTCACGCCCGTGACAACGGTCATCACGCCCAGCGGGAACTTGACGTCGAAGCCCTTGAGATTGTGCTGCGACGCGCCGTGCACCTCAATGTAGTTGTTCCACTTGCGGCGTTGACGGGGCAGCGCGATGGCCAGCTCACCGGTGAGGTAACGCAGCGTGTAGCTCGACGTGGCCGTCGCGAGCCCGTCGGGCGGTCCCTGGTACACTACTTGTCCGCCCAGGCGCCCGGCTTCGGGCCCGATGTCGATGAGGTAGTCGCTGGCACGCATGATTTCCTCCTCGTGCTCGACCACGATAACCGTGTTGCCCGCGTCGCGCAGCTTCTTGAGCACACCTATCAGGCGATGGGTGTTGCGCGGATGAAGGCCTATGCTGGGCTCGTCGAGGATATAGGCCGAGCCCACAAGGGCACTGCCCAGCGATGTGGCCAGGTTGATGCGTTGGCTCTCACCGCCGCTCAGCGTGCCGCTCAGGCGGTCGAGGGTAAGGTAGCCCAGGCCCACCTCAATGAGGTAGTCAAGGCGGGTGTTGATTTCGGCCAGCAGGCGCCGCGCCACGGCGGCCTGTGTTTCGTCGAGGGTGAGCCCGGCAAACCACTGCCTGAGCTTGTCGACGGGCATGTTGACGATGTCGCCAATGTTTTTGTCGCCCACTTTGACCCACGACGCCTCTTTCTTGAGACGCGAGCCGTGACATGTGGGACACACAGTCTTGCCGCGGTAACGCGCGAGCATGACGCGATACTGGATATTGTAGGACTTGCTTTGCAGCCACTCGAAAAAACCGTCGATGCCGTGCCAGCCCTCGCAGCCGTGCCACAGCACGTCTTTTTCTTCTTGCGTGAGCTGGTAGTAAGGGCGGTGAATGGGAAAGCCCACGCGCGACGCCACGTGGATAAATTCACGCTTGACCTCGCTCATGACGGGCCCGCGCCAGCACATGACGGCGTCGTCGTAGACCGACAGCGACTTGTCGGGTACCACCAGGTCTTCGTCGACGCCCACCACATTGCCGAACCCCTCACACGTGGGGCAGGCGCCAATGGGGTTGTTGAAATTGAACATGAGACTCGATGGCTCCTCGAAGGTGATGCCGTCGGCCTCGAAGCGCTTCGAGAACGACCGCCGTTCGATGTGGCCGTCGGGACCGTACACCACCACTTGGCACTCGTCGCGCCCCTCGTAGAACGCTGTCGCCAGCGAGTCGCGCAACCTCATCTCGTAGTCGTGGTTCTCAGTGACCATCAGGCGGTCGATGAGTAGGCAATAGTCGTCGGTGGTGATTTCCAAATGATTGTCGATGGCCGTGAGAATGTCAATGAACTCACCATGATGCTCAAGGCGCGAGAAGCCTTCCTTGCGCAGCACGTCAAGATGGTCGGCGGTGGTGCGACCCTCGGGCACGACGATGGGCGACGTGATGGCCACGCGCGTGCCGGCCGCCAGCGTGTGCAGGTAGCGCGACACATCGTCGCTGGTGTGCTTTTTCACCTCTTGACCGCTCACCGGCGAGTAGGTTTTTCCCACGCGAGCGAAAAGCAGCCGCAGGTAGTCGTAAATCTCGGTTGAGGTGCCCACGGTGCTGCGCGAGTTGCGGTTGTTCACCTTTTGCTCGATGGCGATAGCGGGCGGCAGGCCACGGATGAAGTCGCAGTCAGGCTTCGTCATGCGGCCCAAGAACTGGCGAGCGTAGGACGAGAGGCTCTCGACGTAGCGGCGTTGTCCTTCGGCATATAGCGTGTCGAACGCGAGCGACGATTTTCCCGAGCCTGACAAACCGGTGATTACCACCATCTTGCCACGTGGAATGGTGACATCGATGCCCTTGAGATTGTTCACGCGTGCCCCTCTCACTTCAATGTTGTTGCTTGCCATATCTTGAATCGTGCGATAAAATTTTCGCAAATTTACAACTTTTCTCTTGCCCCGCCAAATGTTCACGGCCTTGCGCGTAAACATTTTTTAGTGCGAAAATTATTGCGGTGTGGGGAATTATGTGTAAATTTGCAGGCTTAAAACGAAAAAACAAGCAACCGAATGAAGCGAATTGCCTATATATTGCTCGTGGCTATGGTCGCCCTCACGTCGTGTGGCGAGTACAACAAAGTGCTCAAAAGCAAGGACTATAACGTGCGATATGCCTACGCCAAGAAGGCTTTTGAGCAAAAGAAATATGCCCAGGCCTACACTATTCTCGCCGACCTCGTGCCCGTGTTCCGTGGCAGCGACAAGGCCGAGGAATGTCTTTATCTGCTGGCCTTGAGCTACTACGAGAACAAGGATTACCTCAACAGCGGCGCCTATTTCAAGCAGTATTACACCCAGTATCCTAAAGGACAGTTCACCGAGCTGGCCCGCTACTATTCGGGCTACGGGTATTACCTCGACTCGCCCGACCCGCAACTCGACCAAACCATCACGCTTAAGGGCATCGAAGAGTTGCAGGCTTTCCTCGACTACTTCCCCAAGAGCGACAAGGTGGCCATCGCCCAGAGCGCCATTTTCGAGCTGCAGGACAAGCTGGTGCTCAAGGAATATGAGAACGCGTTGCTCTACTACAACCTGGGCAATTACATGGGCAACAACTATGAGGCAGCGGTTATCACGGCAAAGAACGCTATCAAGGACTATCCTTACAGCAAGTATAAGGAAAAACTCGAGATGCTCATTCTCAAGGCCCGCTTCAAGGAAGCGCAGCAAAGTGTGGATGAAAAGAAAGAGGAGCGTTTTCGCACCGTCATCGACGAGTACTACGCTTTCATCAACGATTATCCCGAGAGCGAAAGCCGCCGCGAGGCCGACAATATCTTCAAGATCGCATCGCGTCACGTGCGCGAATAACGATCTGGAATCACTTCCCGGCGAATAAGCAGTTAACAAAAAACCATCATATAATATTATAGCTACAAATGGATTACAAAAGAAGCAATGCGCCCCTGTCGACCACCGTTCACGACCTGATCGACCTGGCAAAGCCCACCGGCAATATCTATGAGACGGTGTGCATCATCGGCAAGCGTGCCAATCAAATCTCGGCCGAAATGAAGGAAGACCTCGAGAAAAAACTCAAGGAATTCGCCACAATGAACGACAACCTTGAGGAAATCAACGAGAACCGAGAGCAAATCGAGATTTCCAAGTACTACGAGAAGCTGCCCAAGCCCACCCTCATCGCCACCAAGGAATATGAGGACGGGAAGTTGGCTTTCCGCAATGTGGCCAAGGAAAAGGACTCTTTTAACAACATTTGAGACCCGGTCCCTTGCTGGGCCCCGCGGCCCGCAATCAAGCACGAAATGGCCCCGAAACATACCTTATTAGTGATTTCGTGGAAATTTGGTGCTTTTCGTTTTTAAAAACATTGAGCAAGTTATCTACTTGCGAAAGGCAAATAAATTATCACATCACCGCCACTCATCTCTCATTGCATCATGACCGACAACGACAATTACGAGAGCACTCAATCGCCCGAAGTGGGCACAAAGGCAAAAAAGAAAAAAAAGAGCAAGAAGCCAAAGAATGCCTTTGAGCGTTTCACCAAGAAACACCCCATCTTGTTCAACTCCTTGCTTATACTCGTCACGGGGGTGGCGTTGCTCTATGTGATGATGCTGGCCACCGATATCTTCACCGGCCATGGCCAGGAAGCTCAGGTGCCCGATGTGCGCAATCTGCCGCTCGACGAGGCTGTCACCAAGATTGAGGCTGCCGGTTTTGAGTGGGAAATCAGCGATTCGGTCTTCAACGAGGAGTTGAAACCGGGCATCGTCATCAGCCAGGAACCCAAAGGCAATGCCTATGCCAAGAAAGTGCGCAAGATTTTCCTCAAAATCAACGCTTTCAACCCCAAGTCGATGCTGCTACCCGCTGTGGTCGACATGTCGATGCGACAAGCCCAGTCGTTGCTCAAGTCGATGGGATATAAATATGTGGGTGTCGACTCGGTGCCATCGCCTTACGAAGGACTCGTGCTTGGCATCAAGGTCAACGGCCACCAGGTGGCGCCCGGAACCAAGGTGAGTGTGGACGCGCAAATTCGCCTCACCGTGGGCGACGGCATGCTCGACGACGACCCCACCCAGGTGTTGCCCGACCAACCCCTCGAAGACTATAACGACGAGCAACGGCGCATCGCCGAGGACGAGCGCGACACCGAATAATCGCCGCGTTACGGCCCTACCTATCTTCCTCTCCTCAACCTACGATGGACGGTGACGAGCTGAATATAATCACGCCGCTGACGATACAAAGCGACTTCGCTGAACCCGATTTCAGCGAGGGCGGGCGTGACTTGTGGGAACATTACCACTACGAGGTGGAACCGGGGCAGGTGCTACTGCGCATCGACAAGTACCTCGTGGAGCGAATCAAGGGAACCTCGCGCAACCGCGTGCAGATGGCTGCCGAGGCGCAGTGCATTCGCGTGAACGGGCGCGCTGTCAAGTCGAACTATCGCGTCCATCCCGGCGACGTGATTAGCGTGGTCATGGACCGGCCGCGCTACGAGAACGAAATCATCGCCCAGGACATCCCGCTCAACATCGTCTACGAAGACGACGACGTGCTGGTGGTCAACAAACCCGCCGGCATGGTCGTCCATCCCGGTCACGGAAACTACGATGGCACCCTCGTCAACGCGCTCGCGTGGCACTTCAAGGATAACCCCGAATACGATGTGACCGACCCGCGCATGGGGCTCGTTCACCGCATCGACAAGGACACCAGCGGGCTCCTCGTGGTGGCCAAGACGCCTCACGCCAAGACCTCGCTGGGACTCCAATTCTACAACAAAACCACCAAGCGGCAATATGTGGCCCTTGTGTGGGGCGCCATGAAGCAGCTCGACGGCACCATTGAGGGAAACATAGGACGTGACCCGCGCGACCGCATGCTCATGACCGTTTTCCCCGACGGAGAGCAGGGAAAACCCGCCGTGACCCACTACCACACCCTCGAGAACCTGGCCCACGTGGCGCTCGTGCAGTGCAGGCTCGAGACGGGACGCACCCACCAGATTCGCGTGCACATGCGCCACATCGGCCACCCGCTATTCAACGACGCGCGATACGGCGGCGACAAGATTTTGCGGGGAAACACCTCGTCGAGCTATGCGCAGTTTGTGCGCAACTGTTTCGACACTTGTCCGCGTCAGGCCTTGCACGCCAAGACGCTGGGCTTCCGTCATCCGGTCACCGGCGAGCAAATGGACTTTGACAGCGCTGTCCCGCCCGACATGGCGGCGCTCATCGAGCGCTGGCGGCAACTCGCCGCGCAGCGATGAGAACCAATAACGATACACCATTCACCTCATTCACGATATATATAATATGGAAGATAAAAACATAATCACTCCGGCCGAATATTCCGATATTTGCCCCATCGAGGACAAGGATTTCCACAACGAAATGTCGATCATGCTGCAAGAACCGTTGTTCCGTTCGGTGGCGCGCGTCGTGATGCCCGACATTAAGTATTCGCAGCTCACGCGCATGCTCATGAGCCTCAACACCAAGCAGGAACTGCAGCTCAATTTCATGCGCCCCTTTGTGGAGCGTATGCTCGCTAAAACCTCGCGTGGACTCACCACCGGCGGTAGCGAGGCCCTCGACCGCGACATGCCTTACACCTATATCACCAACCATCGCGACATCGTCCTCGACTCGGCCCTGCTGAGCTACACGCTTGTGGGCGAGAATCTCGACACGGCCGAAATCGCAATTGGCGACAATCTGCTCATCTACAAGTGGATAACGACACTCGTGAGGCTCAATAAGTGCTTTATCGTCAAGCGGAACCTGGGACGAATGCAAACCCTGGCCGCTGCCATGCAACTCTCGGGATACATTCACTTTGTGCTCACACAAAAGAAGGGAAGCGTGTGGATCGCGCAACGCGAGGGACGATGCAAGGACGGCAACGACCGCACTCAGGAAAGCCTCATTCGCATGCTTGCCTACGGCAACCGCGACAAAGGCTTTGTCGAGAGTCTGCAGGAGCTCAACATCGCGCCCATCGCTATCAGCTATGAGTACGACCCCAACGATTACCTCAAGGCACGGGAATATTTGCTGCGTAGCAAAGACCCCAATTACAAGAAAACACAGGACGACGACCTGCTGAGCATGAAAACCGGTATCATGGACCCCAAGGGGCACATCCATTACGCTTTCACGCCCTGCATCAACGACGAGCTGGAGAAAATGCCCGCCGACCTCGACAAACTGCTCGTGCTGCAGCGCATTTGCCACATCATCGACCACGCTATCCACGCCAACTATAAGATTTTCAAGACCAACTATATCGCCCACGACCTGCTCTTCGACAACCGCGATTTTGCAGACCACTACACGCCGCAGGAGGAAACCGAGTTTGTTGACTACCTCAACGCGCAACTCGACAAAATCAAGGATATTCCCGTCAAGGAAAGCGACCGCATCTACATGTTCAAGTATATGCTGCAAATGTATTCCAATCCGCTCACTAACCAAATCGAGGCATTGCAATGAGAATTTTTTGGATACCCTTTGTGGTGGCCATTATCATCAACTTGCTGCTTGACTGGTTCATCTATCGCCAGCTCAAGCGCTCCACCCGCTTGCCGCGCCTCAAGTGCCGCGCGCATTTGATACTTGCCGCCGTCATCAACCTGCTGCTCGTGGCGGTGTTCGTGTTGCCGGTGCGCGTGGTCGATAACGGCAAGATGCATCTGGTGATGTGGGCACTCTTTGCTTATTTCGCCTTCTATCTGCCCAAATATATGGCCGCGCTGGTGTGGCTGCCATCGCTGGCTTTCAAGCGAAAAAAGGTGCGCCTCGTGTGGACCCACGTGGCGACTGTCGTGGGATTGTTCTTGTTCGGCGCTTTCTGGTGGGGCGCGCTGGTGACTTCCCACCGCACGCAAGTGAAGGAGGTGACGCTCAACTACGACAACCTGCCGGCCGCTTTCGATGGCTACCGCATTGTCCAGTTCAGCGACGCCCATCTGGGTACCTACAATGGTGACACGACTTTTGTGGCTAAGTATGTGAACGAAATCAAAGCGCTCAAGCCCGACATGATTGTCTTCACCGGCGACCTTGTCAATCGCCAGACGAGCGAGGCCGAGCCTTACCGTGAGGTGCTCGCCCGCCTCAAGGCCCCCGACGGCGTCTATTCCATTCTGGGCAACCACGACTATGACGACTACATCGAGTGGCCCAGCGAGGAGATGAAACAGGCCGACCACAGGCGACTCATCGACCTGCAGACCCACGCCGGGTGGGTGATGCTCAACAACGACCACCGCCTCATCGCGCGTGACGGCGATACTATCGCCATTATCGGCACCGAGAACTATGGCGACCCCCCGTTCCCGCAGTTGGGCCGCCTCGACGAGGCCTACCCCGATGTGCGTGATGCCCGTTTCAAGATTTTGCTCCAGCACAACCCCTTCGCGTGGCGCGACGACGTGTTGCCACACAGCAACATCGACCTGATGCTAGCCGGCCACACCCACGCCATGCAGATGATGGTGACCCTCTTCGGGCACGACTACTCGCCCGCCGCGTGGCGCTACGACGAGTGGGGCGGCGCTTATCGCGAAGGCGACCGCGTGCTCTATGTCAACATAGGCGTGGGCATGGTGGGTTTCCCCGCCCGTCTGGGCAGTGCTTACCCCGAAATTACCGTCTTCACCCTCAAGTGCAAAGCGGCAAAATAGTCCGCCCTGCCTGTTTTTTTAATGCGATTTTCACCAATCTCTTCAGTTAAAATATGAAAGCAATCGATAAGAATACAGAGTTTTATCTCAATGTGAATGGTAAGGAAGTGGGGCCGCTGTCATTTGAGAAGTTGGTCGACAATGGTCTTATGCCCGGCACGCTCGTGTGGTGGCAAGGTCAATAAAATACCTATTGTCGGCCTAACGACCGATTTGGATTAAATAAAGTGACGCGGCACGGTTTAAACCGTGCCGCGTCACTCATAGCTCATAGCTCACAGCTCATAGCTCACAGGCTCTGCAGCATTTTGTCGAGGGCGGCGTTGAGGCCGTCCACGTTGCGGCCGCCGGCTTGGGCGAAGCCCGGTTGTCCGCCGCCGCCACCCTGAATGAGTTTTGCGGCCTCGCGCACTATTGCACCGGCGTTCTTGCCGGCGGCTACCAGGTCGTTGCTCAATACAATGGTGAGCATGGGCCGGTCGTTGTCGCTGGTAGCGGCGATGAAGGCGGTAAGTGGCCTGTTATCGGCCTTGATGCTCAATGCGAGTCCCTTGACGAGGTCGCTCGAATACTCACCGTCCAGCTTGAGCACGTTAATGCCGTTGATGTCGATGGAATCGCCATAGAGGCTGTTCTTGATTATCTTGACGCGGTCCTTGAGGAACTGGTTAACCTGCTTTTGCAGTTCAGAGTTCTCGTGGATTGACTTCTTGATGGCTGTCATCACGTCGGGGGCATTGTTGAAAAGTTCCCTGATGTCGCTCAAGGTGTCCTCGATAGAGTCGAGCAGGTTCTCCACGTTTTCGCCCGTCATGGCCTCGATACGGCGAATGCCGGCGGCAATCGAGCTCTCGCTGATGATCTTAATCATGCCTATGTTACCCGTTGATGGCACGTGGGTACCGCCACACAACTCGATGGAGTCGCCATAGCGAATCACGCGCACCTTGTCGCCATATTTCTCGCCAAAGAGGGCCATGGCACCCATCTCGCGCGCCTCGTCGATGGGGATGGCGCGGTGTTCCTCGCGGGCGATGGCCCGGCGCACCATGGCGTTAGCCACGTGCTCCACTTGGCGGATTTCTTCGGGTGTCATCTTCTTGAAGTGGGAGAAGTCAAAACGAAGCATCTTGTCGTCGACGTAAGAGCCTTTTTGCTCCACGTGGGTGCCCAGCACCTGTCGCAGCGCGGCGTGCAGCAGGTGGGTGGCGGTGTGGTTGCACGAGATGGCCTGGCGTGCCGCCGTGTCGATCACGGCGTGGAACGTGGCGTTCACGTCGGCCGGCATCTCCTTGACCAGGTGCACGGGCAGGTTGTTCTCGCGCTTGGTGTCGTAGACCTCCACCTTCACGTCGCCGGCGATGAGCGCGCCTCGGTCGCCCACCTGTCCGCCCATTTCGGCGTAGAATGGTGTGCGCTCAAGCACCACCTGGTAGAAGGTGTTTTTCTTTTGCGTCACCTTGCGGTAGCGCAGGATGCGGGTGTCGCACTCGGTGACGTCGTAGCCCACAAACTCGGTGACGCCCTCGTGGAGCTCCACCCAGTCGGTGGCCTCGACGGCTGCGGCGTTGCGCGCGCGTTGTTTTTGCTGTTGCATCTCGGCGTCAAATTCCTCTTGGCTCACCGTCATGCCGTTCTCCTTGAGAATGAGCTGCGTGAGGTCGAGGGGAAAGCCGTAAGTGTCGTAGAGTACAAAGGCCTGCTTGCCGTCGATGGCGTTCTTGCCCTCGCTCTTGGCTTGCGCTATCACGTTGTCGATAAGCTTCATGCCGGTTTCGAGCGTGCGCAGGAACGAATCTTCTTCTTCCTTGATAACGTGCTTGATGAGCGAAGCCTGAGCCGGCAGCTCGGGATAGGCCTCACCCATGCCCTCGATGAGCGTGTCGACGAGGCGGTACATGAACGCCTCTTTCAGCCCCAGGAACGTGTAGCCGTAGCGCACGGCGCGGCGCAGGATGCGGCGAATCACGTAGCCCGCCTTGGCGTTGCCGGGCAACTGACCGTCGGCTATCGAGAACGAGATAGTGCGCACATGGTCGGCAATCACACGCATCGCCACGTCGGTGTCGCGGCCTTGGCCGTAGCGCTTGCCGGCGATGTCGCCAATGGCGGCCAGCAGCGGCTGGAACACGTCGGTGTCGTAGTTCGACTGCTTGCCCTGCAGGGCCATGCACAGGCGCTCGAAGCCCATGCCGGTGTCGATGACGCGTGCCGGCAGCGGCTCGAGGCTGTTGTCGGCCTTGCGGTTATATTGCATGAACACAAGGTTCCAAATCTCAATCACTTGAGGGTTGTCCTTGTTGACGAGTGTGGCGCCGCTCACGCGCGCTTTCTCATCGGCGTCGCGCAGGTCGATGTGGACCTCGCTGCACGGTCCGCACGGTCCCGTGTCGCCCATCTCCCAAAAGTTGTCGTGGCGGTTGCCGTTGATGATGTGGTCCTTGGGCAGGTGCTTCTCCCATATCGAGGCCGCCTCGTCGTCGCGGCCCAGGCCGTCGGCCTCACTGCCCTCGAACACGGTGGCGTAGAGGTTGCTCGGGTCGAGCTTGAGCACGTCCACGAGATATTCCCACGTGAAATCGATGGCCTCCTGCTTGAAGTAGTCGCCGAACGACCAGTTGCCCAGCATCTCAAACATCGTGTGGTGGTAGGTGTCGTGGCCCACTTCCTCCAGGTCGTTGTGCTTGCCGCTCACGCGCAGGCACTTCTGGCTGTCGGCCACACGCCGCCACTGCGGCTCTTTGTTGCCCAGGATGATGTCTTTGAACTGGTTCATACCGGCGTTGGTGAACATGAGGGTGGGGTCGTCCTTGATGACCATGGGAGCGCTGGGCACGATGTGGTGACCCTTGCTCTCGAAGAACTGTTTAAACGAGTTGCGGATTTCTTTTGCTGTTAACATACTCAATATTGTGGTGTTGTAATGATTTTCCCTGTCTAAAAGTTGTACACTTGGCAAATAATGACTACCTTAGCGCAACTTTTCAACCCGCAAAGGTAGTCATTTTTATTTGAACAATCGCAACGAGCATGATTAAAAACGCCGAACTACAACTCGATAAACGCTTCTACCGCATTGGCGACGTGGCGCAAATTCTCCAAATTCCCGCTTCCACACTGCGTTTTTGGGAGAAGGAGTTCACTATCATCAAGCCGCACCGCAACGCCAAGAATATCCGTTTCTATACGCCCAAGGACATCGAAACTATCCGCATGATTTACTACCTGGTCAAGGAAAAGGGACTCAAGCTCGACGCCGCGCAGGAACAGATTCGACGTAACAAGGACGGCGTGTCGAAACGATTTGAGGTGGTTGAGAAGCTGAGAGCCATCAAAGATGAACTCAAAGGGCTGGAGCGCGCGCTTACGGCGATTTCACCCGGTGTTAACGCTGAGTAGGGTGGGGAGAATAGTTAGAATACTGGCTATTGTCGCCTGTGCGATCATCGCCCTCACCGCCTGTGACGACCACGCGTCGGAGCAGGCCTACACCTTGAGCATCAAGGTCGACACCGTTCTTGAGGTCGACAGCGCTACCTTGCTTGTGTGGGAGGACGAATATTTCCAAATGCGCCACATGAACAGCACGGCGATGCGCAACGGCGAAGCCACGCTGCGGGGCGTGCTTGATGCGCCGCGCGCGGCTTGCCTGCGTCTCGACGGCACCTCCTTCTATTTCGTGCTCGAGCCGGGCGTCACTCAAGTCACGTTCAAGTCCGGCCGGGTGGTGGTCACCGGTGGACCCGAGAATCACACCTACCTCGACTTCGTCAAGCGGCAGGCCGCGCTCACCGCCCGGCGCCGCCACCTGTGGCAACGCTATGTCGCCATGGGAGCCGATTCCACGCTCACCGCCGACAAGGAGCGCGAAATGGCTCTCACCGACAGCCTCCTGGCCGACTCGCTGCAACGCATCACCCTCGAGGCCATCAACGCGCAGCTCCCCGCCTCGCGCATCATCGCCGAGCGCTACCTCCACACCCTCGACTCGATCCACCTCCGCCAAGTGAAAAAAAGATGAGCTTCGAGCTTCGGGTGGTTTTTGTGGTGGTGTTGGTGGCAGATTGCGGGAAAATTACTAAATTTGTGCTTTAGATGAAGATTGCGGTCCTCTTTGAGGGAAATATTGACAATAGGTTGGGCGTGTTTAACGCTGTGGTGAACCGCGCCAAGCACCTGGCTCTGGCCGAGCCCGGGTGGCAGATTGACGTGTTTATGGTGCAGGTTTACGACGGTGCTGTCGTGCGACGCTTGCGCCGCAGCCGTGTGCCTGTCGCACGCCCGGCGACCGTCGAGGCCGACGGGGTGACCATCAACGTGCTGTGGTTCAAGCGATCCTTGCTCGACTCGCTGGGCCACAAGCTGTTTCATCGCCGCCCGCGCCGCTTTATCACATGGCTCAAGTCGCGGGCATCGCGTTTTGCCGGTTACGACCTCATCTCGAGCCACGACCGTGTGGCGGCGCAAATAGGGGCGCAAGTGGCGCGCGAGCGTGGCGTGCCGCATTGCGTCACGTGGCATGGCGCCAGCATCTACACCGACCCGCCGCGCGACGCCATGCTGCGCGAAATCACCGTGGAACTGCTGCGCGGCGCTACGAGCAACTTTTTCGTGTCGCAGGGACTGGAACGCCTGGCACGCGAGCTGGCCGGCGACATTCGTGCCCACGTGCTCTATAACGGAGCCTCGGCCGCCTTTTGCCGCATGGACGAGGCGACACGCGCGTCGCTGCGCGAGCGCTACGGCGTGCCTGCCGGTCACAAGGTGGTGGCGTTCGTCGGGCGTCACGAGCCGGTGAAGAACGTGATGTGGCTGCCCGAGATTTACGACCGCGTCAGGCACGGCTACAAGGAGGGCGCGGTGACTTTTTGGAGCGTGGGCGACGGATGGCAACGGCCCGCCGTGGAACAGGCTATGCGAGAGCGTGGCGTGGAATGCCGCTTTTGGGGACTTGTGCCACCCGAGGAGATTCCGTCGATGCTCAACTGCGTGGATGTGCTCGTGTTGCCCAGTTCGCTCGAGGGATTGCCGCTGGTGTTGCTTGAGGCTATGCAATGCGGCGCGCTGGCCGTGTCGAGCGATGTGGTGGGCTGCCCCGAGGCTGTGGGTCGCGAGAACGCCTTCGATGTGCACGACCCGCACTTCAACGAACTCCTTGCCGCCCGCGCCGTGCTCATGCTCGAGGGCCGCGTCGCGCAAACCATTCCCGCCACCATGAATTGGCCCGCCACAGCCGCGCGCGAGGCCGCCATCTATCACGAGTTGACAAATTGACTGCCTGAAAGCGAAAGACGATGGCCAATTGCCAATTGCCAAAAAAGTGCTAACTTTGCAGTCCCAAAAAGAGAAAAGTCAATGAACTTAAGCCAATATATTGACAAGGATATCTTTCGCCTTGTGGGCGAAGTGGCCGACGGCATGCACCGCGAATGCTATGTCGTGGGCGGCTATGTGCGCGATATTTTCCTCGGGCGCAAGAACGACGACATGGATTTTGTGACCGTGGGTAGCGGCATCGAGGTGGCGCGTGAGGTGGCCCGGCGATTGGGGCGCAAGCGTGCCCATCTGTCCTTTTTCAAGACCTATGGTACGGCACAGGTCAAGACAGCCGGACTCGAGCTCGAGTTTGTGGGCGCGCGACGTGAAAGTTACCGCCGCGAGAGCCGAAATCCCATCGTGGAGGACGGCACGCTGGCCGACGACCAGCTGCGGCGCGATTTCACCATCAACGCGATGGCTATATGCCTCAACCGCGAGCGCTGGGGCGAGCTGCTCGACCCGTTCGACGGGCTGGGCGACATAGGGCGCAAGCTCATCGTCACGCCGCGCGACCCCAATGTGACCTTCAGCGACGACCCGCTGCGCATGATGCGCGCCGTGCGTTTCGCCACGCAGCTGGGCTTTGATATCGCCCCTGTGACGTTCGAAGCTATCAAGCGCAATGCCTCGCGCCTGAAGATTATCACCCACGAGCGCATCGCCACCGAGCTGATGAAGATTATGCGTTCGCCCGTGCCGTCACGCGGCATTCAGTACCTCGACCAGACCGGCTTGTTGCCCTTGATTTGCCCCGAACTCTCTAACCTCAAGGGCGTGAAGGTGGTTAACGGGCGTGGCCACAAGGATAACTTCAAGCACACCATGCAGGTGCTTGACACGGTGGCTCGCGAGAGCAACAACGAGTGGCTGCGGTGGGCCGCGCTTTTCCACGACATCGGCAAGCCGGTGACGCAGCACTGGGACGACCGCCAAGGATGGACGTTCCGCAACCACAACTTTGTGGGTGAGAAAATGGTGCCGCGCATTTTCGCCCGCCTGCGTCTGCCGCTGGGCGAGCCCATGAAATATGTCAAAAAACTGGTGGGCCTGCACATGCGCCCCATCGCCCTTGTCGAAGACATCGTCACCGACAGCGCCGTGCGCCGCATGCTCTTCGAGGCCGGCGACGATATCGACGACCTGATGACGCTGTGCAAGGCCGACATCACGAGCAAGAACGAGGATAAGGTGAAGCGATTCCGTGAGAATTTCGACCTTGTCAAGCAAAAACTCGTTGATATTGAGGAGAAAGACCGCGTGCGCAATTTCCAGCCACCCGTCGACGGAGAGGAGATAATGGAGATATTCGCCCTGCCGCCATCGCGACCCGTGGGCGTTATCAAAGACGCCATCAAGGACGCCATTCTCGACGGCGTGATTGCCAACGACTATGCCCAGGCCTACGGATTCATGATGGAAAAGGCCCGCGAGCTGAGTATCGTGCCGGCCGAGGCCGATGCGATGCGCACCCTCGTAGTGCCCTCGCCGCTGGGACCGCTCACGGTGGCCGCCTCGCCGTGGGGCGTGACTTTTGTGTCGGCGGCCGACAATGCGCGCGAAGAGCTTGAGCGTGTGGCCAAGCGATTCAAAATGCGCATTGTGGAAGGCGAGAACGCGTTGCTGCGGCACGCTGTGGCGCAGCTCAGCGAATATTTCGCGGGCACACGAGCCACGTTCTCCTTGCCTGTGTGTCGACAGGGTACCGAATTCCAAGAGAAGGTGTGGCGCGCGCTCAGCGAGATAGCGCCGGGCACTACCATTACTTATGCCGAGTTGGCTCGACGGGTGGGCAATCCTCGTGCCGCGCGGGCAGTGGCCCAAGCGTGCCATGCCAATCCTGTGGCCATCGTGGTGCCGTGTCACCGTGTGGTGGCCGGCGACGGCACCCTCGGCGGGTATGCCGGCGGTGTGGACCGCAAGCGCCGGTTGCTCGACTTAGAGCGCATCAAGCTTTGAGCATCGAGCTGTGAGCTTTGTTTTAATGCGAAATAAGCGAATTTCGCGAATTAATTATTCGCTCCATTTTTCTTGAAGAATGTTGTCTCTACCGCGGCATGAAGCGGGCGATGTGCGAGGAACGGAACACCCAGCAGGTGTTCAACTCCATGTCGTGACGCATGCGGCTTTCGTTGGGCGTGAGGTAGCCTAATCCGGCCGGCATCTCAAATGTGTCGCGGCCCATGGCCAGCAGGCCGTAAACCTTGCCGTCACGGTAGATGGGGCAACCGCTGGCACCATGCGTGATGCGGTCGGCGGTGGCGATTCTGAAATAGGCCTCGTCATGGACGTCATCTCCAAGCACAAGGCACGAAGTGGTGACTTGCAGCAACTGGTGCCGCGGGCGTTGCCAGCCGGTGATGGTGAGTTCCTCGTGGGGGACCACTTCATCGGAGGCCAGCGAGAGGGAACTGCGGATGCCTTGCATGGGATAGATGGCCACATCAAATCCCGTGAAGTCGTCGATGGGCACTTGTCCGGCAATCCACTGGTCGTGGCTCAGGCACACGAGTTCGCCGCCAAGCGCGACATAGCAGTCTTGGTCATAGGCGAGCACGTGGCCGGCAGTGATAAGATAGTTGTCGATAATGAACGACGAACCTGCCCACGAGCGGTCGCCCAGCGCGTTCCTGAACACGGGCACCACGGCTTCGGTGATGTCGTGAGGCGACAGGCTCTCCCAGTTTACTTGCGGCGTGCCCACCACTTGAGCAGCATGCGAACGGCTTTAAAGCCCAAGAAGGCGTAGTCGGCCTTGTTGAGTCTCGCCACTTCTTTGTTGTTAAACAAGAGGCCGCGAACACCGTGACGCGAGGCGCGTTGTTGTACCGCGCTCATCTCGCTCGAGAGTTTTACGCGAGCCAACTCGCGCTTGATGAGCGCTTTAGCGCGACGGCGGCGCAGCTCGTCGATGGTATAGCCTTTCCACTGGGGTTGAGGCGTGGAAGTTACCGCCGGTTCAATAGCTTCATTCTTCATCGCGCGATAGGAATAGTTTGGTGATGCTACGCGTCACCGGGTTAATGATAAGGGTTTTGCGGTAGCCATAGAAAATGAGCGCCAGCACTACAAGCGCGGCCACCACGATAGCCGTGGCGGCGGCCACGCTGCCGGTGGCGGCGGTAAGCCAGTGGAGGCACGCCCAGGCGAGGCAAAACACCACGCAAGCCGCCAGAATGGCGACGACGGCGATAATGGCCACCCACGAGAGCATCACCGACGCTTTCTCGGCGACATCGAGGCGCGTATATTCAACTTCGGTCTTGAGCTCGTCTTTCGCGCTCTGCCACAGCTGACCATAGTTCATCTCGTCCATGTGATAAAATCTTTGAGGAAATGGCACACCAAAATCGCGCGCACGTCAAGGGGGCGTCGCCACGCGATTTTGGCGGTTGTTGTTAAATGCCCGTTGATGAACGGTTTACTGGTCGATTTGCGCGCTAATTTGGTTCACGAGTTGTTCTACCTCGTCGTCGCTGAAATCGATACCTTTTTTCTTGAGCAATTCCTTGATGCGGGTGCGAAGGTCTTTACCGCTCTCGGGAGCGAACAGCAACGCGGCACCGGCGCCCAGGATAGCACCGCCGATGAAGGCATATAAAAGACTGAGTTGTTTCATTTTAGCTTAGTTTTAATAGTGAAAAACCAAATTAAAAACAAGGGGGGGGATTACTCCTCTTTAATCTCGTTGGAGAGCTCGTCGATAAGATCGTCCATCTCCTCGCCCTTGAGCTTGATGCCGTTCTTGCGAAGGATTTCGGCGATTTTGTTACGGGTGTCGGTACCCTTAGCCGGAGCAAAGAGCAGACCCACGGCAGCACCGGCGAGAGCGCCGCTGAGCACAGCCAGAATGATGTGGATAGGTTTCATAATCAAGTGAAGATGTTTTTAAAAGGTGAATGATGTTTGTTCTAATTGTGCAAAGTAAAACAAATTCGCGCAATCGTCAAAATTTTCGTGCCAAAAAAATCTATTTCCCGCCCGCAAAAAAACGGCCCGCTACCCACGAAGTCGCTAATTTTGTGTGGACGACTTGGTGTAGAGGTGGTAGGCGGGGTGGGCAGCCGGCGGTGTGAGGCAGCGGTAGCCGTAGCGCGTGAGCATGGGGTCGAGGGCGTCGTGGTTGCGCGCGTGGATAATGACAAAGTGGGGGCGACGCTCCATGATGGCGCGACTCTGGTCTTGCGCCATCTCGCGCGTGGCGCCGAATTGTGTAGCCCAATATCGGCAGGCCGGCAAGGCCCGAGCCTGTGTGCCGAATCCCACATCGGCCGCCCACCAGTAGAGGATGCGTGGTTTGTCAAGTGTGCTTATTTCGCCGGCGATGAATTCATATTCCCGACGGCTCTCGCTGTCCATGGTGTAGTAGTTGGCGCGTGGCTGGCTACCGTTGAAATTCTGGTCCCACGCCATGTAGACGGCGCCGCATGTCGCCAGCGTGAGCACGACGAGCGCCATTATCGGCTTGCCGGCGGCGTGGGTGGCCGGCCATCGCGCGACGGCGATAAGGAAAAACACGAAGGTAAACGCGCACGGCAGGTAGTGATGGGCCTGGCGCAGCAGTGGCGACATCACCAGCCCGAAGGCGCACAAGGCGAGGAACGGGAAAGCGCGGTAACGTCTCACTACCCTTGCCATGAGCAACGTGCCCAACAGGCACAGCGCGAAATAGAGCTTCGCCATGCGGCTCATGGCGCGCAAGGAACTCCACAGGCCGGCGAGATACCCCTCGCCAGCGTGCGCTTTGCCCTGGCGCGTGGTGGCGAATGTGTTCATCACATACTCGCGCCAGCAGTCGTCGAGACAGCCCTGTAAGGCGAGGATAACCATAAATGGCAACGCGACCAGCCCCGCTCCCGCCAGCAGGCCGACCAAGCTGCGCAATGTGGCCGCCGTGCCGCCATGGCGCGCGGCATGCCACAGCAGGGCGGCGGGGAAGACGAGGGCCATGGCTGCGATGTTGAATTTGATAAGTGCCACCGCCATGACCGCGGCGCCCACGGCCCACGCGGCGCGGCGCGAGCGAGTGTGGCCGGCATAGAGCACCCGGCAGGTGACATAGAGGCAGCACATGATGGGCAGGTGACAAAAATCCTCGGCGCGAATCTCGTTGAAAAAGAGAGGATTGAACCAAGCCCACGTCATGAGCACGCTCACCGCGAGCGCCCACAGGCGACGAGCCACAAAGAGGCGGGCCGTGAGATATACGAGCATATAAGTGAACACATAGCACATCCATGTGAGCCAAAACACGCCGCCATAGTCGTGCGGACTAAGCAGGTACCCTATCGCGTAGATGGCCCACAGCAAAGGGCCCTTGGAGTCGCTGAAATCCACATAAGGCACCAAGCCGCTGGCCCAGGCACGGCCGCAAGTGAGGAACCAGCCCGAGTCGTACCGGTCGTTGAGGGTGTGCAGGCACGAGTCGGGGGAGACGAAAACCAAAATGACCCACACAACCAAGGCCAACCCCACAAAAACGAATGGTTCTTTAGCGAGACGGCGCATGGATGGCGGTGGCGGCGCAGGGCCGTCAGAAGATAAACGGCAAGAAGCTCTCCACCCAGATGACCGCGATGCCGGCGATGTAGCCGGCCAGGGCGATGAGGGTGATTTTCTTCAAATACCAGATGAACGGGATTTTCTCGATGCCCATGGCCACGACACCGGCTGCCGAACCGATAATGAGCAGGCTGCCGCCCACACCCGCCGTGAACGTGAGCAAGTGCCAGAACAGGCCGTCCTCGACAAAATAGGCCAAATAGGCCGGGTCGCCCGTCATGGTGCCCAAGTCGAACATCTTGATGCACGCGGCCACCAGCGGCACATTGTCGACGATACTCGAAAGCACGCCGATGAGCGACGCTATCGTGTAAGGCTCGTGAATACCGTCGTTCATGCCTTGAGCCACGGCGCCAAGAATACCGGCTTCTTTAAGCGCGCTCACGCTCATGAGGATACCCAGGAAGAAGAGGATGGTGCTCATGTCGATGTTGCGCATGGCGTGGTGCACGCGTCCGCCCAGCTTGGGATCGATGTGTTTTTGCGCGATAATGACCTCGGTCACCAGCCAAATGATGCCCAGCGACACCATCATGCCCATGTAAGGCGGCAGGTGGGTGGCCGACTTGAATACCGGCACAAACAGCAGGCCGCCCACGCCCAGGATGAGGATGGCCTTGCTCACACCCGGATATTCGCTGGCGATTTGCTGCGGACCGTGGTCGGGGTTTTGGCGCGGCTTGTCGACGGGTTCCTTTTTAATCCACCGCGAGGCGATGGCGGTGGGTACTATCATCGACACGAGGCTGGGAACCAGTAGGTTAACGATAAGGTCCATCGTGGTCACCTTGTCGGTCATCCACAGCATGATGGTGGTCACGTCGCCAATGGGCGACCATGCGCCGCCGGCGTTGGCCGCCAGCACGATCACGCCGGCAAAGAGCCATCGTTCGCGCTGCTCGGGCAATATGCGGCGAATCATCATCACCATGATTATGGTGGTGGTCATGTTGTCGAGCACGGCACTCATGAAGAACGTGACGAAGCTCAATATCCACAGCAAGTGGCGCTTGTTGCGGGCGTGGATGCGCTCGGTGATGAAACTGAAGCCGCCGTAGCGGTCGATGTGCTCCACAATGGTCATAGCTCCAATGAGGAAGAACAAAATCTCGGCAGTGTCGCCAAGTTCCATTTTCAGCTGTTCGGCCAGACCGGCGGGGTGGGCTATTATCGAATAGATGCACCACAAGATGCCGCACATCATCAGGGCGAAAGTGGCTTTGTTCACTTTGAGCGGGTGCTCAAGGGCAATCATGAGGTAACCCACCACAAAGATGATTATCATTGAAGCAATCATTGTCTTTAAGGATTCAAGTTAAGAACTTGTGAATTAGTCTAAAATGTTAATAGTTGTTTAAGATGCTACATAAAACCGTGCAAAGTTAACTTTTTTTTTAATCGAGCGCAATAAAAGCCCACTTTTTTTTGAAACACTATAAAAGTATTTGCCTATTTTTGCATCAAAATTGCTGTAATAATCTGATAAATGCAATTTCAGGTTTTAGAAAAGAATGACACTCAACCAAATCAACAAAACGACAAACCGGGTGCGCACAAGGCTTGCGCAAGGCCGTGTCGCCGATGCTGTCAATGAGCTCAAGCCGCTCGTCGAGGCTGCCGCCGAATGGTCGTTAAATCAAGAAATGGAGCGCATTGAAACCCTTTACCGCATGATGCTCCAGTACATGGTTAAGGGCGTGAGCGACCCCACTCGATATAAGCTGCGCACGCAACTGGTGAGCGACCTCTATACTCTCACCGATGTCGTGACGGCAACCTTGAGTATGCCGCAGTCGACCGACCTTTATTATATAAGACGACAAACCGTCGTGCAAAAAAACGGAAATATTGGCAGACTTCTGGCGCAATATCGTCAGCAACTCAACAAGATTGAGCTGTTGGGCTCGGTCAACGAGGAAACGCGAGACAATGAGGCTATCGCCAAGCTGCGACGCGAGGCGGGCACGATCGAGAGCGACTTGTTCAATGTCGTGTGGACTACGTTCCCGCTCAGCGCCGATGACAGCCGCGAGCTCGCGCAATTCATGGCTGATGACAACGTGTCGTGGGTGGTGAAGAGTCTGCTGGTGTCGGCCCTCTTCCTGGCCCTCAACAAGTTCTACGACGAGAAGAAGGTGATGCTACTTGTTGATGTCTATACGCAAGAAAAGCACCCGCAGGTGCAACTGCGCGCGCTTGTGGCCTTGCTGCTCACCCTCTACACCTATCGTCGCCGGGTCGCTTACTGCCCTGCGGTGAGCGACGCCCTCGACCGCGTGGCCGCCGTGGCGACGGCATCCGCCGACTTGCGTTCGGTGTTTATCGCATTGGTGCGCTCGCGCAACAGCGACAACATCAAGGAGCGCTTCGACACTGAGCTCATGAACGACATCGAAAAGTTGCGACCCGACTTGCTCAACAAGATGAGGCGCGGCGGCAACGCGGCTCCGCTCGACCTCACCGAGGCCGATGCCAATCCCGAGTGGCAAGAATGGATTGAGAAAAGCGGCATCGAGGAACGCCTGCGCGAGTTCAACGAACTGCAAATGAAAGGCGGCGATGTGTATCTGTCCACCTTTTCCCACCTCAAGTCGTTCCCGTTCTTTCACACGCTCAGCAACTGGTTCCTACCTTATTACGCCGAGCAACCCGAACTGCACGACCGACTGGGCAAAGTCTCGCTCCTGGGATTGCTTGCCGCCAATCCTTATATGTGCGACAGCGACAAATATTCCATGATGCTCTCGCTCTCGAATATGCCCGACGACCGCCGCCGGATTATCGCCAATCAGCTCGAGAGCCTGAGCGCGAGTCAGGACGACGCCGACGAGTTCACTGCCGACGTCAAGCCCCGCGACATGGCGCGCGAGCCCATCATCAATTCCTACGTGCAGGACCTGTACCGCTTCTTCCGACTCTACTCGCGGCGCCGCGAGTTCTATGGCGTTTTCGACACCGAACTTAATTTGCTCGAAGTGCCCTTCCTCGAGCCGCTCGTGAACGATGACGTCACCGTGGCCGCCATTGCCGAATTCTACTTGAAGAACGGCTTCAATACCGACGCCATCGCTTATTACACCTATCTGCGAGAGCACGCCGCCGAAGTCCCTGTTCACATTTATCAAAAGATGGGGTTCGCTTACCAGCACATGGGCAACTTCAGGCTTGCCATCGAGCAGTATGAGCGTTATGAGCTCGTTGACCCCGACGACGTGTGGAACTTGCGTCACATCGCGGCCTGCTACCGCATGCTGCACAACCACGAGCGCGCCCTTGAGTACTATAAGCGCGCCCTCGATATTAAGGGCGACGACGTGATGTTGTGCCTCAATGTGGGCCACAGCCTGTTGCGGCTGGGCCGTGCCGGCGAGGCACTCAAGTACTACTTCCGCGCCGATTATCTCGATGCCAAGTCGCGGCGCGCATGGGCTCCCATCGCCTGGTGCTCTTTCCTCGAGAAAAACTACGAGCAAAGCGAGCGCTATTTCGAGCGACTGCTCAACGAGGGGAAACCCACGTGGAACGCGATACTCAACTATGGGCACCTTAAGCTCGTCACCGGCCGTGTGGCCGAGGCCGTGGAAATGTATCGCCGGGCCCTCGATGCCAGTGGTGACCGCGACAGCTTTGTCGATCAAATGCGCACCGACGCGCATTACTTGACCGGGCGTGGCGTTGACGAGCGCGACCTGCCGCTCATCATCGATGCCGTTATCGAGTCGCGGCAAAACAATACTCCCCAAGAATAAAGATACTTTTATCACCTTATTATTTTTATCTGTTTTTATCATGATTCAAGCCGAGAATATTTTCTTTCAACCATTCAAAACAACGCGTGGAGCGATACCTTTCGACCGGATTACCATCGATATGTATGAGCCGGCCATTCTCGAGGGCATCAAGCAACACGATGCCGAGGTCGACAGCATCGCCAACCGGCAGGACGCGCCCACCTTTGAGAATACCGTCGTGGAACTTGAGCGCTCAGGCGCCATGCTCAACCGTGTGCTGAGCGTGTTCTTTCCCATGCTCAGCGCCTGTGCCGACGATGCGCTCATGGCCATCGGCAACCGCGTTACGCCGCTCTTGAGCGAACACTCTAACCGCATCACCCTCAACGAGAAACTGTGGCAACGCGTCAAGGACGTGCACGACAATTTCGATGCCGCGGCCCACGACAAGGAGGACGCCATGCTGCTGCACAAATACTACGAGATGTTTGCCCGGTGCGGCGCCAACCTGAGCGAGGCCGACAAGGAGAAATACCGCGAAATCACCAAGCGCTTGACCGGGCTCACCCTCAAGTTTGAGCAAAACTCGCTCAAGGAAACGGCCCGATTCGAGATGTGGCTCGACAAGGACGACCTCGACGGACTGCCCGAGAGCGCTGTCGAGGCCGCGCGGGCCGCCGCACGCCACAAGGGCCGCGACGACAAATACCTTGTTACGCTGCAGGCTCCCAGCTACATGGCGTTCATGAAATATGCCACGCGGCGCGACCTGCGCGAGAAACTCTATCGCGCCTATAACACGCTGTGCACCGCCGGCGAGTATTCCAACCTCGAAATCATGCGCGACATCGCCAACTCGCGCCTCGCCCTGGCCCGCCTGCTCGGCTACAAGAACTTCGCCGAATACCAGCTCGAGAACAAAATGGCCGGGAACCAGGCCAACGTCTACCGGATGCTCGAGCAGCTCAAAGTGGCTTACAGTGGCCCGCAAAAGGCCGACATGAAGCGCCTCAACGATTATGCCTCGAAACTCGAAGGCAAGGATTTCGTCATCATGCCGTGGGATTACTCCTACTACAACAACAAACTCAAGGACGAGAAGTACAGCCTTAACGATGAGTTGCTCAAACCCTATTTTGAGCTGACTAACGTCACGGCAGGCGTTTTTGGGCTTGCCACGCGACTCTATGGCCTCCATTTCACCGAGAACCACGACGCGCAGGTGTTTAATCCCGAGGTGAAGGTCTTCGACGTGACCGATGAGGACGGACGTTTTGTGGGCATGCTCTACACCGACTTCTTCCCGCGCGACACCAAGCAGAGCGGCGCGTGGATGACCAACTTCCGTGAGCAGTATCGCGATGCCGACGGGCACGACGTGCGCCCCCTCGTCACACTCACGATGAACTTCACGCGACCCACCGACACCAAGCCCTCGCTGCTCACCTATAACGAGGTGGAGACCTTCCTGCATGAGTTCGGACACGCGCTGCACAGCCTCTTGTCGCGGTGCAAGTATGTCTCCACGTCGGGCACCAGCGTCTATCGCGACTTTGTGGAAATGCCTTCGCAGTTCAACGAGAACTACCTGCGTCAGCGCGAGTATCTCGACGGCTTCGCCCGCCACTACCTCACCGGCGAGAAGATTCCGCAGGAACTCATCGACAAGATTGAGGCTTCGGCGCAATATGGCGCCGCTTTCGCCTGCATGCGCCAGCTCTCTCTGGGCTACCTCGACATGGCGTGGCACACCATCACCGAGCCTTTCGAGGGCGACCCCTTCGATTTTGAGTACCGCGCCATGAAGCCCGCGCAGGTCTTCGAGCCCGTTGAGGGGTGCGTCATGTCGCCGCAATTCGGCCACATCTTTTCGGGAGGGTACGCCGCCGGTTACTATGGCTACAAGTGGGCCGAGGTCCTCGATGCTGACGCTTTCTCCAAGTTTGAGGAGGACGGCATCTTCAATCCCGCCACGGCACGCTCGTTCAAGGAGAACATTCTCGAGCGCGGCGGCACCGAGCCTCCCATGGAACTCTACAAGCGTTTCCGTGGCCGTGAACCCCACATCGACGCTCTCCTGCGTCGCGACGGCATCAAGAAATAGCCCCTTTTCTCCCGATTTTATGCTTTATCAATGGCTGAAAGTACATTTTTTAGACATTCTCCGCCATTGATAAGGCATAAAATCGACCTTTACCTGCCGCTTCTTGTGATAGAAAGCGGGTGCCGTCACGGCACGCCGAAGTGTTCCTAAATGATACACCGTAGCAGTACATATACTGGTGAACTCTCAAGGGGGGCACTCGTCGCTGTTGTCGCCGCCCCTCGGCGGCTCTTTTTGTTTTTCCTCTCCTTTTTTTGAAAAATTGCTGCCATTGGCTGGTAATTCAAAAAAAAGTAGTATATTTGCACTTGGATTGGCAACAATCCGCGACATTTGGAATTAAAGAAGCGTTTTGCTTTTCGCTTATTGTAGAAACGTAGGAAATTTCAACATTGATGCGAGGACAAGCGAAGCGGTTTCTGCGCTTATAGCGTGGGCTGCTTTCGTCACATCTGCATCAAGGGTTTTCCTACGACCTCTACAATAGACGTGGCAAAGTCAGTCCACGTTTCTTGTATATTAATGGGTATAGGACTGATACTCGCAAAACTTATTATAACATGAAGAAATTTCTAATCTTTTTTCTGATGTTGTTGCCGCTGGCAATAGCATCATGCGGTGGTGACGACAAAGATGAGCCGCAATCCACGGTCAATGACCCTGAGGGGACTGTTACAGCCAATTTAATGAATACGTTTCAATTTATTGGACGAGAATATTACAATGGCATCACACTGGATTTAATATCCCCCAGTGGACCTTATGATTTCGGCTTAAACTCTTCAAACAATCTCGAAGTTTCATATCCTGGATTAATCGCATCTGTTGGAAAAGTGGAGGGGTTGTCCAGCATAATAAAACTTCCAGAAAGTGGTTGGGCTGAGCAAGTCGCAGCTATGCCTGGATATGGATACATAGTTAAGTCCACGTATTGGAATGGGGTTGATTATGCTATTATTTATGTGATTGACTACATCAAGGATAATTCAGGAAGCATTACAGGGGTTAAGATTAAATATAAAATCCATTATACGCTATCAAATTAGAGTACGGGATAAGTTGCTTTTAGTGATTTATGCTATGTCTTTTTTTGAGCTAAAGCGGTTGATCTATCTTTGTAGTAAATCAACCACTTAACTTATGGCCATATCACTACAAATCGACGGAAAGGAAGCCGCATTGAAAAAAGGCTCGTCAATAGAGTATGTCTCAGAGAATCGTGCGTTCACGGACGCTGACGATTACTCGCTGGAGATTGAACTGCCACTTGCCGACTGTCCGCAGGACATCGCTGTGTTCGGACACCTCACACGAAAAGATATTGACACAGACAAAATCTTTTTCAATGCCGTTCTGCAAGACACCAAGTTCCGAAAGGTGGGTGCCGTAGTTATCACAGGCATCACCAACGAAAGCGTCAAGGTGCAGTTCCTTGAAAAGAGGAGTTACCAGAACTTCTATCCGCACTTCGATGAAACCTACATCGACGAGCTGGATTTGGGCGAGTGGCCACACATCTTCCCCGACAATATCTCATCGGGTGGAATGTCGGGACCTCGCCCAGGTTGGGAGGATGCTGTATATATGACACCGGCCCAAATGTGGGCACGCTGGCAGGACTATACGGCTCTGCCGTGGGTGAACAATTATAGCGGTAACTTGCAGAACTGCGCCCGATGGAACGCCAGTGCCAATAAGTATGAATGGAAAGTTGTGGGCGATGATGACGAGGACACGGACTTCACCAAAGGCTTCTCGTTTCAGCCTAATCTTCTTTGGCTCACCAAGAAGATTTGCGACGCGCTCGGCTACGCCTACGACTTCACCAAGTGGGAGCAATCTGATTTCAAGTACCTGCTTGTGTGTAACACGCTGCCGTATTCATGGAGCAACCGCCGATGGGCGGCTGCGCTGCCTCACTGGACGGTCAATGAATTTTTCATGGAACTTGAAAAATTCCTGCTCATGGAGTTTGACATTGACCACGCACGCAACAAGGTTACTTGCTCGGTCACGGCTGAGAACGTCAGCGATGCCGGACTGGTAAACATCGAGAAAGTGATTGACGCTTTCTCGGTAGAGGTGAATAGCGAGGAGGACAGCGACAGCAATTATAAGGCCATGCTCAACCAGGGCTTCGCCGATGGTGGCCACCGCCTTGATAATATCTATAACGCCCAATGGTATATCAAGCGAATGACACGAGCCGACGGCACGGTCAAATGTACTGAGCTATGGTTATGGCTGATGGGAAAACAAAAGAAGAAGAATTGTTGGTGTTGGTGATTGAGTTGAAAAACTTTAATGTTGAACGCGATGAGGTCCCATTTCTATTAGATGCCTCAGACAAAATGGATGCTTCTACAATGTTTTTAGCGCTCTCAAATTTAGATGATGAAGCTAAAAAGTATGTGAGTGGCTACCTTGCTGCAATAATGGCAGCTGATGGTAAAATTGAAGATACTGAGGTGAAAATGTGGCAACTCATTTGCTCTCTTGCAAACTTCCCTACGATGAATTTAGAAGAGTCTTTGAAATTTTGGACATCTCATTAAATTATGGCATTTGTTGACGATCTTGTGTCAGGCAGCAACTATCCAGGTGCCGGCAGTTTTGAGTTTAAGTCTTCTGATCATATTCGTTATCAAAACGGCATTAATGTTTCGGGTCACAACTACAATTGCCACCGTACTGTCAAAATCGAGAAAAACGTTTCAGGCAACAAAGGGTACACTGTGACAATTTTCAATGATGATGGCGCACATCCCTTTTGGGGAAGTAATGTCCAAATGTCACCAAAGCCAATGGAAGTTATTTCAAAGTCTTTAGATGAGATAGTTCTCCGAGGATATGGCTACGACGAGCGAGGTTTGATGATGGGAGTGCCTCGCAGAGACGCTTCTTTTGATTGCTACGGATTAACCATTCGATTGAGCAACGGATCAGTAGAGTCATGTGTCTTGCACATGCACGACAGGGGAATCGATTTGGCATATTTCTCGTGACTATGTGGTTTTGGATTATTGTCATTGCTGTAATCATTGGTGCAGCAATCGCCTATTTTGGTGGTGATGGAAACAAGGATGATGCCATTGATGGTGCCTTGGCTGGTGGCTGCTTGGCAGGTAATTGCCTACTTGAAGTATTCATTGCCGGCATTAGTATTATGGTTATAATTTGGTTATTCAGCTGGCTGTTCGGTTAGCCAAGAACAACTAAAATGAGTGAAAGCGGTTATTTCTTCAATGTGGAGAGATAACCGCTTTATAAATCCCAGTGTCCACTTTTTAAATTTGGTGCAATTTTTTGCCGATAATGTGAAATTTTGGGTGAAAAAGTGGGAGTTATGTGAAAATTTGCTTAATTTTATGGGGAATAATGTGATTTTATTTAAAGCTATACTTTAGGATGGGCTATGTGAAGCACTGATAGTATGTCCTAAAAACAAACCATTATCTTAATTATAATTGCGATGATTAAAGATTTTTTATATGTGGCTGCGGGTGGGGCGCTGGGGAGCGTGTTGCGCTACGGCATGTCGTGCCTACTGGGGCCGGCGCGTAACTTCCCGTGGAGTACATTTATCGTTAATTTATTGGGGTCGTTCCTGATAGGGACGTTTTGGGGCTACATGGCGAAGAATTCCAATATGGGATCGGGTGCCGCATTGTTCCTCTCAGTGGGGCTGTGTGGAGGCTTTACAACGTTCTCCACATTTTCTAAAGAGGGGTTGCAACTATTCCTGGCAAGTAACTATCTTATGCTTGCACTCTATTTGGCGGGTAGTGTAATACTGGGCATCGCTCTTGCAGCTCTTGGCTATTTTCTCACGAGATAACCATGAAAAAAGTGTTATTGATATTGGGTATGGTGATGTGTTCTGTTTTTGTTCAAGCGCAAGAGGTGGAGCGTTTTGTCGCATGGCAACTTGAGACTTATCCCAAGTCGCGCCTGCTCGACCTTTACAAGTCGTGTTTTCAGGATTTCATGGGAGCCGAGCACCTGGTGGCCGACCGGCAACGCGCCATGGAATATCTTGACGAGGAATTGAACGCGACCGCCCTCGACCAATATCTGCCGTGGTACAGTGAGCCTTGCGGCACCCACGGCCGCTTTGTGCGCGTGAGCCTGCGCGCCGTTAAGGAGGGGCTTCTCACCCGGGATGTGTTGCTCGATGCCTTTGTCGAGAGCGCGAATGTCGACCGCCGCCCCGTGGATGCATGGTGCGAGCGCTGGCAAGAAATCGTCATGCGGATTGACCGGATGGGTCTTGACCTGCCCCATTACGCCGAGGACCGGCGGTACATCGACAGCATCCTCGCCGCGGGGAAATATGCCATCAGCCATTCGCCCGACTACCGTGAGGCCTATCGTCCTCACTACCGCATCGTCGAGCGAGCCGTCTTTGAGCGCAAAATCGCCCCCCTCCTGCCGCCAGCCGGTGCGAAGTAGGTAAAAAAAACAGCACGGCGCCCTAAGGCGCCGTGTGTTTTTTACAAAGTTCAAAGCTCATTGCTCACCTGACTTCGTCACTTTTTTTGAGAAAAGAAATTATTAAATTATAATCATTAGTGTCCGATAAAAAATTTTGAGCGGCAAAAAAAAATAGGGCTGAACCAGATTTTGTGGTTTCAGCCCTTTTGATTTACTTTGTTGCGACCAAACAAACATTTCAATCAATGGGCAAAAGTAGTAATTTTATCGGACAGCCGCTGTTTAATCAGCTTATAAAATTAATTTCGAGACAAAAAATCCAGGAAATAGCTCAAAAGGGAGGCTACAATCGCTATGTCAAGCGTTTTGACGGTTATTCTCATCTGGTCACACTGCTCTTTGCCGTGTTCAGCCGCTATGACTCGCTTCGCGAGATTGTGTTAGGCCTGATGAGTGAGGCCAACAAGCTGTCCCATCTTGGCCTGCTTCAACTCGTGTCCCGCTCAACGCTCTCAGACGCCAACAATCGTCGCAGCCATGTGTTTTTCGAGAAGATTTACACAAGCCTGTACGAGCGCTACCGCGGTGTTTTATCGGACAGCCAGGTTGTGCGCAAGTGGGAGAAAGCGCTATATATCATTGATTCGACGACCATTACACTGTTCTCAAACATTCTCAAGGGCGCTGGCCGCCATCCCAAGCACGGGAAGAAGAAAGGCGGGATAAAGTGCCATACTGTCCTGAAGGCAATAGAACAGGTTCCATGCCTTGTACGGTTCACGGCGGCAGCTGTGCACGACCACTTCATGCTAAAGATACTGAACCTGCCCATGGGCTCGTTTGTTGCCATGGACAGGGCTTATATAGACTACAAGTACATGCAGTTGATGACCGAGAAATGCATCACCTACGTGACAAAGATGAAGTCAAACTTGAAATACAGGCTCATAAGCAGCGTTTGTAGGGTTCAGCCCCGCGGGCTTGTCGAGGTGATTATATCCACTGTAGAGTTCGAGAAAGGCGACATGAGGCACAAGGCAAGGATGATAGAGTATTGGAGAGAGGGATGCAAGCGCTCACAGACACTACTGACAAATAATTTTGAACTTGACTACGAGGAGATTATTGAGATTTATGAGCGCCGTTGGCAGATCGAGCTCCTATTCAAGCAGCTAAAGCAGAACTTCCAGCTACGCTATTTTTACGGTGAGAGCGTAAACGCCATCAAGACACAGATCTGGACCACTCTCATCGCCAATCTGCTACTCACGCTTGTAAAGAGACGGGTGAAAAGAAAGTGGAGTTTCAGCGGACTGGCTACCGTTATAAGACAAACACTCATGCACTACATCAACATGTGGGCGTTCCTCGAAGAGCCTGAAAAGACATGGGTTGAGATCAACCAGTTATACAAGCACAAACCGCCCGAATTGCAACTGTCAATTTTCTAAGGGGGGGCTTGCTTTTTCAAAATAGAGAAGAAGACCGCATTAAATGCGGCCTCCAATGCTGTTTTTCGTCCATTATTGATTTTTATCGGACACTAATGAATATTGACATACTGCAAGATCGTGAATGCTGCGACTTTGGCCGCCATTCTAGTGAAGAACCCGATGTATTCTTTAGCGTAGTTTCGCTTGATATAGAACTCTTCATCAAACCACGAAAAGAGTGTCTCAATTCTTTTCCTTGCCTTAGCGAAAGGCTTGTGGAATGGCCTCTAGTTTTTCTATACGGAACCTCGAGTTTTATATGTGCTATCATAACCATCCCCTTGGCACACTATAATTCGAAATCCTCAGTAATATCTTTCAGATTCTCATCAGGCCCGATTGTAAACCTTAGATATTTTAAATCATGAAGGCTCATTTTAGGCAAGCAATAAGTTAAGTTGTTATCTTGTAAAAATCGGAAGAAAACATTGCTAATATGTTTTGACATGGGACCATCTGGATCCTTATCCATAACCATTCTTAACATTGTATACATTTCTTTTATTTCAGATTCTTTAGGCACTATGCTATTTCTTCTATAAAACCGAATGGTTTCAAAAAGCAAACAATGTGTTGAATATGCTTTAACTTGAAATTCCTCACAGTCATTAATTAGAGACATCATGAGAGAAACACCCTTTTTATGAACATTTATTCCCACTTCAAAATCTCCGATTTCATTAGCCTGACGAAGGAAATTGCGTGCTATTGCATTTCGCACTATATATGAATTAGGAGACATCGATTCTGCCTGCCTGAAGTGATTTAATGCAAGCTCATACTCTGAATCATGTTGCTCTGTAATGCCAACCTGTAACCAATAATTATAATCATCATTATAATACTGTTTTATGTCTGTCAATAAATTCTTGACATCATTATTTCTCATACGCAGAACACTTCTCAAAAGTTTCCCTTTCATTAAAACAGAAGCAAGTTCATTCCAATATGTGTGATTAGAATCAACAACCTGGGGAGAGATACATATCAATAATTCTTTTAGTAATCTAATTTTATCCTTTGGTCGAAGATCTTTTAATAAGTGCGAAATAAGAAAAGTATCACGAATAGCGTAGCCATCTACATCTTTATAATACTTGATAAAATCATCACATATGTTAATCGCTTTTGAATAATTTCCTCCATACAATAAGCTTATAACACTAATAGGAAGATATGATATGTCTAATTTATTTAGAATAGCTAAAAGACTAAGCAAATCAATATAATTAGCACCTATAATGTTTTTCTTTATATAAAAATGCTTTAGTTGCCTTTTTTGGAAATAGCTTCCATTTGTGATGCTAAATAAACACGACTCAATATCATTTGTTTTGCTTATATATGAGACTCTTTCATCAAATGTTTTTGCTTTAAGATGACCCAATAATCCCTTTTCGTCCAAACGCAAAGCGATATTATTGGCAAATATATTATCCGTATATCTTGTCTCTCCAGTTATGACCAATTCCTTAAACCATGTTTCAGAAACCAGACAATATCTTTTTCTATTGTGAGCATATGTTCTTGCGGTAGTAATAACTAATAGATTTTTTTCAGGAGGAAATATAGTCACTAAATTTTTGAGAACAGGATAATAAAAACTAGCATTATCAAAAAGAAGAGCAATGTTTTTTTCGGGGAGATTTCTAGCCTTTAATGCAAAATTCTGTATATCAAATCGTCTTCCAGTAAATTCGTATACCGCATAATTATCGAGAGTCAATGCTATGCCTAATCTTTTTAAATACACACTTTTTCCAGAAAGTGATTTGCCAAATATTGATACCATTAATCTTTTATTACTTCCGCTATTGAAATGCTTTGTAATATTCTCATGCAGTTGTTCTATCAATGGGTTTATAAAGTCCCAATCAAAAATAATATCTCTATAATCAGGGTGTTGTCCAAAATATAAATAAGATTTATATCCTTTAAAGTTTTTATCTAAATCGAATCTTTCTTTTAGATATAGGAAATCCTCAATGGCATGGCTCGAGGAATGTGTCGAAACTGATTCTGAAATGTTATTTAAGTGGTTGGAAAATTGTTCAGTTGTCCATTTAATAATACTAGCACCTATTCTTTGTACTTTATTTTCAAAAATTAAAGAGGGTTTAGGATTAATAAAAAACAACTGTCCATGAGAAGTATTATTAGAAACCTCTGAGAATAAATTAATATAATAATCCAGATTAAATTCATTCATCTCAGTACCAATAAAAACAAAATTCTCTGTAATCATATCTTGTGCGAAACTATTGAATCTATAATCTCTGGATTTAAGCATTGAATCAATATAATCCTGATTGGAAAAAACAATCCTGCCAGATCTGTTACGTACACATCCATGTAATTTTATGTATTCTATTTGCTTCGCTTTAGTAAACGAGATTGGACGCTCTATATTTTGGACCACATAACGACCTGCAGGAGCTGCATTTTCAAACAAATCATCAATATTTATGGTATAAACCTTTTTCCATTTTTTAAACGATGCTATTATTCTTTGAAATGGTAAAGGCTTGCAATCTTGAAATATCGATATAATGAAATCTTGTACTTTAGCCCGGGACACTTGAGACTCTGCAAAAGTGCATATATCATGTAGTGAATTAGCCACCAGTTCATTATATTCAGGATCGTTATCGTCATAGTTTAATAATCTAGATAAGATTATTTCTTTTAATTGGTTACCTGTTGGGATAGTACAATCCTGTCCGTTCTTTGCGCCAAGTGAGAAGCCTGCACCCGTAAAAAGAATGGATTGACCAGAAAGGAGGCATCTATCTAATTTCTTTATGATTTCATTATTCATAGTTTAAATCTTTATAGTTTACAATTCGCAAAATTATTATATTTTTACAGCACACAAATCAACATAAAACAATATTCGATTTCTTGAATATAATAAATAATTATAACCTATGTGGGACGGCAATCTCATATGGTTTAACGCTTGAATCTATGTCTTTGAGACTAGACACAATGTATATCTCCTCATTTTGAGCGAACAGGCTGGTGTATTGCTCAACATTCCGAATTCGTTTTTTAATAATCTTCATTGCTAATAATGTTATAATAATTTGTTTATTTTCAATTAATTATAGTCTCAGACATTGAGTCTATTTTGTACAAGCTGCCATATTGGATTGAGGCTGCCATTTGAGTAATAATCATTTGTTGTGGATGAGTTGATAGACCGAGATAATTGTGATTGCCTCAAACATGAGAATACAAATCTTCTGGAACACTATCGTGACAAAAGAACCGTCCCTCTGTCACACAAGCCCTGCTCGGCGTTCCCGTCGCCATAGTGGTAGATGACATCATTCTCGGGATGCTCGGGATGCCCGGGATAGGACACCCGCTTGAGGCGGCCCTGCTCGTAGGTGTAGCTGATGCACTGCCCCTGCGTCCTGAGGTTGGCCGTCTGGCGTGTGAGCACGTTGCCCAGCGCGTCGTAGGTGAACGTGGCCTTGCCGCTAGCCGGATGGGTGACCGAGGTGCGACGGTCGCCCAAGTCATAAGTTGAGCTTGTCACGTTGCCCTCGGTGTCGGTGACCGTCGTCAGGCGGCCGATGCCGTCGTAGGCGAACGTGGTGGTCAGGGCCTCTGCGTCGGTCACCGTGGTCTTTAAAACGTTGCCAACGAGGGAATACTCGTACGTGGTGACAGTCTTGTCGGGAAGGTGCACAACCAATGGGCGGTCGAGCTCGTCGTACTCTGTCCGGGTTGGGGCGACGTTGTCAACCGCTCGGCTGAAGCTGTCAACACGCTCGCTGTCAACTGTAGGGTGGTAAACCCTGACAGCACGCCCGAACGGGTCATACTCCACCCTGCCGCTCGTCACCACAACCTGCTCAGC
>CAMVPC010000027.1 GCA_947169265.1 uncultured Prevotellaceae bacterium
TAGTTGATTATAATTTAACAATTTCTTTTCTCAAAAAAAGTGACGAAGTCAGGAGAAGCGGAAGAAACAATTTAAAACCTTGCACCACCAAAAACCCTGTGTTTGGACATCTCCAAGCACAGGGTATTATTGTTAACCAAAAAATAGTTTGAAACGAGTTTATCGAGTTTATCGATTTACCAGCTTTCGCCCATTTTCTTCAGGATGGCCTGAGCTTTTTCATCGCCACGACGAGCAGCCAAGCGGTACCACCTTACCGCTTGTGACATGTTTTCTTCCACACCAAGACCAGTCGCATAGCACAAAGCCAATGCTTTTTGCGCTTCGGTATCGCCCTGCTCGGCTGCCTTGCGGTACCAGTTTGCTGCCTGTGCGGCATCTCGCTTCACACCTGTGCCCATTAAATAGCATCTAGCCATAGCTCTTTGTGCGTCAGTATCGCCTTGATCGGCAGCCTTGCGGTACCACGTCACCGCTTGTTTTTCATCTATTTTAACACCAATACCTTCCTCATAGCAATACCCCAACATATTTTGCGCCTCGGTTTCGCCCTGTTCGGCAGCTTTGTGCAACCATTTCACCGCCTGGGCAGGGTCTTTCGAGACACCTTCGCCCATAAGATAACAAGACGCCAAATTATACTGACCAAGGGCATTACCCCGTTCTGCAGCCTTGCGGAACCACGACACCGCTTGTTTACTGTCTTTGTCCACACCGCGGCCTTGAGTATAACACATCCCCAGGGCGTTTAGCGCTTTGCCGTCTCCCAGATCGACTGCTTTGCGGTACCACTTAAGCGCTTGTGCGTAGTCTTGGGTGACGCCATCGCCGAGATCATAACACTCTCCCAAGTAGTATTGTGCATCGACGTTACCGGCCTCGGCCGCCTGGCGTAACAGCTTTATCGCCTGAGCCAGGTCTTTCGAGACGCCCGTGCCGTTCTTATAGCATAGACCTAATTCGCACATAGCCGCAACGTCGCCTCCATTAACTGCCTGACGGAAATATTTCACCGCCTTATTGTCATCCTTTGCGACACCCCAGCCATTGGCATAGCACAATCCATAGCGATATTCCCCCCAATCTCTTTGGTAAGCATTTAAAATATCTCGTTTAAAATTCTTGTTGATGAAATCTGTTGCACTTTGGAATTGGCTCCAATTTAGTTCTTTGCTGTACCACTTGAGCGCTTGTGCATCGTCTTTGGCAACACCGTTGCCCTTAAAATAGCACTCTCCCATTTCGTACTGCGCATATCGGTGGCCATTGTCGGCGGCCTTGTAGTACCACTTAATCGCTTGAGTGTAGTCTCGGGTCACACCATTGCCCTTAGCATAACACTCTCCCAGTTTGTATTGCGCATCGACATGGTAATCCTTTTCAGGGTAAGATTTCAAGTATGGAGGGAATATGTATCTAGTATGCGCCCTAGTTTGCGCTTCGGCTTCGGCTTTTTCATCCTCAGCAGCCTTGCGGTACCATTTCACCGCTTGAGAATAGTCTCGGGCCACACCATCGCCATACGCATAATAGTTTCCCATTTCGTATTGCGCATAGACATGGCCATGCTCAGCAGCCTTGCGGTACCACGTGAATGCTTGTGCTTTATCTTTGGCGACACCATTACCTTCAGCGTAATGCAACCCCAGTTCGTATTGCGCATCAACATGACCCTGCTCGGCGGCCTTGCGGTACCACTCCAACGCTTCTATTTTGTTTTTTTTAATACCTGCTTCACCATTTCCATAATCATAATAATATCCCAACCAATATTGTGCATAGGCATTGTCCTGTTTGGCTGCTTTTTTGAACCATTTTGCCGATTCTTTCCAGTTCGATGAGACACCTATGCCTTTGTGATAGCACCAACCCACTTTGTATTGTGCTTGGGCATGGCCTTTATCTGCAGCCTTGCGGTACCACGTGAATGCTTGTGCTTTATCTTCGGCCACACCTTTTCCTTCATCGTAACGCCTTCCCAGTTCGTATTGCGCATCGACTTTACCCTGCTCGGCGGCCTTACGGAACCATCCCACCGCCTGACTCAAATCCCCTGTAACGCCTTGGCCAATAGTATAATACACCCCCATCTTGTATTGTGCATCGGCATGACCTTGCTCGGCGGCCTTGCGGAACCATTCTGCAGCCTGCTTGAAGGACTGAGAAACTCCATTACCTTTCTCATAACATAGTCCTAAGTTGTATTGCGCCTTAGCTTTACCGGCCTCGGCTTCCTTACGATACTTCTCGGCCGTTGGTGTATCGTCTTTTGCGAAAAGAGGATTAACGGTCATCAACGCAAATAAAAAAAGAAGAAATGCAACTAATCGTTTCATCATCGTGAAATATTTAAGAAATTAAGTTTCTAAGGAAATTTGCCACAAAAACAAAAGCATAGAATTTCAGTCGCTTTCAAATCTGGAATAAAAAACAACTATTATGCGAGACAAAGTTAAGCAATTATTTCCAAAACTAAAAACCATTACTACGGGTACAAAAAAAGGGCAAGCGATCTACATCGCGCCGCTACAACCCACTGCCCTTGCTTCGGTCGAGACCTGGGGGATTCAAGGGGAGCTGGCCGTGTAGGACTTACCCGACTGTTAAGGTACGACTTTTTTCTAAACCTCAAAAGAATAGTGTAAAAAAACCACGAAAAAGGCTGTAATTTTCTCACGAACCATGAGGATTTTCAATGCGAATTGAGTTACCAATCGGGTGATTTCTTGCGGAATAATCCATTTTTCTTACCAAATAATTGCGGATTATTCGGGAAATATATATTTTTGTGGCGATTATTAACCGTAAAACGAGAAAGAGTTATGAGACGAGGACGTAAAATTTGCGATACGCTTAAGGAAATCCGCCGGCGAATCGCCGATGCCAACGATATCGACTACACGCCCAACGAGTGTCATCACGAGGGCGAATGTGCCGGCACTTGCCCGGCCTGTGAGGGTGAGATGCGTTACCTGGAGGATGAGCTGACGAAGCGCCGCCGCATGGGGCGCGCCATCATGTTGACAGGTCTGGGGGTGGGCTTAGCCTCGCTGAGCGCGTGTGCCCGCGGCACGGCGGCAAACAGTGCCGGGAAAGACTCGGGAAACCGAGTCCCGAACCCGATATCGAAGACATCGAACGACCCCGATGAGCCTTATATGCTTGCCGGCGACGTGATGGCCGAGCCCGACAGCAATTTCATTACCTCGCAAGCGATTTCAAAACAAGAGAATATCTCGCGGCGCACCGAGGGTATGGTGCCGCGTCCCGTCCCCAGTTTTCCGGGTGGCTACGAGGCGATGACAAAATATATCGAGGAGAATGTGGTGTATCCTGCCGCGGCCCGCAAGGCGGGCGTGCAGGGTACGGTAGTCGTTGTGTTCGACGTCAAGCCTGACGGCGAGCACATCAACCATCGGGTAGTGCGCAGCGTCGACCCCCGTCTCGATGCCGAGGCGTTGCGCGTCGTAAAGTCACTGCCCCGCTTCAACGAGGCTCGTGGCTGTGCCGAAAACATCGACATGTCGGTGCCGGTGACCTTCAGTCTCGACTGAACCGGCTTGAGTCCGTTTCCATGCAACCTGTCGCGCCGTTGATAGGAATCAGCCGTCACCGCCTCGCCACCGACGGCGTGGGGGTTACAACATTGGTGGCTTTCCATGGATGCCCGTTACGGTGTCGTTATTGTCTCAACGCGCAGTGCAAGCAACCACAGGGCGTGTGGCGCGTGATAGATGTCGACGAGTTGCTCGACTACGTGATGCTCGATAATCTCTACTTCCTGGCTACAGGGGGTGGCGTGACCTTTGGGGGCGGCGAACCGTGCCTGCAAAGCCGTTTCATCGAGGCCTTTTGCCGTAAGGCGCCGCGCGAGTGGCACATCACGCTCGAGACGTCGTTGCACGTCAAGCGCGAACACTTGGAGCGCTTGTTGCCGTGGGTGGGCGACTATATGGTTGACATAAAAGATATTAATCCGTTCATCTACAAGCGTTACACGGGGCTGTCGCCGCGGTCTGCACTCAACAACCTGCGGTGGTTGTTGTCACATGAAGGTATGTCAAGCCGTGTGACTGTGCGCGTGCCCCACATCCCCGACCACAACACGCCCACCGATGTCGCCGCTACCATCGCCGCCTTGCGCAACATGGGCGTGACAAGCATCGATGAATTCAATTATATCATTCCGGAGAAAATGTAGCTGTCGTGCTGAAACCCGGTCGTGGGCCGCGCGACGAGGAACCGAGTTGGTTGGCCAGTAGGGTGGTGCGCCCGATGGTTTGGCCCGAGAGGGCGTTGTAGTGGGTGTGCCCGTAAATCCACGCGTCGGCACCGCAGCGGGCGATAAAGTCGTCGAGTGGTACGCAGAACACGCTCTCGAGTCCATTGTCGGCGTAGGCCGGGTCCTCGCCCTCGATGGGGCAGTGGTGGGTGACGACGATCTTGTGGGGCGCGTCGCTGGCGGCGAGTGCCTTGCTGAGCCATTGCAGGCAGTGGCGGTGCACCGTTGCATAGTGTCGCGGCTCGAGTGGTTTCCCGCGATAAGTGATGTGGGAAAAGTCGGGCATGTCGGCTTGCGCCACCCGGTGCATGGCCGGGTCGATGGGCGTCCACAACGTGGTGAAGAACAGTTCGATGTCGCCCAGCCGCACGCTGCGGTTGTTGACGTAGGCCACGTTGGGCCGCAGTTTCAGCTCAAAATTGTCGAGCGTGCGGGCCAAGTCGACACGGCCGAAATACTCGTGGTTCCCCGGCACGATGAAGGTGTGCTCATAGTGATAGGCGCAAAAGTCCACAAACTCGTCCCGGGGTTCGTCCATGGTCATGATGTCGCCGGCAAGTAGCAGCACGGGGGCTGCGGGTTCAAGGGGCGTGGCACGCAACCACTGCCGGGTGCGCTCGAGTTCCAGGTGCAGATCGCTGCAATATTGAAACGTTTCGGGTGATGGGAGGGTGGGCAAAATCTTCGGATTTTTCGTGATGTAAAAATAAAGAAAATCCGCGGAAAAACCGCGGATTTTCGGTCTTATTTTGCGATAAGCAAGTAATAGTTCTTCTTGCCGCGTTGCGCGAGGATGTATTTGCCGTTGAGCAAGTGCTCGGTAGTGACGAGCATGTTAGGGTCGGTCACCTTTTCTTTGTTCAGGCTCACGCCGCCGCCCTGGGTGAGCTTGCGCATCTCGCCCTTGCTGGGGAACACTGCGGCGTGCTCGGTGGTGAGCACGATGAGGGGTACGCCGGCGGCAAGGGCATCGCGGCTGATTTCGAACTGCGGCACGCCCTCGAAGACGCTGAGCAATGTGTCCTCGTCAATCTTGTGCAGGATGTCCTGCGCCTTGTTGGAGAACAGGATTTGCGAGGCTTCGACAGCCATCTCATAGTCCTGCGCGCTGTGGACCATGGTGGTGATTTCACGGGCGAGGCGTTTTTGCAGCGGTCGCATGCCCGGGTCGCGTTCTTGCTCGGCCTCGAGCGCCTCAATCTCTTCACGGTCGAGGTCGGTGAAAATCTTGATATACTTGGCGGCGTCGGCGTCGCTCACGTTGAGCCAGAACTGGTAGAACTTGTAAGGCGAGGTGCGCTTGGCATCGAGCCACACGTTGCCGCTCTCGGTCTTACCGAACTTGCCGCCGTCGGCCTTGGTGATGAGCGGGCAGGTGATGGCGAAAGCCTCACCGCCGTTGATGCGGCGAATGAGCTCGGTGCCGGTGGTGATGTTACCCCACTGGTCGCTGCCGCCCATCTGGAGTCGGCAACCCTCGTGCTCATAGAGGTAGAGGAAGTCGTAGCCCTGGAGCAACTGGTAAGAGAATTCGGTGAACGACATGCCGTGGTCGGCGTTGGCTGCAAGGCGCTTCTTGACGCTGTCCTTGGCCATCATGTAGTTGACGGTGATGTGCTTGCCGATGTCGCGGATGAAGCTCAAGAACGAGAAATTCTTCATCCAGTCGTAGTTGTTGACGAGCACGGCGTGGTTGGGGGCGTCGCTGTCGAAGTCGAGAAAGTGTGCCAGCTGGGCGCGGATGGCCTCCTGGTTGTGGCGCAGGGTGGCCTCGTCGATGAGCTTGCGTTCCTGCGACTTCATCGAGGGGTCGCCAATCATGCCTGTGGCGCCGCCAATCAGGGCGATGGGGCGGTGTCCTGCGCGCTGGAAGTGCTTGAGCATCATGATACTCACGAGGTGTCCGATGTGAAGCGAGTCGGCCGTGGGGTCGATGCCCACATAGGCGCTGGTCATTTCCTTGTTGAGTTGTTCCTCGGTACCCGGCATGATGTTGTTGATCATGCCACGCCAGGTAAGTTCTTCTACAAAATTAATTTTTTGAGCCATAAGTATATAATGTTTTTTGGTTTTTTGTCGTCGGTGGCCGGCGGCCGTTGGCTTAGGCCATAATGAGACTGCAAAGTTACTAATTAATCTTTATACTGCAAAATGCCTGATTGCGCGGCACATTTTTGGATAATTGCGCAAGTTGTTGTAATTTCGCAGCCAAGATGAAAAAAACTACTTATTTCCTGCTCACGTTGCTCGCGATGGCACTGCTGGTGTCGTGTAGCGGCAACGATGGTTATCCCATCAAAGTGAAATACCTTGCTGTGAAGTTGCAAGGCTCGGAGAAATGGAGCATCCTCGACGTGGAGAGCGGCGAGGTGGTGGCGCGTGACGCTTGGGACAGCGTGGCGGTGGGCGTGAACGACGACCTGGTGGGCGTGCACCGCCCCGACGGCTTGCTCGACTTCTACCGCGTGAACGATACCGCCCATGCTGTGACGTCGCGGCCGCTGGGTAGCGTTACGGCTTTCGGAGGCGGCCGCGCCATGGTGAGCCGCCCGGGCAGTACGCTCATGATAATTGACGACGATGGTGAGCCGGTTGCGGCGCTTGAAGCGTCGATAAACAGTGCCATGGGTTTCTCCCACGGCCTGTCGCTGGCCACTACACTTCAAGGTAAGCACATATATATAAAAGAGAACGGCGACACGTTGGACACGGGCTTGCTCGACTTTGCCGCGCCGTTCGCCTTCGACGAGGCAGCCCTCGTGGTGCGCGACGCGAGCGTGTCGACGCCCACCATCACGGCCATCGACACCGACGGCAAGGAACTGTTCAGTGTGTCGGCCAAGGACTACCGTCTCACGCTCCAGCCGCTCTTTGCCGGCGGCGTGGTGCCCATGGTGAAGGTGAGCAACGACAGTCTCGTTTACCTCGACAAGAGCGGCAAGGAGGTGGCGAACCCCAACGAGGTGCCGCAAGTGGTGCGCGACGCGGGCTACGACTACTGCCGTCGCACGCTGGGCGGCCTGAATGTGGTGCGCACCGGCGACCGTTGTGGCGTGGCCAACGACAAGGGCGAACTCGTGGTGCCGGCCAAGTATGAGGAAATTGTCGACATCGCGCCCGAGCGCTTCGTCGTCAAGGAAGGCGGCGTGTATCACCTCGTCAACGCCAAGGGTGAGAAGGTGGGCGACGCCGTGTTTGTCGACTTCTTGCTGCCCGACATGCAGCAGCCTGCCGTGCGCGGGTTCATCGACCAGGCGCTGGCGACGGCCACACTGATGATGTGCTTCGACGAGAATATGGCCGGCGGTGTGAGGCGCGGCGGCACCCTGATGGACCTCAATTCGCACTTGGGTCCCAACGCGGTGCAGTATGTGGGCCAGAACGAGCTCGTTGAGCGCAACGGCGCTTTGACGATGACCTATCACTTTGACAATGATATAGCCAGCGAGCCGCAACAGGGCGGCGACACGCTGGCGTTGCCGCAATTCAACTACGACGCGCGGGTAATGGCCGTGTCGCTCGTGCTCGACGTGCCGCAGACCGAGGCCGACACCGAGCCGGGCCTCGAGCGCCTCGTGTCGTCGCGGCTGGGTCAAAACGGTTTCGTCTACGACACCGATGGCATTTATAAGAGCGAGAGCGGCACGGCTGTCGCGCTTGGCTACAACCGGGGCAGCTTCATTATTTACTACTACATGGACTCGTCCTACGCGCAACCGTTGCCTCACAACAAGCGAAATTTGGGGCAGTGATTGCACACTTATGTCCAAAATGTGCAAAAAAATGGCAAAAAAGGCATTTTGTTGGGCAAATTTTTTAGTATTTGACAAATAATTACTTACTTTGCAGCCGCTTTGAGCGAAAACAACTAAAAATTATTTATAACTAATTAATTTACATTTATTATGGCTAATATTGACGAAAGAGTGAAAGCTATCATCGCCGAGAAACTTGGCGTGAGCGAAGAACAAGTTACCAACGAAGCAACGTTCACCCAGGACCTGGGCGCCGACTCTCTGGAGACCGTTGAGCTGATGCTCGACCTTGAGAAGGAATTTGAAGTGAGCATCCCCGACGATGTGAGCGACAAGATCCAAACTGTGGGTCAGGCTATTGAGTTCATCGAGAAAGCCGTTGAGGAGAAGGCTTAATCGCGCTTGAGGCGGCGCGAGTCGCCGGCGAGATTACGTTTTTTCGTTTTCTCTACTCCACTCTTAATTCTAAATAACTTTAACCTGAAAATTGAGTATGGAATTAAAGCGAGTAGTAGTAACGGGTCTGGGTGCCATCACCCCGCTGGGCCTCGACGTGAAAACCACGTGGGAGAACGCCCTCAAGGGAGTGAGTGGTGCCGGCCCTATTACTCATTTTGATGCTTCCAAGTTTAAGACACAATTTGCCTGCGAGGTGAAGGGTTTCAACCCCGACGAGTATATCGAGCCTCGTGAGAGCCGCCGCATGGACCTGTACCTGCAGTTCGCGCTTGCCGCCGCCACCCAGGCGATGGCCGATTCGGGTCTGGTCGATGACGGAAAAGAGGATCACAACGACATCGGCGTGATCTTCGGTTCGGGTATCGGTGGCCTGCACACGTTTGAGCGCGAGGCCGGCGACTATGCCAAGAACGAGGAGCGCGGTCCGCGTTACAGCCCCTTCTTCATCCCGATGATGATTGCCGACATCGCCGCCGGTCAAATCTCGATGAAGTACGGCTTGCGAGGCCCCAACTTCGGTGTGGTCTCGGCGTGCGCCACGTCGACCAACGCTATGATCGACGCCTTCAACTACGTGCGTCTGGGCATGGCTACGGCCATCGTGACGGGCGGTAGCGAGGCTCCCATCTTCCCGGCCGGAGTGGGTGGCTTCAATGCTATGCGCGCCATCTCGACGCGCAACGACAGCCCCGCGACGGCATCGCGTCCGTTCAGCGCCAGCCGCGACGGTTTCGTGATAGGCGAGGGTGGCGTGTGCCTTATCTTCGAGGAACTGGAGCACGCCCTGGCTCGCGGCGCGAAGATCTATGCCGAGGTGATAGGCGGTGGCATGAGCGGCGACGCTTACCACATCACGCATCCTCACCCCGAAGGCCTCGGTGCCCGCCTGGTGATGGAACGCGCGCTGGCCGACGCCGGCATCCGTCCCGAGGAGGTTGACTATGTGAACGTGCACGGCACGAGCACGCCCGCCGGCGACGCCGGTGAGGTGCAAGCCGTCAAGGACGTCTTTGGCGAGCACGCTTACAAGCTCAACATCAGCTCCACGAAGTCGATGACGGGCCACATGCTGGGCGCTACGGGTGCCATGGAGGCGCTGTTCTGTGTCAAGAGCGTGCAGGACAATGTGGTGCCGCCCACCATCAACCACGAGGAGGGCGACGAAGACGAGCACATCGACTACAAGCTCAACTTCACCTTTGGCAAGGCGCAACACCGCGAGGTGAACGTGGCCTTGAGCAACACCTTCGGGTTTGGCGGCCACAACGCCACGATTATTGTCAAGAAGTACAAAGGGTAAAGGAAAACCAGTGCCGGCGCTTCGGGAAACCGTCGTGCGCGACGGCGCCCCCGCCGCCAGCATGAATGCTTAATTCCCCGCCGCAACACCGTGTTTGACAACCTCATATCATTCGCAAAGTTCCTTTTCAGCAAGGATAAGGAACTTTGCGTTTTTATACACGGTATTACCGGCTTCTTCCCGCGCGACCTGGACCTGTACCGGCTGGCGCTCGTGCACCGCTCGCTGCCCGTCAAGGACGCCGGCCACGGCTGGGCCAACAACGAGCGGCTCGAGTTTTTGGGCGACGCCATCCTCGACGCCGTGGTGGGCACCTACCTTTACACGCTCTACCCCGACAAGCCCGAAGGCTTCCTGACGAGCACGCGCGCCAAGATTGTGCAGCGTGAGAGCCTTAACCGCATAGGCAAACTGCTGCGCATCGATACGCATGTGCGGGCGGCGGCCCACTCGTCGTCCCACAACAGCTACATCGCCGGCAACGCCGTGGAGGCGCTCGTGGGCGCCATTTATCTCGACCGCGGCTACGAGGCGTGCCGCCGTTTCATCGAGCATCGGCTCATCGCCGCGCACATCGACCTCAACGACCTGGTGCGCACCGAGCAAAACTACAAGTCGCGCCTCATCGAGTGGACACAAAAATACAGGGTCACCATCGAGTTTGCGCTCGTCGACACCTTTGCCGACGCCCAGGGTAGCCCCATCTTCAAGACGGCCGTGCTGTTGGGTGGCATCTTTGCCGCCGACGCCACCGGCTATAGCAAGAAGGAGTCGCACCAGGGCGCGTCGCGCAAGGCCTACGAGCGCCTCACCACCGACAAGCTCTTCGCACAGCGCATCCTCTCGACGGCGACTGCCGACCCCTGAAAATCACACCCCCCTTGTGGCCTTCAGCCGCAGTCGGCCGATTTTGCTTGCCGCGCGGCAAGATTTTCAAATGTAAATTAGCACGGGCGCGTTATGGCTTTTTAACACATATAAAGTTGACACTTTGAGACACTTATTCCTGCACGCGCGTTTATAAAGGTGGCAAAATTGATATCGCCGAGAGGTCGATTCTTTCAGCTTTTGCAAAAAAAATGCGATTAAAACCAAATTTTTTTTAAAAAATGAGTATTAAAAATTTGGTAATGTTAATTTATTTTTTCAAATTTGCACGTTAAATCGTTTCTCGTGTCGCGGCAGTGGCCTTTGAGTCGCGTGCTCGCGAGGCGCTAAGTTCAAGAAGACAAATAGATAACACTATTTTTTATTAACAAATTTTTAGTAACAATTTAAAAATCAAGCATGCTTATGAAAAGACAGTTTGCTTTATTAGCAGCTCTTCTCCTGACTTGCGGCGTGACAGCCTATACTGCCCGCGCCGAAGCGGCACCCCAAGCGGCCTCACAGTCCGTGGGTACCATTCAGGGAACAGTGGTGGATGCCAACGGCCAGCCCGTTATCGGCGCCACAATCAGCGAGATTGGTACCACGAAGGCCACCTCGACCGATGCCAACGGTAAGTTTGCCATCAAGGCAGCTCCTGGCGCACGTCTGCAGGTGAGCTTTATCGGGTACAAGACCCAGACGCTCAATGCCGCTAACGGCATGAGAGTGGCCCTCGATGAAGACAATGCTCTTCTCGATGAGGTCGTCGTTGTGGGTTATGGTCAACAGAAGAAAGTCGACTTGACTGGTGCCGTGAGTGTGGTTGATGTCGATAAGGCAGTGGGGTCTCGCCCAGAGTCTGACCTGGCTAAGGCTTTGCAGGGTGCCGTACCCGGCTTGACGATCATCAACAACAGCGGTAACTTAAATGACAATCCCACCCTAAAGATTCGTGGTGTGGGTACATTGAGTAACGATGGTAATTCCGACCCGTTGATTGTGGTTGACGGTGTTGCTGTGGACGACCTTTCGATGCTTAACGCTGCCGACATTAAGTCGATTAGTGTGCTCAAAGATGCTGCTTCGACTTCAATTTATGGTACCCGCGCTGCCTTCGGTGTGATTTTGATTACCACTAAGAAGGCAGAAAAGGGAGAGCGTGTGAGTGTTAAGTACACTAACAACTTTGCCTGGGATCAGGCAACTGTGTTGCCCGACTTCCCCGATGTGCCCACTCAGTTGCAAGCTGCCATTGCTGCAAAATTGAGGGCCAATGGTCAACGTGCAGAGTTGTTTGGCATGAATTTTGACGAGTTGCTTCCCTATGCTATTAAATGGCGTGAGCAGAACAGCGGCAAGATTGGTTATGGCGCGATGCGCCCCTATGTAGATGACAGCAACGTGGGTGACTATGCTCTTGTTAATGGCAAGCCGATGTACTATGCTGACTTTGACGTGAAAAAAATATGGTATCGTAATGCTGCTCCATCTCAAAATCACAATGTGAGCCTGCAGGGATCTTCGGGTCGCACAACTTATTATGGTTCGTTTGGATATAGTAGCAAGGAAGACTTGATGCCATGGAACCCGGCAAAACGCCAACGTTACAATGCCGCTGTCAATGTGCAGACCGATATTACTGACTGGCTGACTGCAGGTGCTCGTGTGACGTTTACGCGTCGCCAGCTTAAAGATGCTGATGTGTGGTCTAACATCTATCCCACCATTTGGCGTTGGGCATCATTCTTTGTTCCTTCGGGCACAGTTGATGGCAATGATTTCCGTATGGTGGCCTTCCAACGCCAAGCAGGTGAGCGCAAGCGTGTCACCGACCAATTGCGTCTCAATGCTTACTTGAAAGCTAACGTGACCAAGGACATTACACTGAATGCAGACTTTACTTACGATATTCGTAACTACAATTTTGCTTCACTCGAAAACCATTCAGTAATTGCTTATAACTGGAGTGGTGCTTTTGCTCCGCAAACTATCGTTAATCAATCGACGAACAAGCCTCAGCGCGAGAATTACAAGCAAAATCAGTGGACTGTCAACATTTATGGTAACTATGCCAAGACGTTTAATGAGGTGCACAACCTTAATATCATGCTTGGTGGTAGTGGCGAAGTTGTCAAAGGCGATGATTTTTATGCACAAACCCGTAGCCTTTATAGCGAGGCATATCCTGAGATGAACCTCACCTATGGTTCGCCCGCCGAGTATGTAATTACGTCATATACAAGAGATCGTTCTACCGCTGGTTACTTTGGTCGTATCAACTATGACTATAAGGGAATCTATTTGTTGGAGATTAATGGACGTTACGATGGTTCTTCAAGTTTCGCCGCAGGCAAGAAGTGGGCCTTCTTCCCCTCGTTCTCTCTGGGTTATCGTTTCAGTGAAGAGGCTTACTGGGACAAGATTCGTAACATCGTGTCGAATGGTAAAGTTCGTTTCTCTTATGGCTCGATTGGTAACCAAGCTATCGGTGCCGATATGTTCTTGGCAACTATTGGCGCTGGCCAAATTAACTTCCTCGATGGCAGTGGTGTGAAGTACAATTACCTTGGCATGCCTAAATGGGTGTCGTCAAAGCTTACTTGGGAACGCATTAACACCATTGATGCCGGTCTTGACCTTGGTTTCCTTAATGACCAAATCGTACTTGGCTTCGACTGGTATCAGCGCACCACAAATGACATGCTTGCTCCGGGTACTGCACTTCCCGCTTCGGTTGGTGCCGCAGCTCCCTACATGAACAATGGCTCTATTCGCACCCGTGGTTGGGAACTTACCATCAACTGGCGCAAGCAGTTCAACAAAGACCTCACACTTTATGCCAACTTCAGCATAGGCGATAGCAAGACTAAAGTGACGAAGTGGAATAGCACATCGCAACTTATCGGCTATCCTTATGGTATCGCTGGTTATGCTTCGGCTTATTCCCACATTTATGAGGGTATGAACTGGGGCGACATTTGGGGCTTTGAAACCGACCGCTACTTCACTGTGGACGACTTCAACCTTGACGCCAATGGTAATGTGGTCAGCTATAAGGAAGGCGTCGCCGATCAAACTGGCATCCAGACAGGTGACGGTTTCGTCTTCGGCCCTGGCGACATCAAGTATAAGGACCTCAACGGTGATGGTAAGATTGATGGCGGTGACGGCACGTTACAGAATCGTGGCGACTTGAAGGTGATTGGTAACACCCTTCCCCGTTATGAGTATTCGTTCCACATTGGTGGTACTTGGAAAGGATTTGACCTTGACATGTTCTTCCAGGGTGTTGGTAAGCGTGATATTTGGTCGGTGTCTTCGTTTGTGGCTCCCACCATGCGTGATGCCGACGTGGCAATTTATGCCAACCAAACAAGTTACAACATTTATGATCCCACGGGCTACCTGATGCAGAATCCCAAAGAACCCGGCAAGCCTTATGTGAACATCAGCGAGAGCAACGACTTCCCCTGCCTCTTCTCGGGTAGCAATGGCGCTGGTAATGTTGTGGGATTGCAGGGTGAAGGTGGTAGCCACAACTTCTATCCCCAAACTAAATACTTGGTTGACATGAGTTATCTCCGCATAAAGAACATCACTCTTGGCTATACGCTTCCCCAGGCCCTCACCAAAAAGGCTTACATCCAGAAGCTTCGTCTCTATGCTTCGGTTGACAATCTTTGCTTCATTCACAAGGGCAACGGCGACCTGCCTCTTGACCCTGAAATGAATGGTGGAAGTGAAATCACGTGGGGCCGCACCTGGCCCATCACCCGCAGTTGGTCGTTTGGCTTGCAAGTGACTTTCTAATTCTAAATTCTTTGTAACAAGGATTGTTTAATTAGATAACCATTAAATTTTAGAGTATATGAAAAAAATATTATTATTAGCTGCATCGACATTATTGTTGCTGGCAAGTTGCGACGATACGCTTGACAAAATGCCTCGTGACAAGTTTGTCAATGACCCGGCATTCTGGAATAATGCTAAACAGGTCGAGTCCTATAGCAACGCATTTTATGATAATTATGTGGGGTATGGACAAGCCGGCAACTATGGCTGGTTCTACTTTAAGAGCCTTAGTGACGACCAAGTGAACCCCGACTTTGATAACTGGGAATACACATCTGTTCCTGGCAATTCTTCCTATTGGAGCAATCCATTTGTTGAGATTCGTCGCGCCAATTACATGCTCATTGGTCTTGAGAACTCCACACTTAGCGAAGCTGAAAAGAATCACTTTAAAGGTGTGGCACGTTTGAATCGTGCATGGCAGTACTATCAACTCGTTCGTATGTATGGTGATGTCCAGTGGTATGATGAGGTGGTAATGGATCCCGATCCCAATGGTTCACAAAAAGAGCTCATCTACCAAGAGCGCACTGACCGTGATGTGGTGATGGACCATGTGCTTGAAGATCTCAATTTTGCAGTAGAAAACATTACTACTTCCGGTAAAAATAGTTGGAGCGTTGATATGGCTCAAGCCATGAAGAGCGATATCTGCCTCTACGAAGGCACATATTGCAAATATCGCACACTTGAGGACAATGGTAAGGCTCCCGACGCGGCTCGCGCCAATAAATTCCTTGGTGAGTGTGTGAAGGCAAGTGAGGCTGTTATGGCCAAGGGTTATGCCCTTAATGCAAATTACGGCGATATCTATAATGCAGATGACCTTGGAGCTAACAAAGAAGTTATTTTCTTCCGCAATTATAAGCTGAACGAGGTCATGCATTCAACTGGTGACTACTGCTGTTCTTCATCGCCCCAACGTGGTATCTCAAAGGACGCAATCGACGCTTTCTTGTTCCGTGACGGCAAGCCACTCGCCTCCACTTCACTTGATAAGAGTGATGTTCCCGAGCGCGTAGAGTATATTTTGCATGACCGAAATGGGAAAGTCATAATTGATGAGGAAACGGGTAAGCCTAAGGTTGCTAAGGACAAAGACGGCAAAATACTCTATGTGTATTCCATTGAGAAAATGCTTTCGGTGCGCGACAAGCGCCTCTCTAAGCTTGTTGACCCCATCCTTTCGCTTGCTCATCATGAGTGGGAACGTGCGGCCAGCGGTTCGTCGATGGCTTCTTCTACTGGTTATACCATTGCAAAGTATGACAATATCAATCAAGATCCTGTAGATCGCATTTCAATTGGCAAAAACATTAGCGATGCTCCTCTTTGGACGCTGCCCATTATCTACCTCAACTATGCCGAAGCTAAGGCTGAACTGGGTTCCATTAACCAGGCCGACCTTGACAAGAGCGTGAATTTGCTGCAAGCACGTGCAGCTGTGGGCTCGATCACTATGTCGCCGGATCCTGACCCCGCCAATAAAATTGGCGTGAGCAACCTGTTGTGGGAAATCCGCCGCGCTCGTCGTTGCGAGCTCATGACCGACAACTGGATTCGTTACTGGGATCTCGTTCGTTGGCACCAGCTTGAGAAACTAGATTATGCCAAGTATCCCAGCATCAACCGTGGTGCAAATGTGAAGAATGCAATGGCACTGGATAATGACATCAAGTACAATATTGATGAGGATGGTTACATTATAGTAAATTCAGCTTCACGTCAATATAATAAGAAGTACTATTTCTATCCCATTCCCAGTAGCCAAATTACTTTAAGTAATGGTACAACCAAGCAGAATCCTGGATGGTAATTCTCTCGTGAATGGTTAGTGGGCTTCGTGTTCACTCCACGATAATGCCGCCGCAGCGCCCCGAGCCCTGCGGCGGCTCTTTTAATTCCCTGCTCTCAATGTGTGGCCGCGAGATTCGACTCAATGTTGTGGCAAACGATAAAAGCCGATTTTCTGCCAAAAGTGGGTGTTACGGGGCGGTTTTGGCGAAAAATCGGCGATTTTCTGCCAAAAGTGGGTGTTTTGGGGCGGTTTTGGCGAAAGATAGGCGTTTGGCCTTGAGAATGCCAACCTCACGAGTGTGACCGTGCCGGGCTATGTGACCATAGGCGGAACGCTCTACGGCTACCTGCTCGAGGGTAAGGCCGTGGCCGGTGACGCCGATGTGAGTGGCGATAACATCATCAGCGGCGCCGACGTGACGGCGCTCTACAATATCCTGCTGGACAACTGATTGCCCAGTGGGATGCGCGCGGGCGCGTCAGGGTTGCTTGGCGCAGACGAAGCGCCGGGTGTGTCCGTCGACGGGTGAGGAGGCCACAAGCACGAGTTCGCGCGAGGTGAGTCGCTCAACGGTTGCCGGCGCGGCGGTTGCCGCGGCAAATCCCGTGATGGCGTGGGGCGGGAACCAGTCGTCGTCGAAGCGGAAGGTGATGACGTTGCCTTCTTGCTGCCACGAGGCCCATGCGTTGACATAGGTGTGGTTCACCTCGTCGACGAGCCGCCAGTCGGCGACATTGGCCTGGAACATGACGAAAAGGTTGCCCGAATAAGTGTTGAGCGGTGTGCCGTCGACTTCGATTTGCTCAACGTGCCACGTGCCGAACAAGGGGCCGATGTCGCCGTTGTTGCGGGTGCACGACGCCATGAGCATGAGCGTGAATATCGCGAGAATTGAATATATCTTTTTCATGTGAATTGTCGTTAGGGGTTAAAAGGAAAAATTGCCGCGATAGGACACGCTGAGCAGCGCGCCGAAGTTATTGCCCGCGAGCTTGCCGCGGTCGAGCGCCAGCGACAGGCCGGCACGCCAACCGTTGTCGTGTGCCTGGCGCCACGTCACCTGCGCCAGCCACGAGGTGCCGGCCACGGGTTCTTTGAGCGGGACGAACACGCTACCCCACGACTTGCGCCAGGTGGCCTTGAAGGCCCACTGCCATTGCGGCGCGAAGTGTCCGGCGACACCCAGGTGAAGTCCTCTTATCACGTTGTGGGCGAAACTCATATATCCGTCTTGGTTGAAGAGCGGTGCCACCAACATGGGCGACCCGATGGCTTGCCCGCGGTAGCTGTATCCGGCGTAGGCGTAGTTGTTGTAATAGTTGTCTGCACCGGTGGCCTCGCCATGGACGGGCGAGCCGTCGGGCCGGCCGGCGTCGGTGTAGTCGTGCGGGTTGAAGTGTAGCGGTCCGCCGTGGTTGGTAAGGTCGAGATATTCCACCACCATGGCGGCGAGCGGCGCGCCGGCCTTGCCGTTGCGGTACTCGAGTCCCCACAACCCGTCGAAGCCGTTCTTGAAACCTATTCCCGAGCCGTCTTCCCACAGGTGCTGGTGGTAAGCGCTGAACGTGTGGTTACCCTTGAAGTGGTAGTCGAGACGCACGTCCCACGACCCGATGTGGTTGCCTTCGTAGTAATGGTCGCCGCTGGCGTTGCCGCCGCTACCCGGAATGAGGGCCTTGAAGAAGGTCCCGGCGTCGGCTTTCATCTTCACGCGTGCGGTTTCCACGCCGTTAAGATAGCTGATTTGTGTGCCTCCAAACTGGCACGCGGCCTGCATGCCCACGGTGGCCACGAGGGGTTTCGCGGGGTTGGATCGCAGGTGCAGCCACTTGTAGTTGAGCCAGTAGCCGGTGGTGATGTAACCGTTGAGCCGGTTGTAGTGGTTTTCGAGCCACTTGCCGTCGTCGGTGCGATAGTATCCCACCTCGCCGGCGATTTGCAGCCATCCGCGGGTAAAGGGCACGTTCTGGTAGTCGATGAACCCGATGCGTGCTCCCGCGGGCAACGGCACGTTGCCGCTCATCACGAGGTCTCCGCTACTCAGGTTGCCGTCGACGAGCGGCGAGCGGCGGTAGTCTTTGCCGGCCATCAAAAAGAGGCAGCGATATTTCACGGCGGCGCTGAGCTGCAGCAATAGCAGTCGTCCCGGGTGTTGCCGCCGCGGCAGGAGCGTAGCGGTGGCGTCGTCCCATTGCAGGTAGTCGGCCCGGGATGTGTATCCGCCCATGACGCCGAGGTGCACGTTCCACGCGAATCGCGCCGTGGTGTCCATCTCGTGGCCTATCGCGGCGAAGGCCTGCAGGCCGTGACGTTGCGTGACGGGCGACACGGCGGCGATGTGGTGCGGTGCGAGCTGTTCGGTGCCTGTGTTGGCCACGATGCCGGCCTCCCAGTGGAAGGCGATGCTGTCGTCGGCCCGCGCCGTTCTCGCGGCCATGAGGGCCAGGACGGCAAAGAGAAGCGAAAGATGTTTCATGATGAGGTGTGAGAATTTAATCCTTTTTATAAGTGTCGATGTGTCGTGACTTTTTTGAGTCGGTGATTTCGTCAATCTTGATGAAGATGCCCGTTTCCTCGACTTCGCCAAACTCGTGGTTGATGGCCGTGCCGAAGACGCGCATCGTGGGCGACAGGTTCATGTAAGCGTTGACCAGCGGCGGAATGTTGATGCCGCGCTCGCGCACGAACGCGTTGAGCTTGAGGTAGTCGCCGCGAAAGTCGTTGCCGGCAAAGAACGCACGGGGCGCCAGCAGTTGCTGCGCGTCGTGCAGCGACTCGATGGGTGTCACCAGGTGGTCGGGGTCGGGGAAATAGAGCGCGAGAAAGCACAGCAGCAAGTCGCGGCACTGGCTGTCGTAGCTCGGGTACATGGTCATCTTGCCGAAGAGGTACTCGATTTCGGGGTGCTCCACGGTGAGGGCACCCAGTCCGTCCCACAGGTTGTCGAGGGCGTAGATGGCCTTGGCCCCCATGCGGCTCGACTGGTATTCGGGCCTGACGAAAGAGCGTCCCAGCTCGATGGTGACGGGCAGGATTTCGTTGAGGAAGCGTGGCGCGAAGTGGAACATGTGGGCCGTGGCGATGAGCGGCATGCCGTCGTCATCGAAACGGATGTCGCGCCCCATGATATAGCGGTAAGCCCCGATGATTTCGCGCTCGGTGGGGTTCCACACGAGCAGTTGCCGGCAGGGTTGCTCCATGGTGTCGAACTCGTCAATGTCGCAGGCCTTGCCGGTGCCTCCGCCGGCCTGGCGGAAGGCGATTTCGCGCAGTCTCCCTATCTCGCGCATGACATGCGGCGCGTTGTGGGCCGTGACGACGTGGATTTCGTTGCCGGCCTTGTTGGTGTGGCGCAAGAAGGTGCGCTCGTTCAATTCCCGCGCGAGCACGTCGGGTGATATGGGGTCGATGATAGGTTCTATGGTGGGTAACATACGTATTGTACTGAATGTCTGTTATTGTTCTTTAAGAGAGTAAACCAGCCGGCGCAGGCGTGCGGCTTCCTCGACGGGTCGCGACGCGTCGAGCGTGGTCCACGGCACGGGGTCGCCCACGATGAGGTGCAGCGTGCTGCCCTGCTTATTGATCATTTCGCGCGGCAACATGATCATCTCGGCGTTGAACTTGATGCCCAACCGCTTGCGCCAGCGGGCGTTGCGGTAGAAAGCGCGCGAGTTCTCCTCGTCGAAGTAGATGGGAACCACGTCGCGCCGGGCGCGCACTGCCATGGCCACGACGGCTTTTTGCCACTCGAGGTCGGCAATCGTCTTGCCTTGCTTGCGCGAGCACAGCCCGGCCGGGAATGTGAGGATTTGGCGGTCGCCGCGCAGCTCGCGTTCGATAGCGATGGCGCCGGCGCGCGACTGGCGGCCATATTTGTTGATGGGCAGGAAGATGGGCTCCAGCGGCTTGACGGCCATGAGCAGGTCGTTGACCAGGAAACGAATCTCGCCGCCATAGCGCTCGCCCAGCAACTTGATGAGCGCCAAGCCGTCGAGTCCCCCGAGCGGGTGGTTGGAGGCGAATATATAGCGTCCCGTGGCCGGCAACCGTTCCAGTCCTCGTGCCGCCACGGTGATGCCCAGCTCTCGCAGCGAGATGGCCGCGGCCTCAACGCCCTCGTTGTCGCCGATGGCGTCGAGAATGTCGTTGAGCCTATCTTGGCATACGTAGCGCTCGAGCCACCTGACGGCGAAACGTGGGATGTAACGGCTCTTGTCGGGCAAGCGCTCGCGCAGGGTGGCTTGTATGTCGATGTGCATCGGTGGCATGGGCGTGTGGGGGAATTTATCGGTTATAGGGATGGCCGCAAGCGGCGTGTCGCCGCCCGTCGCAGGCAATCGAAGCGTTGTCGTTACAGGTGTCGACGTTGAGTTGCAATGCGGTCATAGTGTTGTTCTTTATTAAGCGAATTAGCCCACAAAGATAATCATTTATAGTGAAACTTGCAAGAATCGCGTGTGGCTGGGGCGGGTCGCGGTGCCCCACAGCCCGAAAAATGAAATATTCGCGGCGTGGCGGCACATTTTCGTGTTCAGGGCGAAGGCGTGTCGTTTTTTATTGCTAACTTTGCACAAGATTCTATCACAAGAGCAATTTACAAGAAGATATGGGACGATTAATAGCTATCGTGGGACGCCCCAACGTGGGTAAGTCGACACTGTTTAACCGGCTGACGCGCACGCGTGCGGCCATTGTCAACGACACCAGCGGCACGACGCGCGACCGCCAGTATGGCAAGACCGAGTGGGAAGGCATGGAGATGAGTGTGGTCGACACCGGCGGTTGGGTCGAGGGCAGCGACGACGTGTTTGAGAGCGAAATCAACAAGCAGGTGTACCTGGCCATCGAGGAGGCCGACGTGATATTGTTCATGGTCGATATCAAGACCGGTATCACCGACCTTGACCTGGAGGTGGCCGAAATACTGCGTCGCGGCAAGAAACCGGTGGTGGTGGTCAGCAACAAGGACGACAACAACCAGGGAATGTATGCCGAGGCCGAGTTCTATTCGCTGGGCTTGGGCAAGCCGTTTGCCATCTCGGCCATCTCGGGTACGGGCACCGGCGACATGCTCGACGAGGTGGTGCGCCTCATGCCCAAGAAAAGCGGCGAGGCCCTTGAGGAGGAGCTGCCGCGCTTTGCCATCGTGGGCCGCCCTAACGCCGGCAAGTCGTCGCTCATCAACTCGCTCATGGACGAGGAGCGCAACATTGTCACCGACATCGCCGGGACGACGCGCGACAGCATCTATTCGCGCTACAACAAGTTCGGCTTCGACTTTTATCTTGTCGACACTGCGGGCATCCGCAAGAAGAACAAGGTGAACGAGGATATAGAGTATTACAGCGTGTTGCGCAGTATCCGCGCCATCGAGAACTCCGACGTGTGTATCCTGCTCATCGACGCCACGCGAGGCATCGAGGCGCAGGACGTGAACATTTTCTCGATTATTCAAAAGAACAACAAGGGGCTCGTGGTGCTCGTCAACAAGTGGGACGTGGCCCAGGAGAAGTCGCAGCAGGCCATCACTTACATGGAGAATACCATTCGCGAGCGCCTGGCGCCGTTCACCGATTTCCCCATCATCTTCGGGTCGGCGCTCACCAAGCAGCGCATCCATCGCGTGCTCGAGACGGCCATCGAGGTGTATAAGCGTCGCAAGTTCATCATCCCCACGTCGAAGCTCAACAATGCCATGCAGGAGATTATCGGAGCCTACGGGCCGCCGGCGGTCAAGGGCAAGTTTGTCAAAATCAAGTATGTGACCATGCTCAAGGAGGCTTATGTGCCGTCGTTTGTGTTCTTCTGCAACCTGCCGCAGTGGATACGCGACCCCTACAAGCGTTACCTTGAGAACCAAATCCGCGAGCGCTGGGACTTTACCGGCACGCCTATCCGTCTGTATTTCCGTCAAAAGTAACCCATGGACCCTCAAGAGAATAAGAAAGAGCAAGAATGCACGGCTTGCCAGTGCCACAAGCAGGCCGGAACGGGGCTTGACCACCCCGAGAACAACGCGCAATATGCCGGTTTGCAGGTCAACGCCGGCATCGTGCAGCCGCCGGCGGTGAATCCTTACTTGAAACGTCGCCGCCGCCCGCAACTGAGTGTAAACGACTATGTGGAAGGCATCCTGGCCGGTAACACTACGGTGCTGGGCCAGGCCGTGACACTGGTCGAGAGCCTTAACCCTGACCACCAAAAGGTGGCGCAGGAGGTGATAGCGAAATGCCTGCCGCACGCCGGGCGGTCGAAACGCATCGGCATCACCGGTGTGCCCGGCGCCGGCAAGAGTACGTCGATCGACGTCTTCGGTATGCACGTGCTTGAGCGGGGCGGTAAACTCGCGGTGCTCGCCATCGACCCGAGTTCGGAGCGCACCGGCGGCTCCATCTTGGGCGACAAGACGCGCATGGAGAAACTCGCCGTGCACCCCCGCGCTTTCATCCGTCCCAGCCCCTCGGCCGGGTCGCTGGGAGGCGTGGCGCGCAAGACGCGCGAGACCATCGTGCTGTGTGAGGCCGCCGGCTACGACACCGTGTTTGTCGAAACCGTGGGAGTGGGGCAGAGCGAGACCGCGGTCCACTCGATGGTCGACTTTTTCCTGCTTATCCAGCTCGCGGGCACCGGCGATGAGCTGCAGGGCATCAAGCGCGGCATCATGGAGATGGCCGACGGCATTGTCATCAACAAGGCCGACGGCGACAACGTGGAGCGCGCCAACCTGGCCGCGGCACAGTTCCGCAACGCGCTGCACCTGTTCCCGTTGCCACCCAGCGGATGGTCGCCCAAGGTGGTGACCTATTCGGGCTACTACGAGCTGAATATCGAGGCCGTGTGGCAAATGATTGACGAGTATTTTGCCCATGTCGAGGCCAACGGCTATTTCACCAAGAAGCGCCGCAACCAGGAGCAATACTGGATGCGCGAGACCATCGACGAGCAGCTCAAGGCGCATTTCTACAACAATGCCGAGGTGCGCCGCCTGCTGGCCGACAAGCAGCGCGCGGTGCTGGCCAGCCGCCAGTCGTCGTTCACGGCGGCCGCCGATGTGCTCGATTTCTATTTTAAGCACGGCTTTTAAACTTTTGCCGTGTTTCGCATTCTAAAAGGTAAACAATCACACTATTAAAATACTTACGGCTATGAAAAGGTATCTACAACTCGCCCTGATCGCCCTGGTGGCGGCTGTGTCGCTCACTTCGTGCGACATGAACTTCTACGGCGGCACCCCCACCGCCTACGGGCAACTCGACAACTACTATGTCATCAACGACTATTATAATCAGTATTATTATGACAACAGCGCGTCGAAGCTTGTCATCACCGACCCCTACGAGTTCCGGCAGGTGTTCGGGCAGGCCTCGCTCGACAACCGATATGGTGTGCCCACCGATGTGGATTTCCGCCGTGAGTTTGTCATCGCCGTCATCTTGCCTGTGACCAGTCAATATACTGAAATCGAACCGGTTTCGGTCAACCGCGAGGGCGACCGCCTCTATTTCACCTATCAGGTGTTCCGCGGCGCTATGCAGAGCTACTACACGCAACCCTTCACGGCCGTGGTGGTCGACCGCCGCGACATGGTGGAAATCATCTTCCAGCAGGTGAACGCTAACCAGAGCCTGTATCGCGGCAGCGACCAGCGCATCGGTGGCACCTATTATAACTACAGTGCGGGCTACTACAACGGCGGATACTACTACAACACCTACCGCTACAACGCGCCCACGCCTCCACCTCCCAGCGACTGGCGCAACTATAGCCGCACCTACAACTACGACACGTGGCGCAACAATGGTTATTATAACAACTATAACAATTATAATAACAATAACCACAACTATAACAACACGCCGCAGGGACGCCGCCCCACCGGCACCGGCGGTAACTATAACAACAGCGACAACCGCAACAATAACACGGGCACGAGCGGCAACCGCCCCAATACCGACTATAATAGCAACCACAACACAGGCACGAGCGGCAGCGGCAGTACCTCCACCGGCGGACGCCGGCCCTCGGGCAACGTGAGCAACGGCTCGAGTTCGGGCAGTGGAAGTAGCTCGCATAGCGGTAGTGATAGCCGTTACAACACGCCGTCGAGCAGTAGCAGCTCGAGCACCGGGTCGAGCGGCGGTTACAACAACCGCCGTCCCACTCCCACCACGAGCGGTAGCACGAGCACATCGACTTCGACCAACTCCGGTGAGCGCCATAACGCTCCTTCGAGCGGCACTTCGAGTAGCGGCTCGGGCAGCTCGAATAACAGCAACAGCGGCAACAATAGCCACCGTCGTTAAGCTTGAGGCGAGCGTGGACACGTTGCACCGCTACAGCTGCGACATCAAGGGCATGGAACCGCCACGGCGGTTCACATGCCCTTTCCGTTACGAGCCTCACCCGCTGTGTGTGGCGGCAGCCGGCGAGGTGCGCCGCTACCTGGCCTCGCAGCCGCGGTGGCGCCGCGAGCTGGCCGCCGGCAAGATGCTGGGCGTGCTTGTCGTCGACGACGGCGACGGCCGCCGCGGCTTCCTCGCGGCTTTCTCGGGGACGCTCGCGGGGAGCGCCGTGCACGACTACTTCGTGCCGCCGGTGTGCGACATCTACGCGCCGGGCAGCGAGTTCCGCCGCGGCGAGCGGGCCATCACGGCGCTCAACCGCCGCATCGAGGCGATGGAGACCGACGAGAACTATCGCCGGGCGTGTGACGAGCTGGCGAGGCTCGACCGCGAGCAGGCCGACCGCGAGCGCGCGTTCGCCGCGCGACGCGACGAGGCCAAGCGGTGCCGCGATGCTCTGCGGGCTGAGGGAATCACCGTCGGGCAGGAGCGTGAGCTTATCGCCCAGAGCCAGTGGTACAAGGCCGAATTGAAACGCATCCGTCGCGAGGGCGAGCGTCGACACGCCGAGGCCGTGGCGGGCCTCGCCGCCCACGAGGCGCTCGTCGTGGCCCTCAAGCGCGAGCGCAAGGCGCGCAGCGAGGCGTTGCAGCGCCGCCTCTTCGAGATGTTTGTCGTGACCAACGCCCGCGGCGAAAGCGCCGACTTGCTCACGGTATTCGAGCGCGAGCGGCACTGCCTGCCGCCCGCCGGGGCCGGTGAGTGCTGCGCGCCGCGCTTGTTGCAATATGCCTTCGCGCACGGTCTGAAACCGCTGTGCATGGCCGAATTTTGGGTAGGCGATGGCGGCGGACTGCGCCGCAACGGCAATTTCTATCCCGCTTGTGACAGCAAGTGCCGCCCCATCCTCAATTTCATGCTGCGGGGCATGGACGTGGACGACCCTTTCGCCACTGTACAGACGCTCGACGTGCCCATTGTTTACCGCGACGAGTGGATAGTCGTCGTCGACAAGCCCGCCGGATTGTTGAGCGTGCCGGGGCGACTCGCCGGCACCTCGGTCGAGACCCTGCTGGCCTCGCGAGGCATCAACGCCCGCGCCGCCCACCGCCTCGACATGGACACAAGCGGACTCCTCGTGCTCGCCACCACACCCGAGGTTTACCGCCTCCTCCAAGGCCTTTTTGCCGCCCGTAAGGTCGAGAAAACCTACGAAGCCCTCGTCGTCGGCATTCCGTCCCACCACGAAGGCACCATCTCACTCCCCCTCGCCCCCGACTACGACAACCGCCCCCTGCAACGCGTCGACCGCGCCCACGGCGCGCCCGCCACCACCCACTACCGCGTCCTCGCCCCCGACAACGCCGGACGGCACGCAATCACCCGCCTCGAACTGCGTCCCGCCACCGGCCGCACTCACCAACTGCGCCTCCACTGCGCCTCCCCGATGGGCCTCAACACCCCCATCCTCGGCGACCCCCTCTACAACAACACCGCCCCAAGCGCCGTGGCGACCCCAAGCGCCGCCGCCCCAAGCCGCCTCCACCTCCACGCCCGCTCCCTCGCCTTCCGCCACCCCGTCACCGGCGCCCCCCTTCACCTCACCGCCCCCACCCCCTTCTAACGCGCCAATCAACGACTTTTTCCATTGAGAAAGAAGCTTGTGGCCAACTTCCGCAACTACCAGCTTTTTGTGGTTTGACGCAAAGTTGCTAAATTATTATGAATCCTATGTTCATAATACTTGTGAAATTCAATATGAATCTTATGAGGTGTGGGCTGATGGGTGGCGGATGTGGTGGATAATAAAACGGGGGCGGCCTTGTGGTCGCCCCCGGGAGTGGTTTGTGAGTGGGTTATTTGTCTTTGCGGGTTTTTTCGAGTTGTCGCTTGAGGGCGTCGACGGCGAGGTCGATGGCTTCTTCGAAGGTGTCGGCGGTCTTCGATGCGAAGAGGTCGGCGGCTTGAGGGATTGCGAGCTTGATGCCGGCTTCTTTGTTCATGGCCGTTTCGGGTTTGACGACCTTGAGTGTGACTTCGGCGTCGGTGATTTCCTCGTGGTGCTTAAGCAGCTTTTCCACTTTTTTGTTGACAAACTGCTGCAACTTGTCGGTTGCGTCGAAATGAATGGCTTTGATTTTGATTTCCATAGTCAATTGCCTCCTTTAATTTTTTTGTGCCCTTGGGTGGGCGAGTTTATAATTGGTTTTCAGTTCGCTCAAAGTGATGTGGGTGTAGATTTGCGTGGTGGCGAGCGATTCGTGGCCGAGCAGGTCTTTGACGCTGCCGAGATTGGCGCCGCCGTTGAGCATGGCGGTGGCGAAGCTGTGTCGCAGCACGTGGGGGCTGAGCTTGCCGTGTGCTCCGGCGGCGGCGAGCGCCTGGTGTACGGCGTTGTAGACGAGCGAGGGGTAGAGGGGTTGTCCGTCGCGTCGGGCGAAGAAAGTGCCGCGCGTGCCGTCGTCGCTGTCGCGCAGGCGGCGGTAGGCGCTGATCCAGTTGGCGAGCTCGTCGCCAAAGGGGATGATGCGTTCCTTGTCGCGCTTGCCGCGCACTTTGAGTTGGCGCTTGGCGGTGTCGACGTTGTTGTCGAGCAGGCCGATGAGCTCGGCGCGTCGCATGCCGGTCTCGTAGAGCATCATGACGATGAGGCGGTTGCGCACGGCGGTGGTGTCGGCGGTGTCGATGTCGCTGTCGAGCAGGGTGTCGAGGTTGCTCTCGCGCACCACGGTGGGCAGGCGTTTGGGCAGTCGCGCCAGTTCGACGTAGGCTGCGGGGTTGTCGGTGGCTTGCCCGCTGGCAATAAGCCATTTGAAGAAGGCGCGCAGGGCTTGCACGCGTCGCCGCAGGGTGCGCGCGCTGTCGCCGGCGTTCTTGCGGTCGACGAGCCAAGCGCGCACTGTGGCGAGCGTGGCGTGTGCCGAGTCGTCGATGCCGTGGTCCTCAAGGTGGCGGCTCCACAGCTCCAGGTCGTTGCGGTAGGCCAGGGCGGTGTGCCGCGACTGGTTGAGTTCCAGCCTGATATAGCTCAAAAAGTTGTCAATCGCCTTGTTCATGAATTGCGGTGCAAGGGCTGAATCGCGTTTCCATTGCGCAACGAATTTACACACTTTTTGCTTGAAAAGCAAATTTTAGAGCGACTTTTTTTTGAGGGCTTCCGGGTGGTTGTGGTGTCTGTTGCCACATTGTCAACGGTTTAAGCGGATTGCCCGTAGGCCTAAATTGCTTCGAGCTGTGAGCTGTGAGCAACGAGCCTCAGCTCATTTCCAAACAAAGGTCTCCTCAAACTGCGTAGACTTTAATAATTAGGCGGCGTTTCGGCAAATATCAAAGTAAACTTTGCTTTTGTGTTCGGCTTGCACTATGTTGCCGCTAAGAGCGGCGAAATTAGGCTTCGCCTCAACAAAAACAAAGTTAACTTTGCTTTTGTGTTCGGCTTGCACTATGTTGCCGTTAAGAGCGGCGAAATTAGGCTTCGCCTCAACAAAAGCAAAGTTAACTTTGCTTTTGTGTTCGGCTTGCACTAATTTTGCAAAAGTGTTTTAAAACGGAATGTTATGATAAGGAAATTGTTGCTGATGTTGATGGCGGCGCTCGCGTGGGGGCCGCGTGGCGAGGCGTGCACGAGTATCTTGGTGGGAAAGAAGGCGAGTGCCGACGGCTCGGTGATGTGTACCTATAATATCGACTCGTGGGGGGCTTGCCACAAGATGTACCGCTATGCGGCCGGGTGTCACGCGGCGGGCACGATGCGCAAAATCTACGACCGCGACACGCGGGTGTATCACGGGCAGATTCCCGAGGCGCCGGTGACTTACCTGGTGACGGGCAATATTAACGAGTGGCAGGTGGCGATAGGGGAGACGACATTCGAGGGCCGCGACGAGCTTGTTGACGGCACGGGCATCATCGACTACGGGTCGCTCATGGACCTGGGCCTGCAACGTGCCCGCACGGCGCGTGAGGCCATCAAGGTAATGACCGACTTGGCGCAGACCTACGGTTTTTGCAGCTCGGGCGAGTCGTTCACGGTGTGTGACCCCGACGAGGCGTGGCTGCTCGAGATGTCGGGCTGCGGGCCGGGCAGTAAGAGTGTGGTGTGGGTGGCGGTGCGCGTGCCCGACAACGCTGTGCTGGCTCACGCCAACCAGAGCCGCATCCGCCGCGTGGACGTGAGCGACACGGCCAACGTGATGATGTCGAAGAACTGCATCAGCTTTGCCCGCGCGCGAGGCTATTTCAAAGGCCCCGACAGCGAGTTCAGCTTTTGCGATGCTTATAACCCGCCCACCTTCGGGGGGCGTCGCTTGGGCGACTCGCGCGTGTGGGCCATCTACCGGCGGGTAACGCAGGGCATGGACCGTTACCTGCCTTACGTGGAGGGCAAGCGCCCGTTGCACGAAGTGGAGCCGCTGCCGCTGTGGGTGGTGCCCGACAAGCGCCTCACGGTGAACGACGTGATAGGGTGTATGCGCGACCGTTATGAGGGTACGCCGCTGGCCATGGATGTCAACGATGCGGGTGCCGGTGTGTATGACAGCCCGTTCCGTCCGCAACCGCTGCGTTACAAGGACGGCGACACCACGCTGTTCAACGAGCGGCCTGTGGCCACTGCCCACACCGCCTTCACCTGGGTGTGCCAGCTGCGTGGCTTCCTGCCGCGCGAGGTGGGCGGCGTGATGTGGTGGGGTAACGACGACAGCGGCATGGTGGCTTACACGCCGGTCTACTGTTGCGCCACGCGCGTGCCCCATTGCTACGACGTGCCCGAGGCCGACGCGTTCCACTTTAGCGACAAGAGCGCTTACTGGGTGTGTAACTGGGTGAGCAACATGGTGTATCCGCGCTGGAGCCTGCTCTATCCCGAACTTGAGCAGGTGCGCGACTCGCTGCAGGCCAGCTACTTCGCGCGCCAGCCCGATGTGGAACGCCGCGCGCTGGCGCTCTTGCGCGCCGACCGCGACGCGGCGCTGGCACTCCTCACCGACTACGGCGACGAGCTGGGCCGGCAGATGGTGGACCGCTGGCGCGACATGGCCTGGCACATGATAGTGAAATATAACGATGGTGTCGTGCGCCAGGAGGTGAACGGCCGCTACAAGCGCAATTCGAGCGGATTCCGTCCCGTTTTGTCGCGTCCCGGCATGTCGCCTGCGGCACGCCACCGCATCCACCGGTCGACGGGCACCCGCTTCGAGGTACCTTAAGCCTTGGGAAATGAGAACTTTTACAATTCACTCACAACGATATACTCACAAATGGATAACTATACCCTATTACAAGACGCCGAAGGCCACATGGCCCTGGCTCTTCACGACGACACGACTCTCAATACCGAGCCCGTCGACCCGCTATTGCTCATCGACGGCACGACGCAAGTGCTACTCATCAGGAACCTGTCGAGCGTGAAACTGATGAACCTGCCCGCGACAGCGGTCGGGCAACTTGCCCGCCAGGCGACGGCCCAAGTGATAGAACATGCCGCCGACGGCTCCTTGCTGCGCCACTACCACGCCACCGTCACTACGGTGGAAGACGTGGAGCGGCTCATCGTGCGTCCGTCGTGATAACCCGCCCGACACCAGTCCCGCGACTCATCCTCATATCGTCGCGTGGTCACCGGGTTCCGTCGCGGTGCTGGGGTGTCAAGGCGCTTGGTTGATAGCGTCGAGCAGTTGCTCGCCCAGGTGGTTGGTGGGCTCGTGGTTGGGCACGACGAGTCCCAGGATATAGCTGCGGCCGGTGGGTAGAGTCTCGTCGTGCCGCGAGGCAGAATTGTGGAAAGAGAGTCGCGGCGGCATGGTGCCGGCCACGGCGCTACTGTCGCGCTTCTCGCGCAGCTCGAGCGGCAACGTGGTACGGCGGCCCGGTTCGATGGTGAAGAGGGTGGTGGCGGCGAGCACGGTGCCATCGGCCTGTCGGTTTCCGGTGGTGAGCAGGTAGGTGCCCGCTTCAAGGGCCGCGCTGTCGCTAAAGGTGGAGTGCCATGTGACTCTCTACAAAGAAATCCGCACCGACGCGGAGATTACGCAAGGCTTCAGCGAGCTGGGAATATTCCTCAAATAAGCGTCAAAAATAATAAGGAACTTTTCGTCAAAGTTCCTTATTACGTTTTCCAAGAGGTAATAATTTTTAATTAAGGTAAAAAGATTGTTTTAGGTTTATGGTTGGCAAAGGTATAATCTTTTCGATGGATAAATGTGAATGTTTCTTTTTGAATCATTCCATCGCGGTAACGCAATTAGTTTGAGCAATCCTTTAGTCTCTTAGTGGGCTACTTGACACAGGGGCTGAGAACGATTATTTCACAAAGTAGTGCAAACGATTGCTCTCGTTGCCTTAAAATAAGCCTCGAGCCCGTGAGGGTGAGGCGAGCGCACTAAATGTTGCTTAAGTCTTCAATGATCTCGAAATGCGTTGCAAATTTATGGCTTTTTTGCCGAAGTAACAAATTATAATCAAATTTTTTTTCACCATTCGCGAAAAGTAATCCCTAAACCTACCTAAAGCAGTAGTCGCTCGGCCTGCTCAATCCGAGAGAGCCAATACCTCTCAATCGCTAATCTTCAATCAAAAACAATGAAAAACGGGGCTATAGGGCTGACGTTAGCAAAAAATTTGCTAACTTTGCCCTCACGAGGCGGCACCACGGCCGCCCGCTTGTGAAATCGTCAACATAAACGAACAAAATATATTATGATTGTAAGATTGATTCTCTCGGCGGTGGCCGTGTGGCTGGCGGCCGCGGTACTCGACGGGGTGACCATCGACCACTGGGGGTGGTCGGTGGTGATAGCCATCGTGATGGGCCTTATCAACAGTGTGATAAGGCCAGTAGTGAAATTCTTCTCGCTGCCCTTGAACGTGCTCACACTGGGACTGTTCACGCTCGTGATTAATGGTGCCATGGTCATGTTGTGTGCCTACTGTGTGCCCGCTTTCCACGTCGACAGCCTGGGCACCGGCATCCTCTACAGCATCATCCTCATCGCCGTGAACTGGCTTCTCAACCTCATCTTCAATAAATAAAATAATGTGGTGCGGGGTGTGAGACGCCGGCTTGTAGCCGCCTCCCGCAACCATCCCAATAATAACTCGTAAACTCAACCACCCGATGAAACGTTTATATCTTATTCTTATCACGCTCGCGATGCCGCTGATGGTTCTCGCCCAGACTGTCATCGCCACGGTCAACATCGACGAGGTTTTCGCCTCGCTGCCGCAAAGCGAGCTGGCGCAAGCCGAACTTAATCAAATCAACGATAAACTCAAGGCCGAATATGCCGCCATGCAACACGACCTCGACGAGAAATTCGCCGCTTACCAGCAGATGGCCACTGCGACCGACGTGCCGCAAAGCATCAAGGAGCGACGCATGAGCGAGATACGCCAGGACGACCGCGCCATCGGCGACTTCTTCGACCGCAGCCGCCGGGAACTCGCCGAGGCCAAGCAACGCCTCGAAACCCCCATCTACGCCCTCATCGAGGCCGCCGTCAAGGAAATCGGCGACAAGCACGGCTACACCTACGTCCTCGACGTGAGCAAGACGCCCGTGGCCTACCGCGGCACCGGTGCCATCGACATCACTCAGGACGTGATAGCATTGATATCCCGGCAATGATGAGACAAGCCGCTGTTCTCACCACCATCCTCGCCGCGTTCCTCGCCACGGCGCTCGCCGCCGCGGCTCCGCAGTTGCCGCCCGCGCCGCAACTGCCGGGCGACAGCATCCGCGTGAGTCTCATCACCTTCGCGCCGGGCGACGAAACCTATGAGCTCTTTGGCCACACCGAGTTGCGTGTCATCAGCAGCGACCTGGCCACCGCCGCCAATCCTACCGGCGACTGGTTTTTCAATTACGGCGTGTTCGACTTCACCACGCCGGGCTTCTTTTGGCGCTTCGCCCGCGGACAAAGCGACTACCTGTGCATGCCCGTGCTTCCCTCGCTCGTCACTCAGGACAACGAGGGACGCAAAATGACCGAGCAAGTGCTCGACCTGAGCTACGACGAGGCGTGTGCGCTGCGCGACTACCTCGCGTGGAACGCGCAACCCGAGAACCGCGAATACCGCTACCGCTACTTTAGCGACAACTGTGCCACCCGGCCGCGCGACATCATCGAGCGCGCCGTGGGCGGCACTCTGCAATACCACAACGATAGCCTGCCGAGGGCCACCACTTACCGCCAACTGCTCACCCGCTACACCGCCCACTATCCGTGGGAGCAATTCGGCATAGACATGATTCTGGGCGCGCCTTGCGACACCCTCATCGACACGCGCCAGCAAATGTTCGTCCCCATGCTGCTCGCCCGGGCCATGGCTACCGCTACCCGCGATCGCGACGGCCGCGCGACACCCATCGTGAGCCAAACTATCGTCCTGCTCGACGGACCCGACGACGGCACCGTGTTGCCTCCCACGCCATGGTACCTTGGGCCCGTCGCCGCCATGACCGCCCTGCTCCTCATCACCCTGGCGGTGTGCCTGCACGACTGGCGGCGTCGGCGTCTCTCACGCTGGTTCGACACCATCTTCTTCCTCAGTCTCGCCATCGCCGGAGCCGTAGTGTGGTTTGTCGCCTTCGCCTCAAGTCACGAGGCTACTTGGCCCAACTACAACGTGCTGTGGCTCAATCCGCTGTGGCTCGTGCTGGCCGTGCTCGTGTGGCGACGTAAGTGGGCGCGCCCACTGCGATATGTCGCCCTGGTCGGCGCCATCCTCACCCTCATCACCGCCCTCGTGTGGCTCACGCGCCTGCAAGTGCCCAACGTGGCCTTCTGGCCACTCGCCGCCGCTACCACCGCCCGGACGCTCACCCTCGTTCACCACACCAAGCGGCAATAACCCCACGAAAACGGACATCCGCAAAACATTTCGTTCAATCAAAACGCGAACCCCTCAAGCACACATCACCCAAAAGGCGATATGCTTCAGGAACATAATCCCCCAGGGGCCGAAACGCCGCCTAATTTTTAAAGTCTACGGAATTTAAGGTGTTTGAGAAGTATTTTTTGTTAATCGGTTGAGCATTTATTTAAACTCCTTTCACTCCTCAAACCAATGAGCTTCGAGCTCCGAGCGATGAGCCTTGAGTGCATAGAGGGTAACGCCGAAGGCGTGCCAAGGCCGGCGGCCTTGACTTGAACGAAACCCCACGGCGCGTAGGCCGAAGGCCTGCGTGGCGTGGGGGATAGTGACGCACTCTCACGATGAGCCCCGAAGGGGGTCACAAACGGCGAACCGGCCTCGAGCCTCGAGCCTCGAGCGATAAGCACCTTGAGGGTGCCCTCTGAATGCCCCCAGTGAAACGCGTTTTCACTGGGGGTGAGACCCCACGACCGCCCTGTCGCCGGAGGCGACCCCCTCGCCCCGCCTCATCTCCCAAACAAAAAAACTCCTTAAACTCCGTAGACCTGATAGTCTGCCTTTAATTCGTTGACACGCCTCTCGAAGGTGACCCGATTTCGCATGCCTAATAGTCACGGTCAAGGCAAAAATCAACAGATTTTGGCCCAATACTTGCGTGGACCAAAAAAATGTATTACCTTTGCACCGCTTCTACAAGCCCAGATGGCGGAATCGGTAGACGCGTTGGTCTCAAACACCAATGGGGTAACACCCGTGCCGGTTCGACCCCGGCTCTGGGTACGGCTTAATTAGCAAGAAGGCACTGCAAATCAATGGTTTGTGGTGCCTTTGTTTTTCGGCTGCCGGCAAATTACCGGCAAAAGGTCTTTTTGAAAGGCATTTTGGGTCACCCGCAAAACAAACACAGGGTTTTGCCGGTGACCCAAAAACTTCTTGACAAATTGATTGGCAAGAAATGTGTGGAGCGAGGAGAGAAAGATGGTAGCTGGGGAGTATATGTGACATAGTGAAATGAATGTTAAGTCGATATTACCCGAACGGTTGGTTGCGATTCGTTGCGATTCGTTGCTATTTTTCTTGGATTTTTTAAGTTTTTTGTATATCTTTGCGCAAAAGAAATAGGATTCTTCATCTTTAACAAAACTCATATGCTTATGAAACAGAACTATTACTTCTCAAAACGTGGGCCGCGCTTGAGGGCGTGGCTGATGATGCTGTTCATGCTCACCATCGGCACAGGGATGACGTGGGCCGCCGAGGACGAGTATGTGACACTCAACGGCGGCACCGGCTACACCTATTCCTTTCTGGTGGACAGGTGTGGCGACCGGCATGTGAAGGTCGAGGGAAGCGGCAGCGTGAGACTGAACATTTCGGGCAACCTCAACATCAAAGAGTTGTACGCCCCCGAAGCCGATGTGGAAATCGTGCTGTCGAATAATGCCAAGTTGCGCGTCGAGCTCGAGGCCAACGTCAATAAGTACGCCATGGAGGTCCATGGCCTCAAGATTTCAGGTTATGGTCACGTGGATATCATCGGCGGTTCCGGTGAAGCCGCTCTCGGCTTGAAAGGTGGCCAATTCCTGGTCGAGAACCCCACCAATACCTACACCGGTGTGCTTATCATGTCAAACAAATATCATGCTATCAGCGGCACCGCCAACTCCACGATTGTGTTTGACAATAGCGATGTTACCCTGCGTGCCGCCGGAAGTGCCGTTGATGACATGCACGGCGTGTGTCCCTCGATGACAGTGAGGGGCGACAGGGGAACGGTGCATATAAGGGGAAGCCTGGGTAGCTCTTATATGCATTATGAGGAAGGCGAACTCGTTCTTGTGCGCACAAAGATTCCCAATCTCAACATCGAGGGTGGTAACGTGGTGGTTACCGCTAACAAGAACGATCCGGCCATTGTGGCCACCAACCTCAATATTACCGGCGGGACAGTACTTGTTAACCGCACCGGTAATCAAGCCGGTTTACCCAAGTATGACGAAACGGGAATTTTAGCCGAAACCGCCTTTATTACGAATTGTACTCTCGAAATCAATTCAGAAGGAGATTACGGACTGTACGTCACTAACAACCTCACCATCAACAACGCCAACGTGAGAGCCTATGTGCCATATGGTGAGGTCGGAATCTTGAGTGAAGGTAACGCCAAACTTTTGGGCAACGACGAAAACAGCATTGTGAGGACACAAGGCAAGAAGGTGGGTATTGCGGCCTGGTCATTTATGGAAATCGCCAACCATACCCTATTCGCGTTTGGCAATGAATATGGCGTCAGTGCGCCAAAAATCAGCATCACTCCTCAAAGCGGGTGCTCCTACGAGGCATTCGCCGAGGATCCTTTCCATGCACGGTATAATTCAACGAATGGCAGTGGTGGCTCAATCACCTTCAATAAACCGGTGAGCATGATAGGTTCTTATTCGTCAAGCTCCACCAATTCGCTCTTTATGGGTGGTAGCGTGCAGGAATATGCTGTAGGGACATCATCTCACGAAATCTGCCTGGTGTCAAACGCCGGCACCCGCTATCACGGCTATGTGAAACTGCAGCAGCCCCACATCTATAACGTCACCGGTCGTAATACCAATAACGACTTTGACCTGCTGGGCAGTGGCGTCAACAGGTACTCCAATCCCGGCAAGACCGAGACGTTCGACTTCTCGCCGCTTGAACCTTATCTCACCTACGACAACCCCGTCAAGACGATTAAGCTTTACAAGAAGCAATACACTTCGGGAGGCAGCGGCGAGAAAACACTCGTGCAACAGTGGAACAACACCACGGTGAGCAGCGTCGACTGGACTTTCACCGAGGCCGATGTGCCATTTATGTACTGGTGCGATGTGTCGCTCGATGCCTACGAGGGAACGCTCAGCAGCTATCGATACCTTGTGAGTAAAGAATCCAACTCGGCTCAACCCGTGACGCCCATCGTTACGTTGAACAACAACACGCTACGCGTTTCCAACGGCCGTAGCGACCAGGAATACATCGTCATCGCCGACAGCCAATGGAGCACCTTCGTCAGCGACATGAATTCACCGGGAGGACCTCTCGGCTCCTGGTGGGAGAATTCGGCCAAACCCATCTTGAACGCGGCTGTACTACTCAACGGGATGGGCACGCAGGGCCAAGTGAACCATGTGGTCACGCGATTTAAAGAGACGGCGGGATACAAAGCGGGCTATCGTTATGCCTCGGCAGCCATTTTCTTCGGTTCGTCGGTGGAGTTGCAAAGCGCCGTGTTCGCCTTCACCGCCATTGGGGACAATTATGTGAGAGCCGACTTTGACGCCACTTACAGTACCTTGCTCAACGGCGTGATAAAGCTCGAGGTCAAGCCTATTCCCGCTAACGCCACCAACTATTACGGCGTGCGGGGCGACTCGTGGAGTGGCACCTACATGACCAGCGGCGAGCAGCCTTTCCTCTTCTACGCCGACCAGGCGTGCACCACGCCGCTCGACAACGACACCTATTACACCTCGGTCTATGTGAAGGCTAACCGTGAGGGATACAAGTGGACCCTGATTGCCAACGCCTATAATGGCGACCCCGAGGGGGGCGTCCCCGCAACCACGGCCGAGATGAACATCATCGACCCCAACGCGCCTCTGCGCCCTTACAAGCTCATCGTGAACCGTGGCGAGAGCATCACTACCCATTCCACCGCGCTGACGGGCATACCTTTTGAGGTGATACCGTCTAACGCCTCTCTGGATGGTGATGTCAAAGTCGCTTTGGGCTCGGTTACAGGGTCGTTCGCCAATGTCGCGCGGCAAGCCGACCGCATACCCACCTTCACGGTCGATAAGGCGAACCGAACCATCAGCTTGACGCCTAACACCAAGCCTATGCTTCAAGCTCACACTTACCGCTTCATCGTGAGCCACGTGGTGAATGGCACTACCTATGGCACCGGCGCGCTCAGGGTGGAAGTGGTGGATGCGCCGCTCAACAGCCTCAACATCACGCCGGCACAAGCGACCCTCATGCTGGGTGAGTCACTGCCACTTGAAATCACCAGCGACTTGCCCGACGCGTGGAGGGGCGACTCCTACGAGATGACCTGCGTGAGCAGCGACGAGAGTGTAGCCACTGTGAAATGGGATTGGTTCAACAACCGCCAAACGTGGTTTGTCACTGCTACCGACGACCCCGAAAAGATGGGCCGGTCGGCGACCATCACGCTTACTGTCAACGGTATTGAGGCTACCTGCGAGGTGAAAGTGGACGGAGAGATTTACCCCATCACGATCCAAGGTACCCAGGTGAACTCGGTCAACAGCGACGACGTGCTGGGCGACGGGAAGGTGCGTTATGTGGCAGGCACGCTCTATCTCAACGGCGCGCAGGTCACCACAACGACCCAGGACGCTTTACGCTTCACCGCCAGCGACAGACTTCCTGTGCTCAACCTTGATGTCGAGGGTGAGAACCGGCTTCAGTCAAGTCGTGTAGGCATCTCGCTGCAAGGTGATGCCGTGGTATCGGGCTCGGGAACGCTCATCGGCAGCGGAGACTCTTACGGACTTCTCGGCTCTTCGGCCAATCTCTCTGTCACCGGGGATGCTGTGGTTCACACCACAGGCGGCTCAACGGGCATGTGCGTCGGTTCTCTCAACGTCGTGGGAGAGAACGCGCAGGTAAAGACCATGGGCGAGGGTTACAGCTCGTTAATCGTCGTCAGCAAAGAACTGTGGGGCAACATCACCGAGCCCGCCGGCGCTTATCTCAACGACGACGGATATGTCACCCTCGACGGAAACATCGTTTATAACAGGTATGTGGTCATTAACGGCGTTGCCGGCGAGAAACCTCTCGAAGGCGACGTCAACGGCGACGGAGTCGTGAGCGGTGCCGACGTCACCGCCCTCTACGGACTCCTGCTCGAGGGGAAGGCCGTAGCCGGTACCGCCGACGTAAATGGCGACGGCAGCGTGAGCGGCGCCGACGTCACCGCCCTCTACAACATCCTGCTCAATTAATACGCTCAGTCTCAACGCGAAGAGCGCAAAGTGCCTACAACTTTGCGCTCTTCGTGTTTACGTTGGGTTTTTATCAGATTAGCTTCAATCTGTGCGGGATATGTGCGCCGGATTTTTGGCGATGTGGCGCGGCACGGTGCGTGGCGGTGCCGGCGGTTATTCGGCGGCTTGGCGGGCCGGGGTGCGGCGGGTGTATTTTTTCCTGTTTTCCGCGCGTTGTGAATTTTAAAAAAACAGAGCCTGATAATCA
>CAMVPC010000028.1 GCA_947169265.1 uncultured Prevotellaceae bacterium
CTGATATTCAGTAGCCGCTATCTGATGGCAGAAAAAAGTGCCGAAGTCAGGAAATGACCGCCATTGGCGATAATCAAGCCGCACTGGCCTATTTGCGCCACCGCATTGCAATTGAAAAAGACTTTTACGAAGCTCCGTCAGTCACTTCTCACATCGAATTGAAAGACACTTTTGAGGCGCGGAGTCGCCAGTGCAATTATGACTTGGCGCTTAAAGAAACGCTTGAAAAAATCTTTGAACGCGATCAGTATGACCGATTGCTATGGTCTCATGCCGTCAAGCATAATCCTGGTGACACCGAGCGAAACGAACGGTTAGCCCGCAGATCACTCATGACCGACAGCCTGAATCTCGTTCTCGCCGGCGAGATTCTATCACAGCATGGTTTTCCACGCAAGGATCAGGTGGGCGACTTTGGCAATCAGGCTATTTGGCTTGTGTTCCAACATGCAGATTTGGATTATCAAAAGAAGTTCCTGCCGCAATTAGAAGCCGCTGTGTCGCATGGCGATATCGCCCCATTATACCTTGCGTTGCTTCGCGACCGCATTGACGTGCGGGAGGGTAGGCCCCAACGGTTTGGCACTCAAATCGACGACAAAGGAAATCTTGCCCCGCTGTTGGATGCCTCACGTGTGAACCAATGGCGACAAGAAGTGGGATTGCCGCCCATCGAGCAGTTTTAAAAACAGAAACAATTAAATTGTTTGATTATCCCACCTGTCGCGAGGGCGTTTTTTTAGACAAGGTGACGTGAAATGCTCGCCGGTCAGTATTTCAAATCATTTCAAATCATTTCAAAGTGGGTAGTTGTGTTAATCTGTGTTAAATTCGGGAGGTAATTCATTGATTTTGGATAGAATGATGTACTTTTGTATCTTAAAACTGTAGCGTCGCAGGGCGGAAAAAAGGAATTTTCGTTCGATGACGTATAAATAATGATTTCTAACCCCTAACCAATTAACAATTAGCATGAAAAATTTTTACAAAATTTTGACACTCGTCCTGTGCCTTTGCGTCGGGACTGAGGCGGCAATGTCTTCATCATTGCAAACTCCCGGACAGTTCTACATTAAGAGTGTATCAACGGGTAAGTATGTAGTATTGCAACATTCTCAACTTGCCGATATCACTGCAGATGCCGAAGGCGCAGAAGCGATCAATGTTGGTTACACCTTACAAAGCAATGGCGAGGGTATTGTGACTACTTTGAATAGCGATAACGGCGACATGATTGAAACCTTGAAATTTATCCGTGATAGTTTTGAGGCGGCACTCGAGAGTGAGAATATGCCCACAGATTTCCTCGATGAGATGTTCACTTTGCACTTGGTTTTGACCGGTGATGAAGATGGCTCGGTTTATCTGTGCGTTGATGTGCCCGAGATTGACAATTTCGACAACATTCGCAATTTCTTGATGGAAGCTTCTGGATACCAACAAGCCATAGTCTACTATCTTGGGCACATGGTTCCTGGTAATCGTCACTATTTGGCGGTAGACTATGACAATAGTTTCGGCTTTCGTCCCTCAGCAGGCGATGATAGTAAATGGCTTATGATTCCGGTCAAGAAAACAGCAATCGACGAAATTAGCACCGCAAAAAAAGCAAGTCCAAACGTTTATGATTTGTTGGGTCGTCCCGTAAGTAATCCTTCCGGATTCTATATAAAGGATGGTATGATATATTTTAGCAAGTAAAACACACGGTAAATAAGACCAAATGAAAAATAAACAATTATTTATTATGTGTCTGTTGGCTGTAATGGGCACAATAAAGGCATGGGGTCTTGCATGGCATTATTCTAGAATTGAGTTGTTATGCGATCCTCCCGAAGCTGGATATGTATATGCAAGTACTGCATCTGCAGGTGTGGACAAATGTACTACTACGACTTATACGGGAGTTTATGGTCGCACGGCAAATAGCTCATTTTTCCCATGTCCATGGTATATTTACACAAAGCCCGTAGATTCTAAGAAATATAAATTCGTGAAGTGGGAGTGTGTGCTAAGGCAGGGCGATGTGACCAGCTACTGGGGTAGATCTGCTACAGCTGTAGGAACTACTTACACTTCCGCTACTCCCGGAAAAATCTATGCGGCACTATCAAAAGCGTTGGGGACCCCGAATACCGGCAATAAATCAGAAATAGTACAGGATCCAAAAGTCGTGAATGCTCGTTGGGTCGCCCACTATGAACTTCTCGAAAGTCATGACATTACAGTGGCTTGTTCCAACGATGCGCTTGGTTCTGTGGCTATCACAGGACCAGATGGTACGGCAGAGAATAAGGTTGGCGATGTGGTTACTATCACTATGCGTACATCTGACTATACTACTATGTTCTTGGGTTGGAAATATAATGGAGAGTGGGTGCGTGACGATAGCGGAAACATTATTCGTGACCCTTCTTATGCGTTTACGGTAACCAATGAAAATAAAGGTGAATACGTTGCGCAATTTGAGGGAGGTTACACTTTTTTCCGCATTAAGAATCGCAAGATCGGACACTATATTACTTCTCCTGAATATTTCCCTGGAGGCTCGGGTTATTCCGGTCTGAAACAAGCTATGGAGACATTTAGAGTTAATGACGACTTGTCTTCATCGCTCAACGACCAGGGATCGGTGGTGAGATGGACTTCTTATCCGCGGCCATCATCGGTCGATCAAATAGTGAATGTGGTTGAAATTCGTGGCGTTTCAACTGAACAATACTATAAGGTAAGTGATGGTACTTTTCTCTACATGACTCATAATGCTGACAATAGCTATGATATTGGCTACAGTTCAAATTCCTCTTTACATTTAGTTGAGAAGGACGATGGCACCATCATGGGAAGTGGAACAGCTACTGCTAGCATGAACTATTTATGGGATTTTGAGGGAATAGACAAGGACTTGACGACTAAAGAGAATTACTATACCCCGGCCGGCCTAGTCCAGAACGAGGCTAATGGACTATGGTATTCCACTCATCGTTCGTCGTGGAACACGATGTATGACACGAACGAAATTACTGCCTACGTGCTGGATGGCATCACTGAAAACGGCCTAATGAGGCTGATTCCAGTGACCGGCGGTATCATTCCCGCCGGCTTACCTGTGCTGTTGGAGTGTAAGAGTGACGATGTGACACGCAATGTGATGATTCCTACTCTTGCGGACGCCACATTCTCAGTCGCAACCAATGAGATGACTTCTGCCGAATACTATTATCCTTACCAACCAGCTCCCACGACAGTGCCTTCCGGCAAAAGCTATTTCGCGTTGGGCACCACAAGTGATGGACGTATCGGATTTGTTGATGAGGTAACCGATACTGATACGGGTTTCCATGGCAACTTTGGTTATTATCTTGGTGAAAACGAGGTCGTGATAACCTTCCCATCGGCAACGCTTGGGTCGATGCTCGAGAGTATTTCTTCGCCTTACAAAATTGAGAACCTCACGGCGGTGGCGCTTGCGGGCAATGGCAGCGTTATTATCGCTAAGGACAACGCGGCGCTGGAGCTGCCCGCCACGGCTACCGGCGAGGTTGACTACATGGACATGGTGGGCCTCGCGCGAGCCAACAATAACCGCAACAACTGGGTGATGTTGCGTGTGCCCGATGGCCAGAACGCCGGCACTGTGATCGAAATCAACAAGAAACTAGCCAACGTGCAGGGACGTCTGGTGAACGCGGTGAACCCCGAGGTGCAACTCGACTTGATGCCGCAAAGCGCCGATGTGGACGGCTACACGCCCAACACTTACATTCCGGCTAGCTTCTACGGTACGCAGGTGTCGCCCGTCAACGAAAAGACCTACTTCTTCGTGCAGCCGCAACCCATGGAATATGCCACCGTCAAGTGGGCTCTGTGGAACGGCACGCAGTTCACCACCGTGCCCATCACGGGCCACAGCAACGCCGCCGGTCTGCAAGGCTCGTTCTCTATCGATGACCGTTACCTGATAAACGGTACGGTTGACAACCTCGTGAGTGGCCACATCTACAGGATGGAGGGTATCGCCATGGTGAATGGCGGGACACAGGCGGGAGCTCCCGCGCTTCGCGCGCCCGGTGCCGCCGGCTATACGTTCTATCCTTTTACCATCTCGCAAGAGGCCGAAAGCGTAGTTACGGCCGTTGACGACCTCAACGCCGCCGATGTGGTCGATGTCACCTACTACGATGTGACGGGACTCGCCGCCGCCGTGCCTCACAACGGCGTCAACATCGTTGTGACGCGCCACAGCGATGGCACCGTCACCACGACCAAGGTGGTACGTTGATCGTTTTTAGACATAAAGACATATAGCTTTTTAGGGTCACCCGCAAAACCTTGTGTTCGTTTTGCAGGTGACCCGTTTTTTAGACATTAAGACATAAAGAACATAGTTTATTAGACATAGAGACATAGAGCATATAGTTTGTTTAGACATAGAGACATAGAGACAAGGCATTGATGTCGTGTCCCCTCGCATTATTGTTTTCATTGTCTGATTATCCCACTTGTCGCAAAGGTTCTTTTTAGCCATAGAGACAAAAAATGCTCAATGCTCAAAAAAACAACCTCGCCGGAAATCGGCGAGGTTGTTTCGTAGGGACGATCGGGTTCGAACCGATGACCTCTGCAATGTGACTGCAGCGCTCTAAACCAGCTGGGCTACGCCCCTATCTTGCGAAATGCGGTGCAAAGTTAATACATTTTTTTTATTCCACCGCATTTTTGCCGAAGAAAAATCAAAAAAAACGTGTTTTTTCGATTTGCGTGCGAAAATAACAAAAAAATAGCCCGATTCTCACGTCATTCACACACCCAAAAGGGCACCTGCGAAACACAAGATTTTGCAGGCGCCCCAAAACGATGCTCACTATGTCAAAACGTACCCCTCGCGACAAGTGGGATAATCAGACAATGAAGACAATGAAAACAATAATGCGAGGGGACACGACATCACTGCTATGTCTAAAAAACTGTGCTCTTTATGTCTAAAAAACTTTATGTCTTTTTGTCTAAGACTCAGAGTTTGCTGAACGCTGATTGATTGCGCAGGTACCATATCACGAACCAGGCGGTGGCGATGACGACTATGGCTGCCGACAGCCAGGGCGTGACGGCGGTGCTGAGGTGGAGCGCGCTGGGCGAGACGAAGAGGAACGTGGTGCACACGACGGTCATGAAGATGGCGGGTAGCAACATGATCCAGAAACATTTGCGGTTGCGCGCGAGATAGACGGTGACGGCCCACAGCGAGAACACCGAAAGCGCCTGGTTGCTCCACCCGAAGTATTGCCACAGCACATTGAAGCCGCTCGGGTTTGCCATTTGCCACCACAGCAGTAGGAATGAACCCGCAAACACGGGGATGCTGATGGCGAGACGGTTCTTGATGGTGCGTTGCTCAATCTTGAGGAAATCGGCAATGATGAGACGCGCGCTGCGCAGGGCGGTGTCGCCGCTGGTGATGGGCGCCGCTACGACTCCCAGCAGGGCGAGAATACCGCCGGCTACTCCCAGCCATCCCGTGCACACGATTTTCACGACGCGCGGGGCGTTGAAGTAGTCGACAAACGACTGCTTGTCGGCGTTAGCCAGGAAGTCGTTGAGCACATCGGGGCTGACGACCTCTTTCCAACCGTCACAGTAGAAGAAATAAGACGAGATGGAGGCCCAGATGAGGGCCACGAGACCCTCGGTGATCATGGCGCCGTAAAAGATGGGGCGGCCCAGGCGCTCGCTGCGCATGCAGCGCGCCATCAGGGGGCTTTGTGTGGCGTGGAAACCGCTGATGGCCCCACAGGCGATGGTGATAAACAGACAGGGGAACAGCGGGTTGGCGCGCAGGTAGTCAGTCAGGCCCATGTCGTGCCCTTCGACGGTGAGCGTCGCCGCCAGTTGCTCCATGTTGCCCATTTCCCACACCTCGGGCATGGCGGGGTGCTTGACAAGGAGTCCCACGAGGAGTGCTACGGCCATGAACAGCAGTGAGATGGCAAACAAGGGATATATCTTGCCGATAACCTTGTCGATGGGTAGTAGTGTGGCCACTACATAGTAGGCGAAGATGATTGCCACCCACCATAAGCCGCCTCCCATCATGCCATCAAGAATCACGGCGGGAGAATAGACGAAGACTGCGCCCACCATGAGCAGAAGAAGGATGGTGAACGCTAGCATCACGTGCTTGGTGGTCTTGCCCAGGTAACTGCCGATGATGGTGGGAAGCCCGGCACCGTCGTGGCGTAGCGAGAGCATGCCGGTGAGGTAGTCGTGGGTGGCGCCGGCAAAGATGCAGCCAAGCACAATCCACAAGTAAGCCGCCGGACCGAACAACATACCCATGATGGCCCCGAAGATGGGACCGGTGCCGGCAATGTTAAGGAACTGGATGGTGAATATGCGCCACGTGGGCAGTGGCACATAGTCGACACCGTCGGGGTGGGCGATGGCCGGAGTAGGGCGGTTGTCAATGTGGAAAACACGTTCCACCACGCTACCATATATAAAGTAACCCAGGATGAGGGCGCCGAGGCCGATTAAAAAAGAAATCATGATTGAATGGTTTGGAGGTTCAAAATGAATAAGTTAATATTATATGTCACTTAATTTGCTCTTGTCGGTGGCGATGACGATGCGCAGCTTGTCGTCGGGCAGATAGCGCTGTGCCATTTCCTGCAGGTCGCGCGGCGTGGCGGCCGCGATGGCGGCCACCTGCTCGTTGTAATACTCGGGATAGACGCCGTGCATGATGGTGCTTCCCACATAGCCTGCGATGGAGAATGGCGTGTCGAGCTGCTTGGCCAGGCTGCTGAGCATGTGTTGCTTGACGGTGTAGAGCTCGTCGTCGCCCATGGTCTCGTCGCGCAGGCGGCGCAGTTCTTTCTTGATTTCGTCGATGACCGCCCGCGTGTATTTTGTGTCACATTCGGTGGCGATGCCCACATAGGCGTCGAAAGCACTGCCCAGCAGATTGGCGACGATGCCGTAGGTGTATCCCTTGTCTTCGCGCACGTTGGTCACGAGCCTACTGCCGAAGTATCCGCCCAGCGCCATGACGAGGAGGCGCAGCTTGAAATAGTGCGGGTGGCGGCGCCCCACGGTGGGCACGGTGATGACGATGGCGCTCTGCACGGCGCCCGGCTTGTCGACGATGGAGAGCATTTGTGGCGATGGATCGACGTGCCATGTCACCGGTTCGGGGGGCGCGCCGGCGGGTTGCCAGCTGCCCACGAGGTCGTCGACGGTGGCCAGCTCACGGTCGGTGATGCGTCCGGCGAGCACCAGGCGGCAACGCGCCGGCACGAAGTGGCGGCGGTGGAAGCGGCGGGCGTCGTCGGGCGTGAGCGCGGCGATGTCGCCGGGCGTGGCCCGCATCGACAGCGGGTGGCCGTCGCCGTAGTACAAGCGTTTCATCTCTTTCATCGCGAGGTACTTGACGCGTTCCAGGGCTATCTCGCAGTTACTCACGTGTTGCTGGCGGATGATGCTAAACTCGTGGTCGGGGAAGGTGGCTGTGGCCACACACTGCTGCATCACCTCGAGGGCACCGGCGAAGTTGTCGTTGAGAGACGAGAGGCTCACCACCGAGTGGGCGTCGCCGCTGTTGGCTTGTTTCAGTGAGCCGTAGTAGTCGAAGCTCTCGGCGATGGCGGCCGCGTCGCGATGCGCGTTGCCCTCGGCAAGGGTGGCCATGGTGAGTGCGGCCTGATAAGGGCGGTCTTCGTGCAGCATACCGCCGTCGAAGTAATAGGTGAGGCGGTTGATGTCGTCGTCGCCGTTGTCGATGACCCACACAGGGATGCCGTTGCGCAGTGATACGCAACGCGGGAATTCGAGGTGGAGGCCGGTGAAGCCGCTCACGGGCGGCGGGCAGGAGCGGTCGATGGTCATGGGTGTGACGGGTGTTGCTTGAGGAACTCTTGTGCCGCCGCAAGGTCGGCCGGCGTGTCGATGCCTATCGTGGCCACCGAGGTGGTGGCCACCGTGATGGTGTAGCCGTTTTCGAGCCAACGCAGTTGTTCGAGCGATTCGGCCAACTCGAGTGGCGACTGTGGCAGGCGTGTGATGGCCTCGAGAACGCCGGCACGGTAGGCATACATCCCCAGGTGGGTGTAGTATCGGTGCAGTTGCGGCCACTGCTCGCGGGGCGCGTTGCGCACAAACGGGATTACCGACCGCGAGAAATAACGCGCCTTCATCGTGTTGTCGACCACGACTTTGGCCGCGTTAGGGTTCTCGAGCTCGGCGTATGGCCGCGAGGGGTCAAAGGGCTTGACAAGGGTGGCGATATCGGTGTCGGTCTGGTCGAAACAGGCCATGATGCCGCGCAGCTGCGACGCGTCGATAAAGGGCTCGTCGCCCTGCACGTTGATGATGATATCCTCACCGGTTCCCACGTTGCGGTAAGCTTCCATGCAACGGTCGGTGCCGCTTTTGTGGTCGGGGCGTGTCATGACCACTTCGCCGCCAAAGGCTTCAACGGCGCGTGCGATGCGGTCATCGTCGGTGGCCACCACGGTGTGAGGCACGACGGCGGCAACGCGTCGCCACACATGTTCAATTACTGGCTTGTCGCCCAGCAGGGCGAGCGGCTTTCCGGGGAATCGCGTCGAGGCGAACCGTGCCGGAATGATAGCGATAAAAGACATATATTTTTTAGTAGACGTGTAAACGAGTAGACGAGTAGACGAGTAAACGAGCAGATTGTTTACTCGTTTACTTAAGAAAATCATTTGATCAGGTTGCCGAGGATGTCACGGGTGAGCTCGCGTGTGGCGGTGCGCGTGACGGCAGTGGTGGCGTTTTTCACCACTTTGCCTGTGGTTGACGTCTTGCTCTTGGTTTTCTTGCCGGTGACCTTGTCCGAAACCCACGTGCCCACGATGGTGGCGAGTGTGGCGGTTACGGCGGTTACAATGGCCTTCCACACTTTTTTGAGGAAGCCGGGTTTCTTCGATTCCTTTTCGGCCTTGGCAGCCTCTTTTTCGGCTTCCTTCTCGGCCTTGGCGGCTTCCTTCTCAGCTTCTTTGTCGGCTTTGGCTTTCTCGGCCTCTTCGCGCTCTTTCTCGGTTTGCTCGAGGAGCACTTCGAAGGCGCTCTCGCGGTCGATCATCTTGTCATATTGCCCGTAGAGGCGCGACTGGCGGATGATGAGGTCGCGGTCGCTGTCGCCGATGGCCCCAATCTGGCTCAGCGGGAACAGCACCTTGGCGCGTTGCACCACACTCGGGGCGCCCTTCTCGTCGAGGAACGACACGAGGGCCTCGCCCGTTTCCAGATTCATGATGGCCTCGTCGGTCTTAAAGGCCGGGTTGGCGCGGAAGGTGTCGGCGGCTGTGCGCACGGCGCGCTGGTCCTTGGGCGTGTAAGCGCGCAGGGCGTGCTGGATGCGGTTGCCCAGCTGGCCGAGGATGATTTCGGGGATGTCGGTGGGGCTTTGCGTGACGAAATACACGCCCACGCCTTTCGAGCGGATGAGGCGTATCACCTGCTCAATTTTGTCGACGAGGGCTTTGCTGGTGTCCTCAAAGAGCATGTGGGCTTCGTCAAAGAAGAACACGAGCCGCGGAAGGTCCATGTCGCCCACCTCGGGCAGGGTGGTATAGAGCTCGCTCAAGAGCCACAGCAGGAAGGTGGAGTAGAGCTTGGGCTGGAGCATGAGCTTGTCGGCGGCAAGTACGCTCATCACGCCGCGCCCGTTCTCGGTTTGCAGCAGGTCCATGATGTTGAACGATGGCTCGCCGAAGAATTTCTCGGCGCCCTGGTTCTCGAGGGCGAGCAAAGCGCGCTGGATGGCGCCTACCGACGGCGCTGCTACGTTGCCATACTTTGTGGTGTATTCGGTGGCGTGCTTGGCCACATAGTCGAGCATTGCGCGAAGGTCCTTGAGATCGATGAGCAGCAGGCCGCGCTCGTCGGCCACGCGGAACACGATGTGCAATACCCCGGCTTGCGTGTCGTTGAGGCCCAACAGGCGGGCCAGCAGGTCGGGACCCATCTGCGAGATGGTGCTGCGCATGGGGTGTCCTTGCTCGCCGAAGACGTCGAAGAACCTCACCGGGCAGGCTTCAAACTTGGGGTCGCTGATGCCGAACTCGGGCAGGCGCTTCTCGATGAAACCGCTCATCTTGCCGGCCTGGCTGATACCGCTCAGGTCGCCTTTCATGTCGGCCATGAAGCAGGGTACGCCCACCTGGCTGAAAGTCTCGGCCATCACTTGTAGCGAAACGGTTTTTCCTGTGCCGGTGGCTCCGGCGATGAGTCCGTGCCGGTTGGCCATCTTACCCACGATGCTCAGCGGTCCGGCTTCGCAATGCGCGATGTATAATCCTTGTTCTTGAGTGTACATATAACTTATATATTAATGTTAAAGATTTCACAAAGATAGTGGTTTTTTCCCATTTTGCCACCCTGGACCTATATTTTATTGTGATTTATTGCATTTAAGACTCATTTAAGACTCATTTCCGCGAATGTATGGCTGTTAATAATTCTTAGCTGTGTAAAAATTACGCAGTGAAATTTGGTGGCGTAAAAATACACGCTAACTTTGTCGCGTAATAATTACATGAACAAAATCATTCACCAATTAAAACCAATATAACTATGATTTTCATATTTTTTCAAGAGATTCATGAATACGATGAACGAGAACCAAGAGGGCGGTGCAGCCGCCGCCGGTGAGCAAAACCAGGCCGCTTCCTCGTCACCCGCATAGGCAGCGGCAGTGCCGGACTTTTGCCGCGCCAAGTCGCACCCCTCCCCGCCGACTGCGTCAAACTCGAGAACGTCGCCCTCCCCGCCTACTTTTGGCAAGCCCTCGGTCTCACCATGTAACCCGCTTTGCCATCACCCTCTAAGAACCAATCGCCAGAGTTGATGGCTTCCCAAAACATGACAATGCCCCCGGGGCAAGCGTCCCGGGGGCGTTGTGTGCGTTCAAAATGTTATTGTTTGATTAAATTAATATCTAATTTCTTAAACAAATTAAGGCAGAAGCGGTGCAAAATGTTAATTGGATAAAGGTATATGGGCTAATCTACTTACGATTCCCTTGCTTACTATTACACGGCCGGCACAGTAATTGCGCATTGGATAACTCTGTGCGTCCGCCTTTGCTCCAAGGTTCGATGTGGTCAACGGTCAATTCGTCCTCATAGAAGAAGTGCTTGCAATCCTCACATCGGATTTTATTCTCTTTGTGACGATTTGGGTCAGCAAGATACATATGGACAATTTCTTCTTTCTGTTCTGGTGAAAACAGGCGGCGTGGGTCAACGCTAATTCTTTGAACAACGGTTTGGATAATGTCTTCGATTTCCTGCTCCTTGTTGGAAATGAGTTTATAATCTTGACTTTTCTTAAATTTTTTGATGCGATGATTTATCTCATCCTTGTTTTCTTTCCATATCGTAATGTCTTTGGCATATTTCACAGCGAGACGTAGGAGCACGGGTAGCGATGAGAAATCATCGAAGATAGATGCGACAAACTTTACGTGTTTCGTCACAAGCGTTTGGTCTATTACAAATGGTTCGTTCTGATGCAGTTTCACATATTCCTTTTTATCTTTAACGTCACGCAATGAACATATAAAGTCAAGCAACTTAATTTTGCTTTTGCCACGTTTCGGCTCTCCAAGGATTTTCTTTGCTGCCGAATCTTGTTCCACGTACTTAGATAGTCCACGCAAGTATTGGCCAGCATAGAGACCGTTTAGTACCTCAAATTCTGAAAGAGGAACGCCGAGAGTATTAATGCGGTTGAATATCTCACGCTTCTTCTCTTCTGTGCCTTCACTGATGATAATGCAGAGTGTCGTGTTGTTAATCCTTTCTTGCAACTGAGGGTCTTTCTTGTTCCATTCCTTCCACAGCAAGTCTTCATATTCGAGATCGTTCTCGTAGAAACGGGTGATGGCATGGATGCGCTGTTTGCCGTCAAGCACTTCCAGGTTTCCGTCATCGTTCTTCCATAGATAGAAGGCGGGCAACGGATAGTCTTTCACAATACTATCGATAACAAGTCTCTGCTTCTCGTCGCTGTAGATGATTTCGCGCTGTAGTTCAATGTCACTGATGATGTGACCGTCGCGTACTTCATTGTATAGTTCCTTTACTGTCATGGCTTATTCTTCATCTTTTCGTGGGTGGAGATTTCTGATTACGAGCATGGCAAAGATGCGCTTCACGCTACCTTTACCATCGGGGAGATAGAATGCGGGGCCGCCGCGCTTGTTCAAGGGAATTTCAAAATTTGGTTTTTCTGCAAGTCCGATGCTAGACCCAACAATCTCAAACTGGTCTGGATTGAATTTTGTCATGATAGTGGACGGGACACCCATCATGCCCTCATAGTCGTAGGGGATATCTTTCACTGAACTCACATGTATTGCGTCAAAGTTGAGATATTTTGGAAATGCCTCAGGATTCTCGTGATATGATTTTGTGAGCGTTACCCAGTCGTGGCGATATTTGACGTCGAGATTCGTGTACCATTTGCAGGCGCGAGGCACGGACCCATCTTTGTCTTTCGATAGAAGAAGCGAACCGTTTGGGCGACGGAATCCCTTCATCTGTTTAGCATAGCCAAGCCACAAGCGATTGTCGTGCATGTAGCCAGCAATATTCTTGTAAGTGAGCGCTGTCGTCGGCCCGATGACTAGAAACTCCTTGCCCGATTTCATCATTAAGTCCATAAACTCACGAAAGAGTGCAAAGGGTGGATTCGTAATCACCATATCATAATTGCTATAGTCAATATCTTGGAATTTAACGCCCTCGCCCGTTTCAGGATTATAGCCGCTGACAGAAATGGATCTTATGCCGTATGCCTCAGCATGGGCCACAAGAAACTTAACAAACTGGCATTTGATGGCGTCAAAGTTCTTTTCAAACTTATCCTTAGATGCTGCCATGTCTAGATGCTTGATGCTGCCACTCGAAAAGAGGTCGCTGGCTGTAACTCCTTCTTCCTTATATACAAGCTCCTCGTTGTAACTCTCGTCCCAGTCACACGGGCAGATAATCCGCTTGCCCCGCAGTTGTTCCCTATACTGCGGCAACTCGGCGGCAATGTCCTCATACAAGGTGTAATACTCGGCATCCTTTTCACGGTATGCCTTTTGCATTGATTTCTTATGCTCCATAACTGATAGTTTTTTGTCCAAGCATCCAACTATCAATCACACTAAGGCGCAGAATAAAAGAAGCGTGATGCATCTTTACTGCGCATAGCAAGAGGCGAAGCCTCGGGAATGGTACCTCTGTGTCCCGCTTTCAAATGCACCACGCTTTATGCGTGTGCATTGCTATCGTAAGCGGGACTCAGAAGCCTCTCAACGGCTATCCTGTCACAATTATTTCAGAGCTTATTATACCAATCAAAGTTTCCGAGGCTTTCTTGGCTATGCGCGAAATAATAGCGAATGCTAAATTATTTACCCTCAATGTTATTTTGGAGTCCGCCGAAACGGAAACCGTTTGCAAAATTACAAAAAATCGACAAATCAGAGAGATTTTTGCTAAAAAATAGTGAAAACTGAGCAAATTGGCTAATTGCGCTCACCTTGCAGTAACGTTGCCTCAAAATGTGACGAAGTTACGCTACGGTTCGGCAATAAAAATGAAAAATCTTGCTTTTTCATTTTGTATTGCGCTCACCTTGCAGTAACTTTGCGGCGCAAAAAACGAAAGGTGACACGATGAAACTCGACGGAAAAGAGGTGGACTGCGTGAGCGTGCTCGGCGCGCGCGTGCATAACCTTAAAAATATTGATGTGGACATCCCGCATTATCGGCTCACGGTGATAACGGGACTGAGCGGCAGCGGCAAGTCGTCGCTGGCATTCGACACGATTTTCGCCGAGGGACAACGCCGTTACCTTGAGACGTTCTCGAGCTACGCGCGCAACATGCTTGGCGTGCTCGAACGCCCTGACGTGGACAAAATCACGGGCTTGAATCCGGTGATTGCGATAGGGCAGAAGACGGTGAACAAGAACCCGCGCAGCACGATAGGCACAACGACTGAGGTCTACGACTACCTGCGCTTGCTCTATGCGCGGGCCGCCGAGGCTTATAGCTATCTCACCGGCAACAAGATGGTGAAATATTCGGTCGACAAGATCTTGCAGATGATTCTCGAGCGATTCGACGGTCACAAGATTTATATCCTTGCGCCGCTGGTGAAAAACCGCAAGGGGCATTATAAGGACCTTTTTGAGCAGCTCCGGAAAAAGGGGTACCTGCATGTGCGCGTCGATGGCGAGCTGCGCGAAATCACCTTCGGCATGAAACTCGACCGCTACCGCAATCATGACGTGGAGCTCGTGGTGGACCGCCTCAAGGTGACCGCTAAAGACGGGCGACGCTTGCGCGACACTGCCGACACGGCCTTCAAGCAGGGAAACGGACAGCTGATGGTGCTCGACACCGAGAGTGGCGAGCTGAGCCACTTCAGCAGTTCGCTCATGGACCCTGAGACCGGACTGAGTTACAGCGAGCCTGCCCCCCACCACTTCTCGTTCAACTCGCCGCTGGGCGCGTGCCCCAAGTGCAAGGGGCTGGGTTTTGTGAACCTTATCGACCGCGAGAAGATTATTCCCGACGCGTCGCTGAGCATCCGTCAAGGCGGCATCGCGCCGCTGGGACGCTATAAGAACAACCTCATCTTTTGGCAGTTGCAGTCGATACTCGAGCGGTATGGGCTCACCATCGACACGCCGCTTGAACAACTTCCCGAGGAGGCCATCGACGAGATTATGAACGGCACCACCGAGCGGTTGAGCGTGAAAAACGAAACGTTGAGCACGAGCAACTATCTCACTACTTACGACGGTTTGGTGAAATATATCGAGATGCAGCAGGACGACGAAGCCTCGAGCCAAGCGCAAAAGTGGGCCGGACAATTCTTTAGCCGCACCACCTGCCCCGAGTGTGGCGGCCAACGGCTCAATCGCGTGTCGCTGCACTTCAAGCTGGCCGGCAAGAATATTGCCCAGCTGGCCGCGATGGACATCGGCGACCTGCGCGAGTGGCTGCGTGGGCTCGAGGAGCGCGTCACGCCACAGCAGTGGGCCGTGGCACGCGAGATTGTGAAGGAAATCGACAGCCGCCTGGGCTTTATGCTCGACGTGGGGCTCGACTATGTGTCGCTCAACCGCGCCAGCGCCACGCTGAGCGGTGGCGAGAGTCAGCGCATTCGGCTGGCCACGCAGATAGGCTCGCAGCTCGTCAACGTGCTTTATATCCTCGACGAACCCAGTATAGGTTTGCACCAGCGCGACAACCGTCGACTCATCGACGCGTTGAAGAAACTTCGCGACGAGGGAAATACCATCATCGTGGTGGAGCACGATCGCGACATGATGCTCGAGGCCGACTATGTAATCGACATAGGGCCTTTTGCCGGACGTAAGGGAGGAAACATCGTTTTTGCCGGAACGCCGCGTCAACTGCTCAAGCAGGACACACTCACCGCACAGTACCTCAACGGCACGCGACAAATAGCGCTCCCGCCCGAGCGGCGGGCGGGTAACGGGCATGCCCTCACGCTGCGTGGCTGCACCGGCAACAACCTCAAGAATATTGACGTGACGTTCCCGCTGGGCACTTTCATCGTGGTCACCGGCGTGAGCGGCAGCGGAAAGTCAAGTCTTGTCAACGGCACGCTGCAACCGGTGCTCAGCCGCCACTTCTACCGCTCGCTGGCCGAACCGTTGCCGCATGCGGCGCTCGAAGGACTCGAGTGGGTCGACAAGGTGGTGACCGTCGACCAGTCGCCGCTGGGACGCATGCCCCGCTCTAACGCCGCCACCTATACCGGCGTATTCACCGATATCCGCAACCTCTTCGTGAACCTTCCCGAGGCTAAGATTCGCGCTTACAAGCCCGGACGTTTCTCGTTCAATACCGGTGGCGGTCGCTGCGAGGCCTGCAAGGGCAACGGCTATAAGACCGTGGAAATGCATTTCCTGCCCGATGTGCTCGTGCCCTGCGAGGTGTGCGGCGGTAAACGTTACAACCGCGAAACGCTCGAAGTGAAGTTCAAAGGAAAGTCGATTGCCGATGTGCTCGACATGACGATTAACCAGGCTGTAGAGTTCTTTGAGGCCGTGCCCAATATCCTGCGTAAAATTAAAGTGCTGCAGGACGTGGGACTGGGGTACATAAAATTGGGTCAACCTTCGAGTACCTTGTCGGGAGGCGAATGTCAGCGCGTTAAACTTGCCACCGAACTGGCAAAAAAGGACACCGGAAAAACTGTTTATATCCTCGACGAGCCAACCACCGGGTTGCATTTCGAGGACATAAAAATCTTGCTCGGCATTCTCGAGCGACTGGTCCAAAAAGGAAATACTGTCATCGTTATCGAGCATAATATGGATGTCATAAAGTGTGCCGATCACGTCATCGACATGGGACCCGAGGGCGGACGAAACGGGGGTAGGGTGGTGGCCTGCGGCACACCTGAGGAGGTGGCGAAGTGCCCGGATTCGGTCACAGCCTCGTTCCTCGACAAGGAGCTCAGGGGGTGCTGAACCGTCCCGCGAAAGCCTGATAATCGCGAATTTTCTGACCCATTTTTTCGTACAAAATTTTCAAATCTCGGTTTTGTCACCGTTTTTTGATTAGATAATTGCGCCCAAATAATTAAAAAAAGGCCCTTTAAGGCCCATTTTTGCCCCGAAAATCCCTGTTATAGCCCCATTTTTCTGCTTCAGCAAGGGTAGGGAAGAGGGCTGAAATAGGCGATTTTTCGTTTTTTTCTGAAGAAATTTGTGTTATATCTTTTTGTGGCTATTTTTAGCGATAAATAATTGATAAGCAGTTTTCAAAGTTGTTGAAAACTGCTTATTTGATGCCGTGAGAATCGCTTGAGATTTGTCCTTTCGGGCTTGTTGTGGCATTGTTTGCAAATATCGCGAGGAAATCGAGTTGAGACGCCGAATGGTAAAATTACCTCGCAAAATTTTGGTTTACAAATAGCGGACACGGGGCAGGGTAGGCCTGTGATTTTACGTTTTGTAATTACAAATTTTGTTATCCAAAATCGTAATTTTACGTTTGATGTGCATTTTGAAATCATGAATTTTCGTTTGTGCGGTTTACAAATGCGAAATTTTACCATTTTACAAATTTTTACATATATAATAAACAACAGAAAATGAGTAAAATAACCAATAAAAACTAAAGTGTCGATTGAAGAAATTTCTGTATTGTTCCACGACTTCATGATTGTTGGCTTTATATGATTTGATACTATATAGATAAACAGCCAATTAGCTTATTAAACATAAAGTATAACTATATTATATTGGCGAAATGGCATGTTTGCGGCCGCAAAGCGTTGTCGTGCGTTGACAAATCGCAAATTTCAAAATTTGTGTTTATAAATTTGGTAATCTCAACACTATTGTCTAAATTTGCAATCGCAAAATTCACATTTCCAAATATCACTATGGACATCGTTTCGAGGCTAAAATTGTTCCTTCAGCAAAATGGAATTGCCAACAGCCAGTTTGCTGACACCTGTGAGATCCCTCGCCCCACCCTCTCACAGCTACTCAATGGACGCAACAAAAAAGTGAGTGACGAGATAATTTCAAAAATTCATCGCGCTTACCCTTCGCTGAACATCATGTGGCTCATGTTTGGCGATGGTGATATGTTTGTGGGAGGACGTCAGTCAGGTTTGTCGGAATTTGACAACATGGTTTCCGGTTCGTTCATGACCGGTGGCAGTGTCACGCGGCAGGCCGACTTGTCCAAAAGTCGTCAGTCGATTAATTTCAACGATGATGACAGCGGTGTGAATGATGTGACCCAAAATGCCTCGATGGGCACACTAACCGACACCTTGCGTAATATCGCCATGACTGTGGGCAAAAAGAACACTAACGCGTCAACCCAAAATGGTGCCCGAAAAGTGGTGAATATTTTGGTTTTTTACAGCGATAACAGCTTTGAGAGCTTTACGCCAGCCTGATGTTTTTTAAATAATCTTTATAAACTAAGCTTGCGGAGTGGGTACGAAAAACAGCGCGACAAAGCAATCAAGTGCTTAAGTAAAATGCCCGATGATGAAATGATTTGTTTCTTTGGCAATTTGGATGAATATAAAGATTTCGGCAAGCGGAATTTCGGAATAGACATCGATTGTGAAAGGCTTGAGAAAAAGAGAAAAAAAAAGATTAATAACCTCACTGTTTATTTCTCGAAATCGGGCGTGATTAAGGTCATCTCTAATGTGGCCCATGTCATTAAAGCCGACAACAATCCGTTCTACTAACTCGAGACGGCGCAAAGCGGTGAGGCCCTAAACTTCTTTTATTGGAATAACTAATTCACGGGCAACGTGATGCGCTTCATGATAAACCACGACATGCTCGACGGTTTAAAGCTCGACCCCGACGAAGCCCCTCTCACCCGCGACGAACTCGACATGCTCGCGCGCGCCCGCCTGCGCAACCGCTACTAAACCCGCGAGCTTAATCCGGTGTTTGGACGGCGCAAAACAGCCGCCTCAAGTGGCTGTAATGTGGCTCTTTGATGAGGCATAATTCACGCAGTGGTGATAATACCCTAGCAGTCACCGTTGCAAGGATTCTGCCCTTTTTCGTGTTATTTCGACCCTCATTTCTGAATTTCTTCCTCAAAACGATTGTCTTTTCCAACAAAATGCCTATTTTTGCAGTTGGATTGGCAACGGTCCAAGACATTCTGGTATTTTAGAAGCGTTTTGCTTATCTCTTGTTGAGAAAACGTAGGAAATTTTCACAATGATGAGAGGATAACAAAGCGGTTCTCACGCTATGGCGTGGACGCTTTTTCCATATCTTCATCATTGGTTTTCCTACGACCATCTCAACGGGTGTGGCAAAGTCAGTCCACGTTTCTTTTTGTTATATAGTTTTCTGAGGACTGCGGGAAACGTGAGATATAAACATGTCTTTCCCATTATGAGATTAACAACTGTAAAAATCCTTTTGTGCCTTATGACAATGTCATGGCTCACGCAAATTGGTGTTTGCGCACAGCAGCCTCAAATAGAGAATGCTATTAACAAGAAAAGCATGAAAGATGTTCTCAATGTACTGATAGACTCTTATGTTGAAGCAAAAACCCAAAATCTTGAATTAAGTACAGAAGCAGCTTTGCTAAGCCTGAACAGTTTCTATATGGCGCAAGCAAAAACGGCAGAGCAAAAAAAAGAATTCTTGCAAATTATATTTGATAGACTTAAAGAATACCAACGAAATCAAAAAGACATAGAAAGCCTAGCCGTTATTGAGGTTTATAAGAATTTTGCCGAAAATGATGATGCACGTTTGCCATTGCTTTATTATGTTCGTGGAGAAATCAATGCCCTCGTCTTGAAGGACACATCGGCATTGAAGGAGAGCATTATGGAATTGGAGGCACTTGACGCCCAAAAGTTCCCTAAAAAGCAAGAATATGTGGATAAACTTCAGGGGTTCTTGAAGGATATTCAGGAATATGTCCCGGTATTGCAACGTTTAGGTGATGATGTTTGGGTAAGCATTTCGGGCTACCCCAATATTAATGGCGGTTATCCTTCGTTTTATATCACCTGTAGTGCCACTAACAATTTTATTCCAAAGCTTTGGGTCAATAAATTTAATCATGATTTCCAGGACGAGGGTATCAACGGTGCCTATGTGGCACAGACCCAGATGGAATTGGGGGACAATAGTGCCTACTTAAATTGGAGTAATGAGAAATTAGACGTCCCAAGTGAAGCGAGTATTGTGCTCAAGAATCAACTGGCGGCAGGAGCCGGCGATCTCACAAGTAACCTCGTCTCGGCGGCATTAGGGTCTTCTTCATCTAGCAGTTTAATCGGCAACGCTGTGACAGGAATCTTAGGCTTACTTATGACTGAAGAACCCATAAAGACTATTTGTATTTGGGAGGCAACTATACACAAACTTAACGGTTACATGATGCAGGCAAAACTGAAAGAACAAATCATCACAATCACACCGTCCAAGGGAGAAGAAAAAAAGGTCGAAAACTACAATGTTTTGTTCTTGCGACTATCTCCGCAGATGGTAAAAGCTTATGACGAAAATCTTATAATGCCCTCAAAGTTCAAAAAACTATCTGACAAGCAATTGAAAAAGATGATTAATAGTGCGGCCGGAGGGAAAGAATATGGTTTGAAAAGTTGGAATGAGTTACAATTGGCAAAACTCTATGATGCCTGTGAGAAACAGGTTTTAGCCGACGGTGAGAACTTAGATGGTATTTCTGCCTATAATGATATAGGGATTTACGGCGTATCTATTGATGAAATACCGGATTATAATAAAAAATATCCAAAATTGAAAATCAAATTACCGGATATAATAAAAAACCAACCGGGATTTAAAGGTGTGTATATCAAATCGGCAGATGGTGGTGTGGCGGGGCTGTATGGCCTCAAAGACAAGGATGTGCTCTTGAGCATTGACGGTCACGAAATGAGCAGCAATTCCGATATACGTGACTACATCCAATCGTTAGAGCGTTTCAGCCCTATTGATATACAAGTTTTGAGAGGCAAAAAAACAATAGATATACACATTCCCAACATAGGTTTGCAAGCCTCTTGGATTCCTGGTTTTAAGAAATAACTTGATAAAGAAACAAAGATACCTTTAACCATCAAGTCTATAGAGCCTTATAGCTTTAGAAACTTGAGCAATAAACAGAAAAAGATATGAAAAAGTTATTCATAGCATTATTGCTGTTGTTGTCAAGCAATGTGCTTTATGCTCAAGGCCGTGGTGTTCCAAGCAATATGAAGAACAAAATATGGAATGCCATGCAAGAAGATATGAGGAAAAGACAGCAAAAGCAAGAGAGACAACATGAAAGTACAGTGCGCAATGCCCAAGCGGCGCAACGCTCTGACCGACAAATACGCGAAACTCGAGAGGATGCGGCATTTTTGAATGATTATTACCAACCCGATAATTATATATCTGGCCCAAATTATGATGATATGAGTGATTTTTCAAGCGCTCATAGTAACACTAAAAACTCAGAAAGGATGTCCATGCTCGAAAATGACGAGATAACAAGTAAGGTCACTCAGTTGACACAGAAAAACGATGGCTTTATTATCAACAATAGAAATCGTTCTCTGTTTGACGAGATGATTGAAAAGGCGGATAGTACGCAAGAGAGATGGCAGAAAGAAAGGGAACGTCGTTGCAAGATCAACCCCAAGGAATGCATGGGCCACTCACGGCCACTGCCTAATGTGAATGTATCTCGTAAGCAACGCGTTCAATCAACGTCCGCAACTTCTCAGCCAACTAAGAGAAATAAAACAAATGATGTTCCCGACTATAAACTTACGAAGCCACGCAGATTGATGGAAATTAAGAAACGGGAATATGTGCCACTTCGTGAGTCTCAACCCACGTCATCAACTCAACAACGCATCGAACTGAAAGCACGATTTGAAAATCCTGATAGACAGAATGTCAGAGAAGAAGATTCGCAAAACCATGCCGCTCAGAATCACGCTGCCACTCAAAACAATGTTACCGACAGACAAGTGGGACAACATGGCAGGGAGACGAAAAAAATGGAACGTCAAAATGCCTCGGGAAGTTTGACGACAAAAAAAGCCGCGCGACAAGAAACGAACAATGTCTCTCAAAGTCAGAAGAGCGGCCGTATGACAGGGGATAGTACCGCATCGGCACAGTCATCTTCTCAATCCCAACAACGCACTCAGGGCGAACAGCAAGGACCCGAAATAGTGAGACGGATTATAAAATCCGAAATCCCTCCCGAACAGCAACCAAGGCCTCAAAGCGACAATCTTGACGATTTGATGGAACGATGGAATAAGATGCGTGAAGCGATGCAAAATGGGGATCTAACATCAACTAACGGAATAGAAGAGATGATAAGACGAATTAGCTACGTGAAATAAAGCAAAAGAAAAATATGAAAGCAACGAGTGTATTATTAATTGTCGCATGTGTTTTGTTTCAATCCAAAGCGCAAGCTATAATCGATGCGCCAACTGATTCCACAACAAGTGACAACATACAATTCCTATTGAACACCATCGATTTGTCAACAGGTGACGGGAAATTACTCACAATAGATGGCATGGGACTTTTTTATTTTGATCAAGGAACATTACTGTCTTTAGATTCGATCAGTTCGCCACGCTTGGAAATGTGTCGACTTAAATGCAAGTTTGAGTGTGAAGATATTTTGATGTGTGATGGCAAATTTCTGGTCAAGAGTGGCTCTTATGTCATGCAGTTAGATGGCGATTACAACCAAATGCTATTTAATTTTGATACTGAACTATTCTTTATGTACAAGGGAGTTGGCAAGTATTTTAATGTTGTTATCCCCGAGGGTAACGGAGAATGGGGCTGGTACACTTGCAACGTGAACGACCGGGTTGTTGAATGTGTTACCAGAATGTCTGCACCGATAACAAAGGTTTTAGATTACGGCACTCATGCATTTTGTGTATGTGGAGACACAGTCTATTTCTTGGATGCCAAAGGTCTTGAACCTTTTGTACAATGTGAACGCGACATAGTTGATGCTGCGATTACAAGTTATGGACTCTTTGTAATGACAGACAATGCTTTATACTTGATAGAAAAAAGTAGTGTGAGCATTGAGCCTTTCATCGAAGGCGAGATGTATAGCCTCTATTCTGACGGCGATATAGTGTATCTGGTGTTTCGTAATGGCGATGTGTATCGCTTACAAATGAGTACAGAGGGGCATATTTAGATTTCTTAATCCAATGAAATAACAACAGATTGAAATCTGTTCCATATTGACCTATAGCTTTCCGCATCTCCCCAAAAATGATGGGAACCTCAAAAATCTGAGTGTGTCTCATGCAGATTGAGATAATTTTGATGACCTTTGGTGAGATTTGATAGCCTTGGTGAAGGACATATAACACCAAAGCCATCAATTTTTGGGTAAACATATTGGCAGATGTGAGGTGCCTGATTATGGCTCGAGGAGAATAGGACATCAGTATTGTGTCGTAGGTAATATGTTTGGGCGATGGCATTCGACGAGGGCGCGGGCGGTGGCGGCGAGGTGGCGTGTGGCTACCGAGGGCGAGAGCGGGTCTTCGGATGTGTCATCGACGACATCATGGATGCAGTGGGCGGCGGCGAAACCGGCACCGAGCAGCCGGTCGCGGTCGTCGACGCGTCCGGCGAGCAACGCTGTGGGTACACCATGCCGTGCGGCGCGACGCATGATGCCCGTGGGTGCCTTTCCCATGAGCGTTTGGTTGTCGGCCGCGCCTTCGCCGGTGATGACGAGCCGGGTGTCGGCCATGAGCGTGTCGAAGTGAAGCAGATCGAGCAGTAACTCAATGCCGCTGACCATTGTGGCGCGACAGTGCGACATGAGCGCGAACCCCACACCGCCGGCGGCACCGGCGCCAGGAGCCGCGGCGAGGTCGCGGCCGATGTGACGCGACGTGAGCGCCGCGAAATGGGCCGCCTCGCGCTCGAGTCGCGCCACCATGGCGGGCGTGGCACCTTTTTGCGGGCCATAGACGGCGGCCGCGCCGCGAGGACCGCACAAGGGGTTGTCAACGTCGCATGCAAGGGTGATATTAACCTCAGGATAGCGGTTCAACAAGAAATGCGATGTGTCGATGCTGTCGTGCTCAATTTTCATTCCTAAGGCCCGCAGTAGCCCCTGTCCGGCGTCGCTCGTGGCGCTACCGCCCAGCCCCACGATGAGGTGGCGGCAACCGCGCCGCAGGGCGTCGGCAATGAGCAGGCCCGTGCCGTAGCTCGTGGCACGTAGCGGGTCGCGCTCATCGCGCGAGAGTAGCGTCAAACCACTGGCGCGCGCCATTTCGATAATCGCGGTGTCGCCGTCGGGAGTGATGGCATAGCGCGCTGTGAGGGGACGCATGAGCGGGTCGACACTCGCGGCCTCGACGCCCGTGGCACCCGTGGCGCGCATGAACGCGTCGAGCATGCCGTCGCCGCCATCGCTCACGGCGAGTACCGGCACGCGGGCCTCGTCAAGCGCCCGGCTCACGCCGCGCGCCACAGCCTGCCCCGCTGCGAGAGAGTCGAGGCAGCCCTTGAACGAGTCCATGGCTACGACAACCTTCATCAGCTCAGGTCGTCGTAGGTCTGGTAAAGGAAATCGTTATAAGGAAAGCGCTGCATGTGCACTTGCTTCGCTTTCTCGTAGATGAGACGTTTGAGCGCGTCGATATTTTGTTGGCGCTTGGCACTGATGAACACGCAGTTGCCCGCCATGTGCGACATCCAGGTGGCCTGGAGCTCTTCAAGCGGGATGTTCTCGCGTTCGCGAGGCGTGAGGTCGTCCTCGTCTTTGGGCACATAAGAGAAGTTGTCAATCTTGTTAAACACCATTATCATCTCTTTGTCGCCGGCGCCGCACACCTCTTGCAGCGTGCGGTTCACCACCTCGACCTGCTCCTCAAAGCCCGGATGCGAAATGTCGACCACATGCACCAGAATGTCGCTGTCGCGCACCTCGTCGAGCGTCGTCTTGAACGACTCCACCAGGTGAGTGGGCAACTTGCGGATAAATCCCACCGTGTCGGTGAGCAGGAACGGCAGATTCTCGATGACCACCTTGCGCACCGTTGTGTCGAGCGTGGCAAATAACTTATTCTCGGCAAACACGTCGCTCTTGCTCAGCAAGTTCATCAGTGTGGATTTGCCCACATTGGTGTAACCCACCAGGGCGATGCGCGTGAGCTTGCCGCGGTTTTTGCGCTGAATCACTTTTTGCTTGTCCCATTGCGCGAGCTTTTGCTTGAGCAGCGAAATCTTTTGCTTGACAATGCGGCGGTCGGTCTCGATTTGCTCCTCGCCCGGGCCGCGCATACCGATGCCGCCTCGCTGGCGTTCCAGGTGCGTCCACATGCCGGTGAGGCGCGGCAGCAAATACTGGTACTGAGCCAGTTCCACCTGCATCTTGGCGTTGGCCGTCTGGGCGCGCTTGGCAAAGATGTCGAGGATGAGGCTCGTGCGGTCAAGCACCTTCACGCGTGTCGCCTTCTCGATGAACGACACCTGTTTGGGCGAGAGGTCGTCGTCAAAGATGACGAGTCCCACATCGTTGTCCTCGTCCTGCACATAAGCCACAATCTCCTCCAACTTACCCTTGCCCACAAACGAAGTGCTATTGGGCGCATTACACTTTTGTGTGAAACGCTTCACCACAGTGGCTCCCGCCGTGTCGGCAAGAAACTCAAGTTCGTCGAGGTATTCGCGCGCCCGGCTCTCGTCCTGCTCAGGCGTGATGAGGCCCACCAGCACCGCGCGTTCCTGTGCCAGCGCGTTTATAGTACGTTTTTGGTCGTCAATCAGTCCCATTTGATGTGTTTATTTTTTTGTTGGTGCAAAATTAGTGCAAGGCGAACACAAAAGCAAAATAAATATTGCTTTTGTTGAGATGCGACGAGCGAGAGTTTCTTGTTTTGTTTTATCTTGCGCCGTTTCCCTTTTCGGCTTGTTTTTGCTGCTTGTTGTTGAGGCCGGCCTGCTCAATGTTCAATGTTGAGTTTTGCGTGGGCGATTGATTTGTTGTTGCGTAGCGCCATGTGTCGGCACGAGTCGAGCGACACCTGTGCGCTTGCCGTTGCGGCAAGCAGTAAAACGCTGGATAAAACAGAAAATATTCTCTCCAATTATTGTATTGTAGTTATTGTTCCAGAAGGATGGTGTAGAGGGCGGTGACATCGCTTCCGTTGATAATGCCGTCGCTATTGACGTCGGCGTTGCCGGCGGCGGTGTCGCCGTTGAGCAGTACGTTATAGAGGGCGGTGACATCGCTGCCGCTCACCACGTTGTCGCCGTTCACGTCGCCGCGCAGCGCGGGGCCTGCAGCCTCGGTGTGGCTCAATGGCATGAACTGCGGCACGTTGTAGTAACCCACGACACCGATGATGTCGTATTGTTTTTCGAGATCATCGGGAGCAACCCAGCCAAAGCGGTTGTAGAGGGCTACGCTCTCCTCGCCCGCAATGAGTGTGGTGCCGTCGATGGTGACGCCCTTGACAACGGCATAACGACCGAAGTTGTCAATATTGACCTGCGTGGGAGTGAGGACTGCCGGCTCCACATCTTGATGGCCGTCGGCGGCGAGGAAATCGGAGGGATCGGTCATCTCGGGCGCACCCTTAAAGGTGGTCTTGATGCCAATGGCACCGGCGGGGATGATGTCGCCCAAGCTGTAGGTCTGCTTGGCATCGCCATAGATGAGCATGCCCAGCGCGCCGTTTTCATCTTGCGTATAGAGGTAGTTGCCAGTTTGCGCTACGGCTACCAGCGGGCAAGTGAAGTAGAATGGCGTGTTGTCGGGCAATGCGTTGAAGCGGGCTATCGAGGGCACGCCGGGCAATGCCGTGAACGTGCGCTCGGCCACGTTGCTGCTCTTGTCGCCCACGATAGCGATGGCTTTCACTGTGGCTGTTTGGGTGAGCGTGAACGGCGACTCATAGGGCGTGCTGTCCTCGGTGGGGTCGTTGCCGTCGAGGGTATAGCGCACCTCGGCGTCAGCTTGTGCCTCGATAGTCACCAGGGTGTTTTCCTTGAAAGGCGTGGTGCCCGTGATGACGGGGGCTGTGACGTTGCCGTCATCGGGCAGCGTGACAATGACCACGATGCTGGTAAATCGTGCCTGGGCACTCGCCGTGAAGGTGATGCTCTCGGCCTCGCCGCCCCAGATGCCTTCCTTTGAACCGTCGCTCGTACTGTAGGCACCCACGTCGGGGGTGATAAGGTCGGGGCCGTAGGTCTTACCCTTGGCCGCCGTGCTGGTGAAGAGGATGCGGGAAATGGTACCCTGTGAGGTGGAGATGGTGAGCGACTTGTTTTTGTAGATGCGGTAGTTGTCGCTGTTGCCCAGCGGCGAGCCCACAGTGGAGAGCGTCACGCCGTCTTTGCTCACCTGGTCGTTGTAGCCGCCCGTCTGCGTGCCCTTGTCAACGCCGGCGGTGAAGGTGACAGTGAGGGTATTGCCCGTTACTGTCGATGACGGCTTGAATGTGACACGCACACACGTCGTGCGGTCGGGCATGGTGAACGTGAAGGTGCCGTCGCCGTTGTCGGTGAACTGGTCGAAGTGGAGGTACAAGTCGTCGGTCACTTCCACCTTGTTCAGGTCGAAGCCGTCGGCTGGCGTTACGCTGAACGTGACGATATCGTTCTCCATGGCCTGCACCGGACCCTCGACGGTGCCCTGCTCGCCGTCGTAGATGTATTCCACTTCGTAAAGCTTGAAGGCATCGTGTACGGTAAAATAAGCATAAGATGTGCCCATGCCGTCGGTGAAATAGGCGTGCGCTTTAATCCACAGGTGCGTGCCGCCTTCCCATTCGTCGGTGCTGATGGTCACTTGGTCCTCTTGGGTGTCGATTAAGTCATCGTTGTCAATGGCTTCGCCCGATAGCGCTACGGCGTAGCTCATGAATAAGGCCCCCTCGGGCTTGGTGATGATTATGGGAGTTCCGCGCTCCACTGTACCGCCATCTTCCACCGAGATGATGGGGGCGGGATAGTCCTGGGCCCATGCCAGGATGGTGGTCAAGACTACGAAAAGAAGTGATAAAAGATGCTTCATGCTCTTGATAATTTTAAGTTTAAGTTATAGTCATGTGAGATTAATCCGCAAAATTAAGCATTTTCCACCATATATTGAAAAAATGCATTTTTTCTTTTTAGTGAAATTTGTGATGGAGATGCCAGTTGACTCTATATTGCATCAATCAAATTGAGTTTTTTTGAACTTTTTTCCCTAAGGGAAAAACCATATCGCAAGAATTAAGTATCTTTGCATTTTCCAACGACGATTTTAAGCGCTGATTTATGGCAACAAAGAATAAATTCAACGAAGCTACAAGAGTTCAAATTCCTGCCCTCGTCCATCTTACGAGGTTGGGCTACACCTATATACCTAAAATATCAGAAGAAACTGCAGGTTCTTTCTTTGACCCTCAAACCAACATTCTGATTGATATATTTCGAGAGCGTTTTTGTGCGCTCAATCCCGGCAAAGAGAAACTGTTTGAACAGATTCTGCAAGAAATTCGCACCGAGCTTGATAACGATGACATAGGTAGAGCGTTCTATAAGCGCTTGACCGATGTTTCAACTAAGTTGATTGACTTTGAAGACCTAAGCCGAAATGTCTATCATTGCACAGCAGAATTTACTTGTAAAAATGGATTAGAGGAATTTCGCCCAGACATAACACTATTTATTAACGGATTGCCACTCGTTTATATCGAAGTCAAGAAACCCAACAATAAAGAAGGAATTGTTGCAGAGCGCGACCGCGAATATCATCGCCGTTTCCCTAATAAGAAATTGCGTCGCTTCAACAATATTACGCAGTTGATGATATTCTCCAACAATATGGAGTATGACGCTAAAGGCGGCATTGTTCCTGTCGAAGGGGTTTTCTATTGCACAGCAGGTAAGAAATCAGCTCCATTCAACTGTTTCCGCGAAGAAAACCCGACAAATGAAACCATAGCCCCATATAATCAAAACTATCCATACGGGGCGATCGATACTGAAATAGAACATAAAATTCTCGTCAATTTTAATAGCGAGGTTATCCATAACGCTCCAGAATATGTAACCAATAAGAATATCAACACACCAACAAACCGTGTGCTGACATCTATGTGTTCACCGGAGCGACTGCTTTATATCCTTAAATACGCCATCGCTTATGTGCACAAGCAAAAAGAGCTACCTGATGGAGGCATTGAAACCATCGATGAGAAGCACATCATGCGTTATCAACAGCTTTTTGCCTCACTTGCTATTCGCCAAAAACTGAGTGAGGGTGTAAAAAGCGGTCTCGTATGGCATACGCAAGGTAGTGGCAAAACGGCTTTGGCCTATTACCTTACTAATGTGCTCACCGATTATTATGCCAAGCACGGCACTGTCGCTCAGTTCTATTTCATAGTTGACCGGCTCGACCTTTTGGAACAAGCCACAAAAGAACTTTCGGCCCGTGGGTTGCTAGTGAACACGGCAAACTCAAAAAAAGAGCTGATACAGCTGTTCCGAAACAACCAAGCGACCGAAAACAATACTGGTCAACGTGAAATTACTGTCGTCAACATTCAACGCTTCCAAGAGGATAAGGAAAAAGTTGATTTGCCTCATTATGCCACAAAATTGCAGCGCATATTTCTAATTGATGAGGCGCACCGCGGCTACAAGCCTACAGGCTGTTTCTTAGCCAATCTTTTCTCCGCCGACCGCAATTCTATAAAGATTGCATTAACAGGCACTCCATTGATTGGTGAAGAACGTAACTCTTGTGCCGTTTTTGGCGACTACCTGCACACTTACTATTACGACAAGTCGATTCAAGATGGATATACCCTGAAAATTTTGCGAGAAGACATAGAGACTTCATGGAAAAAGAAGCTGCAAGAAACGGTTCAGGGTCTAGAACAACTTGTACAAAAGCAGGAGCTTCGCAAGTCGCAGATAATCGAGCATGAGAATTACATTTCTGCTTTAGCCCAATACATCATGCAAGATTTACGCTCGTTCCGTAAACTGCACGCTGATGACACGCTCGGTGGAATGGTGATATGTGAGACCAGCGAGCAAGCACGCCGCTTGTATGAATACTTCGAGAACGAATACGACCGCCAGCAACCCAAGCCAATGAAGTTCAAACTCCCTGATGGCACAACAGTTGTAGGCGAGCCCATGGTTGAATACAAGTCACTCAACAGACCGATTAAGGCGGGACTTATTTTGCATGACAGTGAAGATAAAGAGACACGAAAGAAAATAGTCACCGATTTCAAAGAAAACGGCACTATTGACATTCTTATCGTGTTCAACATGCTTTTAACTGGTTTTGACGCGCCACGCTTGAAACGCCTTTACTTCGGTCGAAAACTCAAAGACCACAATCTGCTTCAAGCAATTACTCGGGTGAATCGTCCCTATAAAGACAACCGCTATGGCTACTTGATAGACTTCGCTGACATCAAACGCAATTTCGAGGAAACCAACGAGGCATATCTTCATGAATTGCTACGCTTCAATGACCCAGATGAAGTAGGACGCGACAATATCACCGACACTTTCACTCAGGTTCTTGAAAATCGAGAAGAAATCATCAAGAACATGCAGGAAATTCAAGATAAGCTATTCGAGTTTACTACTGATAATGTCGAGGTTTTCGCCAGCGAAATATCAACCATTGAGGACAAACAGCAACTCATAGAATTGCGTCATGTCGTCACAGCCGCACGAGATATGGCAAACTTGGTACGCACATTCGGTTCTGATGAATTGAAAGAAGAATTTGAACAGGTTGACCTGCCCAAAATTCCCTTAATGTTGAGTGAATTGAACCACAGGATTGATATGATTAACCTTAAGGAACGTTTCAATCCTGATGCCGGTATTCAGCAAACAATCACTGATGCGCTGGCCGACATTGAGTTCTCGTTCAACCGCATCAAGACCGAGGAAATGGAAATTCTCGCCTCCAAAATTGAACAATACAAGGAAAAGCATCGTTCTGCGGTTCACTCCCTTGCCGACTTCTTCGACCCTGACGACCCTGAATATATCACGCTAAAAGAGCTGTTTCTGCAACGTTTCAAGGAGCACAACTTTGCGTTTGAGACAGCGGCAAAGCTTGACGAAGAAACTCAGGCGATAGATGAGATACTTGCACGCATTGCCGCTCTGCAAAAGGCGAACAAGGTGCTGCTCAACAAGTACAACGGCGATGCAAAGTTTGCTCGTGTCCACAAGCGCATTGTGGAAGAAAATACTGAACGAGCAAAGCGTGAGCCGAAGAAAAAGCCGCTCATCTCAGAGTCTCCCAGCGAAATCCTGCAAGCACTTTGCAGAATAAAATCAGTCATTGACAGTCAAGTGTATGACCGTAACGACATCCTCAAAAAAGACGCTTATTTCGAGACCACCGTTATGACTTTGATAACACAGAGTCTTAACGAGCTGAATATAGCCAATGAGCGCACCGACCGCACATTCATTCAAACACGTATTGCCGGGCAGTACCTCGACCAGTACCACCAGCAATTCAATATAGCATAAGTATATGGATTTCAAGCAACAGACATATCAACTCATCGACGACCTCAAGCTCACTTGTACTTCTAGTGGCTTGGGCAACGACGGCAACGAGTACAAGATTATCACTCAGGTTTTCTTGTACAAGTTCCTCAACGACAAATTCGGTTATGAAATCAAGCAACTATCGCCGGAGCTGGCATCGGCAAAATCGTGGGAGACCGCCTACGAGCTGATGACCGAGGACGAGCGACTCGACCTCTGGGACGCTCTATCGCCCGACACTCCGCGCCTCAAGCCGCAGCACTTGATTTCTTATCTGTTCAACAACTCTCAACGAGGCGATTTTGACCTTATTTTCGACCAAACCATGCTTGATATTGCAGAACTCAATATCAACATTTTCAACACCCACACAGTTGAGGAAACGAAGATTCCCATCTTTGAGAAACTGACTGATTTTGTGACCGATAGCGCAAAACGCGGAGAATTTGCTCGTGCGCTTGTCAATAAGCTCGCCAAGTTCTCATTTGAGACCATCTTTGAGGAAAAATATGATTTCTTCTCCGACATTTTTGAATACCTAATCAAAGATTATAATAATGCCGGAGGCGGCAAGTATGCCGAATACTATACGCCAAAATCCATAGCACGCGTGATGGCTCGCTTGCTGGTTGGCGACAATCCCGACCTGCACAGCGTGCAGTGTTACGACCCTTCGGCCGGCACCGGCACGCTGCTAATGGCTCTTGCCCATCAAATCGGCGAGGATCGTTGTACAATTTACAGTCAGGACATCAGCCAACGGAGCAACAAGATGCTCAAACTGAACCTCATTTTGAACAACCTTGTTGCCAGTCTTGACAATGCGGTGCAAGGCGACACGCTTGTTTCGCCTTATCATAAGGAAGACGATAACGTCACTCTCAAGAAGTTTGACTTTATCGTGAGCAATCCTCCTTTCAAGCTCGATTTTCCTGACACACACGCTGTGGTTGCTTCACAAACCGCTCGCTTCTGGGCCGGTGTACCTAATGTGCCCAAGAAAATCAATCCGCAGAAACCATCAATGGCCATCTACACTTGCTTCTTGCAGCACGTCATCAATTCACTGAAAGACGGCAAGGGCAAAGCCGCAATTGTTGTGCCAACTGGCTTTATCACAGCAAAAAGCGGTATTGAGAAACGAATTCTTCAACGCATCATCGACGACAAAATCGTCGCAGGTGTAGTCTCAATGCCGTCAAATGTGTTTGCCACTACGGGTACTAACGTGTCGGTGCTTTTCTTCGACAAGGGTAAGACTGATGACAATGTGGTGCTGATTGATGCCTCAAAACTCGGAGAGGAGTACAAAGAGGGCACGAATCAGAAACGTCGCCTGCGCGATTTCGAGATAGACCAGATTGTAGATACATTCCGCGAAAAGAAAAAGGTTGACGATTTTTCTGTTGTCGTGACTTTTGACGAAATCAAGGAAAAAGGTTATTCGCTTTCGGCTGGTCAGTATTTCGATATCAAGATTGATTATGTTGATATTACCGAGGCGGAGTTTAACGAGCGCATGAATAACTATCAAGAAACCCTTGCAGCTCAATTTGCCGAGAGTCACCGTCTTGAACAAGAGATAATGAAGCAGTTGAAATCATTAAGATTTAACACCGACTAAAAGATATGATAAGCAAAGAAGAAGTATTGCAACTGTTACGTAGCACCGAAACTTTCCGTGTCGAACGCACCACCGCCCTTCGTGATATGGACAAGTTTCAAGAAGCCATTTGCGCTTTCTCCAATGACTTGCCCGGCTCTCGCAAGAAAGGTTACTTGATTATTGGTGCTTACGATGACGGCTCATTATCGGGACTGAAAGTGGATGACAACTTGCTCAAAAACATCGCGTCTATCCGTTCAAACGGCAACATATTACCTATCCCGGTAATGTCGGTGGAACGATTTGAATATGAGGACGGAGACCTGCTTGTCGCTGAGGTGACGCCCTCACTCGTGCCACCGGTGCGATACCGTGGACGTGCGTTTGTGCGCATTGGTCCACGTCGCGACATCGCCTCCGAAGCCGAGGAGCGCATACTCATGGAGAAGCGCATCGCATATATGGCGACGTTTGACGCTACGCCTTGCTTCTCGGCTAAAATTAGCGACATTGACACCGACTTTATCAAAAACGAATATCTGCCCAAGATTATTGACCCACAATTGCTTGCCGAAGACGACCGCGACATCAAGGAGCAGATGGCATCGATTCATCTTTACGATACCGAACATGATTGCCCCACTAACGCCGCAGTAATCCTTTTCGGGAAAGACCCGAAGTATTTCATGCATGGTGCATACGTGCAATATGTTCACTTTGCCGGCACCAATAATGGCTCTGAAATCCTTAATGAACGTGAGTTCAAGGGTTGCCTCACCAAGATGTTGCCTTTGTTGGAGAATTTCGTGCGTGATGCTGTGGTGACTTCTCGTCCTGTACCAGTCAGTATGCTTCGCGAGCAGACAGTGTATAACTACCCTGAATTGGCGTTGAGGGAACTCTTGATGAATGCGTGCATGCACCGCGACTATCAGTCGAATATGCCCATACGCTTTTATCAATATAGCGACCGCATAGAAATCCTCAACGCCGGTGGACTATATGGTGAGGCACGGCCTGAAAATTTTCCCAATGTCAATGATTACCGCAACCCTATCATTGCCGAGGCAATGAAGGCGTTGAAATATGTGAACATGTTCAACCGTGGCATTGAGCGTGTGACTACCATGCTCAAAGAGAACGGCAACCCCGACCCGATTTTTGCCGTTGACAAAATCACGGTCTTCGAGGCAACTGTGAAACCATCCACGTCATTCATTACTGAGGAAGATTGCCCTGAAAATGCCGATATTGCCCAGAAAATTGCCCAGAAAATTGCCCAGAAGAATGTCCGCAGAACATTCTTGGCTATTATCGAGCATCCCAATGCAACCATTGCGGAATTAAGTGAAACACTGGGAATTGCGGAGCGAACGGTAAAAAACCATATTGCAGTATTGCGCGGAAATTTCATCAAACGTGTCGGCAGCGACAAAAAAGGTTACTGGGCAATTATTACAGATAGCAATAATTAACTTAGTCACATCCATATCACAAAAAAGTGACTATGTTGTGACTATGATTGAAAACGACAATGATAATGACCGCCGAAGAACTGATTAACAACATCGAGCAAGAGTGCGACGACTTGTCGAATGAGATTGTCAACAAGGTATGTCGCCGCGCCATGCGTGTGATGAACTCCAATTTGGGTTTCATTATAGCTGATGATTATCCGAACACATTTAGGTTTGTAGACTATCTTTCATGCGAAATCCAGTCTAAAACCTACGATGAGATATTCTTTCCCGGACGGTTGCTTGAAGACTATATCGAAGATACGCTTGACAAAGAGTTAGACAAACTGACTGCAATAGAGAAAACGGTTTTATCGTATAGCGACTTTACGCCACAAGTGGGCGAAGGTTACGACTGGTGCGACATCAAACCTCGTATCTATTCACGCTTTCATGAATTGCTCAACCAACATTGGGCTGAGACAAAAAAGATTCAACATTTTGAAGAAACAAGAACATGGTAGAACTTACAAAATATAAACTTCGTGATATTTTTTCTGAATTTCACAGTGGAGACTCAATCAAATCCAGCGAAATTCATGATGCAGGTGAATACCCGGTTTTTGGCGGCAATGGCATTAGGGGTTATTGTAAAAGGTATAATCAAGACGGAGAGTATATTATAATTGGCCGCCAAGGGGCATATTGTGGCAATGTCCGCTATTATAAAGGCAAGGCTTTTCTTACTGAACATGCGATTGTTGGCAAACCACATAAGGACTTTTGTCCTGTTTACTTAGCCAATAAGTTATCAGTTCTCAATCTTTCACGTTATCAAGGACAATCTGCCCAACCTGGTCTATCTGTAGAAACTCTATCAAATGTTGAAATTGAACTGCCAACATTTAGCATACAACAATCTGTTGGTTTTGTCCTAAGTTCAATTGACAAACAGATTGAAACTCTTAATGCGATAAATCGCAATTTA
>CAMVPC010000029.1 GCA_947169265.1 uncultured Prevotellaceae bacterium
GCTACACTATATTCGTGAAACGACAGACTCACCAACCGGAAATATCCGCTGACCCCTGATAACGAACCCCATTGGGGGGGCTTGCTAGTCTCTTTCAGTAAAATTATAAAAAGGATTCCAAATTTGGAACCCTTTTTATAATTTGGCGGAGAGAGAGGGATTCGAACCCCCGGTGCCTCTCGGCACGCCGGTTTTCAAGACCGGTGTAATCGACCACTCTACCATCTCTCCATGAGGTTGCTTCGTGTCGAAAGCGGGTGCAAAATTACGAATAATCTTGCTACCGCACAAATTTTTGCGCTGTTTTTCAATTTTTTCTTATCCGAGTAGCCTCGTCAGGAAAGGACTCGCAGAGAGTGTATGGCGGCAAGGGGGTCGTCGGCTTTGAAGACATAGTTGCCGGCGACGAGTACTTGTGCGCCTGCTTGGGCGAGTTGCGCTCCGGTTTCGGCGTTAACGCCTCCGTCGACTTCGATGACGGCCTTCGAGCCGGTTTCGTTGATGAGGCTCACGAGCTGCCTTACCTTATTTAATGTATTTGGGATGAAACGTTGTCCTCCGAAGCCCGGGTTCACGCTCATGAGCAGGACGAGTTCCACCTGTGCGACAATGTCGCGCAGCAGGGCCACAGGAGTGGCCGGGTTGATGGTTACGCCCGCTTTCATGCCGGCGTCGTGGATTTGCTGGACGACCCGGTCGAGGTGCGGGCACACTTCGTAGTGTACGTTCATGATTGTGGCGCCGCAGTCGCGCACTTGACTTACAAACTTTTGCGGCTCTACAATCATGAGGTGCACGTCGAGCGGTTTCTCGCACAGTTGTTGCACATATTTGATAACCGGGAAGCCGAACGAGATGTTGGGGACGAAGACACCGTCCATGACATCGAGGTGAAGCATTTGTGCCTCGCTACGGTTAATCATGTCGAGGTCACGGGCCAGGTTGCCAAAGTCGGCGCTGAGTAGTGAGGGTGATACTATCATTGTTGTTCAGTGTTAGGTTGACGCGACGGTTTCTTTTTAAATGCCTGGTAAGCGAGGTACAGGACGATGAGCACCAGGAGCCCCCCGCCGGCGAGCGTGAGGTAATGGTTGTTGCGCTCAATGGCCTCGAAGAGTTGCTCTTGGGGATATTTTGTGCTCAGCCACCAGCCCAGGGCCGCCAGCACGGCGTTCCAGATGCCTGCACCAAGGACGGTGAACAGCGAGAATTTGGCGAAATTCATGCGCGCCAGCCCGGCGGGGATTGAGATGAGCTGGCGTATGGCTGGAATGAGGCGTCCCAGGAAGGTAGAGATGGCACCGTGGCGGTCGAAGTAATCTTCGGCGCGTTGCACCTTGTCGCGGTCGATGAGGCAGATGTGGCCCAGACGGCTGTCGGCAAAACCGTAGACGATGGGCCTGCCAAGCCACATCGACAGCAGGTAGTTGACAGTGGCGCCTATCCAGGCTCCCACCGTGGCCACGAGCACGATGGCAAAGACATTGAGGTCGCCATTGCGCAGCGCGAAATAGGCCGCTGGCGGCACCACGACTTCGCTGGGAAAGGGGATGAACGAACTTTCGATGGCCATCAGCAGCAAGATGATACTATAAGACATGTGGTCCTTATACCACTCGAAAATTGTCTTGGCGTCGAAGTCGCGGATGAAGTAGATAACGGCAGCCAGCAAGGCCAGCAGCACTACTGAAATGATGACAAGTTGCAGAGTATCCTTTTTCATGGCCGCAAAGTTAATGATTTTCGGTCAATTTCAAGCCCCAGCGAGGCAAACATTTGCGCATAGGCGGCCGCTTTTTTCTCGAGTGCCAGTGGGTAGGCTCGTGATGAGGAAGGCATGCGGTAGTGCCGAAAACGGTGGCTTCCCAGCACGCAATGGTTCACGCCACCGGTGGGCTGGACACTTGCGCCCGCGAGCGCGGCCACCACCGCCGTAGCCTTTTCGCCGGCCGTCACCACGGCCCCGATGGTGGGGTGCACGTCGAGCATTGCCTCGAGGTCGATAGTCTCCACAATGTCGAGAAACTTGTCGCTGGCGTTGTCTTTGAGCCGACGCACGGCCATCGCAGTGTCCCACAGGGCGATACCCTTGTCGTCGAGCAGCCGCTTGATGGCGTCGAGGTCGAACCGCTTCGACGCCGACAGCCAAAGTGCGTCGCGGTCGCCCAAGAAGACGAGCGCCATGATGCGCCACATGTCGTTGATGCGATTGGGGTAATAAAAATCCATCGCCCATCGTTCGCGCTTGGGCGGGAAAGTGCCCAGCATGAGCACGCGCGGGCAAGGAGGGACATAAGGTCGCCAAGGGTGACGTTCAACCGGCGGGAGAGTTTGTTTTGTTTCCATGTGTGCAAATATCGCTTAAAATTTGTTTATGGGCAAATAGTTTTGTACTTTTGTGGCACGAAAATAAACCAATCACTCAATAATTCATCGATGAAAACCATTAATCAACTACTCTTGCTGGCCCTCACGGCATTGCTGATGGCCAGTTGCGGCTCGACGAAGGACGTTCCTTACCTGATCGATGCCAACCAATTGCCCAAAGAAGTGCTGCAAGCCGCCTCGCGCGCCACCGACCCGGTCATCATGCCGGGCGACATGCTCCAAATCACTGTCACCGGCCGCAATCCCGAGTCGGTGCAGCCGTTCAACAAAATCAGTTACATTTCTAACTTGTCGAGCAATGGTAGCGCCCTGACCAACAGTAATGCCGGCAACGCCCCTATGTACTATTATCTGGTGGACGACAACGGCAACATCGAATTCCCGATGCTGGGCCAGTTGCACATTGGCGGCATGACCAAAGCGGCAGTCGAGGAGAGCATCGCCTCGCAAATCCATCCCAAGTTTCTCACCGAGAAGCCCGGTGTGGAGGTACGCATCCAGAATTTCACGGTCTCAATCCTGGGTGAGGTAAAATCGCCCGGCACCGTCACGGCGCAAAACGGACGCCTTACCGTGCTTGAGGCCATCGCGCGCGCCGGCGACTTGAACATCAAGGGCCGTCGCGACAACATCATGCTCATCCGCACCAACGCCGACGGCAGCCGCAGCGTGAACACTATCAACCTCAACGACAAGAACCTGCTGGTGTCGCCGCTCTACAACCTGCAACAAAACGACGTGATTTATGTGGAACCCAACGCATCGGCCGCACGCTCGTCGTGGAGCATTCCACCGGGTCTGTCGCTGGGAATGTCGAGTGTGGGCACCCTCATTTCGATAGCCACCTTCATCGTCACGCTCACCAAGCTTTAAGGTTGTTAAACCCCCACCACCCTTTTGAGTCAAAAGAAGGAAAAAAAGAGGCAAAACGTTGCAAATTGAAAAAATATGCTTAAATTTGCCCTTTGAAACCTCCTTTTCAAGGAGAAAAGAGAGAAAATATTCTTAATTCATGTTTTATTAATTAATAAAATCGTTTTACTAACTATGAAGAAATTTTTAGCATCATTGGTAGCTGTGGCTATCTTGTTCTCGTTCAGCGGTTGCGGTTCGTTGACCGACACCCAGAAGGGTACCCTCTTCGGCACGGGCGGCGGCGCAGCCCTCGGTGCCGGTATCGGCGCTCTCATCGGTAAGGGCAAGGGTGCTGCCATTGGCGGCGCAGTAGGTGCTATCGCCGGCGGTGTTGCCGGAACGCTCATTGGCAAGCACATGCAAAAGAAGAAAGAGGAGATGGCCGCCATCCAGGGCGCATCGGTGTCGACCGTGACCGACGTCAACGGCTACACGGCCCTCAAGGTCGCCTTTGACAGCGACATCCTGTTCGCTACCGGCAAGTATGACCTGAACGCGGCGTCGAAGAACTCGCTCAGCCAGTTTGCCACCCAGCTGATCAACGACCCGAACACCGACGTTCAAATCTATGGCCACACCGACAACACCGGTAGCCGCGCCACCAACGAGAAGTTGTCGCTCAACCGCGCCAACGCCGTTCGCAACTACTTGAACAATTGCGGTGTTCCCACGTCGCGCATCACCACCCAGGGTCTGGCCTACGACTATCCCGTTGCCGACAACAGCACGGCAGCCGGCCGCGCCCAGAACCGCCGCGTGGAGGTTTACATCAGCGCTAACGAGCAGATGATTCAAGATGCCCAAAACGGCACGCTGAAGTAACACAGGGCTTTTAAGCCTTTAACCACACTCACAACGGCCGGTCCCCATCACCACCTTGATGGCCGGCCGTTGATTTTTCCAATACACTAACATTCCACTATTCTCCCTATTTCCCTATTCGCGTCATGAAAATCAAATCGTTCATCCTGCCGGTCATCGTGCTGGTTGCCGTTGCCACCGCACTACCGTCAACAGTGCGCGCCCAGGATTTCACGAGCCTCGACACGCTCGTTTTCCACGATGCCCTCAAGTTCAGGCTCATCAACAAGGGCTTTGACAATTCGCTCACACCTTACACACGCATTCCCGCCTACCTCAAAGACAGCGTGAGGCCCGACCTGTGGGAACGCGCCAAGTGCTCGAGCGGCATGGCGGTGCGTTTCGCCACCAATTCGCGCGCCGTGGCTGTGCGCTACAACCTGCTCACCAACATGCACATGGCGCACATGGCCGACACCGGCATCAAGGGTACCGACCTCTACATCCTCGACGACAACGGGCGCTGGACATTCGTCAACTGTAACCGTCCGCGCAAAGACTCCATCCAGCAAAAGGTGTATGTCGACAAACTCGATGGCAAGACGCACGAATTCATGATATACCTGCCACTCTACGACGGCGTGAACTGGATGCAGATAGGCGTCGACAGCACGGCTGTCATCACCCTACCCCAAGTAGATAACCCGCGGCGCGACCACCGTTTCGTGTTCTACGGCACGAGCATCCTGCAAGGCGGCTGCGCCACGCGCACCGGCATGGTGGCCACGAGCATCCTGCAACGCGACCTCAACGTGGAGTGCGTCAACATCGGCATCAGCGGCGAGGGAAAGATGGACTACTGCATGGCGCGCGCCATGGCCACCATTCCCGATGTGGACGCTTTCATCATCGACCCCATCCCCAACTGCACCAAGATGATGTGCGACACGCTCACCTACGATTTCATCAACATCCTGCGGCAGGCACGTCCCGATGTTCCCATCTTTATGGTGGAAGGCCAGTCCTACAGTTACGAGAACTATAACTCATTCTATAACACCTATCTTAAGGAGAAAAACTTCGAGTTTCACAAGAACTACCTCAAGCTGCGCGCCGACAATCAGCGCAACCTCTATTACATCGACCGCGACAACCTATGGGGCCCCGACAATGAGGGCACTGTCGACGGCATCCACCTCACCGACATAGGTTTCTACTTCTACGCCCAAAAACTCAAGCCCTACCTGCAAGCCATCCTCGACGGCACCCCCGTGCCCTTCCAAGACAAGGTGAACCGCCCTTATCCGCCGGTACAATGAGCCGCAGCAAAGGATATATCGAGGAACTTATCGCGCAGGGCGAGCACGAGCATCAAGATTTCAAACACCAAATCAGCGACGCCAAGAAAATAGCCCGAAGCATCAGCGCTTTCGCCAACCACAGCGGCGGCCACCTGCTCGTGGGCGTGAAAGACAACGGGCGCATTGCCGGTGTGAGCAGCGACGAGGAGGCCTACATGGTGGAACAGGCCGCCACGATGTACTGCAAGCCGCCGCAATCGTTGCAATGGCGCGTCTACCGCGTTGAAGGCAAAAACGTTCTCAAAGTCGACATCGCTGAGGCGACCGAAAAACCCGTCCTCGCCCCCGACGAGCACGGCCAGTGGCGCGCCTACTTCCGCGTCAACGACGAGAACATCCTTGCCAGTGCCACCCACGTCAAGGTAATGAACAGCCAACGCGAGGAGGAACCGGCCGAAATCGTCTTCACCGAGAGCGAGCACCTGCTGCTCGACTACCTCGCCACGCACGGCGGCATCACCTTGAGCGGTTACGCGCGTTTGGCCCACATCTCGCGCGAGGCCGCGCAGCGCAGCGTCGTGGACCTGTGCCAGATGAACGTGCTTCGCCTCACCTACCACAACAACCAGTGCCTCATCGTCGCCGCCGACTGACGCATCGACCTTTCCCTAAACGCCATTAACCGCATTTTTTCCACAAAATGGGTTGAGGTTTGGGGATTTGGGTAAGTTTTTGTAATTTTGCGGATTGAAATTGACAACGACAAAATGAAGACGATAAGGAACTTTTGCATTATAGCGCATATCGACCACGGGAAAAGTACCCTGGCCGACCGACTGCTCGAATATACCAAAACCGTGGGCACCAAGGAGATGCAAAATCAAGTGCTCGACGACATGGACCTCGAGCGCGAGCGCGGAATCACCATCAAAAGCCACGCCATCCAGATGAACTACCAGCACGGAGGCGAGAGCTTCACGTTGAACCTCATCGACACGCCGGGACACGTCGACTTCTCTTACGAGGTGTCGCGCTCGATCGCTGCCTGCGAGGGCGCGTTGCTTGTAGTCGACGCCACGCAGGGCGTGCAGGCACAGACCATATCGAACCTCTATATGGCCATCGACAACGGCCTGGAAATCATTCCCGTCATCAACAAAATAGACATGGATAGCGCCCACCCCGATGAGGTGGAGGACGAAATCGTCGACTTGCTGGGCTGTGACCCAAGCGAGATTCTGCGCGTGAGCGCGCGCACCGGCGAGGGCGTACCAGCTGTGCTCGAGGCTATTGTGGAACGCATCCCGGCTCCCGAAGGCGACCCCGAGGCGCCATTGCAGGCCCTCATCTTCGACTCGGTGTTCAACCCCTTCCGGGGCATCATCGTCTATTTCAAGATAAAAAACGGCACCATCCACAAGGGCGACCTGGTGAAATTTGTCAATACCGGCAAGGAATATGACGCCGACGAGGTGGGCGTGCTCAAACTCTCGATGCAACCCGAGAAGACGCTGAGTGCCGGCAACGTGGGCTACATCATCAGCGGCATCAAGACGAGTGCCGAGGTGCGTGTGGGCGACACCATCACCCATGTGGAACGCCCCTGCGACAAGGCCATCGCCGGTTTCCAGGAAGTGAAGCCCATGGTGTTTGCCGGCGTCTACCCCATTGAGCCCGAGGAATTTGAGAACCTGCGTGCCTCACTCGAAAAGCTTCAGCTCAACGATGCCGCCCTCACGTTCACTCCCGAGTCGAGCGTGGCACTGGGCTTCGGTTTCCGCTGCGGTTTCTTGGGCCTGCTCCACATGGAAATCGTGCAGGAGCGCCTCAGCCGCGAGTTCAACATGGAAGTGATTACCACCGTGCCCAACGTGTCCTACAAAGTATGGGACAAGAAAGACAACATGATTGAGGTGCATAACCCGGCCGGATTGCCCGACCAGACACTCATCGAGCGCATTGAGGAGCCATATATCCGCGCCTCGATTATCACGCAGTCCACGTTCATGGGACCCATCATCACGTTGTGTCTGGGCAAGCGCGGCGAGCTTGTCAAGCAGGAGTACATCAGCGGCAACCGCATGGAGCTCACTTTCGACATTCCGCTGGGCGAAATCGTCATCGACTTCTACGACAAGCTCAAGTCCATCTCGAAGGGCTATGCCTCGTTTGACTACTATATCCACGACTACCGCGACAGCAAACTCATCAAGCTCGACATCCTGCTCAACGGACAACCTGTCGATGCCCTGAGTTCGCTCACCCATGTCGACAACGCCGTGACGCTGGGACGTCGCATGTGCGAGAAATTAAAGGAACTCATTCCGCGCCAGCAGTACGACATCGCCGTGCAGGCCGCCATCGGCGCCAAAATAGTGGCGCGCGAGACCATCAAGCAGGTGCGCAAGGACGTCACCGCCAAGTGCTACGGCGGCGACGTGAGCCGCAAGCGCAAGCTCCTCGAGAAGCAAAAGGCGGGCAAGAAACGCATGAAACAAATTGGCACTGTGCAAGTGCCCCAAAAGGCGTTCCTTGCCGTGCTCAAGCTCGACTGATGAGCGGTGAGCCTACAACACGCAACTATGAGAAAGATTGACACCGCCGACGAGCTGCGAAGGGTGCAAATGGACATCCTCGATGCCGTGGCGCGCTACTGCGACAGCCAGGGCATTGTGTATTCGCTCTCGAGCGGCACCCTGCTGGGCGCCGTGAGGCACGGCGGCTACATTCCCTGGGACGATGACATCGACCTGTACATGCCTCGCGAGAGCTACGACCGCTTCGTGAGCGGTTTCCACGACGAAAACGGCACCTACGCTGTGCTCAAGCCCGGCGACGACAAGCGCTACTATTACACCTTTGCCAAGGTCGTCGACACACGCACCACGCTCGTCGAGGACGAAGTAGCCGGTTTCGAGATAGGCATCTACCTCGACATTTTCCCCATCGACGGCGTGCCCCAAGACGAGGCGGCGCGCGAACGCCTTTTCAAGCGCAAGAAACTGCTCCACAAGATTCGCCGATGCAAGGTGGCGCGTTCCAATCCGCTCCACTCCACCCTCGCCTATTGGTGCTACCGCTTGCTGCCCGTGAGCGTCAAAGCCATTGAGCGACGCATCGACCGACTCGTGCGCGCCAACCCCTCCAGCCCACTCATGTGCAACCTCACCGAGGCCGGCCCGTCATGCCCCAGCGCCGCCTTCCCGGCCGCCTGCTTCGCCTCAACGGTCGACCTCGCCTTTGAGGGAAAAGCTTACAAGGCCATGACAGGTTACCGGCAATACCTTGAGCTCACTTATGGTGACTACATGACCCTCCCTCCCGAGGACCAGCGAGTGCGCCACCACTTCACCGCCTACTGGAACGAGCTTTAAAGCGCCACCTTACCATTGAGCCGACATCGGTTCAATGGTTGTTTTTACCAGTTGCCGTAATCGGCGCGCGAGGCGTCGATGCGTAACAGAATGAAAAGCAGGAAAGTGAATCCCCACAGCGACGAGCCGCCATAACTAAAGAACGGCAACGGGATGCCGATGACCGGACATAGTCCTATCACCATGCCCACATTGACGGCCAGGTGGAAGATGAGTATTGAGGCCACACAATAGGCATACACGCGCCCGAAGGCCGTGTGCTGCCGCTCGGCAATGTGCATGACACGCAGGATGAGGGCCAGGAAGAGCCCCAGCACCACGACACAACCAATGAAGCCCTCTTCCTCGCCGATGGTACAAAAGATAAAGTCGGTGTGCTGCTCGGGTACGAATTTGAGCTTAGTTTGGGTGCCATTAAGAAAACCATTGCCCATAATGCCGCCTGAGCCGATGGCAATCTTGGCCTGGTTCACGTTATAGCCGGTGAACTTGGGGTCGTCGACGATGCCCAAGGTAACCTTGATGCGCTTCTGCTGGTGGTCCTGCAGCACATTGTTGAACGCGTAGTTGACACTGAACATAAACACAATGCTCGCCAGGGCCCAAATAACCGTAGTGAGCACCTTGCGCAAGTCGTCGTGGAACATGGCGATGAGCAGGTAGATGACCGAGGCGCCTATCGTCAGCCCGAAGAAGAGGTAACCGTTAACATTCACGCCCAACGCTATCAATCCCCATGCCAGCAGCCCACACCCGAGGTACCCCAACAGCACGTTGCGCCCCAGGATAAACGAGCGGCAATAGAACAGGAGCATGGCCACAATGAGGGCCATGATGATAATGAACACAATGAATATACCCAGCTCGATGCCCATGATAGCGGTGGCGGCAAACTTGAGCACAAGCACAAAATAGACGATGGCGCACAAGGCGGCAAAGAGCACGAAACCGCTCATTCCCTCGCGATAAAGCACAAAAATGAGCGACGTGTAGACCAACGCCGATCCTGTCTCACGCTCAAGGATGATACACAAAATGGGCAACAAGATGATTGTACCCGCGATGGCATAGCTCTTGAAGTCCTTGAGCTGGAAGCCGTAAGTGCTGAACAATTTGGCCAACGCCAGCGCCGTCGCGGTCTTGGCAAACTCGGCCGGCTGCATGCTCACCGGGCCAAAGGTGAGCCACGAACGGGAACCCTTGATGTCGGGCGCCACAAAGGCCGTGATTATCAGCAACAATATCATTGCGGCATAGATGGGATAGGCGTAAGCCTCGTAGAGTCGCCGATCGATGAGCAGCAAGCTGAATCCAATCACAAACGAGAGGCCAATCCACAAGAACTGCTTGCCCGAGAACTCATCGAGGCTAAACATACTGCTCGACCGCTCGTAGTTGTAGGTGGCGGCGTAGATGCTCACGGCGCCGGCAATCACAAGGATGGCATAGAGTACCACCGTGAGCCAGTCGACTTGCCTGAGCAAGGATTTATTCTCATTGTCATTCCTTAGTTCCATGGCCGGTTTGTATTTGAGGATTGGGAACAGTAGCGGCCTCGCCGCGGGGTGCCGCGGGAGCAGTGGCGCCGGGCGTGCCGCCGGCGGGTTTCGTGGCGGCATTGCCGCCACGCGAAATCTCGGTGGTGGGCATGGTCGAACTTCGCGTCATCGTCCAGGTGGCGGCCATAGCATTGGCGCGCGACTGGAGTCCGGGCGAGTCGCCGTTGAGGTAACGCTCAATCATTAAAGCGCCGATGGGGACACCGAACGAGGCGCCAAAGCCGGCGTTCTCGACAAAGACGCAAATGGCGATTTTGGGGTCGTTCATGGGTGCAAAACCCATGAAAACCGAGTGGTCCTTGCCGTGGGGGTTCTGGGCGGTTCCCGTTTTGCCACACACTTCCAGCCCCGGGATATTGGCCTTGCGGCAAGTGCCGCCGGTAACAGCCATGCGCATACCCTCAACGATAGGCCTATAATAAGAGGTATCGACCATCGTATAGTGGCGTTCGGTGAAACGCTTGAGAATACCTTCGCCCACGATCTCTTTCACCACGTGGGGCGTGTAGAAGTAGCCGCGGTTGGCGATTGTGGCGCTCAAGTTGGCGATTTGGAGCGGCGTGGCGAGGATTTCGCCCTGCCCGATGGAGATAGAAATAATCGAGAGCGCGCTCCACTGGTCTTTACCGCGCATTTTGTCGTAATAGTTCACGTTAGGGATGAACCCGCGGCTTTCGCCCGGCAAGTCAATGTCGAGACGGTAGCCGTAACCCATCGACACCATGTAGCGTTTCCATAGGTCGAAGGCTTGGGCCGTCGAGCCATATTTGCTCTTGTTGTCGAGCATGCGCTTGAGGCCCCAGCAAAAATAGGCGTTACACGACGTTTGCAGCGCCGGCTTGAGCGCTATGGGCGAGCCGTGACCGTGGCAACCCACTTTCATGCCGCCAAAGTGGAAACCGCGAGCGCACGGGAAGGTGGTGCTCAGGTCCACGACACCTTCCTGCAGGAAGATGAGGCCCTGCGTTGGCTTGAAGGTGGATCCGGGCGGATAAGCGGCCTGGATGGAGCGGTCAAAGAGCGGCTTGTTCTTGTCGGTGCTCAGCAGGGCGTAGTTCTTGCCGCGCTCCTTGCCCACGAGCAACGCCGGGTCGTAGTTGGGACTGGTGACCAGCGCGAGCACCTCGCCCGTCTTGGGCTCGATGGCGACGATAGCCCCGATTTTGTGTTCCATGAGATGCTCGCCAAACTGCTGCAGCTCAATGTCGATGCTCAGTTTGAGGTCGTTGCCTGCGATAGGGGCCACGTCCATGGCGCCGTCTTTGTAGCGTCCCTTGATTTTTCCCACGGCGTCGCGAAAAAGGATTTCCTTTCCCTTGCGTCCGCGCAGCCACCGCTCGTAGCTTTTCTCCACACCCAAGTCGCCGGTATAGTCGCCCGGTGCGTAGTATCCCGCCGAATCGCGTTCCAAGTCGCGGTCGTTGACCTCGCGTATATTACCCAGGATATTGGCTCCCACATGGTAGTTATATTGCCTGATGATGCGTTGCACGATGTAAAAGCCGGGATATTTGTAGAGCTTTTCCTGGATGCGCCCGTAGTCGTCGGGCGTGAGGTGCTGCATGAGCGTCTGCTGGGTGTAGAGCGAGTAGTTGCGGTTAGTGCGCTTATCGTTGAGTTTGGTCCACTTGTCGTCAAATTCCCGGCGACTCATGCGCAACGTGGCGCACAGGTCCACCGTGTCGAACGGCTCAACGTCCATGGGCACAAAAACCAGGTCATAGACCGGCTCGTTGTAAACCACGAGGCTGTCGTTGCGGTCGTAAATTTGGCCGCGCGACGGGTAGGACGAGCGGTAGAGCAAGGCGTTGTTTTGCGCGCTGTCTTTATATTGCGCGTCGGCCACCTGCAGGTTGAAAAGCCTGAAGACATAGATGGCCACAATGACGACAATGAAGCCGCCAATGACATACTTGCGTTTCTCTAAGTTATAGTCTTTCCTCACTTTTGCGACTTAATAGTGAATCGGTGGCCATGAGCAATAGCATTGACAGCGCGCTGCTCGCGCCAATGCGGAGCAACGTCAACGGCAAGTCGCGAAGCGTGAACGCCTGAATCAGGAAGAGCATTGTGCAATAAGCGAGGGTGAGCGTGGCCATGTATTTGAAATAGGCGCCCACGCCCATCGTGTCGCTGCCGGGCAACGGGTTGGTCTGGTCGTCGTCCTCACGCACCACATAGAGGTAAAACACCGGGCGCCGCATCACCGCCAGCAACGTGCACGAGAGCGCGTTCATGCCGGCCGTGTTGCTGAAAGTGTCCACCGCAAGCCCCATGAAGAAAGCGATGGTGATGACCCAGCTGGTGTGCAGGTTGATGGGCAACCGCAGCAACAGGTAGATAAAAACAATGGGCATGGCAACGTTCCACAAGGCGATTTTACTGCCTATGAGCTGTACCAGCAGCAGTGCTATCGCGAGCAGGACGAAGTGAATTACTGTTTTTGCCATGACGTTTATTTATCGTTTAACTATCGTTGTTATCGGTCAAGCGGGGTTTCGATGTGGTCCTCGCGGCGCACGCTGTCGAGCTCGGCACGCGACCTATTGTCAATCACCCTAACCATGTCGAGCCGCGAGAAATCGGTCGAGAGTTTCACGCGCAACGACGTGAAGTTGTCGCTCGCATTCTGCTCTTTGCCTTCGACGATGCCCACCACGACACCCTCAGGGAAAATCGAGGAATATCCACTCGTGATGACAGTGTCGCCCTTGTGATACTCGCCGTGCTTGGGCAGTTCCTGCAGCAGGGCATGGCGCACGCTTTTACCGTCCCATGTCATCGTACCGGGATAGTCGCTGCCCTTGATTTTGCACGAGAGTTTCATCTCGGGGTTGAGCATCGAGATGACGCGCGAGGCGTGCGGCCCCACTACACCCACAATGCCCACCACGCCGTTGTGGCTCACGACACCGGTTTGCGGCTTGATGCCGTCGCTGCTGCCACGGTTGATGGTGATATAGTTGTAAGGCTCGCTCACGCTGTTGCTTATCACGCGTGCCATGACATAGTCAAATTGACTCAACACCTGAGCTGAAGCCAGCGTACTGTCGGGCAGCTTTGTCATGAGGTCGGCCAGGCGTGCGCGTGTCGCGATAAGCTCCATCTCGAGCTGGGCGTTGCGGGCCTCAAGCTCGTCGTTTGTCTCACGCAAGTGAAAGTAACCGGTCACGTTGCTATACCCCTCGAGCAGGGTAGCCGTGACGCTATTGGCGCTGGTGAGATAAACGCTTTGCTGGTAGGGGTTACGCTTGAACAACAGCCAGCAGCTCGCAATCACAAAGAAAGTGAAAACGAACCACGCGCTGTGTTTGATGAGAAAGTTGAGCAGGTTGTTCATCGCTTTTTGCCCTTCTTTTTCAACGGCGCCACGCCCCTCTCGGGCGGGTGTTAACGCTTAAGGAACTTAAAGCGCTTGATGTTTTTCAGTGCCACTCCCGTTCCCTTGGCCACGGCGTGAAGCGGGTCTTCGGCCACGTGGAACTGGATGCCGATCTTGTCGGTGAGGCGCTTGTCGAGACCACGCAGCAAAGCGCCGCCACCGGCAAGGTAGACGCCGTTCTTGACAATGTCGGCATAGAGCTCGGGAGGAGTCTGCTCAAGGGCGCTGAGCACAGCGGCCTCGATTTTGCTTATCGACTTCTCGATGCTGTGGCAAATCTCCTGGTAGCTCACGGGCACTTCCATGGGGAGGGCCGTCATTTGGTTGGGACCGTGAACGACATAGTCCTCGGGCGGCTCGTCGAGCTCGGTAAGGGCGCTACCCACGTTAATTTTGATGAGCTCGGCGGTGCGCTCGCCCACCTTGACGTTGTGCACGCGGCGCATGTGCTCCTGAATATCCTCGGTGAGGTCGTCGCCAGCGATGCGGATGCTTTTGTTGCTCACGATACCGCCCAGCGAAATAACGGCAATCTCGGTGGTTCCGCCACCTATGTCAACAATCATGTTGCCCTCAGGCGCCAGCACGTCGAGGCCGATACCCAGGGCGGCCGCCATGGGTTCGTAAATCATGTACACGTCGCGGCCGCCGGCGTGCTCGCTCGAGTCGCGCACGGCGCGAATCTCGACCTCGGTCGAGCCCGAGGGTATACACACCACCATGCGCAACGAGGGCGAGAACCAGTGGTTCTTTTGGCTCACTTTCTTGATCATGCCGCGAATCATGAGCTCGGCGGCGTTGAAGTCGGCGATGACACCGTCGCGCAACGGGCGCACGGTCTTGATGCCTTCGTGCACCTTACCGCGCATCTCTCGTGCAGTTTCTCCCACGGCGATAAGTCGTCCGGTTTTGGTGTCGAGTGCCACAACGCTCGGCTCGTCAATCACTATCTTGTCGTTGTGGATAATGATAGTGTTGGCTGTTCCCAGGTCAACAGCTATTTCTTGGGTGAATGAGAAAAGTCCCATAGTCAGTTATTTCTTTTATTAAATTACTATCATTTTTAATGGGCCCCTGGTACCGGACCAAGGGTTTTAGCCTGCAAAATTATTAAAAAATGCTCACTTGTGACACAATTTCGACAATTAATATTAAATCTTTTTTTGTTTTTAACATATCGACCTGCGGAGAGGGCTTGCTCATCAATCCGCAAAACGCGCACGCGGCAAATGTCAAAACCCCGCCCGCACGGGTGGCGGTCGTCACAGGTCGGGCGGCAACAAGCTGAAAATAGGGCTAAAAACGCGATTGTTGAAAAAATGTGTCGAAAACTTAGACGCTGTATCGTGAAAAATGACTACTTTTGTGGTGCCAACTAAATTAATTACCCAAAAAACTAATTTTTAATGAAAACTGACAAACGATTGGAAATGCTTGTCGAAAGGGCTCGCGCCGGACGCCGCCTCAAGGTGGCCGTGGCATGGCCTGCCGACAAATCGACGCTTAACGCCGTGGCTCAAGCCGTCGACAACGGCATTATCGACGCCATCATGATTGGATGCGCCGACAAGGTAAAGGAAACAATGCAAAAAGCTATCGAGGACGGACGCGTGACCCTGCTCGACGTCGAATCGCCCGCCGAGGCCGCCCAAAAGGCTGTAGAGGTCGTGCGCCAAGGCGACGCCCAGCTGCTCATGAAGGGCCTGGTGAGCACCGATGTGGTGCTGCGCGCCGTGCTCAACAAGGAAACCGGCCTTCTCGACCCGGGCAATGTGCTTACCCACATCAGCATCGGCGACATCCCCACCTATAACAAACTGCTGTGCTTCGGCGACGTGGCCGTGATGCCCAGCCCCAACCTGACGCAACGCGAGGCGCAGCTGCGCTACATGCTCGACATGTGCCGCTCACTGGGCATCGAGGAGCCGCGCGTGTCGCTCGTACACTGCAGCGAGCACGTGGACGCACGCCACTTCCCGTGCACTGTCGACTATGTGGAGCTCGTCAAGCGCGCTAAGGAAGGTGAATTCGGGCCCTGCATCGTCGATGGTCCGCTCGACGTGAAAACGTCGTGCTGCCTCGAGGCCGCCGTCACCAAGGGCATCGACTCGCCCCTGCAAGGCCAGGCCGACGCGCTCATCTTCCCCGAGATTGAGAGCGGCAACTCGTTCTACAAGACGGTGACCCTCTTTGCCGGCGCCACCATCGCCTGTGTGGTGCTGGGCGCCCGCGTGCCCCTCGTGGTATCGTCGCGCGGCGATGACGAGATGACAAAATATTACAGTATCGCGGCCGCTTGCTGCGCGGCAAAGAAAGGAGCGTGAGGAAGACTATGCGAGTATTAGTAATCAACCCCGGCTCCACTTCGACCAAAATCGCCGTTTTCGACGACGAGAAAGCACTGTTTGTTCACAACATCCACCACGAGCCCGAAGACCTCGCCAAGTTTGACGGTGTGCTCGCGCAACGCCAGTGGCGCAAGCAAATCGTGCTCAGCGAGCTCGAGAATCGTGGCATTCCCGCCAAGTTCGACGCTGTGGTGGGTCGCGGCGGCCTCACCAAGCCCATCGAGGGCGGCGTGTATGCCGTGAACGACGCCATGCTCCACGACATGGAGCTGGTGCAGCAGCACCATGCCAGCGACCTGGGTTGCCTCATCGCTCACGAGATTGCCGCGATGAACCCCGGCACGCCCAGCTTTGTGGCCGACCCTGTCACCGTCGACGAACTTAATGACTATGCCCGCATTAGCGGCACGCCGTTGCTGCCCCGCGTGAGCATTTGGCACGCCCTCAACCAGCGCGCCACGGCCCGCCGCTATGCCAAGGAGGCCGGCCGCAGCTACGAGGACCTGAACCTTATCGTGTGCCACCTGGGTGGCGGCATTTCGGTGGCGGCCCACGACCACGGCCGCGCCGTCGATGTCAACAACGCCCTCAACGGCGAGGGTCCCTTCTCGCCCGAACGCGCAGGCACCCTGCCCGCCGCCGCGCTGGTGAACCTGTGCTTCAGCGGCAAGTACACCAAGCAAGAGTTGCTCGCCATCATGGCCGGCAAGGGCGGCTTGAGCGCTCACCTGAACACCAACAACGCGCTGGAGGTGGAACATGCCATCGAAGCCGGCGACGCACATGCCAAGCTAGTGTTCGACGCCATGATTTACCATGTGGCCAAGAGCATCGCCGCCCAGGGCGCCGTGCTCTGCGGCAAGGTCGACGCCATCCTGCTCACCGGCGGCATTGCCCATTCGCGTTACTTGGTGGAAGAAATCAAACGTCGAGTGGGATACCTCGCGCCCATCCACGTCTATCCCGGCGAGGACGAGATGGAGGCGCTGGCACTCAACGCGCTGGCCGTGCTGCGCGGCGAGCGTGAAGCCAAAGAATACAAGTAATACAACTCTTTAAGAACAAGTCCCTAAGGTCCTGCGCCTTAGGGACTTTATAATTAAACGACAAAACCATCAACACCGAGAGACTATGCAAGCTATCATCTTAGCGGCCGGAATGGGACGCCGACTGGGCGAGTACACCCGCGATAACACCAAGTGCATGGTGCCCGTCAATGGCGTGCGCCTCATTGACCGTCTGCTGCGGCAGCTGGCCCGTCTTGACCTCAAGCGGGTGGTGATGGTGGTGGGTTACAAGGGGCAAGAGCTTATCGATTACATCGGCGACCGTTACCGCGACCGCCTCACGATAGAGTTTGCCCATAACCCGGTCTACGACAAGACCAACAACATCTATTCGCTGTCGATTGTCAAGGAACAACTGCAGGCCGACGACACGTTGCTCATCGAGAGCGACTTGATTTTCGACGACAGGATGTTCGACATGATTTTGGGGGATCCCTACCCCAACCTGGCGCTGGTGGCGAAATACGAGACGTGGATGGACGGCACCATGGTGCGCATCGACGGCGACCACAACATCGTCAATTTTGTGCCCAAGAAAGCGTTCAACTACGACGAAGTCGACACCTATTATAAAACGGTCAACATCTACAAGTTCAGCCGGCAGTTCAGCCAACAGGTGTACGTGCCCTTCCTCGACGCTTACTGTAAGGTGATGGGCAACAACGAGTACTACGAGCAGGTGTTGCGCGTCATCACCCTGCTTGACAAGACCGACCTCAAGGCCTTACCCATAGGCAACGAGCGATGGTACGAAATCGACGACGTGCAGGACCTCGACATCGCCGAGAACATCTTTGCCGGGGAACATGAGCGCTTGGGCAAGTACAGCAAGCGCTACGGCGGTTACTGGCGCTTCCCCAAGATGCTCGATTTTTGTTATCTCGTGAACCCGTTCTTCCCGCCCAAGCGCATGAAAGATGAGCTGCGGGCCAACTTCGACGTACTGCTCACCGAGTACCCCTCGGGCATGCGGGTCAACTCGTTGCTCGCCGGCAAGTATTTCGGCATCAGGCAGGAATTTGTCGCTGTGGGGAATGGCGCCGCCGAGCTCATCAAGAGCCTTGTGGAAGCCCTTGAGGGCAAGTTGGGCGTGGTGTTTCCCACCTTTGAGGAATATCCTAACCGCCTCGACCGCAACCGCCTCGTGCCCTTCACCCCGCAGGGTGACGACTTGCGCTATGGCATCGATGACCTCAAGCGATTCTTCGCCGACAAGGAACTGGACACGTTGCTGCTCGTCAACCCCGACAACCCTTCGGGCAACTTCATCCCGAGGAACGACGTCCTGACGCTGGCGGCTTGGTGCCGCGAGCGCGGCGTGAGGCTTGTGGTTGACGAGTCGTTCGTCGACTTCACCGATGACTATGCTTCCAATTCGCTGCTCGTCAACGACACCCTGCTTGAGCACCCTAACATGGTGGTAATGAAAAGCATCAGCAAGAGCTACGGCGTGCCCGGCTTGCGGCTGGGCGTGATGGCCGGCAGCGACACCGCGCTCATCGCCGCCGTCAAGAAGGACGTGGCGATATGGAACATCAACTCGTTCGCCGAGTTTTATATGCAGATTTTCAACAAATACGAGCACATCTACAAGGTGGCCTGCGCCAAGTTCCTCGATGAGCGACGACGCTTCGAGGCACAGCTGGCGCGCGTGCCCTTCTTGCGCGTCATTCCTTCGCAGGCCAACTACTTCCTGTGTGAGGTCACGGGCCGCTTCACCGCCGCTTCGCTCACCGAGACACTGCTCAACCGTCACAACATTCTCATCAAGGACTGCTCCACCAAGACAGGGCTTGAAAGAAAGAATTACGTGCGCATCGCAATCCGCAACCGCGACGACAACGACGCGCTCATCAATGTGCTGAAACAACTATGACACGAATCTGCATCTGTGGCGGGGGCTCGCTGGGACACACTGTGGCCGGCTATGTGGGCGCGAAACCCGATTTTGAGGTGAGTCTGCTCACGCGTCATCCCGAGTTGTGGGGCTCCACAATCGACGTTATCGACCCGTCGGGCAAGCACTTCGCCGGGCGGTTGCGTCGTGTCACCGGCGATGCCGCCGAAGTGATTCCCGGCAGCGACATCGTGCTGCTGTGCTTACCGGGCTTCGCCATCGAGTCCACACTGCGCGCCATTAGCCCCTACCTCAAGCCCACGACCATGGTGGGCACAGTCGTATCGAGCACCGGTTTCTTTTTCATGGCGCGCGACACGCTCGACCACTCGATTCCCCTTTTCGGCTTCCAGCGTGTTCCTTTCATCGCGCGCACTGTGGAATATGGCCGCAAAGCCTGTCTCAAAGGATACAAGACGGGGCTTAATGTGGCTTTTGAGCACGCTACCGAAGCGCAAAAACGGCACTGCCGCGCTGTGCTCGAGAAGATGCTGGACCTTCCCGTCACATTGCTGGGAAGCCATTACGAAGTGAGCCTAACCAACAGCAATCCGTTGCTGCACACATCGCGCATCTACACTCTGTGGCGCGACTGGCGCCCGGGCATCAACTTCGACTGCTGCCCCGAGTTTTACAGCGACTGGACGCTCGAGGCCTCGCAATATTATATCGCGATGGACAACGAGTTCCAAACCTTGCTCAAGCGACTGCCGGTGACTCCCGGAGCCATTCCCCGCGTGCTTGATTACTACGAAAGTACCGACGCCGCCTCGCTCACACGCAAGTTGGCCTCAATACCCGCTTTCAAAGGCATACCGGCTCCCATGACACGCGACGCACAAGGGCGATACGCCCCCGACCTTCACAGCCGCTACTTCACCGAAGACTTCCCCTTCGGCCTGCACTTCATCGTGAAAGTGGCGCGAGAAACAAATTTCCCCGCTCCCATCATGGCCCAAGTCTACAACTGGGGAATGCATTTGATACAGCCTTGAAAAAGCGCAAATTGTGAATAAATTGTGACACGAATATTTGCTCACACGCAAATTAATGTCTACCTTTGTCGTTTGTGACAAAGAAATGATTATTTTCTTCGCGTTGCGACCACAACGTCACGCTACATTTTAAATAAGGAATGAACAACAACATCACCAAGATTGTCCTCACCGGCGGGCCCTGTGCCGGAAAAACTACCGCACTTGTAAAGATTATCGAACACTTCTCGAGTCTCGGTTTTCAAGTGTTTACCCTACCCGAGATTCCCACGCTTTTCAGCCAGGCCGGCGTGAATTACCTCACCGACAACAAATCGCTCTTCTATCACGCCGAGAAAGCTACCCTCAAGCTGCAGCTCGAGATGGAAGACCACTTCGCCGCCATGGCCGCCGAGTGTACCAAGCCGGTGCTCATCGTATGTGACCGCGGCACCATGGACATCTCGGCCTATCTGGGTGTCGACACCTGGCAAGCCATCATGAGCGAGAACGACACTAACACCGTCAAGCTTCGCGACTCGCGCTACGACGCTGTTCTTCACCTCGTCACCGCAGCCAATGGCGCCGAACGGTTCTACACCACCTCGAACAACAAGGCTCGCACCGAGGGCATCGAGCAGGCCTGCGCCCTCGACAAGAAACTCATCGATGCCTGGACGGGACACCCCCACCTGCGCATCATCGACAATAGCGAAATTTTCGAGAACAAGCTAAACAACGTCATCAAGGAGATTTCTAACGTGCTCGGTCTGCCCGGCACATCGTCGGCCGACGGGCAACGGAAATATGTCGTCGAAGTCACCGGCGAAATACCCGGCGGTATTGAGAGCGAAATCACGCAAACCTACCTGCTGAGCGAGCCCGACGCCGAGGTGCGTCTGCGCAAGCGCGGCATCAACGGCGACTACGTGTATTTCCACACCATCAAGAAAACCGTGGGCGACCTGGAGCAAATCGAGACCGAACGACGCATCACCCCGCGCCAGTATGTGGCCTTGCTCGCACAGGCCGACCCCAATCGCCAGCCCATCCACAAGACACGCAAAAACTTCGTGTGGGAGAAGCAATATTTCGAGCTCGACACCTACGACCGCCCCGGCAAGGGACTCAACATTCTCGAGATTGAGGGCTCGCCCGACCCCGACCAAATCAAGTTCCCGCCCTTCTTGCGCGTCGTCAAGGACATTACAGGCGACACCGACTACTACAACTACAATCTCGCACTGAAGTAGTTGCGAGTTTTGAGCCTCGAACTTTGAGCTATGCACACCTGTACTATTCGGCGCGATAATGTCGCGCCGAATAGTGTTTTTTATGTAAAATTTACGCAAAAAATTTGGTGGTTTCAAAAAACCGCCTTATCTTTGCGTCAAAATTACACAACACTTAAAAAACATAGATACATGGAAGAATTGAAGTATCATTACAAGTACCCGCACCCGAGCGTGACTACCGACTGCGTCATCTTCGGGTTTGACGGCACAAAATTGAACGTGTTGCTCGTGGAGCGAGGCGTGGAGCCTTACAAAGGACGCTGGGCGTTTCCCGGCGGTTTCCTGCGAATGGACGAGAGCGCCGAGGAAGGCGCGCGACGCGAGTTGCGCGAGGAGACAGGTCTCGAGACCGCCTATATCAAGCAATTCCATACCTTTTCGGATCCCGAGCGTGACCCGCGCGAACGCGTCATCACCATCGCCTACTACGCGCTGGTGCGACAGCGACATGTGCAGGGAGGCGACGACGCGGCCCGCGCCGCGTGGTTCGCGCTCGATGAAGTGCCGGCACTCGCTTTTGACCACGACTTGATACTGCGCACGGCCCTGAACGCCCTGCGCCACCAGATACACTTCGAGCCGGTGGGCTTTGAGCTGTTACCCGAGAAATTCACCATCAAGGAATTACAGCACCTTTACGAAGCCATCCTCGACGTGAAATTCGACCGCCGCAACTTTTACAAAAAAATGCTTCACTACGAGCTCATCACCCAAGTGCCCGAAGCGTCGCGCGAGGAAGCGCACCGCGAAACGTTCCTGTTCAAGTTCAACAAAGAAAAATACGACGAACTTAAGCAAAAAGGATTTAAACTGGAATTTTAACTGTTAATATCAACAAAACTATGGACCGAAACAAACAAGAACAAGACGTGAGAGTGAAAGACCACATTCGCGGCTGCCTCATGGCCGGAGCCGCCGGCGACGCGTTGGGTTATCCCGTGGAATTCATGAGCCGTGAGGCCATCCTGGCCCACTATGGCCCCGAAGGCATCACGCGCCTCGAAACACGCGACGGCAAAGCCCTCGTTAGCGATGACACACAAATGACCCTCTTCACCGCCAACGGCATCCTCATGGGCATCACGCGGGGCGCGATGCGCGGTGTGGGCGGCAATCCCGAGGGCTATGTGCAATATGCCTATCTCGACTGGTACTACACCCAAACGGGTCGCAAACACCGTTGGTTCGAGCACGGCTTCACATGGCTGCGCAACCTACCCGAACTGGCTCACCGCCGCGCCCCCGGCAACACGTGCCTGAGCGCTTGCGACAGCCTGCTCAACCACCGCGACGTGGAGAACGACAGCAAGGGCTGCGGCGGCATCATGCGCGTGGCACCCATGGGCCTGCTCACCGCGAGCTACGACATAAAGGACACATCTATCAGCAACGCCGCCACGGCTTGGGCCGGTGCCGAGATTGCGCGCTGCACCCACAAGCATCCGCTCGGTTTCTTGCCGGCGGCCCTGCTCACTCATGTGGTACACAGGTTGGCGTTACTGTCCACCGAAGATGGCATAGCCCAATTCACCAACCTCGTCACCGGAGCCACCGAACTACTGAAAGACATCTATCAAGGCGAGTTTGACCGTGACAAGCAATACCTCACCGCGCTCACCGCGCGAGCCCTCGAGCTGGCCTCCTCACGACTCAACGACCACGAGGCCATCGCGCGACTGGGCCAGGGCTGGACGGGCGAAGAGGCGTGGGCCATCGCCGTCTACTGCGTGGCCCGCCATCTCCACGAGCCGGAACAGGCCGTAATCGCCGCCGTGAACCATGACGGCGACAGCGACAGCACCGGCGCTATCGCCGGCAACATCGTGGGTGTCCTCTACGGTCTGGAAGCCCTCGAAAGGCGCCACTTCTTGTGCCCGGCAGGCCGCAACCTGACCGACACCTTGGAACTCGCCGACATCATATTGGCGCTGGCCGATGACATCTCGACAGGGTGCATCGTGAGCGAATACGCTCCCAACGACACGCCCGAGCAACAGCAGTGGTTGGCACGTTACGTCTATATGAAGCCCGCCGGCATCCACAAAGAACCCGCGTATCGCCGACCTTTTGTGCCCGGCAAAATCACCTCGCTCAAGCCCAACGAGATTTTCGTCTTCGGCAGCAACCTCGCCGGCAGCCACGGTGGCGGCGCGGCCTTAGCCGCGTGGAAACGCTTTGGCGCCATCATGGGCCAGGGCGTGGGTCTGCAGGGCCAAAGCTACGCTATCCCCACGATGCAAGGCGGTGTAGAGACCATCAAGCCTTACACCGATGAGTTCATCGCCTTTGCCGCCTCCCACCCCGAGCTCACGTTCCTGGTGACACGCATTGGCTGCGGCATCGCCGGTTTCAGCGACAGCGACATCGCGCCACTGTTCCGCGAAGCCCTTCCCCTGAGCAACGTACTACTGCCGCGCTCGTTCGTCGAAGTCCTCAACGCCCTTTAACCCTGAAGTCTCGACCTGCCCTGCTTTACAAGATGAACGCACCCCGGCGATGTGGTAGCCGAGCGTTAATAAATATTAAAATTTGCGCTATAATTTGGTTTATAACGTAAACCATAATATCTTTGCACCGAAAATAGAGCGGTAAGCGCGCGTGCCGCTCTTTTTCGGAGAAATTCAGTTTATGTTTTAAACCACTTTATTGATTTGAAAATGGAAGAGAAAAGAATCACCGAGCGCGAGAGCCTCGAAATCATCACTTCGATGATTGCCCGCACCAAAGAACGCTATGTGGGCGACGGTAACATTTTGCTTATGTGGGGATATGTCACGGTGGCTGTGGCAGTCTTGGTATGGATTATGCTGGTGGTGACCCGCAATCCGGCATGGAACTGGCTTTGGTTCCTCAACGGTATTATCGGTGGCATTGCCACCCCCATCATGGCTCGCAAGCAAGATGTGAGTTTCGGCGTTAAGAGTTATTCCGACAAAGTGACGTCGCACATCTGGTCAACTGTAGGAATCACGGCCATAGTCGCCACGTTGTGCTGCTTGGCATTTCAGCTCGTGCTGCATATCTGCTGTTGGCGCACGATGTTGGTATTTGCCCTTGTAATCGTCCCGTTTGCTGAGGTGGCGCAAGGCATTGTGGTGAAAGAGACATCGCTCATCGCAGGTGGTGCCGTGGGTTTGTGTGCAGGCATCATCACCATTTGTAGCATTGTCGGCGGAGTGCCGCTGAACGTCAACTGGTTCATGCCAATGTTCATCATCGCTTTCATCTGCATGATGATTGTTCCAGGCCACATCATCAACCGTAAAAACAAGGCACAGCGATGAAAGAATTGAATCCATTGCTGCACTCTCAGCTGCGACTTGCGGTGATGTCAATTCTGATGAATGTTGAGGAAGCCGACTTCGTTTATCTCAAAGAGAAAACCGAGTCCACCGCAGGAAATCTGAGTGTGCAAATCGACAAACTGACCACTGCCGGTTACATCACGGCAGAGAAAGGCTTTGTCGGAAAAAAGACACGAACCGTGTGCCGCATCACCGAGCAGGGGAGGACAGCATTTGAGGAATACGTTGAAGCGCTGAAAGACTACCTGAACCTGCAATAGCGGAATAAATCAAACAAAAGCCCACCATGGTGGGCTTTTGTTTGTAAAATCGATAGAGATTACATAATGGTGTCATCAAGTTTGACCAGCGAAGTCTTTTCAGTATAGTCAGGATAATTGGAGCTATAATCAAAATTATTAGACTGGTACATATAATTGTCGTGACCATCGCTTTGCGCAGGAACTGGCGCATTTGTTGCGCCGTCAAGATAGACATACGAACCATGCAGGACAATCGTCTCAAGCTCTTCAGCACGGCGCGGGGCATTGTTGCCAGTGCCGCCACCAGTTGTCTCTTGACGCTTGTTTATTGTCTTGGCGGTTGGCTGTGCATTGTCATTCGACGCGTCATAACTCACACCGTTGATAAAGTAGACCGGGCCATTGAGGGCGACTTCCTGCTTGTTCTCACGGGCAATATAGGTCTGCAACTCATTGTTGAGCATACGTGGCATGTCTGGCTCACGATTGGGGCAGATGATATAGTACTGTCCAGCCTGGATGGCTATCTCATCGTCACGGCCTGGCCGGAGTGCGTTTATTCTTTGAACGATAAATCGGGCGTTTACTCGTCGGCCAACAACAGGTTATACAGTGCGGTGACATCGCCGCCATTCACCACGCCGTCGCCGTTCACATCGCCGACGGCGTCGCTTTGTCCCTCGGTGTCGAAGAGGATAGAATAGAGAGCCGTCACGTCGCCGCCGTTGACCACGCCATCGATGTTGACGTCGCCCCACGGCGTTTCCATGAGTCGGTTCATCTCCTCGATTTCGCGTGTGTACCACTCGGCGACGATGGCCACCTCATCGGCCACATCGGGCAAGAGCGACACGGGGTTGTTGTTCCACTTACCCACCTCGCGCTGCCAAGCTCCCGACGCAGTCATCTGCGCGGCGTAGGCGTCCATCTTATCGACAAGATTCTTGTGGCTGAACGTGGTGTTGCGCAGCTGCGCCCAGCGATGACGGAAGGCTTGCTGGAAGTCGAGCGTCTCGTCGTAGAGATACAGTTTCCTGTAGAGCGACACCGCCGACAAGAAACGCCACTCGGTGAGTTTGTTGAGCCAATAACCGTCGTAGCGGTTGCCCATCGAGGCGTCAAGGTCCCACGGGGTGACCACATAGTGCTTGTCCTTGGTAATGTCAACCGCACTCAAGTAACTGTTTTTCATCGAGTTGTCGCTAATTCGGAAAGCCATCACAAACACCATGTAATCGATAAGGTTATCGCGGTAGAAAACATCCTCGTACACCTGGGTAAGGCGTTCCACCGGCAACCGGCACGTGTCAATCACGTCCATGAGCGGTTGCCACGTGGCCAGCGAGGGATAGTCTTCGGGCACCTTCAGTTCCCAGCCATTCCAGGCAATGGTATCGACAGGCGCGGCATCGTAACTCTCAAAATAACTGGCCTGGCTGTGCTTCTCGCACTTGTATTGCAGGCCGCGCACCGTCACGTTGCCCTCATCGTCGACTTTGGCTTTCTTCAGGCCCAGCAACTTGCGGTCAATCTTGTCGGTGAGGCAATAGAGGCCTTGATAAGCGCCGTTGAAATACAATTCCACGAAGTGTCCCAGCGTGCCGTTACGGCGGTCGTAGTCGGTCTCCCACGGCGTGCGGTTAGTCTCGTTCCACAGGTCGAAAAGGACGCGGTTGCGCATTCTCAGGCGGTCGCAGGCCATGGCGTCGAGTATCCAACTGTCCTCGTTGCGTATGCCCAGCATGTTCACGTCAAGGCCGTTCCCCTCGCTATCGACAGTCTTTACCGCCAGCGACTTCTTCGCGTAGTAGAGCGACGACTCGCCACGCCAGCGCATGCGGCAATCAAACGAGCACATCACCTCGCCCGTGGTACGCGCCAGCGGGTCGGCCACATCGATGTGTCCGTCTATATAGTTCTCCTTGGACATTTGGGCCACGTTGATGGTGAGATTGATCTGCGGCAGCGACTCCTCGGTGAGATTGGCGCACGCGCGCTCAAAATCGGTCTCGGCATGAATCGCCACCCATGCCGTCAACGCGGCAATGATTGAAAGACAAATATGTTTCATAATTCTATTGGTTATCGTGTTTTACTTTTTAATTTTTTGTCCGTCGCCGGTAAGATAGATACCGCGACCCAACGCGTTGAAATCGGTACCCACATAGCGGCCGCCAAGGTCGTAGTAGCGCGTCACTCCCTGCGGCACGGCCACCTCGTCGACACCGGTTTTCACACCGAAGGTGGCGTCGATTGTCACAGGTGCCGCCGGCATGACAAAGGAGTAAGTGTTGCCGTCAATCATATCGCATGCCACAGGCGCCTTGACGCGACCGGCAGGAGCGATATAAGGCTTGCCGTCGTCGATGGTGAGCGAGACCAACCGATAGCCCTTATCGGGCACAATAGTGAGCGTGACGATATCGCCTTCGGCTCCCACTTCTCTGTCGGCAGTGACCACGCCGTGCTCAAAAGCCGGTATCGTGATAGCCAGGTTGTCCCATGGCGTGACGAGCATTTCGTTCATCCGCACAATGTTACGGCCATACCACTCACTCACGATGGCCACCTCGTCGCGCACGTCGTCGAGCATGGGCACCGGGTCGTTGTTCCATTTGGCGCGTTCACGCTCCCACGCGCCCGAACCCATCAACCGTCCGGCGTAAGTGTGCAGTTTCGCCTCAAGATTCTCGTGCGAGAAGGTGGTGAGCCGCAATTCGCGCCAACGGTCCTTGAAGGCTTGCTTGAAGTCGGGGTCGAAATAATACAATTTGTAATAAAGCAGCACGGCATAGAGGAACTTCATGTCGGTGACTTCGTCCTCCCGGTTTCCTTCCCAAGTATTGCCCATCGACGAGTCGAGGTCCCATGGCGTGATGATAAAACGCTTGTCCTTAGTGATATCGGGCACGCTGAGATAAGTATTTTTCAGCGAATTGTCGGTAAGACGAAACGCGAGCACAAACAGCATGTAATCAATCAGGTTGTCACGATAAAAGAAATCTTGATAACGCTCCTTGAGCCGCGCCGGCTCGAGGTAGCGGCACGTGTCGATGATGTCCATGAGGGGTTGCCATGTGGCCAACGACGGATAATCCTCGGGCAATTTCAGTTCCCAGCTGTTCCATTCGGTGGTGTCGACGGGCGCTTCGGCGTTGTAACTGTTCAAATAGCTTGCCCTCGAATGGTCCACACACTTATACATAAGTCCGCGCACGGTTACGTTGCCCAGCGTGTCGACTTTGGCTTTCTTCAAGTCCAGCAGCTTACGGTCAATCTTGTCGGTGAGGCAATAGAGTCCCTGATAGTCACCGTTGAAATACACTTCCACAAAGTGACCCAGCGTGCCGTTGCGGCGGTTGTAGTCGGTTTCCCAGGGCGTGCCCGGCAGTTCGTTCCACAGGTCGAACAGCACGCGGTTGCGCATCCTCATGCGGTCGATGGCCATGGCGTCGAGAATCCAGTTTTCTTTTTCTCGAATCCCCAGCATATTCACGTCGCGCTCCTCACCCAGGCTGTCGACAATCTTCACGGCAATCGACTTCTTGTTGTATTTGAGCGAGGTTGCGCCACGCCAGTGCAGGCGGCAGTCGAACGAGGCCAGCGTGTCGCCGGTGGTGCGGCACTGCGGGTCGGCGATGTCGATGCGTCCGGCGATAGGCACTTCTTTGGTCATCGAGTCGACGTCAAGCGTGAGGTTGACCTGCGGCAGCGACACCCCGGTGAGATTGGCGCACGCGCGCTCAAAATCGGTCTCGGCACTCGCCGCCAGCATCGTCATCGCGAGAGCCAGCGTCCATATAATTCTTTTAATCATCTTTTATCTATGTGCTATTTATTTTGCCGCAAAGATAGCATTTCTCCTGATAATAAACAAATTTCAACTGAGAACAGAAGTGAAAAGGCGGCACCTCAAATGGGCGCCGCCTTTTATATTAGAAGTATCTAAACGTGTTTAGAAGCGTACCTTGGTCGAAGTACCATCGGTGAAGCGGATGATATACACACCCTTCTCAGGATTCTTCACCTGCTGGCCATTGACATTGTAGATACCCTGGACTTCCTTGCCATTGAGCATCTTAATAGCCTGCAATCCTGTGGCAATCGAAGCCGCTTTGGCATCAATCTGGATGTTCTCAAATGCCAGGTCATCGTCGATAGCCACGCGTGCGGGAGCATCGCTGGGCGCATCCCAAGCCTCCTTCAACGACACGACGCCGGTAATCTTTTGCTGCTTGCCATTCTCAATCGAGCCAATCATGTTGTCGGTGGTCATACCGATGTGCAAGCCATGACCCGAGCTGAATGCGCAAAGTTCACTGGTTTCGGCGTTGTAGTAACCCACAAAGTCGGCCACTTCGTTCGACTTGAGTTCGGTGAGAGCCGTGCGGTGGATTTCGCCCAGATTGAGCGTCTTGGTAACCACATTGACGATGGCCTCACTCACCTCATAAGTTACGTAAGTAATTACGGGATTCAAGTCAAGGCCGCTGATGACACCCACCATGTTGCCAATAACTTCACCCTCGGCAGCGTCGATGCCCGGCGCAACCTTGAGCCAGTTGCCAAGGCCGTCGGAAACGATGGCATAGTTGCTGTTGCTCACCATCACCTTCATGTCACTGGTGATGAGCACCAAGCCTTCTTCGCCTTCAAGAGCCTCAGCGAGCGTACATCCATCAGGAACCACTTCGAAGGTCGCGCTTACGGTAACCGAATTCATGGGCATCTCGAAGGTGTAAATGCCTTCGCCCGTCTTATTAAAGCTCACGGTAGTATCGACGACAGCCTCTACCACATTCAGGCTCGTGAGCACATATCCTTCTTCGGGTGTCACAGTGAGGGTGACGATTTGGTCATCGGTATTGAAAGCCAAATAAGACTTGTCGGCCGTCACAATGCCGTTCGCTACCGAATCGATGACGACGGCGCGTGCTGCAACGATGGTCTTATTGTTGATGTTATCAACAGTGGCGAGCGTGGAAGTGCCTTCGAGGACGAAAACACTGTTGATGCCCAACTTTTCGACGGTATATTGACCTTGTGCTTTGATGCGGTCGGTAGGATTGCTCCATCTCAATTCAATAGTATCAGAGGGTTCAGAAGGATATGCGTAGTGTGCAGCTCCGATTGCTACGTTGTAGTTCTCGCCGGAGATTGCCGTGACATCACCACCAGTGATGCGAATAGTGCCACTTCTTCCTCCACGAGCATTAACGGAGTTCTCGTCAGCTCCACCGCCGATTCCTGGCGAATTGAAACCACCCTTCGCAACGACGGTTCCGCCGCTGATATTTACTTCCATCGCAGGCCATCCACCTGATCCGCCAATTCCAGCGCCACCATAATTGCCCTGCTGTCCCGTGGCATTGACAGTACCGCCAGTAATGAAGATACGTCCACCCGTTCCATTACATCCGGCGCCAATACCCGCCGACGAAGCTCCACCAGTAGCATCGACCATACCACCATGGATGTAAATTTGACTTCTTCGACTTCCACCGCCTGTATCGTAACCAGAGCCTATACCGGCTGCAGTGGCACCCTTCGTAGTGATGTGACCGCCATTGATGGTGATGATACCGTGGTTACCATTTCTTTCACCACCGATACCGGCGCTTGCGCTTTGCGCGTAATCCACCAGTAATTGTCCCATCTGTTCGCCCTCGCTCTGTGCATAGATAGTGAGTGAATTGGGTGTGTCGGCATCCTGCACTGTGATACCTTTTCTGGGGTTGTAAGTCGCACCGTCCATAAGAATCAGATGTACGTCGCCGGTGACGGTGACGCGCTTATCGTCGAATTTCACGTTGCCCTTTGCCACATACCAGCCATCGGTGAGCTCGGTCACGTCCCGCATTAACAGCTGATAGTTTTCGCAGACGTCAGGAACCATTTGGTTGGTCACACTGTCATAACTAAGGAATGGGACGGAACCCAGGATTTCAAATGGAAGGTCGTGAGTGCCGCCGTAGTTGCCAATACCGTTTATGGTCACAGTATATTCTCCCGGCTCGATACAGCCTTCGCTGTAGGTGAGTTCATAGTCAACGCCTTCAACGAGGGTGTAAGCAGTACTGTAATCAATTTTGTGGGTGACTGTAGGCTTGGGGTGTACCTCCTCGCCGGTGTGACCCCATTGTGGGTTGATAGTGAAAGTATAGCCGTCGGCGCTAAGGTCACGGGGCAAAATGTTGAAATGTCCAACCAAAGTGCCCGTGTAAGGACCGCTACCCGTGAGAATTACTGTAGCTTCGCCGGCATTGATATTGTTTTCGTAAGCGACCTGATAGTTGACAGCGTAGGAAAGAGTGTTTCCGTCAACTGTCACCACAAGCGATGCAGTCTGTGCTTTTCCGGTGTAGGTCTTGTCAGGTATGGAGTCGATTACACCTGTGGAGATGTCAATCAGGCTGTCGATATGTTCGCCGGTGACAACCACGGGACCGGTGAAATCTCTCAATCTTTGTTCTCCTGTCATCGTGTAGGGAGCGCTCAGTGTGCCAGTATTGACGTTGTACTTGAAGAACAACTTATCCTCTGGCAGGTCGTAGTTGAACGTAAACGTTGCGGGCGATGCATAGTAGTCAACGTTCTTGTAAGTTTTGGAGGGAGTGCCGTCGCTGATGGTCACGCGCTCGCCGGCGGTGACGGTAGCCACCAGTTTCATGTTCGAACTGTTGGTGTTATACCCCATCGACTTGGCGTAGTAACAATTTGTCGGCTTTGGGACGGCGCAGTAGGTGTAGCCCTTCCATGACATATCGACATCAATATCACCTGGAACGAAGAAGCAGTCGACAAAGAAGCAATTATTGTTGGAATAGGATTGTTTCCCGATGAAACCACTCCACTCATTTGTGTTAGGACCATACATGTTGCCATCAAACACGCAGTTGGTGAAAGTAATGCCATGGGCGTCGCCCACTTTGCCCAAGAAACCGCCATGGTCGCCGTGGCCATTATAGGTACCGTTCATCGTGGCACTCACAACGCAGTTGGTGATGTTGTTGTCTGAGCCTGCCGTCGTGCCAATGAGACCGCCGGTGTACTGTGCCGAGGTGTTGATGGTACCGGCAACAGTGAGGTCGGTGATCGTGGCACCATTTATCGAGCAGAACAAGCTCTTTGCATTCTCGGTGATGTTCAAGTCCAGCGTGATGGTGTGTCCCTGTCCATCGAAAGTACCATCGAATGTTGTTTCCATCATGTAGGTCACCGGATCAGTGATGTCGGCTGTGAGCTTGGCGGTGGCATTGCTCGGAGCAATGCCCTCGCTAATCATGATGGTGAATATCCGCCAATCGAAGGCGCTGCCGATGAGATATGCGCCACTCTCGTCGGTGGGAAGAGCCTTCTCCACCATGTGGGCATAGAGGGTCAGGTTATCGGTGATGGGTGTGCTGAAGTCGAAGGGCTCGGTGGCACCATCCTCAAACCATCCGAGGAACAGCCATCCATCCACATTTGGCGCTTCGGGTTCCACCACTAAATGGTTCTCTGAGATAATTTGACGGTCATATTCATTGCCGTTCAACATAAACGACACCCTGTATTTGTTGATGAACAACGGTGCGAGAGTGATGCCATTGAGATTATCACTGGCAGTCACCTCCTCTCCGGTATCGGCATTCTTAAATGGGGCGTTCATAGTGACATCCGCCTTGACCTGCGACATATAGATGCGGTCGTCCATTGAGCTCCAGTTGAGAATCAACGTGGCATTGGATTTGCAGTGCGAATACGCATAACCTGGCCCCACAGCGGACCCCCAACTTGTAGCAGCGAGATGCACCACGCCACCATTGATGGTGAGCGTTCCGCCATTACTGCCTTTGTAAAACTTGTTACTTGTCATATTATAATACCCACCGCCACCGATAGCACTACCGCCGCCGTAATATGGGCTACCTGGATTGTTGGTGGTCACGGTCACGGTTCCGCCATTGATTGTTACGTCACCGCCATCGCCACAGCTCATTCCACTGCCGCCGCCACCGATGCCGGCAGCATATTCGCCAGGAGCGATGTTAAGCACGCCGCCGTTAATCACGAGTTTGCCGCACGATTGTTGTGCGCTACCTCCGATGCCCGCATGGAATTCGTAGGCATTTTCCGACGTTGCCGTCAAAGCACCCGTACCGCCGCTCTGGCAGTAGATGTCCAGCTCGTTGCCTAACTCGAGGGTGATACCCTTGTGCACTGTCAGCGTAGCGCCGTCGGTCAAGATAAGGTGTACGGTACCGTAAACCGTAACACACGTGTCGGCAAAGGTCACATCGCTGCTTACCACATACCAGCCGTTGCTCCAATCGATGACCTGATTGGTCACCGTGGTGTAGCTGCCAGCCGCAAGAGTCTGCGGCTCACCGAACCGGTCAAGATAAGTCACATTTTGCGCTTGCACCGCCACAGGCACAAACACTGCCGCCATCATCGCCAATAGCAATGACGGCAACCATGATTTGAGTCTTGATTTTACCATAAGTGAAATGTTTAGATGAATAAATAATAATGAATTATGATTGTCTCTTTTCGGCTCTCACGGCTTCATCGTTTTTGTCGTTGCGCGGCATCGAGGACCACCCGAAATCGTCGTCATGACGCCGCATGTAGCGCGTGGCCTTAAACAGAAAACAGAAAAGGCACACGGCACACAATGCCATAAAAACGAAAAATATGATTTGAGAAGCCGCCATACACTTACGAAATATAATTTTCGACACAAACTTACATTAGATTCATAACAATTTCTTTCCTCTCGCCGTAAATACATCCAGAGGAAAGAAAAATACATTCAGAGGAAAGGGGAAATACCCCCCACGCACAAAGAAATATCACGGCTACTGCGGTAGTCATGGCACTTAGTATGTCACCGTGCCGTTCAGGGGGATAATCACCGCATGGCAGGGCTATCAGTGGCGTCGATAGTGCGAGGGCGGTTGTTTGCCTTGCTGCTTGAAGGCCTTTGTCATTGAAGAAGGCGACGAGAAACCACACTGATCGGCTATGACGAGGAGTTTCTCGTCGGGGTGCTCATAAATGAGGCTGATGGCGTGGCGCACGCGGTGCTGGCAAATCATGTCGTAGAACGACTGGTATCCGCTGCGGCGAATTACCTCGGCAAGGTAGTTGGCGTTAATGCCAAGGCGTTGCATGAACGTGTCAACCGTGATATGGCTCTCAGTGAAAATATGCTCTTGGGTGAGCAAGTCATCGAGTTGGCGGCGCAACTCAACGCAGCGCGCATCATTAAGCCTGAAACCATTATCACCCTGCATCTGCGCCATGATTTCCTCCTCGTGGGGCGTGAAGGCTTTTTTCCACGGATTGAGCGTGAAGAGGATAAACCACACATTGGTCAGGGTGAAGAGGATGTCACGGCAGGCCTTGACAATGGGGTCGTTGGCATAGAAGTTGACTACCACAATCACAAACACTATTGTGGGAATCCACTGGATGTAGCGCGCAAGGCGCACCGGAAAGTCGTCGCTGTCGGCATAAGAAGCCTCATTGACCTGGCGTATCGTGTGACCGATGCGCTGCGCCATGTGCACAAGCCACCACAGCAAGACGACAATCACCATGGTAATAATCACAAACGCCCACTTTCGGTATCCCTCGGGAAGCGACACCACATGGAACACTTGCAGCAACAAAGGCGGCAGAATGGCCACCAACGGCAGATACCGCAGGTAGAACTTGAGCGTGCGTTTCGCCGCGGGAAAGAAATAATCCTCGCACATGGCAAGCATCTGGGGCGAATAGAACAGCACCGCGAAGGTATTGGCATAGAACAAAGCATCGGCATCACCCACATGCAACAGATAAGGCAACTCCATTATCTGTATCACATATAGCGCACACACCGCCTTGTAAGCAGGGAACAAACGCTCAAAATCATCGCCATAGGCTTTCGGGCGATGGAACCGCTTGAGCAGCCATCCATAGAGACTCGTAAGAATAAAAGCCAGATTGGCGCTGTAAAGCAGCATGTATGTGAAGTTGCCTTGCATCGTTTAATGGATAACGCTCATGAAAGTTAGCTTGTTTGCCAAGTTATCGATATGCGAATTTTCCTACAAATTTAGATAAAAATCGGGATATATAAGCCAGTCGATATAAAAAAGTGGAGCA
>CAMVPC010000030.1 GCA_947169265.1 uncultured Prevotellaceae bacterium
GCCGTGAGGGCGCTCCCCTCACCACCTGTCTTGAGGTCGTTGACGAGTGCCACGTCACCAAGGTGCACGCAGCTGTCGCCTTTGGGACCAGGTGCGCCAGGTGCGCCTTTAAGCTCTGCGCTTCGGTATTTGCCATCAAGAGTGTCGCCACCTTCGCCTACATAGACGTAGAGCGTGGTGTCGAGCAAATAGCCTTTTTGCTGCTGTTCGGGAGTTGGGTTCTCGGGCAATTCGCTTGTGCTGTCAATCACCACATAACCTTTAATCGCATTGATGGAAACCGATTCGCTCAGCGTGTCGATCATGTCAATAAGCACAGTGCCGATGCGAAGAGCGGTGTTCTCTTTTTCTTCGGTTGCGTCGCGAACGACTGCCGCTTCCGCTTTGAGTTGTTCGATTGTTTTGTTAGCCATATTATAGAGCTTTTATTTGCAAATTTATAACAGAAAAAGCGATATCAAAAAGACATCACCGGGCGATGGCTTTGCGTGCGTCTTCGAGAGCTTCGCATAGCACGGCAGCAGCCTCCTCGCCCACCATGTGCGCCATGGTCTCTTTCATCCTCATCAGTGAGGCGTAGAGTTTTGGGTTGAACCAGTCGCGCCTCTCACGTGGCTCGCCGCTGGTGAAGTAGTCGCCCCAGGCAGGGCCCACCTTGCGAGGCACGTCAAGCCTGTGTTCACGGCGGTAGGCTGCACCCAGAAATGGCAAGTCACCACCATTGTCATGCGTGTAGCCGTTGCCCACACCATAGGCTTGATAGATACCATAGCGAAGGAAGCGCATCACGATGTTTGCGCTCAGCCCGTCATGCGTCACGCTCTCGGTGAACGAGCCCATCAGTGTGCCAGTGCGGCGGATGTTCCAGAACTGCAGTTTGTCTTGCCAAATCTGCACCATCATCTTCGCCCAGTTGTCAACCCATAGTTGCTGCTGGCGTTCTATCTCCTGTCGGTTCAGCTCTGCCATTCTGTTGCGTCAAAGGTTAGGTCAATAGGCTCGGCGACTTCCACCATAAAGTAGAGACCGGTGCAGCCATTCAGGAAGTATTGCCCCAGTTCACGACTAAGCACGCTCTCGGTGCGCAGGTACACCATTTCGTTGCTCAGCAAATCCTCGTCGATGAGCATACGGGTGAGCAGCTGACGGAACAGCGTGCGGCATTTCTCGAGTGCTGCCGTGTAGGTGTCCATCGATTTGATGTTGTAGCGGTGCATTAGGAACACTGTCACTGTGCGTTTCTTGAACCAGCCGCCGTTGCGACCACGGAATGTGGCACCGTCGTTGGTGTCATCCACGCAGAAGAATGCTGGTGCTGTGCGGAACTGCTGCAGCGGGCCCTGCAAGGTCTCGATGCCAGAGCAGGTGCAGAACTTGAAGTTCTCTGCCTGTGCCAGTTCGTTGCTCTGCCAAAGGTCTTCAAAGTAGCCTATGTAGTCAAAGAGTTGTTTGGCGTTCATTTTTTCTTCATCTTTTGGTTGAACTCGTCGGCTTCCTTGGCCTTTGCGTCAAGCTCGGTCAAGGCACGCCAAGTGTCGATATTCAGGATTTCTTCTTCTTTGGTCACATCGCCGCCCGTCAAGGCACGGATTTGGTTGTTCATCACCTCCATCATGTCGGGCGTGCTACCAACCTCGCCGCTGGGCTTGAAGAAATGCGGGAACAGCGCGGCAAACATTGATTTCAGTTGTGCCCACCACTGAATCACCAGCAGCTGCTCCCACACGGCAAGTTTCTTCTGTAGCCCCGGATAAAGCAGTGTGGCAAGGTGCTGCACGGCTTCTTCTTTCTGACTCTGCAAGATACCTTGGTAGCAGTTCTCGCATTGCAGGTAGTTTGTGAACGGCACGCCATGCAGCTTCACTGGTAGGGCTTCAGCACCATGCAGGGTATCAAGATGCACTGGCACCTCTCCTGGATCATCCATCCAGTTCAAGCCCTCGAGTAGACCGGGCAGAAGTTCTGGATCGAGAAGGAATCGTTTGGGTTTCTTCTCGCCAATGGGTACAGAGCAAACCCAATTCGCCGCCTCTCTACGCAGCACCTTCAACCCTGTGAGGTGGAGCAGCACGGCGAATTTAGCCTGGTGCGGTTCTTCTTGCCGGGCCTTGCAGCGCATCACCATAGCAAGCTCGCTTTGGTTCAACTCGTGCCAGCCTTTCGGCAGGTCAAAGTTGATGGTGTTGCGCTCATCCGAAAAAGTAGCACGGGTCATCTTTCTCGTTCTTGTAGGGTTCAAAGGTGTTGGCTGCGTAGGCGGTGGAGTTGGCATAGGTCGGGAATGTGCGGATGTTGCCGTCAAGCCACTCCACGAGTTTCTTCACGTGGAAGTGTGCCATCGCTTTGTCATCGGTAACGTCTGCTCCAATCGTCATCAGTATCTTGTGGATGGCGGTGTTCTGCTCCGCTGTGGCGGTACGCAGACGCACGGCATCGCAAAGCTCGTCATAGAATTCCGGCGAGATGCAGTGCTTCACCTTCGCTTCAGCCGCCGTGATTTTCGGCCGCAGTTCGTCAAGGGTCGAGCGGTGCCCGTTAGGCACACCGAAGTAAACCAGCTGCTGCCGGCCGTTCCATGCCAGCGAGCGGAACACCTCCACCGCCACATGCGTGTTCACCCACTGCTCGTTGCCGCGCAGGTAGTCAAACAGCTCGTCTGTCGTGTCATCAAGGGCCTGCTGCACCTGCTGACGCAGGTGGTTCACACGCTCCGCGCTCGCCGGCGCCACATTCTGGTTGCTCACCACCCCGAAGCCGTTCTCCGTCAGCACCAGGTCAAGGTGGGGAATCGCTATCTTGTACGCCGTCAGGCAAGCCATGCGCTTGCACAGGTTCAGCAGCGTCAGGTCTTCTTCTCTCTTGGCATACAGGTCGCCGCCCAGCAGTGACTTCACCGCCGTCTCGCCCTCGTCTATCTGCTCGGTGATGCGCTCAAAAAGTACTTCATCGGGCATCACAGCACTCGGCACATAGTATTCAAATTCTTCGCGCGTCATTGTTATTGTCATTATCTTGGTTCAGTGAAACTTCTTTGGCATCGGTCTTTTGGTCTAGTGTGGTCAGCATGATCAGCGGCACGTCGGGCACGGCACGGTCTTGCCAGCCGTTGAAGTAGATGATAACCCAATGCACCTTGAGCATAATGTCGTGCCACGACTTCTCGAGGCTCTGCTTGAGCGTGAACAACTCGCGCTTGTCGCTGCCGCTGTTGTTCATCTGCGACTTGCCAGGTGTGGCACCCACGAGGTTCGGGTGGATGTTGTCGCCATAGCAAGTCATGTTGGCTGCCTCCTGGATGTCTTCACTCCAGTCGCCGCCCTCCTTGCTTGCATCGATTACGTTGATTCGCACCATGCGGTTCTCTTTGCCGTTAGGGTCGATGTAGTAGCCCGTGATCCACACCTTGCCGCTGTTCTCGATGCCAGCCACAAAGTTCTTGATGTTCTCTTTCTCCTGCTTGATGCGCTCGGCTTGCTTCAGCGGGTCGGTGATGTTCTCCTCGTCGCAGATGTTATACCAGTAGTCGCGATGCACCTCCACCTGGTATTTCACGCTGGCATGGTTGCGCAGCTTAGCTTTCTTGCCGGTGCCGATGAGTTTCTTGATGTCGAACCAGTCACCGCGGAAGATGGCCGTGTAGTACGGCACTGGGTAGTACTGCAGCCCCGGTGTTGGGAATCGCATCAGCACGGCAAACTTGCGGTTCTTGGTCCGCTTCTTAGTCAGCCCGTCCCAACCTGGGGCACGCCCCATCAGCACCTCGAGGTGGCCGAGCGGGTCTTTCTCGTCGAGCAGCTGAATAACCTCGATGTCCTTGGCCTGCAAGCCGCGCTGGCCGCGCCAGTTGGCATAGAACACATGGTTGATGCGCCCGCGGCTGTCGGCTTTCTCAAAGCGGCAGTAGCACGCCTCCTTGTGCCGCACCTGCACAATCTTCTTGCCGTCGCGGCTCATGATGAGCACAGCCACGGCAAAGAAGAAGTATTTCATGTCGGTGGCCTGTTCCAAGAAAAACTCCGCAAGCGAGTTTTGGAACATCCATCGGTTCACCTCCGCGTCGGTGGTCGGTGCGCCAGTCTTGGTGTCGTTATAGCGCAAGCCGTTGCCGTAGCAGGTGAGGACATTGAACAGTTTGTTCTGTGACATGATTTCGTCCTCACCAATCAGCCGGATCATCTCAAACGGCAGCTGGTCATCCAAGCCAAACGGCACGTACTGGTACTTGCCGTTATAGCCTGGCACGTTACTCACTGAGGGCAACCCGTCCTCATCAAAGATGTCGGCACTGCTGTCCACCTCGCTCATCAGCGCGGCCACCTTGCTCTTGCCGACCTCGAATATCTCGCCCTTGGGCAAAGTAAAATCATCTTTTCTCATCGGTATATCGTCATGTTGTTAATCTCAAAAAGTGTCACGTCGCGGAACTCACGCACCAGTTGGCTCTCCGGGAGGCGTATGCGGTGCGTGCCTTTGCGCCAGTGGCCACCGATGCATGTCACGCCCTTGTATTCAAGGATGTCGCCTGTGCTCAGTTTCCACACGCGCAGGTCACAAGGATATCCAGCTTCAAGCAGCACAATGGCATCCTTGATATGTATCACGCCTTTAGTTGTAGGTTTCATCGAATGTCTCGTCAAATAGTTTGGGAGTGCGCACAGGCACCAGGTGCGCGCTCAGCAGTGAGCTGCGCCGCCAGGTGAATGTCATGTCGGCTATGGCCTTGTCTTCGTCGCTGTGCTTCACGTCCACCGCCGTGATTACTACCGCGTCGGTGGCAACGCCACGGTCGAGCAGCACCACGTCGCTGCTGCGCGCCAGGTCGCGCGCCAGCGACACACCGGCAGGGCGCAGCGGACCCGTGTAGGACTTCTGCACAGCCGTCTCTTCGAGGTGGTAGAGCGTCAGGCGGCCATTCACCAGTGCCGTATCGCGCGTGTACTCCGGCACGTCTTCGGTCATGCCCTGGAAGTAGAGCGGCTCCCATGCCCCGAAGTTGTTGCGCAGCAGCAGGGCGTGGCGCACAGTGGGCAGCGAGGTTACACGGTAGCGCATCGTGCGCTCGCCGCAGGTCACGGTGTAGCCCACCAGTGCGCCCAGCGTGGTGTCTACCAGCTGGTGGGGGCTCACGTCTATCTCAGTCACCGCGCCGGCGGTCAGCCCCTGGGCCAGCGTGTGGCTCGCCGTCACCACGGCACTGCCGTTCCAGTACGAGGCCACAGCCACCACATCGGGCACTGCCGACTCGATGGACAGCACCGTCAGTAGCTCCTTGCGCCCCAATGCGGTGTCGCGCTCAGCCATCACCGTGCTCAAAAAAAACGACGGTAGAAACTCGCTCGCCGGCTCACTCACCGCCACCCGGCTCTGTACCACATGCACCGTCTTGCTCACGCCGCCCACCGTCAGCGTGAAGTCGGCCGTCACTTCCATGATTAGCGGCGACAACAGTTTGTGCAGGTGATAAACCCGCGCCACACCGTCCACTGGGATATAAGTGCCGTCGAGCAGCACCGCGCCATCGGCGGCGGTGATGCGCACCTCCACATTGGCTGCGGCGGTCACCTCCAACACATCGAGTTCGCTCACAAAGTGCCAGGAGCCTATGTCATCAAAATTAATCATAGTGCAAAGTTATGGTTAATATTAGCCATATAAAAAGACAGTCAGCACAGGCCGCGGGAGCGGTCGCGCAGCTCGGCGATGAAGCGTTTCACGCTCGGGCAGTGCAGCGGATCCTCACGGCGGCTGTCACGCTTGCCGCAAGCCGTGCAGTGGCGGCACAGCACGCGGGCAAGCACGCTCGGCGGCACAGCCAGCAGCACCAGGCCCAATAAAACTTTTAGTAAGATACCCATAATTCAAGAATTTATTATTGCAAAGATACAATATATCATCGAAATCAAAAGTATTTTATTGGTTAAAAGTGACCATAAAAAAGTCCTGTTGACAAATTCGACAGGACGTAAATCAAAAGCTTAAATAGATATCTACATCAGTCTGATGAGGATGAGTTCGCTATTTTATCTATAAAAATCCTATTTCTGAGGGTAGCTCTTTCCAATAAAGTTGAGTATGTTATAACCTCGATATACATCTCACCATTTTTCCTTTCTGAACCACCATTAACAGGCTGATCAGGATTGTAAACATAATCAAAATAGTATGCTTTTCTAAAATATGGGTTTGCATCTATTATATCATCAAAAGAGAAATTGTCACCAATCAAATAGGCATAGAATGTAGTGACCTCAAACTGGTCTTTACTGTATTTTCTAATTAATGACGCATATTTAGTGACTTGAGAAATATATGCAGACACATCCTTGTCTGGTGTCTTCAACTCTATAATAACGCACTTATGCTCCGACGGGAAAAGGAGAATATCTGGTCTGCTGTCTAACCGCTTTTTGCCAAAGCTATTAATCACCTCTAACTGTTCGGCAGTAAGGTCTTCCCTTATGAATTTTTCTCCATCAATCTCTATGTCCAGCAACCTATGCTCAGAGAACCCCTTGAAGTGTATAAAATCATCATTTATCATCCAAAGGTTGCTCTCAATACTGTCACTTGACTTTTTGGAGAAAATAAGACTGTGTAAAAGCGATTCAATGTCATGGTGTTTATCATCACTGTCAAAACAAGATAGTGTTTTATCCAGGATGCGGTGCATCAAGTCTAATACTAATTTTCGGCGTGATACATATTGAGTTAGTTCTTTTCTCATCAGCGGCGGCACAAGCTCAGAGAGTTCTTTGACCTTTCTGTCAAATTTTGACTCAAAAGATTTTTGAGATGGGTCTAACTCGTCCAAGGATTCAAGAATGTTCTTGATATTAGCATCTTGAGATGCCGTAACCTCTGCATTATATTGATAGACTCGTTTCAATATAGATTGGTCCGATTCGCCAGCTTGGATGCCAATATCGTTCAGAACTTTTCTGTCCAATGAGAAAAGTTCTGCAAGATCGTCCAGATTGGCTTCTTGTTCAATCTTTTTTTCATTAATCTCAGGAAAACTTGTCGTGATTGTTGAAATAACAGCATCCTGTATGTCATCACAAAGGATGACTTTTCCTGCGTCAAACAATTGTCCCCTTTGAGCCAACAAATCTTTTTTGCTGTACAGACCAAAACTGCCTCTCAAATCAGAATCATTGTTTGTGAGATAATCGCTACTAACCAAGAATAGAACATAACCGTCCCTAAAACGAGGTGTAGCCTTAATAAGAGAAAAGTCTAGACCTGTAACGTCATAAGCCTCACCCTTGCTTGTTATTTTAACTAAGTTTTGCTTAATTATCGTAGGTGACAATTCAAATGAAGTTACACAAAAATCTTCTTTTGTGCTATCTGTAATTATTGAGTCAAAATCTTTTGAAAGGTAGCTGTAGTTTATCGAGAAATTATCTTCTCTTATTGGTTTTGGTATGTCATCAGATGTTATTTCTCTCTTGCTGTCAACATCTAAGACATCATTCACATATTTCTCGAACCTAATTTCTTGAAGATTATCTCTGTTAAGACACAAACGGCTCAAATATCTTGTGAGAACTGATTGCTTTAATTCATCAGTAGTTTGGCAAGAAAACTTCTGTTTGTCTTCATCATTAAGAGGAGTAGTTAATGTCACTTTAGTACCCATAAATGGAGCATCAGTCACTTTTGTGCACGATTCCCAAATAACTGCCTTGTGTTGGCAATAGAAGAACTTTGATAAGTATATTTTTCTAAAATATAACGAACCATCACATTCGAAGTAGCTTTCGATTATGGTATAATGAAAACTATGTAAAAACTGCAAGCGGCCAGTGCCTAAATTGTTGTAGCCTTTAGTGTCATCATAGATTGTCTTAAGGCGCTTGTAGTTTTCATTATTAAAACCAACTCCACTATCTTGTATTTCAAAAGAAACAAAATCTAAATGGTCAGATGATAAAGTTTTAGAGAACTTGACTTTGACAATAATACAATCGCCTGCACCACTTGTAGCCTCAAATGAGTTGCTTATTGCCTCAAATAAGGGCTGCATAGGTGAAGGGTGCTTTTTAATCTTCTTCAAGAGGGCTGGATAATGAATCTCTTGAGGATGGAAATATTCAGTATGTGTTAAGTCTGTAAATAAGTCAGTTGCCATAGGTAAAGACGAGAGATAATAGAGTTGACGCTGCAAATATACAACTTTATTTTGTGCAAAGATACAAAAAAGCCGCTCGAAAGCGGCCATGTCTCTACAAGAAAGTAGAGAGGAACTATGTTTTTTTGCGTGGGGCAGATTTCTTCTTGGGCTTGGTGGACTTCTTTCCACTATCATTATTGGAATGTGGATCTACACTTTTCAATCCATCTATATGCTCAAATAATTGAGACTCCACGTTCGCGTGCATGGGATCAAGCACAAAATCAATACCCTCGCGTCTTGCTAATTTAGCAGCTGGCACAAAATCAGAATCACCGGAGAATAGGACAATGACATCAACAAATTTCTTGAGCGATAACGAAGCGATATCAACACCAATCCTCATATCAATGCCTTTCTGCCTAACCTCTAAATAGACATCATCCTCTCCAAGTTGGTCAATAGTTATTTTGCCTTTTAAAAGGTCTTTCACCAGGCGAGGGCGTATCATCCATATGCCATCTTCTTTAAGCGTGCCTAATCGAAGAGCAACCTTACGTTGATGCTTAAGGCACTCCATCAATTGCATCCGAAATTCGTACTGCGGAGTCTTGGAAAAGTCAATGGCCTTACCGGTTATAGGGTTGTGAGCCTTCTTGCTCAAAGGTTCGCAATCATAATAGAACACCCGATACAGCACATCTTTAGGGCGCAGGTGCCTGTGAGCCATCCTGTACATGGCCTCTGCGACTTGTTCGCCACTCATGCGGCCATCGCTATTGTAAAGATGGTTAAATCGTTTAATGAAGAAGCCGCCATCAATGAGTACGGCAATACGTCTGGAAGGTAATTCTGCTTTCATTTAACTAATTAAATAAAAAAAGCTCAAGGTTCGGTAGTCCCATTATCAAGAATAAGCAGCGGTTGGCGGCTTTCGGGAAAACGTGGCCATTGAGCGTAATCGTATTGCAAAGGTAAGTCCTAAATTTGGACTGGCAAAATAATTTAACTATTATTTTCATAAACATGTTTTAAAACATGTTTTAGAAGCCGTCGGCCGATTGCTGTTCCGCGACGTAGTCGGCAAGCTCCTGCATGGTGCTTTCGACCCATTTTAGCATGTGCGGTTTGACGTGCTTGTAGAGCAGTCTCGCGCCAAAGCGGTCGGTGCCTTTGAGAGAATGAGGAAGGTCAACGCAGATAGGGCCGGAGTTATACGACAGCCCATTGCAATCGTTAAACAGCCCGTCGGAAGTGTCACCAAAGGAGAACCTGGTAAACCACACCTTGAGAATCTCATCGCGTGCGGTCATCGTTACCAAAGCGTGACAGGTACGGCCTTTAGGCAATCCCTGACACCAGTAACCCTTGGGATTATACTCAAAGGTACACACACCTTCGATGTTCGCGAAACCATTGTCATAGTCGGCAGTCTCCACGCGGAACGCATAATCAAAACCTTTGGCGACCTCCCATGCGTCTACGCCGGCTATGATTTGTTCCATGGGAACTCCAGGCAGGGCTATTTCACGATAGTGCTGCCACACTCGATCTTGCTTCTTCTCTTTCGCATTTAAGGAGAAACAACAAGCGACCAACAATATATTAACGATTAACCTGTACATAGAATAACTTTTTTAGATGTTGCAAAATTAAGTCCCAATTTTGGACTATGCAAATTCTGTGCCATAAAATTAGGTTGCCGAACTTCACAGCCTGGCAACCCCTATTGGATTATTCTATGTACTACGGTACGCCGCAAAGGTAAGCAATAAAACTGATATACCAATAAAATATTTTATATTTCAACAATTTATTAACATTGGCCAGCACGCCGAGAGGCTTTGGCGAACATAAAAGTGGCGATGGCCATCACGGTCACCGCCACTCATCAGTTACTATATAAATATTGGATTGCTTAACGTCGTGGGTTGTTTTTCATCCGCTGGTAGCGTTGCCACGAGCGGTTGAAGCCACGTTCACCGTCCATCACCATGAACGACTCGATGCCGTCGGCAAGGCGAGCGTTGAGTTCGTTGATAGCTGCCGTCTGCTGCTCCATGGAGGCTGCCACCAGCTGCATCGAGCGGTCCTCACGGGCAGCGGTGCGTTGCTGGGCGGCGGTCACGTCGCCGAGTATGGCACCCTGTCCGATGGCACGGCTTACATCCTCGCTGGTGAGCGAGCCCACGGTGTTGTTGCGCTGTGCTTGGTCTATCAGACGAAGCACCGGCAGCAGTTCCGGGTTCGCCACCGCCTGGTGGTTGGCAACAAACTCATTGGCGTGGACCACGCCCACCTCGCGTCGGTTGTTCGGGTCACGCCCCGTGAAGCCGCCCTCGTAGTAGCCCATTTGCTCGACTTGGTGTTGTTTTTTGATGGTGGCAATCTGCACTGCCCCTGCTGCCAGTGCAGCAGCGGCAGCGATAGGCGCAAGAACAAGGCCCAAGGGGAAACCAGCTTCAAGAGCCGATGTATATGCGCGTATAGCACCCAGAGCGGTGGAAGCTACCGCCTGTGCCATCTCAATCTTCTGGGCACGCTTATTGGCTTTGATTTTTAAATTTTTAATTGCTTTTTCTTTTTCTTCTTCGCTGATCTCGCCTTTCTTAGCTTTCTCTTCAATCAACTTTTCTTGATAATCAGTCTCAGCCTTCATATAGTTTGAGTATGACTGAAGCCCTGCGTTCATCACGGCAAATGTTGCTGCTGCCGCGTCACCGATATTCTCCAGGATGTCGGGGAGGTTGTCGCCAAGATTGGTGAATAAATCCTGCCAGTTAGTAACGAGGTCCGTGGCCATCGTCGTCCATTCAGAGCCTTCGCCCTTGACCAGTTCAGAGATCTTGTCGTGATAGTTGGAGATAATCTCCCAACGGCGGTGCTGGTATTCTTCCTCCGTGACCAGACCTTCTGCTTTGGCCTGTTCGAGGTATGTAAGACGTTGGTCTTTCTCCAGCTCAGCATCTTTAGCGGCTTGCCCACGCACCGAAGTGCCGGTTTTGGAGTCAATCTCGTCTCGGTACTTCTTTTCTATAGCTGCTTTACCCTGCTCATATTCAGCTTTGGCGATTTTACCTTTATCGTATACTTCTTTAAGAACAGCAAGCTCGGCCGCCATGCGTTCTTTAGCACCTTTCAGCGAGTATGCATACAGCCACGTCTGGTAGTTTTGGTCCATCACTTTGCGCTGGCGCAGTATCTCGGCTTGCTTCGCCTTTTCCAGAGCGAGTTCAGCATCCGCCCGTTCCTTGGTGTTCTCAACCGTCAAGTCACGGACTTTCTCAAGATAGTCGATGTCAATCTTGGCGAGTTCATTGTCAAGAGCCTGTTGATTATGGAAGATTTCAGAATCAGGCTCATAATAGCGCATCTGCGCTGCCATTTTGTCGGCATCGCGTTGTTGTTCGAGAGACCGCTTTTTGCGCTCAATCATTTCCTTGTCGTGCTTCGCCTCATCATCAGCTTGCTTGGTGCGCACATCGGCGGCATCCTTCGACTGGTCCTGTCCATACTTCTTATATACAGCCAGCACATCACTGTAGTATTGCTTAGTGCGATTATATTGCTTGTCAACATAATCATCGTTAGACTGTAGTTCCCCTTTGCGGTATTGGTCATTGAGTTTGGTCAGCTCATCATTTTTCTTGGCGGTCAAAGCCTCAATTTCCGCCTTCATTTTTTTATCATCGGTGGAGGAACTGTCACCGTCTTCATGGTCAACCGAACCGTGTCCACGATTTTCAGTCATCGGAGTGAAGCGGGGGGGATCGGGAACGACTGCATCGACAGCATCTCCCACCACGCCCGCGACAGTGTAACCAATCTCCTCTGCATCGGACATTGCCTCATTTACAATTCGCTCAGCCTCACTTTCATAATAGTCCGCATTGCGCTCATATATTTCATCGCGCGCCTGTTTGAGTTCGGACGCGGCCTTGTCCCAACCGGTCCAGCCCGCTCCAGAATGCAGGTCCAACATCCAGTCGCTTGTCATCTTGCTGAAAGTGTCCCACCACCCCGGGTCGTACTGACCTGTTTTCTCACGTTCAGCTTGTGCCTTGGCGATAAGTTGACGAGCATATTCGAGTTTGCCCTCAATCACCATCTGACGATAGCATGTGTTAATCCACTCATCACCACGAGTTCTAAGAACAGACAGCCAAGAAGCCACATCTTTATAAGTGCCCAACAAAGGTCCATATTTGTTGTTCAATTCCTTTACTATGCGTTGGGCTTCTACCTGGTCGCCGTTAAAAGCCTCCAATTTCTTGATATTCTCACTCAATATGAGTTTCTCTTTCTCACGCGACTCAACGGCGTTGTCAGTGGCCTGTGTCAAAGCATTTGTTTCCCTCTCGGCAACCCTGGCCGAATTGCTGAAGGCGGCAAATGCAGCGGCGGCTGCGGCAAGCGCGGCCACCACGGCTCCAATCGGGTTGGCGGCGCACGTCGCATTAAATGCGGCCATTTGTGCACGCGCCTTGAAGGTGTTGCCCATCATATTATTGATACCGGCAGCGCAAAGATGATAAGCTGCGGTTAACGGAGATAGTGTGGTGGTGGTCACTTTCATCAAGATAGATTGAGCTTGTTGCAAGGCGTTTGAAACGGCGGTAAGCGCATTATGCGCTTTCGTTACCACAGTATAAGCGGCGATGGCAGCCGACAGAGCCACCACGGCACGCTTATTGTTATTAAGGAATGTGACAAGCCCCGACAACAAACGCATCATCGCACTGGTGCCCGAGATAGCATACTTCATAGCCGGAGCGAGTTTTTGGCCTAATTCCACCGCAATCTCATGGAAGTCGTTTTTTGCTTTGTCTAATTGCGCCTGAACAGTGTTATTTTGTATCTCATATTCTTGAGAGACCGAAGTACCCTCCTGAAAGGCCACATTGGCTGCCTGCTGTTGCTGTTTCAGCATATCTACATTACCGGCGAGAGCGGCAATAACCTGCGATGCACGAGCACCATCAGTGCCCATGTCATCAAGCACAGGAGCTAAAACACTCATGTCACCGAGTTCGTTAAGTCGTTCAAGAAGCATTAAAAGGGCCTCGTTAGTGTCTTCTTTCAGCACCTTGCTGAACGCCTGCAGGTCCATGCCGGTAGCCTTGGCGATCTTGGCTGGGTCATTGAATAACTTTTGAATAAGCTGACCAACAGCCGTTGCACTCATCTCTACAGCTTGACCAGTAGAGTCGAGAACTGCAGCAAATCCCATGATTTCAGGGATTGTCATGTTCGCAATTTTACCCATGCCACCAACACGAGTAGCGAAGTTGGCGAGATATGGAGCCGAAGCAGTACAGTTCTGCGACAGCTCATTGATGACCGAGCCGACGGCAAGCAATGACTGCTCGACACCGAGGCGGTCTTTGTCGCCAAAGATGTCGGTCAGTTTAGAGAGTGTCAGTGTAGCGCCCTCTCCCAGGTCGTCAAGGGCGACGTTGATTTGGTCGGCAGCCTTGACGAAACCCAGCACATCCTCCTGCGATTGCAGACCCAGTCGGCCAGCCTCCTGTGCCAGTTTGTTCAAGTCCTCGCGGCTCGTGCGGGTGTCCATACCCTTGAACGCCTCGTTGAGTTCGCCCACTTCGTCGGCAGTCATGCCGGTGAACTTACGCACATTAGCCATCTCCGCCTCCATGTCGGCATAGGCTTGCACCGCTTGGCGAGCTGTGAACACCAAGCCGGTGAAAGCGGCGGCAGCACTGGCGATGCTCATGCTCCACTCATTAACTTTGCGGTTGATGCGAGACAGCAGCCCTTCATGTTCACGAAGCTCAGCATCCACGCTCTTGATTTCAGCTTTCACTCGCTTGATGGCTTCGACATGAGCTTTCCAAGCCGCCGAACCACGTTCCATGTGGTCCAGGTCGGCTTTCAGTTGTTTGAGGGTGTGACGCAATTCCTTTGGCGATGACTCATTGAGTTTCGCCAAAGCAGCCTTGCACCGCTCCGAAGCGGTGCGAGCGGTGTCAAGCTGACGAGAGACCTTGTTAATCTCCTTTTGGATCTTGACAAGCCCTTTTTGGTCTCCAGCCGCCTCGAACTGACGTTTTTTTTCGTTCAGTTTGTCGAGTTTCGTTTCCAGTTCGGCAATTTTGCGCCCAACAGGTTGGGTGTTCAGCTCAATGCCGACCGTTGCTTTAGTATTTATATCAGGCATAATCGTTGCTTTTTGTGCAAAGTTAAACCAATGCGGAAGTCTATAAAAAGACTGCCACCGCTCTCATTTTATTGGCATCAATAAAATGGTTTCATTAGTGGGTCGTAGAAGTTTCTGGAATAGGGGAATTACCCTATTTTAGATGCGACCCACGAGGGGTAAAAGCGAACTCTTTCGCTACTCCAGCGAGCAAAACCCTTAACAAACAGGGTGTTGCGAGCGCAATTTGACCGCAAACTTGCGGTCAGAACGAAAGTTCTGCCCCCACTGCCCTACGCCGCCGAGCCGCTTACCGCCTTGAGGTCGGCGGAATATGCCAGCGGTCGCTCGCCGTGCGCCCGTGGGCGTTCTCGGTGTGTTGTGGTGAGTCACTTACCACCCAAATTAGAATGAAGAAGTCACTCTTACCGAGAACGAGGCTTGCGGCATCTTTTCGCACCCGATGCAGAGCGTGTCAAAGGCATCGCTTCCATCGGTACGAGCTTCCAATTTATCTTCTTCGGTCTCTGCCAGTTTCTCGCCACGCTTATCCTTGCCACCATTGTACACGCCAGCGGTCTGCACGCTCACGAGCAAGTCTTCATTGTTCTCACGGTTGAACATCGGGCGCAGTTTGGCATGACCTGCCATCATGCGGTTGATGAGCAGCTGCTTTTCAATGTGGTGCATAGGTCTACCGATATACACATCACGCACGCGCCAGCCTCGCTTCTTGAACTCGTTGATGATGACCCAACGGAAATCTTCACGGTTCACCGCATAGTTCGAGCCGAGAGCTGTGCTGTCGTAGTAGAACACAACCTCCCGACGCTTATGGTGTCGGTAGTACTTGCAGAAGTCATCAATCAGTTCGGGAAGTTTGCGCTCGAACTTGACGAAGAAAGATTTGAGGATAAGCAGTTGCGCCTTGCGTGGCTGCCCCACTACAAGCCAGTTAATATTGGCGTTGTAGTCGAACGCGATGCACAACGACTGATTGAAGTCCACATCAGCATCGGCAAGAGAAGAAGGTTCTTTAATCTTATCAAACTGATACTCCAGGTTATCGAGGTACGAGAAGTTGGTGGCACTGTACTTATTGCTCTCGGTCATCGAGGAATAGAAGCCATCACGAGCAATGCCGATGCGCTTGCAGAGCACCGATGTCTGGAACGTGAGCGGTGGCAGGTCACGCTTCAGCTGGTTGATGAACGCTTCGCCAAGCACCTGCATATTGTAGATGGTGGATGCCTCACGGTAGTAGGTGGCCACCGAGCGCATACGGCAGAGGTCACGATTGAGCGTGCGCAGCTGTGAGCGCAGCCAAGCAGGGATAGTCTTGCCCTCAGCGAGCAAGGCTTTAATCTTCTGCTCCACACGCCACACCTCATAGACCGTGCCTTGTATCAGCTCAATCAGTTCGGGGTCGCACTTGTGCTCATACTCCAGGAACCAAGAGCCTTTCTTGGTCACCGGCATATCACTGGTGATGAGCATGCCGTGGTGGAAGTAGTGCTTGCCGAAGTATTGGCGGTTGCCTCGGTTGGCTGGCAGCGTCTCGTCTTTCAGCTGCTCGAAGTCGATGAACTTAGCTTCGTCGATGTCGAGCGCGTCGTAAGACTGAGAGTTAGATGTGCCGCTTCGGTCCTGGGATATGATGAAGCCAATGCTGCCGTTGTAGAACGACAGCACATTCTCATAGTTCTCAGGACGGAAGATAGGCTCGGGCCAATGCCAAGCTTTAGGAGGCTTGATGCCAATACACCAATGAACATTGCGCAAGTATCCAAGTTTCTCCCAATGCACCAACATCGACGGCAGTGTGTTGGTGAGCGCACGCTTACAGTTGGGAGAAACGATGCCAGTGATAGATCCAGGCATGCGCTGCATGTTCCGCAAGTTCCACAAGGCATGCACCACGCCCTTGCCCAAGGCACGCCCAGCGCAGAGGATGGTGTCCTTTGCGCCGGTATAGATAACCTCGTTCTGAATGTCGTTCAAGTAGAACGGCTGTGGTTCAATCGGCTGCATCATCCTTGGGTTTTGGTTTGAATATTTCATCCTCATTGAACTCAACCGCCTCAAACTCCACTTCTTCGATTTCCTCGTTCCAGTATGAGGCAATCTTCTTCTGAATCTTCTCGCGGATGTTAGGGACAGGTTTGAAGCCAGCCACCGACGGGTCATCGGTAGGCTTGAACGGTTGGATCATTATCTTGTCGAAGCCGCGATCGACAAGGTCTTCTTTGTCGAGCTGGGTATATTTGCCATACTTGTCGGCGGCTGCCACCATGCTCTTAGCGTCCCGGTTGATGCGTGCCATCTCGTAGGCAGCGTTAATCATCTCGATGAGGCGGTAGCGGTGATATTCCTTGGTGGACTTCTGCAAGTCGCCCAGCAGAGCCTTCACCAACCGCAGGTCGGCGTAGGCTTGCGTGGGTTGCAGCGAGTAGGCCTGCATGATATGCGCCACCAGTTCGCGGTCTTTCGTCATCGGGAACTGCAGCCAGTAGTTGTAGATGTCACGCAAGCGAATGAGGTGGCGCTGCGTCTTTTCAGGCAGCCCCGCCTCAATCATTTTGCTCACGTCAGCAAAAAGATAGTCTTTCGCTGTGTCAAGAATAGCAGGTAACATTACAGGTCTTCGTCAGCTTGCATATCGCGCAGGTATGCACTGGTGAGCTGCACCGCCAGGGGCGAGCCCACCTCAGCCAGTTCAATCTCTTGCTTTCGTAGTTTGTGGGCTGTCTCGGCTTTAGCCCGGAAGTACACCTTTCGCACCGGTGAAGATTTGTCGTTGATGGCCAGGCGCAGCATGTCCTCATTGAGGTCAAGCAGCGCAGCCATCTCGCTGATGGGTGTCAGGTCGCCCGCCAGCTCGGCGATACGGTCGAGCATATCTTGGTCAAAGCCTGTCGAGAGGTAGTGCAGCATTTTTGAGTTGTAGGAATCCATGTGTGATGTATTGATAGATGTCGTTGTCGGTAGTGATCATGCCGCATTCCATGCGGTTGCCCTGTGTTTGGTTCTGCGAAGTGACGATTGTCACGCGGTGACTGTCGTTGCCGAGCAGCACCACTTTGCTGTGGTTCTCGCAGAGGAACACAGCATCGAAGACCGATTTGATGAAGCCGGCAAGAAGTACCGTTTTTCGACTTGCCTTCAAGTCGAGGAACAGCGAGCAAGACTTTACCAGGCCTTCGTTCTTCAGTCGGTGCAAGCGTCTGATGAACGCATCGCTTGTCGAGAAGGTCGAAATCACCAGTTCAGCAGGACCGATTTGCCGCAGAACCTGGTCAATCACGTCTGCCAGCTGCAAACGGTTGTCGAAGTAAGCCTGCAGGGGCGTGTTCGCCAACGGTTTCAGGTGATTGACCTCACGCTTGGGCATCGTCATTTTGTTGATGCCCAGAGCCAGCAACTCTGCAGTGACGGCGGCACCCACGATGCCACCGGCGTTGCGGATTGCTGCGACGCTGTCAAGGATTTTCTCCTTGGCGGTGTCGGCTTTCTCGGCATTGTCCTGCTCCAGTGATTTGGCAAGTATCTTCTTATACTTGCTTAAAGTCTTGCGCGCGGCGTTAATCTTGCGGGCGGCTTGGTCGTCGGTGGCGTTGTCTGTCGCGTCCTGCACCGCAGGGGAAGCGTCAGGCCCGTTGCCGATGACGAAGCCGTCATAGCGTTCGAGATTGGCTCGGTACTTACGGTCGGCTTCATCCAGTATCTTCAGATACTCGTATCGGTCGCACGGCTCTGCCCGCTCCATGGTCTTCAGTTGTTCAAAAACATTCTTGATGGTTTTGTACAGCTGAAGGTTGTTGTCCCATAACGCTTGCACTGCGGCAGGGAGTCGGTCGTGGTCCACACGTCGGCCCCTGGCGACCTTAGCCTCGGGCAGTTCATCATCGGTAGATATGACTGCCGGAGGCGTGGCAAGCGTTTTTTCAGCTGCTGGAATCACTTGTGCTTCGAGTCTGACAACATCGGCCATGGTCATATTGTCGAGTCGAATGCGCAGGTGTTTCCGCAGCTCGTACTCCAATTTATCGGCGAACTTATCAGGTCGGCGCAAGATGTTGGCATAGAGGAAGCGGTTGTTGTTCAGCCGCAGCAGCATCATGGCACCATCGTTGATGTCACGCTGAGCGCGTGGTGTGTTCAGCCAGTCGGCGATTTGTTGAGTCAATTTATTGTCCATAGTGAGAAAATTAAAAAGGCCGGGCAGTCCAGGCTACTGTTAGACTGGTGCCCGACCTGGGGAAAGGTTTCCTTCCTAGGCTTGCAAAATTTGATTTAGCCACCAGCGGCGATAGGAGAGCCATCAACACCGCTGATGTCGCCGTCTTCGGTCTCAATCTTGCCAGTGTAGAAGGGCGATGGCATGATGTCGGTCACAGCCACGTTGATGGTTGTACCGCTGGCATCGGTTTCGGCACTACCGCTCTCCTGGGCAGGGGTGGTGTTGGTTTCAAACATGGGGTTGCCCAGCACACGGTACTGTCCATCACGCTGCGGCCACAGATACACGATGTCGTCGGCGTTAGCCTGACGGCAGAATGCGGCTGCTTCGGCATTGTTGCCGGGGTACTTGAAAACGCCCGTGTTGTTGAAAGTCTTACTGGGTGCTTCACCCTGGCTTTCGCTGTTCACATTCGAAGCAGATGCAACGATGTCGATCTTCTTCCACTTGGCATCAGCAGCAAGCACGAAGTCCTCGCTGATGGTTGCCAAATCTCCCATAGTACCACCGCTGGGCACTGTGTTGGGAGGCGTGGGGAATGTCACGATGTCGCGCTTAGGGATATAGAAGATGTGAGGTCTCAGACCGGGAAGCACAGTAGTACCCTTGCAGTGCACAAGGGACTCATAAAGCGCGGTCGAAGCGCAAGGATTATTATTAGGCATAATTTGTTCCTCCTTTCTTTAAGCGGGTTTAGTATAAGACTTGGTAGCAACGTCACTGTTGGTCATGTTAGCCTTTACAGCGATTGCCTTAACAGTTGCCGAATCCGACAAGGTAATCTTGTTGGTGCTGTTGTAGGCAGAAGATTCAGCCGTAGGAGCATCACCATTAGTGGTATAGTGGATGGTTGCACCATCGGTATCGCAAGCGAGTTCAACGGTGAGCGTGTCACCCTCAGTCCAAGATGCTGGTGAAATGGTAGGAGTTGCAACCTTGCTAGGTGTAGTGTTACCGCTACCGCTGCCACCAGTGTTTTCGCTGCCACTATTTGAAGAAGCAGCAACCAACTTACCAACCAACAGACGCTCGGGGTTGATGCTCTCAAACTGCACACCGAAGAACATCGTAGCGATGTATGTCAGAACGAATGGAGCGTAATCCTTAACGATGATGTTTTCTTCTTCACCCTCTTGATTAACACCAACGAGCATGTTGGAAGCAGGAGAGAGGTGGATGAACTGCGAGTTAGCCTTGTTGTACAGAGGCACAAAGTGCACATTCTCGAAGCCCTCGACAACAGCCTTACGATACTCGGTATTGTAAGGTATTGCCCCAACTGTAGCCTGATAGTCTTTCAGGTAGTTTCTGTAGATGGCATGCGAACAATAGAGGTTCACACGCTGCCCGCTGTCAACCAAGAACTCACTGGCTGCTTCACAGAACGCCTTGATGATGTCAACAGCGTTATTGGCAGTGATAGCCTCTTCAAACTCAAAAAGATTGTGTTTATTAGTGGCAATGCCACCTCCAGAGATTTCAGTGGCGGTGATAGTGTCAAATCCGTTGAACAGGTCTTCACTTGTCGAACCGCTGTCATTGCGAACAGCATCCCAGATATGAGTCTGGAGATTGTGACCAATCTTAGCGGTAAGTAGAGACATCACGGCGCGAGCGATATCCACATTTTTCAGTTCTTCACCTTTTGTGATGGCACTGTCATAGATAGACTTCACTACGCTGTTAGGCGAGAATTTTTTGACCACGCTGCCGAAGAAAGTGTAGAGCGTGCGCCCTTTGATGTCCATTTTCTCGTTGTCGACACGTGTCTCACTGTATGGTCCCATGTCGATGTCGCCGGTTAGTTCGCCCACGGTCTCAGAATAACGGATGCCACGGCGCAAAGTCATGTACTGCAAGGTCTCTTGCATTGCATGCACCGGCATCATGAGCAGGTCTTTGCGGTATTTAGCACCGCTAAGAGACAGAGCTTCAGGAGTGATGTTGATAATTCCCATATCAAATTAGGTCTTTAATAGAGTTATACATGTCTTTGCTGGTCATGGGCTTGTTGTCAGCCGAAGCCTCGTCAACCTTTTTTGTCTCATCAGCTGGAGCCTCTTGCAGGTTCTTGACCTGCTGCTCCAGGGTGTTAATAGTATTGTCGCGCTCGGCGATGGTGCTGGCATCGTCGGAGTGTTGCGACTCAAGCTCATTCAGGCGGTCTTCAATCGCCTGCAACTGGTCGGCAGTGAGTGTCACTGAGCCGTCTTTGCTGGCGAGAGAGTCAACCTTGAGCACGCTCGCCACGGTCTTGAATTCTTTATCCATAATCTTTTGATTTGTGCTGGTGTCATCACACGCAGCGAGTTTATTCTTTGGAGTGAGCATATCCTTGATTGCCTTCAGGGTGTCAAGGATGGTGTGTAAACCGAAGGCGCTGCTGTCGGGTTGTATTTCAAGCCCGGTAAGAGGCAGGCCAGCGGCATTGAATTTTCGGGCGAGAGCGTTGGTCATCTCGGGAGCTTCGTCATCGTCTTTAATCTCGTCGATGAAGCCCCAGTCGAGAGCCTCTTGCGCTGTGAGCCACTTGCTTTCTTTGAGCAGTTCGAGCAATTCTTCTTGCGAGTGGTTCTTACAGCGCGAAGCGTACATGGCGGCGAGCACGCCGTCAATCTTCTCATTGTCCTCCTTGTTTTTCTGCAGCCTGTCGATGAGGGTCTGCAAGTCGGTGGCATTCATCTGCCCCCATTCAAAGACCTCGTTGCTGCACTGGTGGACGAGGAACAGCGCATACTTGCCCATCACGATGCGCTTGGCTCCCATGGCGAGCACTGTAGCCGCACTTGCCACAAAGCCATGCAGGTGAGCGGTGACATCGCCATGATCGATGAACTGCTGCCTGATGTCTAGCCCATCGTCAAGGCTGCCGCCCAGCGACGATATTTTGACATCGACATGCTCATCTTTATGGCGTGCCAGCTGGCGGCGTATGCTCCGTTTGTCAGTGCCCAGCCACCAGTCGCCGATGTAGTCGTCAATAATGATTTGATAGTCCATTGTAAATTAATTTGTGGCAAAATTACCACCTCATTACACCACATAAAAAGACAAACCCCACGTAATCACTACGCAGGGTTGCCAATTATTGGTTTCTATGTGTGTAAAAAAATGTGTTTTCAGGAAGTCACTCGTCTCCGATGGGCTGCATCATCCACTCGGGATTCAGGCGGTTGCCGCTCAGCGAGTAGCCCGCCAGCACCATCAGCCGTGACACGTCATTTAGGTCCACGTCAACGATGTCGCACAGCAGCGCACGTATGGCGGTGCCGCTCATGTTGTGCATGCTGTTCTCATCATCGCCGGGCATGAAGCCACGCAGCCACATCGCCACGGGGATAATGTTGTCGCCGAAGCCAACATTTTCGGGTTCGTGGATAAACGCATCGAGCGTGTCGAGATAGTCCTGCTTATTCATGGCTCACCTCCTCTCTCTCCTCGTCAAGGTTCACACCATACTTGGCCTCCAGGGCATCAAGCTCGGCGGCGCGCTCGCGCTTGAGGGTCAGCAGCGCCACTTTGCGCTCGTGGTCAAGGTCCACCTTGCGCAGCGAGATGCGGCGGATGCGGTCGGTGATCATCGTCAGCTTCTCGGCGTTGGTGTCAACGTCCTCCTGCATCTTGAGCTTGACGATGTAGAGCGAGCGTTCGTTCCGTGCCTGCTCCAGGTCGTGGGTCAAATCCACCTGCTGGCGGTTGTAACGCACGGTGACGGCCTCCATGCGCTCACGGTAGCGCAGCTTGAGCTCGCGGCTCTCACGGTTCCAGGCTTTCATAAATCAGCACCTCCTTTCGCGATGTCGAGGGTGAGGTACAAGGCGAGCTGCACGGCCCAGGCGAGTGTGATGCACGCCATGCGCACAGGATGTGCACCGGTGAGTTGGAAGTCGAGGATGGCGACCAGTGCCACCACGCCCAGCGCGATGCTCAGCGATTGTGAGGTGAGGAACTCTGCCGCTTTCGTGGCAAGCGGCTTGGCCAGGTCTGCGAGTCGCGGCATGGCGGCTCTCGGGGTCAATGAAATCTGTTTCATTGCTTTGTTGGTTTTAGCATTTAACATTGGGCAGTACAAAAAAAACGGCTGCCGTTTCCGTTGCTAAAACCAACAAAGTTCTCGCCGCGCGAGCGCAAGTGTTGACGGAAAGGCAGCCTATTCTACAGGCTGATACGGGCATAAAAAAAGCCCGATGCAATATTCGAGCGTTACCGACGCTCCAGCGGCAAAGACTAACTTTGATGGTTTTAGCATTGCAAAGGTAGGTCGAATTATTCACCCGACCAAATTTTTTTCAAAAAAAGTGCTGAAATATGTTTTACAACATATTATTTGATGCCCTTGCCAACAGGTCTGCTGGAGTTAGACCAGTAACGACACTTATTGATAAGTGCATAGCCTCGCACATGATACTTGGCACTATTGTTAACTGTTATCTCAAAAACAGCAGAACCGGAATGTGACAAATGCTGGTTCGTACAATTATTGCAATTATCTTTGTCTGGGATTGATGAGCCTATAAAAACGCCAATCTCCTTGACATCTCCATTAGGTGGTGTGGGTTTGACATTGACTGTGACGTAATAGACCCTTTTATCACCAGTCGACTTTTTGCTGTCAAAAACAGCTTTGCTGATATCAACACTATACCCCTCATCGACATCATCAAGCGTAAGTTGATTGCAGGCCGTAAGGGAGATGAGCAGTAGAAATGACAATATATACTTCATAGAAAAAAAACTTTATTTTGTGCAAAGGTACAAAATAATCATGGCAAAGTTTTGGACTGGCCAAGGATTTACGCGGCAAAATGCGGGAATATGTTTAAGAACATAAAATTGTCGTTGAAATGGGCGTTATGTATTTAAGGTTTGTTTATAGACGAAAAAAATCCGCATTTTTGCGGATTTATGTTGTAGAACATATTCGAGATGGGTTATTCAACATCAAGACCCATCACGCTTTTTATAATCTTATTTTGAATTTCCTCAAATTTACTATCTTTCACAAAAGCATTCAACGGCTGTACATTGAAATCATTAAGTTCAAAATAAGAGATAAAGTGTGTCACAACATAACTGTCATGGTCAAGTTTATCAGAACCACTTAGGTCAGAGTTGCTGATTTCTACTGTATATTCCGGGTGAAGGTTTACAGAGGATATTAGAACCGCATAGAACATCGGTTCAGTTTCAAAAAGATCACTTGTTGATATTACTATTGCAGGGTGACGAAGAAACCCATTTTCGTCCGGGAACTTCCAATCAACATATACAATCTGCCTTTGATGAACACTTCTTATAGCCATCTTTCCATGGGTTTAATCGTGTGTCCTGACGTGGCATGAAGCAATGAACGCAGATCAACGTCTTCTGTACGGATTGTTTGTGATTGAGATTCAGTAGTCTCATTTAGGAGTTGCACCAATTCCGCATCATTGTGTTCTATACGACGCGATTTAACTCTTATCTTCCTTTTTTTATTACTCTTGGCAATGCTTAATAATTCGGAAGTGGAAAGCTCGGTCTGAGCCATGGTTGTAACGGAAGCGCTGAGATTAGTCGGAGATTGCGTTTCAAGCATTCCAGGCATTGAGATTAACAATGACGTGAAAACCCATGTTTTAACAGCAGTCTTTTCCATAATAGCAATATCACTTGAAAGATTCATATAAATCACCAGAAGTCATCTTCTTGAAGAATTCACTCAAGTGCTCATGTGCATTGCAAATAATAGCTTTGAACACTTCGTTGTTGTTTACAGGAACAAGATTGTTTATTTGACTCTCAATGATGAAACCAACATCTTTGGTTTTGGTAAGTTGAGCAGTATTAAGGACCAATCTAAAAATACCTGCAGGAGTGATTAAACCAGTTCTAAGACCTAATTCCTTAAGGTCTTTAAGGAAATCAGCTTTGATGTCAACATGAAACTTATCGCTCAAGAACTGCAAAATGTCACCTTGGGCCGCAAAATTATATGGAAAGAAGTCTACATATTTTAAGTTGAGGCCCAATTGCTTTTCATCACTGAATTGATATACAGCCATAAAAGCATTGACAACTTTCATCACCTCAGTAAGAAAATTGCTCCATTCATAATTGCTACCTACGAAATTCACCGACAATAGCCCGGGACCAAATTGGAACATTTGATTGGGATTGTCCTTGTGCAAGCAGCGATAAACGGGTTTACCTAAAGCCAGCATTATCGGCATGTTTGCGTCCGGCAGCAGGAATATTGGAGTATTATAGGTCTCTTTAAGGCTTGAACATAATGCTCCCACTGCAATCTGAAACTTCTCAAGTTCTGCTTGAGAAGCAGATTGCCAAGTCAACTCCATAATGACTTCCAACAAAGGTGCATGTTCAAGTTTTGCCATAAACGTGATATTTTAGACAAATTAAGCATCCAATATCCGCTGCGTGGCGGCTTCAAGCACATCAAGCATCTCAAGTGCCGAAACATTATACTGCTTCAGTTCCTCCCAGGCGGCCTTCAGCTGTTCCTCTGTGGCAGATGCGAGATAAGCATACAATTTTTCAAAAATAGGATGCATAGTTCGTTGGTTTTTAGTGAATAATAGATATTGTTATCGGAGGACCTCCTTGTCAGGATCCTTGTTTTGCTTTGCAAATATAAGCACTATCTATCAATCAATCATAAAATTTTAATAATATTTTGCACTTTTATGTTTTACAACATAAAAAGTACCCGCAGATGGTAAGTGGGTTCTGGCCGTTTATCCTAATACTTTTTGTCGGATATAAGAAAAAGTAGTAATTTTGCAGCGTCAGACGGTTCAGTGTAGGTTGGTATATAGCCCTATGATTTCGGCTCCTTTGTGGAGTACGGGCTGACCGAAGAGAGAGATATACCCTCGTCTCTTAAGGTAATGGAAAGTCAACGAGTGGGGCGACCACGCCTGTTCGTATTCGTCTGTTTTTACAGAGGCTTTCCACATCAACGGCAGGTGAGTCCTGGCCGTTACACATAAGGTAATGGAAGTCTATTGGGATTGGGCGACCACGCCTACCCGACTTCGCCAGTTTTTGCTGGGGCTTCCACATCGACGGCAGGTGAGTCCTGGCCGTTACTCATAAGGTAATGGAAGTCTGTTGGTCGGGGCGACCACGCCTGATTGACTTCGCCAGTTTTTATGCTGGGGCTTCCACATTGGCGGCAGGTGAGTCCTGGCCGTTTTTTTTGAATAGAAATGCAGCGTAGCCGCACGTCGATTCTTTCTGCCTGTGCCGTATGGAGCGAAAGGCAGCACAAGATTCCCAGCCTGCATGTCAAGACGCAGACAGGGGATGTCATAGAGGTTGTCAGATGGGTACAGGCAGTCAGGAACGTACATCATCCCTTAATTTTAAGGATATTCAGAGGTGTTTGCCACGATACCGTGATTTTCTTTCCGCTTTGCGAAGTTGCTTTGTCGGGGAAGTCATTAGCAACAGTTGTAACCGGGAATGGTTGCTCGGTAGTGCCGATAAGGTATTGCTCGCCGGTGACGGTAGTAATGCGCCATGCCAGTCTTCGGTTGTCAACAGCAAAGTCGCTAGTTGTGCGAGCTGTAAGCTTGACAGTAGTCAAACGGCTGCCATTGTCAACTGTTTGACTCACTTCCACATCTGCAAGCCCAACCAGGCACAATTCGATAAAGTTGCGCCAGTATTGTAGAGCAACCTCATTATTGCCAAGTAGCACCATGTTGCTCAGATAACGAGTTTCAATGAACTCGACTCGGTTGATGTTCTGTAATAGTTGTGTCATATTGTTTAAGTTTGTGCAGAGTTGTGCGGAGTTGTGCAAGGTTGTTCACGTTTCCGAAAATCAAGGGTCTTTGTCTGAATTATTTCGGGTGAAATTTTGCAGATTGATGCCTCTTTTTTTGTAAGCTTCGCGGATGCGGTAGTATTTCTGTCTGACCGTTTCCACACGATCGAGACCGATGCCGTGCATTTCGCACCAAGCAGCGATGCGTGTATTGACCCCGATGTTGATGGAGTCAATAGGGCGAAGTTCGTTCCACAGATTGCGCGTGAATAGGTCCATGATAGCTTCACGCACGGCTTTCTTGCCGCTATCGGTCATGTAGTTGTAGCTCTCGGGAGGCTTGGCTTTGCTATCGGGTATATAGATTGGTGTCATCCCTTCGGTGGCAGTCTCAGGCGTTTCGCCTTCGGGTGTTTGCTGGATGAAGGCGCGGATCACTGCGTTCTCATTCGAGCCGTTAGGGAATCGAACAGGGCAGCCCAGTGAGTGGGTCAACCACTCGGCCAGGTACTTCTCAAGCTTGATATATATCACAAACTGGCTCATACAGAGTACAAAGATACTAAATATTTTGCTGATTGCGGCAATATATTATCGAAAAACAATAATTTATTTGAGATGAACATGGAGTAGCTGCAACACGCGCTACATTTGCCTATAATAATGTAATGTGTTGATTGTATGAGATTTAACAAAACCACATAACCCTCAAAATGGGGCAACATTTGTAGTATTTATATATGATTTGTAGTAAAATCTAAAAAAAAGTAGTAAAATGTAGCTGATTGTAGCAGGTTGTAGGCAAGTTGTAGCATAGCTAAATGCTTGAATATTGGCGATGTAGCCTTTGTAGCGCATGTAGTAGACGAAACCGCCTCAAAAAAATAAAGTTGTCGTTTCACGGCAAAGAAAAGCCCCGATGCTCACGCACCGGGGACAGGACAAAGTTCTTTTAAATGAATTGTTCAAACATAGGACACGGCAGGCTGAGTAATCATCATGCCAGCACCTATATCTTTGGCCAGACGTTTTAATCCGTCATTGATTTTGTCAATTTGTTTCTGCTGCGGATCTCTGATTGATGTCACATATTGTCTCAATGCAGAGGGATTGACACCAATGTACTTGGCAGTAGCGGTAACATCGAGCGGATAGTAGTCGAAGAATGAGCCGACATCAAGGCGAAATTCAAACTCCACATCGGGGAAAGTCTCGCCGTTTGCTTCTGCCTCCTCTTTATACTCCTTAGCTACCTCTTTGATGTCCTCCATCGCCTCGCGAGCCGATGCACCATAGCCCATAAGTGCCCAGTTACCGATGCTCTCAGTTGCGAAACACGAGAAGTTGCGTTTGCCTTTGCCGCGTTCTACTATTGCCAGAAGTTTAACCGTTGCCATATATAATATTATTTGTCATCAATAGAAAAGAGTTCTAATTATGAGTTTTGCGGATTGTTTGGAGCAAAAAGAGTTCTCGGGTCAAAGCCCGAGCAACTCTTTCTCAATGTTCTTAAGAGTACCGGGAGGTGTCTCTTTAGAACCGTGGCGCGGCACTGGAAGTTGTTTCCCAGTAATAGGACTGTACCAGATGTCGTGCCGTGCTCCGTGTCTGATTATCGAGCACCCGGCTCGTTTCAGACGTTTGAACAATTCACAGTACTTCATAATATAAAAGAACTCTTTTTGTCTTTCGACGCTGCAAAGGTAACAAATAAGTTACACATGGCAAAATAATTTCCAACTTTTTTTAAAAAAAGTGCGATTTTTTCTACCCTCTCGCGCTCACCCCTGGAACAAATCGCCCTGGGTCGGTTCGGGTCGTGGCTCCTCGTAGTCTTCTTCGACACCACCAGTCACCACTTCGAGGTTGATGCCGTATGTGTCGCGCAGCATAGCGTAGTCGAAGCAATAGGCACGGTCAACGCTGTCGGTTGCTTTCACCTTGTCGTTGCCAAACTCATCTTTCTCAATGGTCGTTTCTTGGCGGCCATCGATAATGTTCTTGAAACGCACTGAGCGTTTGAGGCCGATGTAGGCTTTCGACTTTTCAAGGTAGTAGGCCAGCGTCTCAGCCGGAAGGGTGGTGTCGCCCACCAGCTTGCCGTTGCGTTTGTACAGCATGAATATGCGGCTCTTGCGAAGCAGCAGCACCGGCTTGGGCTGCGTCCACTCAATGACATTTGTCGTGTCGCATTTGAAGCGTTGAACATATCTGATTTTGAAGTCGCTGTCCTTGAAAATCTTGCCGTCTTGCAGCAGGTATGCCACCACATTCCAGAATCTGGCCAGTTCATTGCTGGTCTTGCATTCGCTGTTCTGCATCAGTACATGATCTACACAGATGTTCAGCATCTCGCGGTAGGTCATAGGCAAGTCGAGCACACCGCTGAGTGTTCGGAAGGCAGCCAGCGGCACGCACCAGTTGCGCAGAATGCGGTCTTGAACCTCCTCATGGCGAGTATTCTCAACCAGGTCGCTCAGTGCGGTGTTGTAGTTGCCAGCAAACTCGCTCTCGAATTTTGCACGATGTTGCAGTATCTGAAGCGTGAGGTGCGAGAGTCCGCGCTTGCGGATTTCTTTCATCTCCTCAAAGCGAGCCTTGGCCTCGGTGCTGAACACGCTCTGATTGAATGTGAGGAAGATGACACGTGTGAACAATGCGATGTCAGCGGTCGGCATCTCCTGTCCGCTAAGGATAACGCCGCAGTCCACCGATGTAATCTCACGCTTCTTGTCTCGGTCCATGTTCATGCGGCTTCGTCCGCTGCCGTCCCACAGACCTTTGAGGAACTCAATCTTCAAGTAGTCGATGTCGTTCTTGTACTCATCAATATGCACGAGCGCATTGGCACATTGCGCGATGATGTCGCCCAGTGCCGGCACGGTAGAGTTCTGGATGTTGGGCGGCGTGTTGTCGATGATAAAGAACGACATGAGCGAGTGCCCCAGTTCACTCTTACCGCTACCCACAGGACCGAACAGGTTGAGGATAGGGAACGACTTGGTGTAGCCAGCAATCACGTCGCGGAATAGCGTAGCGAGCAAGAAGCAGACACCCACTTTGGCGTTGTCGCCAAACACGTCAATCAATTTGGTGGTGAAGTCACGCAGTGAAATGCCGCCCAGTGCAAGATGTACAAAGCGGCGTTCGAATGCGAACAGCTTTGTCTCATCGCGGTAGATGCGGCTGTTGGCGGGCAGATAGAAGTTGCCCAGCTCGTCACCCAGTCGCACAATGCCATAGTCATCAGTATCGTGCCAGTTGCCATTATAGAAGCAACCATTTCCAAAGGCAAAGAAGCCTTTGCGCTGCCATCCGAGTTGCGTTATCTCGATGGCTGTCTCAGTCTTTTCGTAGAGGTACATTTTGAGTTTTGTTAGATGTCCTTCTTTAGCAAGCCAGATGAAGTTGCCCAGCCCCTCGACTTTCTGCTTGAATTTGGCGAGCGAGCAAAGGTCTTCCTGCTTGAGTTCTATAATCTCGGTGTAGTTATGATAGTTTGTTATACGGTACAGTCGTTTTGGCCACAATGGATCCTTGATGTGGAACATCGGTTCCATGACAAAATTGCTCCACTGGTATTCGCCATCCTTGCCTATTGACCAATAGCAGTGGCCACTCTCATAGAAACCAAATTTTGCCAGCAGCTCTTTGTTGAGCATCTGTGCCTTGTCGCCCGAAACCTTTTGTTTCTTGTTCGCTTTGCGTGCGGCGGCCAATGCAGACTTCCACAGTGCTTTGTCGGGGTATAGTTTTTGCAGTTGTTTGAGCAGCATCTGCACCTTGACATCGTCTTTGATGCTGGTAAGCAGGTTGGCAATCTCAGTGACCACGGCGCTTTTAGCCTCTACGGTCTCAGTCGGCTCAAACAGAATCTCGGCATACCATACGACAAAGTCTTTCTCCTCGATTGATGTCAGAACTGCGAGACTCGTGATATAGCTGTCTGGGTCACGTTTCTCGTCGGGCAAAGCCGGAATCTCCTTGACCGTGACACCCAGCCCTGCTTTGAGTGCAATCATGCCGTTGGCACAGACAAACTTTTTGCCGGCACCAATCCTCTCGCCCCGTTTCGGTGGGTCTGCGTCAGGAATGAAGCACACTCGGTTGGCGTGTCGTTTCAGCTGCTCAAAGTGCGCTGCGCTCCATGCGCCGCCCAGCGAAGCCACCGTGTTTGTGATGCCCACGCTCTGCAGCTTGATGACATCGGGTGCGCCTTCAACCAGATAGAAAATATCTTCTTTGCGTGCTGCGGTGATGGCGTTGTCGATGCCGAAGATGGTCTCTTTCTTCTCATAGACCGTTGAAGTGGGGCTATTGATATATTTGGCCTTGCTGTCACCGAGGGCGCGAGCGGTAAAGCCGATGATGCGCCTGAAGCGGTCGCGTATGGGTATCATCAGCCGGTCACGGTAGAAGTCGTAGATCTCGCCATGCTCGTCGCGGCGCAGTAAGCCCAGCTCAATCATCAACTCAATGGGCTGACCGGCGGCCACCGCCGCCCTGTGCAGCGAGTCACGCTGCCCATCAGCGTAGCCGATGCCATTCTCTGCCACATATTCGGCACCCCAGCCCCGTTTCTCTACGGCATAATTCAGCGCGAATTTGGCTTTGTCGTTATCCTCGGTTATTGCTTTGGCATAGAATAGCCCTGCCCATTGGTTGATGGCGAGCATACTCTCACGCTTCTGCTGAGCCTGAACCTCCTCCGCTGTCCGCACGTCTCGTGTCTCCTCGATGGTGACACCATATTGCTGTGCCAGGTCTTTCACTGCCTCGGGGAAGGTGATGTGCTTAAACTTCATGACGAAATTAATCACGTCGCCACCGTTGTCCCCCTGGGGACACCCCCCGAAACAATGCCATGTCTGTGTGCGCGGGTTGACGTGGAACGATGGCGTGCGCTCGTTGTGGAACGGGCAACAGGCTTTGTGCCCACGCCCGAGCGCACCCATGCACCGTTCCACCACGTCTACGATGTCGGCACGGTTAAGGACCTGCTCTATATCTCTCTCGCTGATCATGGACTCATAGACTGATATTAAAGTTATACAAATCGCCATTGGCTGTGCCGTTGGCGTTCATGCACACACCGAAGCAATTCCACCTCACACGGCGCTTGCGCTTGCGGTAAACACCTCGCACCTTGCGTTTGGTGGGCTGCATGATTGTACCGATAACAACATTGACCCAACCATCCTCGAGATAAATTTCTTCAAATTCAATGTCATCCCGTCTTTTGATGGCTTTTTCCCAGTCAGCTATTCTGTGTCCTATATATGCCATATCAGTCTTGGTGTTTAAAGTATGAAACAATCTGGTGTGTGTGTCGAAGCTTCAGCCTGGCTTTGATGTTGGCGACATGGCGTGAGACGGTATAAACCGAAATGCCAAGCTCGTTAGCGACTTCGAGTTTGTCGTAACCCTGACCCATCAAGACGGCCACTTCTTGCTCGCGCGGTGTGAGTGCAGTCTGCAGCCGTGGGTGGCAGACGCAGCCCTCAAGCATACATTCGCCTCTCATCGGGCATCGCACGTCCTCGATGTGGAAGCCGCCCATGGCGTCTATGTCGTTGTGCAGCGCATCATATTCGCCGAAGTTGCAGCGGATGAAACGATGCACAATTCTGTATTCATAGAATGCACGGTTGCGCTCACTGGTAGAGTACAGTTCGCTGAGAGCTTTGAAGGCATCAGGGTAAAGTTCTTTGATGGTGATAACCATTTCTTCGATGAGCTTGCGGCAGCTCTCGTCAAGGACAAACATCGGTTTGCCCTCCGGCTTGCAACACACCGACCCGTCGGGTGTGTTGTAAAATTCAATCTTGTCTATCATAGCTAATGGTGTTAATGAGTTCTGTCAATGCGTCAATCTCAAGTTGTTTGAGGTTGCCGTGTTGCATTTTGTAAAAGAATGTGCTGCGCGACCAACCGGTGATGGCCATCGCTTTTTGGCGGAACTGAATCTTTTTGTATTCAGGCAGTTCTCGGTAGTAGTCAATTATAACCATATCTCAAAAATATTAACGAATTATTTTGTCAGTCCAAAACTTTGTCCTAATTTTGGACTGCAAAACTACAAAAGATTTTGCAAAACCAATAATATATTGTTGGTTTTATGATGTTAAATTTTATTAATATTTTTGGTTCTATGTATAACGGTCAAGTAATCAACGTATTGTTAAAGGAGCGCGGTTTGCGGGCCAAAGATTTATTGGAGCACCTCCAGCTACAGTCCAATGGTTCAATCACGTCGCTCGTCAAAGGCAACCCCACCGCCGAAAGGCTTGAGAAAATTGCAGATTTTTTTGATGTGCCCATCGACACGCTGTTCCAGCGAGCCAAAAGTTACGGTTACAATGTCATTGGAAATTCCAACAATATTGCCAGCATAACAATTGGCGAACTCAAGGGAAAAGCCCAGGCTCAGGACAGAATCATCGAGGAGAAGGATAAAAGAATTGCCATACTCGAGGACATGATAGCCCTTTTGAAGCAGCAACTTGAAGCGTCAAAATGATAGACGGGTTATAGACGGTAATGCGCAAGATTCCGAATGCAAATGGTTGATGGTTAGACCAACGGAAGAGTGACGGAATCGAAAAAATATTCTTGTCCTCTCCGCCTTTGAGCAACCGACCACGGGAGTGGCCGGTTGTTTTTGGTTCGCCCGACATAGGCATAAAAAACTCCTTAAACTGGGTCAGCGGATATTTCCGGTTGGTGAGTCTGTCGTTTCACGAATATAGTGTAGC
>CAMVPC010000031.1 GCA_947169265.1 uncultured Prevotellaceae bacterium
ATTGTTTTTTGAGCAATAACGGGACAATTTGCGCAACTTTTATAGAGGAAAGATAGTCAATTCTTGGTAAAAAACAGCTATTTGTTTTGGCAAATGAGATTATTTTGGCTAACTTTGCGCCAATTAACTACAAGCTTAAAAACTAAAAAAACTTTTTTTGATGGAACCATTATTCGTCACTCTTCAAGAAAAGGCTATTGCCAACAAGCAACGCATCGTGTTGCCCGAAAGTCTTGAACCCCGCACGCTCACCGCCGCCAACCAAGCTTTGGCGCGTGAGGTGGCTCACGTAATCCTCATCGGTAAAAAAGACGAAATCCTTGCCCAAGCCCGGCAATTGGGACTTAACTACATCGATCGTGCCCGCTTCATCGATCCGGCCGACGACGAGGCCATCGAACCACTGGCCCAACTGTTGTGCGAATTGCGCAAGAGCAAGGGCATGACCATCGAGCAGGCCCGCCAACAAGCCCGCAATCCGTTGTACCTGGGTTGCCTGCTTATTAAGCATGGCGATGCCGATGCACAGGTGGCCGGCGCTCTCAATACCACGGGTAACGTGCTCCGCGCGGCCTTCCAGGTGCTCAAGACAGCGCCGGGTATCAAGAGCGTGAGCGGCGCCTTCATTATGTTGCTGCCCCCGGGTACCCCTTATGGCGACAATGGCATCCTCGTGTTTGCCGATTGCGCGGTCATTCCCGACCCCGATGCCGAGCAGTTGGCGCAAATCGCGGTGCTCACCGAGCGCACCGCGCGTGATGTGGCCGGTATCGATCCCAGGGTGGCCATGCTCAGCTTCTCCACTAAGGGTAGCGCGCAGCACGACCGCGTCGACAAGGTGGTAGAGGCTACGCGCCTGGCACGCGAGATGAATCCCGATATGGCCATTGACGGCGAGCTGCAGGCCGATGCCGCCCTCGTTTCGAGCGTGGCGACCCTCAAAGCTCCCGACAGCCCTATCGCCGGAAATGCCAACGTACTGGTCTTCCCCAGCCTTGAGGTGGGTAACATTGCCTATAAGCTCGTGCAACGCCTGGGCGGTGCCACCGCAGTTGGCCCCATTCTGCAAGGCCTTGCCGCGCCGGTCAACGACTTGTCGCGTGGCTGCAATGCCGATGAGATATACAAAACCATCCTCATCACTTGCAACCAAGCCATCAATAAAGCAAAATAACGCTATTTAATAATTCTCAAATCTTACATTTTATATGAATATTCTCGTTCTTAACTGCGGCAGCAGTAGCGCAAAATACAAACTCATCGAAGTGGACCACAACGTCATCCTCGCCGAGGGTGGTGTGGAAAAAATAGGATTGCCCGACGCTTTCATTAAGGTGAAACTTGAAGATGGCTCGAAAAAAAGCATCCCGCTTGACATCACCGACCACACAGGAGCCATCAAGGCCATCCTCGACATTCTTGTCGACCCGGAGTTGGGATGCATCAAGTCGTTTGATGAAATCAACGCGGTGGGACATCGCGTGGTGCACGGCGGCGAAAAGTTCAACAAGAGTGTCCTCATCACCGACGAGGTGAAGGATATGATCCGTGAGTGCTATGGCATCGCGCCGCTTCACAACCCGGTGAACATGGCCGGCATCGACGCCATAACGCAAGTGTTGCCACAAGTGCCGCAAGTGGCCGTCTTCGACACGGCATTCCACCAGACGATGCCGCGCAAGGCGTTCATGTATGCCTTACCTTTTGAATATTATACGCGCGATCATGTGCGCCGTTACGGTTTCCATGGAACCAGCCATCGCTTTGTGGCACAAAAGGTGTGCGACATGCTGGGTGTCGACATCAATGAGCAAAAAATCATTGTCTGTCACATTGGCAATGGCGCCAGCATCACGGCAGTTAAGAACGGTAAGAGTATCGACACCACGATGGGTCTCACGCCCACCGAGGGACTGATGATGGGCACGCGTAGCGGTGATGTGGATCCGGGCGCCATTGTCTATCTCATGGACAAATACAACCTCACGGCTAAGGAGATGCTCGACATCATCAACAAAAAAAGTGGTGTGCTGGGCATCACCGGCTTCTCGAGCGACATGCGTGACGTGACCGAGGCCGCCGACGTCAAGGGTGACGAACTCGCTAAGCTCGCGCTCGATATGTACGAGCATCGCATCCTCAAATATATCGGCGCTTATGTGGCCGAACTGAATGGTGTCGACATCATAGCCTTCACCGGTGGAGTGGGAGAGAACCAGTACAACACACGCAAGGTCGTGTGCCGTAACCTCGCATTCTTGGGCCTGAAAATCGACGAGGAGCTGAACGAAACCTTATGGCGCGGCAAGGAAGGTGTCGTCAGTACTCCCGACAGCAAGGTCAAGGTCGCTGTCGTACTCACCGATGAAGAGTACATGATTGCGCGCGATACGCAAGCTATCGTGAACGGCCAAGAGGTGAATTAAACCGCGAATAAACCTCAATAGATTAAGCCTGTCATCGCTCCAGCGACGGCAGGTTTTTTTTCGTTAACGACTTATAGGATGAGAGGATTGTTAGCGAGCTTTTACTTGGGAACTGACCGTAGCACACGGCATGGGTTGCCTGCGGCCACTACGCCTGCCGGGATGTCGCGCGTGACCACACTGCCCGCCCCGATGACGCAGTCATCACCAATCGTCACGCCGGGCACTACGGTCACGTTGCCTCCAAACCACACGTTGTTGCCCACCTTGATGGGCAGGGAATACTCCAGTCCCTCGTTGCGTTGCGCCACGTCGAGCGGATGGCATGCCGTGTAGAACGAACAATTGGGACCGATGAACACGTGGTCGCCAAACGTCACCGGCGCTTCGTCGAGGATGCACAGGTTGGTGTTGGCGAAAAAATCTTCACCTACCTCAATGTGGAAGCCGTAGTCGCAAAACAGCGGTTGGATAATCTTGCAGCGCTCGCCCCGGCGGCCCAGCAACCGCCACAACAACTCTTGTCGCTGGGCTTCCTGTGAAGGACGCAGGTCGTTGTATTCTCGCAGCAACTCGTTGGTGGCCAGCAACCTGTCGAGGAGTAACTGGTTGTTGCACGCTGGATATAACTTGCCGCTGGCCATCAGCGCGATTTCCCTTTGTAGGGCTTCGTCTTGGGGAAAGTTCATCGTCATGAGAATTTTAGGTTCTTAGGTAAAGCGTGAGCAAAATTACGAAAACGCGTCGAAATGACGAAAAAGAGCAAGTTAAATATTCTTTAATTAGTTAAAAAATCAAAATTATTCATTCGCTGTTGGGCTGTATATATAAGGTGGTATTGTCATTTGAAAAAAGTTTTGTAATTTTGCGCGCCGATTATATCCAAGGTAACAAATTCCAGCTGTCGTCAAGTGGCATTTGGCCGTGCCCAGGATGCGATGCTCGAATTATTAACAAACTATTTATTAACAATTTAACAAGTGAACACTTTAAGTTACAAGACTGTTTCGGTTCGTGCCGAAGACGTTAAGAAAGAATGGGTAGTCGTTGACGCTACCGACCAAGTGTTGGGACGCCTTTGCGCTAAGGTTGCGAAAATCCTGCGCGGCAAGTACAAGCCCAGCTACACCCCGCACATCGACTGCGGTGACAATGTTATTATTATCAATGCCGACAAGGTGGTCCTTACCGGCGACAAGTGGACGAGTCGCGAATATCTGCGCTATACCGGCTATCCCGGTGGACAACGCTCTTTCTCGCCCGCCGACCTCCAGAAGAAGTCGCTCAACAAGCACATTAAGGCTGGCATGCATCCCCTGTTCCTCCACGTGCTCAAGGGTATGCTTCCCAAGAACAAGTTGGGTGCCAAGATCCTCAAGAACGTGCACATCTACAATGGTGACCAGCATCCCCACGAGGCTCAACAGCCCAAAGTAATTGATATTAATAACCTCAAATAACCCGCACTTTTATGGAACAAATCAATGCAGTAGGCCGCCGCAAGGCCGCCGTGGCACGCGTTTATCTTAACGAGGGTAGCGGTAAAATCACTATCAACAAGCGCCCGCTTGAGAACTATTTCCCCTCGTCGATTCTTCAATTCATCGTCAAGCAACCGCTCAACACCGTTGAAGCCGTCGAGAAGTACGACATCAAGGTGAATCTTGATGGCGGTGGCTATAAGGGTCAAGCCGAGGCTCTGCGCCTGGCTATCGCCCGTGCCCTTATTAAGGTTAATCCCGAGGACAAGAGCGCGCTGCGCAAGGCTGGTTTCGTTACCCGCGACCCGCGCGTGGTCGAGCGCAAGAAACCCGGTCAGCCCAAGGCACGCAAGCGCTTCCAGTTCAGCAAGCGTTAATCTGTTTTTTCATTCTTTCTGTTTTTCTTACGAAACACGAAACAAAGAGTTTAGTATCCAAACCGCACAGACTCACAACGGCCTTCAATGTAAAATGGTGGCTACTGTGTGGTTGATTAAGTAGAACGTAAACATCAACAAATTTAATTAACAATGCAAATTCCCAGTTTTGACCAACTGCTCGACGCTACCTGTCACTTTGGTCACCTCAAACGCAAGTGGAACCCCTCAATGGCTCCCTATATCTTCATGGAGCGCAATGGTATCCACATCATCGACCTTTATAAAACCCGCGCCAAACTCGAAGTGGCCGCTAACGCCCTCAAGGAAATCGCCAAGAGCGGTAAGAAGGTGCTCTTCGTGGCCACCAAGAAGCAAGCCAAGCAAGTGGTTGCCGACCGTGCCATGTCGGTTGATATGCCCTATGTGATTGAGCGCTGGCCCGGTGGCATGCTCACCAACTTTGCCACTATCCGCAAGGCTGTCAAGAAAATGTCGACCATCGACAAGATGGAAAAAGACGGTACCTTCGACAATATGTCGAAGCGTGAGCGACTCCAAATTACCCGTCAGCGTGCCAAGCTCGAGAAGAACCTTGGTAGTATCGCCGACCTGAACCGCCTCCCCTCGGCTTTGTTTGTTATCGACGTGCTTAAGGAGCACATCGCTGTTGCCGAGGCTAACCGTCTGGGTATCCCCGTGTTCGGTATTGTTGATACCAACAGCGATCCCGGCAGCGTGGACTTCGTGATTCCCGCCAACGACGATGCTTCGAAGTCAATCGACATTATCCTGGCTACCGTGTGCGAGGCCATCAATGAAGGTATCCAAGAGCGCAAAGTAGAGAAAATCGACAACAAGGACGAAGAGGCAGAAGACGCCGAGGGTCGCGAAGAGCGTCCCGCACGTCCCAAGCGCGTGCGTCGCCGCATAGGCGAAGAGGCCCCCAAGGCCGAGCCCGAAGCTCCCCAAGCCGAGATCGCCGAGGCTCCCAAGGCCGAAGAGGCTCCCAAGAGCGAAGAGTGATTAAATACATTTGTTAATCAAAAAAATAAAATAACACAAACCTATTATGGCAGTAACTATAAATGATATCAAGAAGCTCCGCGACATGACCGGCGCCGGTATCGTTGATTGCAAAAAAGCACTCATTGAGAGCGAAAACGACATGAACAAGGCTGTGGAACTGATTCGCAAGCGCGGTCAGGCTATCGCCGCCAAGCGTGAAGACCGCACCGCTGCCGAAGGCGCCGCCTTTGGTAAGGTTGTGGGTAACTTCGCGGCTATCGTCGCCCTCAAGTGCGAGACCGACTTTGTGGGCTCGAACGAGAAATTCGTGGGACTCACCAAGAAAATCCTCGATGAGGCTATCGCGGCTAAGGTTAAGAGCCTTGACGAACTTAGCCAGCTCTCTTACGACGGACACACCGTGGCCGAGCACATTACCGAGCTCAGCGGTATCACAGGCGAGAAGATGGAACTCGGTGCCTATGAGTATCTTGAGGCTCCCGGCTTGAGCGCTTACAACCACTTCAACCGCAAGCTTGCCACTATCGTGGCTTTCAACGAGCCTGTGACCGAAGAGGTGGGTAAGGCTATCGCCATGCAGGTGGCTTCGATGAAGCCCATCGCAGCTACCCGCGAGCAAATTCCGCAGGAGACCATCGACAATGAGCTTAAAGTCGCTGTCGAGAAGACTAAGGCCGAGCAAGTGCAAAAGGCTGTTGAAAACGCCCTCAAGAAGGCCGGTTTCAACACCTACTATTGCGCTACCGAGGAACATCGCGACGAAGCCATCCGCAAGGGTTACATGACTCCCGAGCAGGTGGAACAGGCACTCAAGATTATGGCCGACACCGCCGAGCAAAAGCAAGCCAACATGCCCGAGCAGATGATTCAAAACATCGCTAACGGACGTCTCAACAAGTTCTTTGCCGAGAACGTGTTGCTTGAGCAAGAGTATGAGGCCGGCGAAAACAAGGAAACGGTGGCCCAATACCTCGAGAAGGCAAGCAAAGGCCTCGTGGCTACTGACCTCAAACGAATCAACCTCAACGTCGATTAATCACGACAAACAATTAACTTTTTCGCGACACCCACGGGCAATCCCCTGCGGGTGTCGCTTTTTATTTAAGAATGAGCTTCGAGCCTTGAGCACTGAACTTCGAATTTAGTGTTCACAACTGCGGAATAAATGAGGTTGTCCTCGTTGCTTTTAAATAAATAATTTCTTGCGTTAAGGCGTGCTTGTGAAGAAGAGACCGATTAGCGCTCGCGCAGGCGGCGCGCGATGTCGGCGTGCTCCTCGGCGAGGTCGTCGAGGCCCACTTTCTCGTAGATGGCGGCGAGGGCTTCGTGGGGTTCGGGGCGCTTGCGGTGGTGGCGTGCGGCACGCTTGAGGGTCTTGACCGCCGCGGCGATGTCGTTGTGGTTTTCGCGCAAGGCGGCGAGCGCCATAAGGGCGTCGAAGCATTTCGGATTTATTTTCAGTGCCATCCTCAGTGCGTCTTGGGCCATTTTGTCTTCGCCAACGGCCACGAGTAAATGGGCTTTTCCTGTCATGGCTTCGATACATTGCGGATAGATTCGCAAGGCTTTGTCATAGTTGGCCATCGCGCTCTTGATGGTAATAGGGTCGAGGGAGGGATAGGAGTGGCCCGAGTAAGTCATTTCGGGCTCGTTCACAAGCTGTCCGCGGTTGAGCGCGTTGTCGCCCATCGCGGTGAATTCCAGTGCGAGCTGCCGCAAGGTGTCGTCCTGCTTGGCGATGATGTCGTCACGTTCTTTAAGACTGTCTTTGAGGCGCTTGAAACGATTAAGTTTTGAGGTGACAAAACGTTTGAAGTAGGGCTCGCCCACGACGTTGTGCAGCTTCATGGCTTCGGCAAAATGGTCAACAGCCTCGGCAAAACGGTCTTGGTCAAGGGCGCGCACTGCTTGCGAGTAGAGGCCACGCGCCTTGGCCCTTGTAAGAGCCCGGTCGATGGCGTGACGGTCGTTGAACTGACGGCTGAAATCGATGATGGCAGGGTTAACAAAGATGTCGCGTTCGCCCATGCGATGTACGATGGTGATGCCTTCGAGCGAGGTGCAGCGCGACAGGGCCACGTAAGCCTGTCCACCGGCAAAAGCGCCGCCGGTGAAGTCAATGACCACGCGGTTGAAGGTGAGTCCCTGACTCTTGTGCACGGTGAGTGCCCATGCCGGTTTGATGGGGAACTGCTTGAAGGTGCCCAGCAGCTTATCAATGACTTTTTTCTCCTTTTCATCGTAGCTGTACTGGATATTTTCCCAAGTCTCAGGCTCTATCTTGTGGCTCGAGCCATCCTCAAGGGTGACCTCGATGTTTTCATCGTCGACGGCGCTCACATGCCCCAGGGTGCCGTTCACCCATCGGCCGTCGGCGTCGTTGCGGATGAAAATCACCTGTGCCCCCTGCTTGATTATCAACTCTTTGTTAGTGGGGAGGTCGTTGTCGGCAAAGGTTCCTTCAATTACTCCTTCGAAAGTGTGTTCGGCTGTGTCGAGCGCGCTCATGTGGGCCTCGTTGATGCTGTCGACGGTGTCGCGTCGAGTGGCCAGGGTGATGGTGAATGAGCTGTTGTCGCGTTCGTCGATGTGCGGGTTGACGCGCGAGTCGAGGGCGGCCATGTCTTCGCGCGTGGGATGGCCGACGCGAATGCGGTCGAGCATGGCGATGAAGGGCGCGTTGGTCTGCCGGTACACTTTCTTGAGCTCAATGGGGATTAGCCCCAACTCGTCGAAAGTGTGGGCGTTGAAAAAGAAAAGTTGGCGATACTCTCGCTTGAGGATTTCAGCCATGTCGCTTTTGATAACCGGCTCAAGCTGGAACACGTCGCCCACAAACAGCAACTGCTTGCCGCCGAAGGGCTCGCGATTGTTGCCCGAATAGAATCGCAGCACGCGATCGATGAAGTCAATGATGTCGCAGCGCACCATCGAAATCTCATCGATGATGATGAGCTCCAACTCCTTGAGTAGCTTGATTTTTTCGCGACTATAGCGCATGGTTTTCTTGATGCGCGCATTGCTGTAGTCGGGGTCGCCCGGTAGCAGCGGCTTGAACGGAATCTTAAAGAACGAATGAAGTGTCATGCCGCCCACGTTGACGGCGGCAATGCCCGTGGGAGCGAGCACCACGTGGCGTTTCTTGGTGTGGGCGCAAACGTATTTGAGGAATGTGCTTTTCCCCGTACCGGCCTTTCCCGTGAGGAATACCGAACGGTTAGTGTTCTGCAATAGGTTTAGCGCCGAGAGGAACTCAGCGTTATCAAGGTCAATATTTAGATTGTTGTTTGGTGACATTAGGGCTACAAATTTACAAAAAAAGAGGCATATAAACCTATTCCTTATTACCATAATTCAACGAAAAGAATAAAATTCCTTTTTTTGTTTCGAAAAGAGCAGATTTTGTTTCGAAAATATCGAAAAAAATCTTATATTTGCAAATTAAAACAACCCCGATCACAAAAGTATAATCAAATCTTAATAAATGGAACTATCATTAATAGCTAATTCTGGAATACAGCTCTTTACCCGCCGCATTGAGATAGACCTCAATGAGGGCGCGAAACAGTTGTTCTTTGAGTCGTTCGACGACGAGGCGTTTCAGTGGAAGTTGGAGTATGCCACCCGCTTGAGGCAGGTGGGAAAACTTGCGCTCACCGCCCAGCTCAAAGAAAAAGGGTATATGGACCAATCGGGCCGCTTGCTCGTGAGCGAGGAATTGGTAGTGGCGAACCCCGAGGTGATGCTCTTCGACGAAGACGAGTCGCCCATGGCGGCGTCGACCGAGTTCGATGAGGAAGATGTGGACAGCGGCGGTTTCTTCACCGCCAAGGTGGCCGGGAGCAATAAGTTTCTTGAGCCTTATTTCAACAAGTGGCTTCCGGCGCCGTTCATCGAGAAAGACGTGGTGGGCGACTACCGCAACGGTCCTTACAACTGGTGCAAGTGCAAGATTATCCCTGTCAAGGAGAAGTCAGGCGTGATTACGGCCGATGTGTTGTTTGCTGTCGACACCCGCGCGGTTTATAACGATGACGATTTGTACCAAGAGACACCGGTATTTGTGAGCAATGGTGAGCGTGAAAAACGTTTTGCCTTGTGCGACAACGAGCAGCAGCTTATCGACTTTTGCATGTGGAACAACGCGTGGGTGCGCGATTACCTGATGCATATTGCCCATCCCGGGGTCACCGAGTTTGATATGCTTGAGGTGCGTGAGGGACAGCATCGTTACATGTTCCTTGCGTCTTATTTAGTGCTTATGGCTTACTTGAGCGCTAAGGACGAGGTGCCCACCATCAAATTACTTCGTGACCGCGATGTGGCTCATGTGAAAGTGGACATGATTATCGACATAGGCAACTCGCGCACGGGTGCCATCCTGATGGAAGACCAAGACTTCTCGCGCGTCGACCCGCTGCGCCTGCAAGACTTTACGCACCCCATTGTCACCGATTCAAAGGGCCGTAGCGTGCTCAATCGCATGGAGGACACATTCGACATGCGCTTGGCATTCCGCCGCGTGTCGTTTGGGCAAAACATCGAGAATAGTCACCAGTTTGTATGGCCCAGCTTTATCCGTTTGGGAAAAGAAGCGCAATACCTCTCCCATCAGGTGACCGCCTTGCAGGTGGGACAAGAGACAGTGTCGACCTATTCGAGCCCCAAACGTTACCTGTGGGACAACAAACCTGTGAAACAGGAGTGGCGCCTCGTGAGCGTGGATGGCGAGGATGCCAACGAACCACCCATCATTCCCGGTGTAAGCAATTACTTCAACTTCGATGGAACCATCAATGAAGACGGCTTCGGGGTGGGTGCCAGCTATTCGCGTCGCACACTCATGACCTTCGCTTTCATGGAGATACTCCAGCAAGCCATCGTTCAAATCAATAGCTATGAGCACCGTGAGCACCGTGGACACATGAACACGCCGCGCAGCATCGAGAAGGTTATTATCACCTCTCCCACCGCCATGTCGTTGCTTGAGCAGCAGGCGCTTTGCAAGGCGCTCAAAGACGCTGTGTTTGTGCTCAACCGCTTCAATAGCATAGCCGATGAGAGCGCGCGTCAGCTCAAGATTGAGGTGGTGCCCAACGAACGTTTCGACCGCGACGGCAACCGCCTGTGGTCGTTCGACGAGGCCACTTGCTCCCAACTGGTGTACATCTACGGCCAACTGTGCAAGCGCTACAAGAATTGCAGCGCCAAGTTCTTCGAGCTCTACGGCAAGAAGCGGGAGATAGAGGGTATTGTCAAGGATACCGTCAACATCGGCACCGTCGATATCGGTGCCGGCACCACCGACTTGTCGATATGCCGTTATGAATATGATTCGGTCAACCAAGCCCGCGTGAAGCCCATTCCCATCTTTTGGGACAGCTTCGGGTCGGCCGGCGACGATATGCTTCAAGTGCTCATTACCAATGTGATTATCGAAGGCGATGATGCCATATTCTACAACCACATGTTGCAGATGGGCATGTCGCGCCAAGAGATATACAAGAAACTGTACCGCTTCTTTGGCGAGGACCACAATGCCATGAGCTTCAAGGACCGCCTCGTTCGCCGCGATTTTAATATTCAGGTGAATGTGCCGGTGATGTACTATTATCTGAACCTGCTTAGTCACGGCGAGAAATATCGCGAAGTCACTTATAGGGAAATCTTTGAGAACAACCAGCCCAGTGAGTCGGTACTCAAGGCCTTTGAGGAAAAAATGGGGTTCTCGTTGCTTGATGTCAAATGGACCTACGACAGCGAGGTGATTTCGAAATATGTGGAACGCTCCATGGATAAACTCATCGAGGCCGTGGCTACGCTGCTCTACGCCTACGACTGCGACATCGTGTTGCTCTCGGGACGTCCCACCACACTCGAACCGCTGCGTCGCTGCTTCCTCAAGCACTTTGCCGTGCTTCCCAGCCGCTTGGTGGTGATGGGCAAGTATCGCATAGGGCGCTGGTATCCGTTCTGCGACGAGAGCGGTGGCGGTTTTGTCAAGGATACCAAGTCGCTGGTGCCCGTGGGCGCCATGATTGGTTATCTGGCCTCGCGTGCCGGTGGACTCGAAGGCTTCTCGGTAGACCTGAGCGAGCTGGGCAACCGATTGGTACCCACTACCGACTACTTCTTGAAGATGAACGCCAACGTGCAGGAACCGTGTTTCATCACTCCGGCCAGCAATCGTGGCAGCGTGCATGTGCCCTCGTTCCCGGTCTATATCGGCTCGAAGCAGCACGACATCAAGCTGTACCCGTTGCGGCCGTTCTATGTGCTTGATATTAACGAGGACCGCATCAACGAAAAGTTGCAAAAGGGTGGGGAACTCTCCAAGTTTGACTTGCAGCAGCGCCGCAACGACTATCTCAACTCGCTGCTGGGTAAGGGTCCCTTCGTGTTTGAACTCGAGCGTGAGGACAGTGACGAGAACAAAGAGAAACTCACCATCGAGAGCGTCAAGACCGATAGTGACGAGGAGGTGAGCCGCGACGACTTCTCGCTCATCATCCAGTCGCTTAACGACCCCGAGTGCTACTGGCTCGATTCGGGCGAATTCCCCTTAAATATTGCTGCTAACGAACTTTTAGACAATTGAAATCATGACCGATCGAATCAATAAATATCTCGAAACCATCGAGAAGGCGGTGGCATGGAAGAAGAATGTGCCCGCCATGGAACAGTTAGATTACATGCGCAAGCTGGTCAAGATAAGGCGCGGCTTCAAGAAAATCAAGTTCGCCGCCGACGAGCCTTGCTCGACCGCTGCTTTCGGCGAGAGCCAAATGGGTAAGTCTTACCTGATTAGCGCGATGCTCAGCGACCCCGGCAAGCCGTTTACGGTGACCGATGGCACTAACACCTATAATTTCATCGACGAGGTGAACCCCAGTGTGCCTAATGGAACGCTTGAGGCCACCGGTGTGGTGACGCGTTTCACCACCAAGAAGACCGACAATGTGCCCGAAGGCCATCTCAAGGTGAGGTTGCTCACCATCACCGACTTGATTCTGGTGATGTGTGAGGCTTATCACAATCAGGTGAACTACGAGAACAACGAGATTCGTCGTGGCGATGAGATAAAAAAAGTGTGCGACGAGATGCAGGTGCCCACACTCAACAATGCGAATCCCATCATTGGCCAGGACGAAGTGATGGATATCCAGGAATATCTTGAGAATGCGTCTTATCACCGTGACGTCAACAACCTACTCGACCCCGAGACCGGTTTCTTCACCTTCCTGCTTACCAACGTGGAGCGTCTCACCGACACGCAGCTCGTGAGCCTCATCAAGATGTTGTGGAACGAAAATCCCAATATCAGCCGCTTGTTTGACACGCTCATCACGGCTTACAAGCAAATCAAATTTAACAGCATTGTGTTTGTCCCCTTTGAGGCCGTACTCAAAAAGCATGGCACGTTGCTCGATGTGAAACGCTTGGATGAAATCTACGATAAACCGGTGGCTCCCGGCCCCGACTATCGTGGCAACGTAATGGTGAAACTGCTCGACGGTTCTACCGTCGATATGCCCAAGAGCGAATTGAGCGCCCTGGTGGCCGAGCTTTACTTCTCGCTGCCCGCCCTGGAGAGTGGCGAACGAAAGTTCCTTGGAGACCTCGATATCCTCGACTTTCCAGGCGAGCGTCGACCCGAGAAATTCCCGGCAAGTGAACTTTCGAGCGGCACTAACTTGTCGACCATTTTGCGTCGTGGCAAGGTGACCTACCTGTTCAACCGCTACAGCGACGCCAAGCGCATCAGCTCGCTCATGTTCTGTCACAACAACCGTCAGAGTGCGCAAAGCACCATGGGCGTTGTGCTTGACAGCTGGGTGAGAAAGAACGTGGGCGCCACGCCCGAGGAACGTCGCATGTTCATGAACGACTCGCTGGTGTCGCCGCTGTTCATCATCAGCACTTTCTTTAATATGGACCTCAAGTATCAGACCAATGACAAGCCCGGCGAGCGTGCCTCGATGGACGAGCGCTGGACCACGCGTTTCCAGCATGTGCTGGTCCATGAGGTGCTTCACAGCGACACCGACGTAGACGGCCGTTCCCACTGGTTCAATACCTGGGACAGCACGTCGTTCCGCAATATTTTCATGCTGCGCGACTTCAAGTACAGTGATGTGATTTTTGAAGGCTATAATCCTAACACGCAGCACCCCGAAACCAATGTCAAGCCCAATCCCAACTACCCCAACTTCCTTGATGACCTGCGTGAGTCGTTCCTCAACTACCCGTTTGTGCAAAAACACTTCGAGAACCCGCAGCAGGCTTGGGACGGTGCCGCCACGCTCAACGAGGACGGCACGCACAATATCATCGCGCAGCTCAACAAGTTGGCGCCGCGCGTGAGTCTCGCGCGTGAGACGAAGTTCAACAAGGATATCGCGCAGCTGTTGAGCGAGCTCACCGCGTTGCTTACTAAGTATTTCCACAGCGGTAGTGTCGACGAGGAAATCAAGGCGGCCAAAAAGCAAGCGGCTATCGCCAAGCGCAACCTCACCACTATGGTGGCCAGGGATGAGGCCGGTTTCGGCGTCTTCATCGATTCGCTCATGGTCGATGAGCCTCACATCTTCGAGATTGTGCACGACGAGATTATGCACAACATCAACCACACGCAAGTTACCGGTCCCGAGGCTACCATTTTCATGGAATATGGCTTGAGCGTGGATAACAGCCGCGAAGAGAATCTTGACCTGCTCATTGATGGTATGGGCGTTGACAGTGTGGAGGAGTTGACCGAAGTGCTCAAAGACGAGTATGATACCGACCTCGAGAAAGTGCTCGCCGGCAGCCAGATGGCGGTGAGCAAGGCCGAGCAACTGGTAGCCCGCATCGAAGATTATTGGTTCAATACCTACTTGTTGCGTCACAGTGTGGAGGTGCTTCAAGATAAGATGCCCGCTATCCCCGATGTCATCTCCAAGCTTGAGAAGCTTTATAAGATGCTGGGTGTGCACCGCATAATCACCGACAAGGTCGAGGAGTACATCAACACTTTCGACAAAGAAAGTTCGGTCAATATCATTGCCGACTATCTCTCGATGGAGCTTAACAAGTATGTGAGCTCATTCGGCTTCGATTATCTGACCAAGGAGCAGAAGCGCGAGATGGCCGAAAACAATCAGCGTCTCAAACTCGGCATTGAGGATGAAATGATTGACTTCGACAATTCGCAACGCGGTGTTCAGTTACTCGTGAAAGTAGACGAACTTAATAGCCGACTCGAAAAAGACGGCTTCAAGCCCGACCTCAAAAAAGCGCTTCGCGCTGTGCCACACTACGGCAACCAGTGGCGTTGGGTAGAGCTGATGAAGACCGGCTACATGTTCGCTTGCAACTTGCCCGACTACGATGTGCAAGCCAATGAGCTGTTGTCGGCAATCATCAATGAGCTTAAAAATTGAGAATGAGAAATAAATATTCAACTATCCACTATAATTCACCGTATGAGCTATGGCAATGAATGTTAGGGACAAGATTAATCTTTGCTCCACCAAGTCGTTGAGCGGGTTCTTTGTGTCGAGTGTCGACACCACCCACTTCTACAAGCGGCGTCCCGAGTTCGAGAACCTCATTCACAAGTATGCCCGCGGCACCGAGTTCGAGGGTAGCTTTGCCATGCCTTATTATAATAAGGAGACACATGGCATCGAGTGGTTCATCGATCCGGTTGAAGGGCAGCCGGTTCCGCTCTCGTCGCTCGCGGGCACGCCCGAATATGAGTTATACCGTGCCCAGCGCGAGAAAACGGTGCAATTCTTTCGTGACAAGGCAGCGAAGATGCACCCCAGCGAGCGTGCTTATGTTGATAGCATGCTCAAGTATGTCGATGTCGACTATATGGATGATGTGACGTTCTGTTATCAGGGGCGTGTCATTATTGGCGTGTGGGGCATGACACCACGTGCCGAGTACACGCCATCGTCTCAAATCACCACCAATGTGAAGGCGAATGAGCTGAAGGATATTACCTTCTCGCTTGAAGGACATGGCGAGCTGGTGTCGCAACGGCCGCTTATCAAATGCCGTGCCGGTTACCGCCTGACGGCGGCCAATGGCGATATCCCGCAGGTTGTTGCCGGCGCCGGCAGCAAATTTGTGGGTTGGAAGCCTTTTGACCCCAATGGATACGTGGTGGAAGACTCGATGCACTTCACGGCGGTGTGCGAACGGGAGGAGTTACCGCCCGAGCCGCCGCAACCTGGTGACGAAACCGTTGTGGGACCCGATATTCCCGCACCGCCGGCGCCTTGCCGCGTGCAATTCAACCCCGACCAGTTCGGGACAATCCCGCCGGGTACCGAATCGCTCGAAGTCCCCATGGGAACGTGCCTCAATGCCATGCAGGTGCCCACGCCTCAACCCATGATGGGCTACCGCTTTGCCGGTTGGAACATGGACCCGTATCTTCCCATCAACAATGATGTGATGTTCACGGCAATCTACGAGCGCGACATGAAGCAAGTACACTTCAACGTGGGAACCGCCGGACAAATTATGCCGGGTCTCGACCTGGTGGAAGTGCCGGCCGGCTCGCCGCTCGACCCGCAGCTGGTGCCGGCGGTGACTCCTCTCAATGGATGGGTTTTCAAAGGCTGGGACCGCGACTTGTCGCTTCCGGTGATGGAGAATATGGAAGTGAATGCGGTTTACGAGAAGAAAAAAGGTAACGGCTGTCTCAAGGCCTTGTTGATTGCCCTGCTCGTTATTTTGGGCATTCTGCTCGTACTCTTGCTGGTGAAATTCATTACCGGTGTGCCCGATTCAATTTTGGCCGATGCCGGTATTCCCGGCCATTATGCCGATGTGCCCGGCTATGCCGACGGGGGAAGGATTGACGACATCTTCTCGACGCCCATCAATGGCGGCGACTTGGGAGACGGAATCCTTCCCGGTAATGGCGACAACGATTACCACTCGGGCATGTTGCCCACCGATCCGGGCGACTTTGTCGATGGGCGCGACGGCGGCCCGCAAATCGTCGATGGCGTGGTAAACCTTTTTTTTGAAGACGACAATGCTGACTTGAATAGCTTCGCGCGCGATTTCCGTGGTCTCTATGCCGATACGCAAAAATATTTGCTCGACTATGACGACTACGTGAAGCGCGTTTCCATCAAGTTCCCGCCAAGTGAGCGCGAAGCTTTTGAAAGCAAGGTGAAAAACGAACTGGGCGGCAAATATGCGTTCATCATGGTTGACGAGTACGTCCTCCAAAGCGAAGACAACACTGTCACCACACTGCAAACGCAGCCGCGCGACCGCGATTGGTATGTCGACGCCGTGCATGCAAAGCAGGCATGGACCGTGACGCGCGGTAGCCAGGACGTGGTCGTGGCCGTCGTCGATGACGGCTGCGATGTGAACCACACTGCTTTCACAGGTCGCATTGTCAAACCTTACAATGTGTGGACCAAGTCCTCGACGGTGGGAGCCGGCGGAGGACATGGCACACACGTGGCGGGACTTGCCGTGGGCACCACCACGAGCAGTGGCGTGAGCGGTATCGCACCGCAGTGCAAGCTCATGCCGGTGCAAGTGTTCCCCAACGATGCCGATTATAGCACGCTCAGCGCCGAGGTGAGCGGCATAGCTTATGCCATTCATCAGGGAGCCCAGGTGATTAACGTGTCGATGGGCAGCGACTTTTCGCAGTTCCGCTCGATGTCGGTCGCCGAGCAGGAGCAAATGAGCGAAACGACATTCAAGGAGCTCGAAAAAATGTGGGACCGTGTTTACCGCATGGCCCAAAAGAAGAATGTCGTGATTGTCTTTGCCGCCGGCAATGACAATGTGCTTTCGTGCCTTGAGGCGAACAACCGTCCTCCTTTGTCGATTACCGTTACGGCCTATACCGAAGACATGCGCAAGGCCGACTTCTCCAATTTCGGCAAAGGATCGACTGTGGCGGCTCCGGGCGAGGGTATAGTGAGCAGTATTCCCGGCAACCGCTACACGGCTTACGATGGTACATCGATGGCGGCTCCCATCGTGACCGGAGTGGTGGCCTTGATGAAGAGTGTCAATGACGACATCTCCATTTCGCAGACTAAGCGCATCTTGATGGAAACGGGGAAGCGTAATAATCAGCACATCGGGCCAATGGTACTTGCCGACAAGGCTGTGGAGCGGGCTCGCGACGCAAGCTGAACGATGAATGAAAGAACTTAACAAACACCAATTAATTGATAAATCGTAAATCATGAACGAATCAAAATTCAATTTCGGGACAGTGCTGGCAATCATCGTGTTGCTGGGATATTCCTATTTCGTCTTTATGGGCCTTAACTATTGGCTCAACGGCAATATCACCCTTGCGGCAATCCTGACGGCCGCCATGGTGGTGGTGGTGATGGTGTGCATCTTTGTCATGTGCCGCGCTAAAGCCTCGCGATGGAAAAGGGTAGGGCTTACCGGACAGATTCTCTTCGGACTCATTGTGTTTGCCGCATTTGGTGCTTCGTCAATTCCCTTTGCCCATTTCTTGGGTATCATGGGCAAGCAGGGCGAAATCAAGACCGAATTCAACAAGGCCAAGGAATTTGCCGAGCAAGTCGATCAGGCTTACGACAACTATACCGACTCGATGATAAACGCCTATGAGCTCGAGCTCAAGCGTGCCGCCGCCGGCCACTCCACCGGTTCGGCCTCGACAAAGTATTCCCAAATGAACCTCGATAAGATGGAGGGCGACGACAGTACCAAGGTGGCCAGCATGGTGCGCGCTTATAGCAACCGCATCGCGGCCAACGACAGTATCATCGCGCAACGCGACGACCGCCAGCGTGTGGTCAACGAGAGCGCCGAAATGAGTGTGTGGAACGTGGCGATGCCCCAGAATGTGGCTCTCATGAGCGAAAATGTCAAGAAGTGGGTCGACTACTACATCGACTTGAGCAAGCCTACGCCCAATCCCGGCTTTGAGGCTTACAAGGAATTCTCTTATTCGCAATACGAAGGGCAGGTGAAACAACTGGGCGACGACCTCACCAAACTGTCGAAACCCGGCGCCATTTCGCTCATCATTGCTATTGTTGTGGCTCTGCTTTGCTTTGCTTGCATGCTGTTTCCTTACTTCCTCACACGCCGTTCGATGGCTTCGCGCGAAAGTCATTCTGGAATGGCGATTTAAACGCCTTAACAATAATTAAATAACAACAACAAGTTAAACTAAAACTCAAAATTAGATATGATGAAAGCACAAATATTAAAAATGTGCAATATTGCGCCGATTAAAAGTCTTGTCAAGCAAATTGAGGATGGCTTTGTGACACTTGCCGAACTTGATGGAGCAGGACTCTCGCCGGCTCGTCACGAGCAAATTGAGAAATACTTTGTCGAGCGCGAAGAGCTGGTTTGGCAACAGGTTCAGGCTAATCCTTCGCTGGAAAGCGTGCAGCGCTATGTGGCCAATTATCCTAATGGCAAGCACATCTATGAGGCTAAGGATAAACTCACTGGCCTCGATGATGAGGTGTGGCGTCAAACCGAAGCAAACGGGAGCATCGAAGCTTACCAACAATATCTCAAACTTTATCCCGCCGGCCGTCATGTGGCCGAAGCCAATGAAATCCTCGCCGACCCCGAGTGGGCCGCAGTGAAACGTATCAATACGCTCGAGGCTTACACGAATTATCGCAATACTCACCCGGGAATGCACGCGATGGCTGTGGACGACGCCATCCAGAATATCAGCGACCCGCAGGACTGGGGGGTGGCCAATTCGGCCGGTACTCCCGAGGCGTTTGAAACTTATATTCAGCAACATCCCCACGGAGCGCACGTCGAGGAGGCCAAGAGAAAAATGGACGACTTTTACTGGCGCAACGCGTGTTTTGTCAACACCGCGGCCGCTATGCAACAGTATCTCGACAAAATGCCTTCGGGACAATATATTGATGCGGCCCGCGAACGCCTCGATGACCTGTCGTGGGAAGAAGCGAAACGCGTCAATACGCGCGCATCGATGGATGGTTACATGGTGAATAATCCCAACGGCAAGCATTTCGATGAGGCTAAGGAGTTGTGGGAGGCTTTAGGTGAACGAGAGGACTTGCTCAACGGACTGGCTAAGGACTTGAACTATTGTTCGGCTATGAAGATTAATGAGTATTTGGAGAAACACGTCATTACCAAAGATGAGGTGATTCAATTCTTTGGGCCCGATAGAGCCGATAAAATATTCAACTTTTCGCGCGTCCCTATTCCGGCGCCCATTGGTCCGTTTTTGCCCGAGTTGCAACGAGGACCCACTGAGGTCTACTTTTGGGGGACGCCGGCCAGCGGCAAGACTTGCGCCCTGGGGGCCGTGCTGAGCACCTGTCATTCACGCTATGTCCTTGACGGTCAAAACTGCCGTGGCTATGATTATATGAACAAGCTAAGCAACGTGTTCTCGAAAGGTAACGGCTTGTGCAGCCTTCCCGATTCGACAGCAAACGATGTGATTGCCGACATGGTGCTGAAAATTCGTGACACGCGGCTCCCGATGAACCGTCAATACCCCCACGCGATGACACTCATCGACATCGCAGGTGAGATTTTCCGTGCCATCTATGCCGACTTTACCAATCAGTATTTGGAAGGACAAAAACGGCAGACCCTTAACCAAATCCAAAAGTATTTGGCCAACAAGAACAACAAGAAGATTCATTTCTTCGTGGTCGAGTATGGCGCGCACGATAAGGAGTGGGAGGGCAACACGATGAGCAACTATTTGCAGACGTGCGCCACCTACTTGCGCGACAAACAAATTCTCAAGGGACAAACGGTGGGTGTCTACATCATTGTCACCAAATGCGATAAAATGATGTGTCCGCCCGAAGCCATGCCGCAGGCCGCACTTGACTATGTGCAGACCCACCTTAACGCCTTCTTCGTCAATCTGCAATATGCGTGCCGCGAAGCCGGCATTCAAGATTTTAAGGTGATTTCATTCTCGGTGGGCGATGTGTTTGCCCAGCAACTGTGCTACTACAACGACACTTACACCGACAAGGTGGTCGACATCCTGCTCAGCAAAACGCCTGAGGAGAAAAACTCGTTCTGGCGTAGCTGATGAACGCTACAATTTCAGTTACAATTATTACAAACCAATGAATTATGGGTAAGTTTAATTATATCAAAGTCGATTTCTTCGGGCAGTTTGTCTCGGCGGCGGGTGCCAGCGATACCATTCACCGTTTCACCTATCCCGTGCCCAAGAGTAATGTGGACGAGCCGTCGAACTGGTGGCTCGACCCCATCACCGACCCACGCAACGAGATAAGGATTTTCAACAATGCCGACATCTGCTACAAATTGCTCGTTAACGGCTACGGCACTTATTATAGCCTTATCACGCAAAATCGCCGTGACTCTCGCGGCGGCATGGTGCTCATCACCGTCATGCTCGAGAAAGGTCATCGTGTCGACGGCAAGATGATGGTGCGCCTGCTGGGCATGCTCAAAAACGAGATGCTCGAGGCCGACCAGTGGAGCAACGATATCGTGGAACGCTGTCTTGAGACTTGTGGCTTCGCTCCGAGTGAGGCTACGGCCGCAACGCCCACGAAACAAGCGTCGGCCGGAATGAATTCGGCGCGCGCTATCCGTCTCTATGTGGCTCCCGAGGAAATGGAGAATTACTTCTCGTTCCCCGAGCAGGACGCTTACAAACCCTATCCGGGCGGCATACTCTTTGCCATGGGGCAGTACAAGCCATTACAGGCCGTGTTGCCCATCGTCACGGCACCGCTGCAACGTGTGTTCCGGATTGTCAAGCCCAAGAATTGCCATGTGACCGGTACCGCCAACTCGTTGGTGAAGGAGGGCACACCGTTGCGCCTCACTTTCAAGAAAGATAACTTTGTCTCGAAACCCGTGAAGGTGGTGGTGGGCAATAAAGACGCACTCGTGAGTTACAGCGGTAGCGAGATGGTTATCACCGAGAAAGAGGGCATTGTGTATTATTTCCCGTTGTTGGTCAAGGTGTCGCAAGACGGCCAACCGGTGGCCCCGAATTTGGTGAAAGTGAGCGGCTCGATAGGCCCGCGCCCCATTCATTTCGTGGCCGATATGGGCCAACAAGCCGTCGTTGGTGAGCTCTTTGAGAACGACATGGAGGCCAACATGAATGCGAAAATCGTGATTAACGTGAGCGGCAATTCATTTGACCCGGTCAAGCGTGAGGTAGATTTAAGCCAAATAGGACAACCCATTGTGGTCAACGTGATGGGACGCTCGCAACAAGTGACGTTCTATCACGTGGCCGGTGGCCTTCGTTTCAGTCTCAATGTCGACATCAAGGAAGGTACTCCCGAGGCCCAAGCGCTCAGGCAGGGCAAGTTCCGAGGACACAACGTCACGCGCAACGCCGACGGCACCTATAATATCGTTATGGCCGAAAAACAAGTGCCTTCGGGGGGGCAGGCCAGTGCCAATTCGTCGCAAGACGATAGCTTCTTCAAGCGTTATGGCAAGATTATTGCAGTCGCGGTGACGATATTACTGCTGGCCGCGCTGGCCGCAACAGGCCTTTTCTTGTGGAAAGCATGCGGAGAAACCGCTGGCGAAACTGGTAGAGACAGCATCCAATCGGGAGTGTCGGCCACTGATCGTGGTGTGGATAATCCGTTCGAAGCCGAGAACCGCGACAATGTGCCTCAGGACAACCCCGAAGACGTGAAGGCCGACTTGGCCCTTCTCAAACATGATGTGTGGGACCGCTCGAAACTTCTTTCTAACAAATGCTTGGCCTATTACGAATTGTTTGCCTCGGGAGATATCGACGGGATTATAAACTCCGATTATCCGAATCAAGATCCTCACAACGGCTGGTTTGATCAAATTGCCGCGAAATTGAAAGAGCTTGACACCGAAGACGAAATGAATGGCGCTCGCCGAATCATGTCGCAGATGGCCGAAGGGGGCAAATTCAATATTGAGGAATTGAAAAAGAAGCTGGATAACAACAGGCTCACGTCGCTTGGCGAAGCAGCCAGCAGGGGCACCGGAAATAGTAGTACTAATGCCGGCAATAGCGCAAATAACAGGCGTGACAATGCATCGTCCACTAATAACAATAATACTAATCGTAACAACCGGAACGACCATCAAAGCAGCGGAAACACCGGCAATAACAACGGCACCCCCAACCCTAACCCCAACAACGGCACAGCAAATAATCAACCAGGAAGACCAATGTGATGTTATGAAAACCGTTATTAAAATATTATTGATAGTGATTGCCGTGGCCGCGATTGGCTTTGTGGTGTGGCACTTTGTGAACAAAGATGACACTGTGATTGTGGGGCCTACGGCTAAGACCGAATATGTGAAACAGGTGGCCGACCGTGCCGAGAGAGTTATCGACAAGGTGGGCGATTACAACCAGGCTAAACTCAACTTTACCGACCTTGAGAACGAAATTATGGCCGAGAAAGCTAATGGTACGCGTAGTGCTGACGAAATCAAGAACGCGCAGGAGTTTATTGTGTTCTATTTCGCACCCAAGCACATCAAGCGGGCCAACGAGTATTTTGCCGGGCATGTGTGGTCGACCGAGGAAGTGACGGAATTTAAAAAAATGGCCCAGCACCTGCTTGATTTCAATGTGATTGAGGACAGCGCCGCCAATCGCGCTGGGCTCAACAAAGTAATAACTGTGGCCAACCGCTATGCCGAGGCACGCGCTTTCGCCTCATCGTCACCGCGTTGTGGCTCGAAAGCCGATGTGGTGGCGGTAAAGAGGAAAATCGACACCTACAAGAGCGAAGACCCCCTCAGGAATTGCGACCAGCTGCGTAGCGACCTTGACGGCGTTTATAACCGGGCTATCAACAACTATGCGGCTTCGGTGGCCAGCCAACTGAACGGTATCGCCAACCAGATGCCTACCGCCGATGACCCGGGCGCACTGCGTACCCGCGCCGAATCGATATATCGGGAATTCGCGAGTCTCGGTCGTCCTAACAACGCCGTGAGCGCGGCTTACAATAGGGTGAAGAACTACTAAGACGCTTTTTTATAAGATTTGCTCATGAGACATTTCGTGTGGATAGTGGCTTGCTTGTGCATCGCGCCGACGTCGGCGTGGGCGCAGACCGACATGAACGACAGCAAGAACAATCGGCGCTTGATTGAGGATATGAAACAAAGACTCGATTCGCTCAAAAAACAGAATCAGGAATTGTTTAATATTTCCAAAGAAATAGAAGCGACCGAAAAACGTCTTGAAGACTTCAAAACGTCGTGTACCGACTATGCCCAAACCGAGGCTAAAATAAATTCGGTCACTGCCGAAATCGAAAAGCAATGCTCTGCGGCCGGTTTTCGGCAGGCTCAACGTGACACACTGGTGCTTGAATTGCTTGTGCCCGAAGTGCTCAATGCGCCGTTCAACGACACTATCAACACTCAAGCGCTCCAATGGTTGGAACAGGTGCTCCCCGATGGTGACGACGAAAAAACGATTCGTGACCAAGACGAGAGTCTGCTACGCAACTATGGCGCTTATACCCTTAGTTTGCAGCAACTGCTCCACAGGAAAAAAGTCGACCTCGTCAATGCCAAGTGGGCGTCACAAAGCGAGAAGTGGACCGCGGGCTTCAATAAGGACCTCAAGAAAACGGGCTATTATAAGACCTACGAGTCGGGGAGTGGCGGAACAATACCATTCTTGACCAACGCTTACGACAAGTTGCTCGAAATGAATGCGAAGGGCTTCGATAATTGTCAAGACGATTATGAGAACCTGCTCGCGGGCGACACGGGAAAAGCGCGCAACGCGCTTGAGCGAATCGCCGAGCTACAAGTTGTGGTGGACAAGGAGGAAGAAAAAGTGAAGGCTTTGAAAGACTCATTATTAACGCTTCAAAATATCGCGGCTCCCGACTCGGCTGCCTATAAACAAGATGTGGTTAAACTCAATGAGCTGAAGCAAAAAGTGGATAATGAGAAAATGGCCGAGTTGCAGCGCGAAATCGAAAAGTTGACCGACGAACGCGACTATTACATCACGCGTGAATATTTCTCCAATTTGCGACGCAAACCCTACAACGCCGAACGCCTCAAAAAAGGTATCCAAATTGTGAACGACAGCGTTGAGACACAAGTTTACAAGGATTATTTGAATGGGAACTTGGACATGATGAAAAAGTACCCCACCTATGCCAGCGAGATTGCCGACGCCCTTGACGGACCGGTGAGGGAAATCGTGGTCAAGTATAGCCGAAATTTCGCGAATGCCGTCACGTTCCCCGACTGGGTGGCAAAGATGCACGCTCCACTCACCAAGACGTCTTATTGGCCTACTTACGAAAAAGCGAAGAGGACCCGTGACACGAACACATCCATTCTATATCTCAACGAGATTATCCGTGAGATTGAGCAAATGGAAGATAAAGGATATAAAGGTTGTGAGGCTCAGTTCAACAAGGTGGTCAAAACCTTGCGGGACTGCGCCTCCGGCACCCTCCCGTTTGATGATTAATAACAGAAAACCTTTTAAAGAAAAGAAATAAGATGAATACCCAGATTAATGGCAACTATCAAGGTGTCCCCATGGGACAAAACAATCCACAGTGGCCCAACCCGCCGGCAGGTGCCATGCCTTACGGCACGCCGCCGCAAGGCAATGTGCCGCCTCAAGGACCGCCCATGCCGCCACGGGGCGATGACCCCGACGGGCGCAAGCGCCGCCGCACTATAGGGTGGATTATCGCCGTGGCCGTGCTCGACTTGTTGTTGCTGTTGCTCTACTTGCTGTTGCCCTCGCGCTGCTCTTGCGATCGTGATAACGGAGGCACTTCGAGCTATGTGAGCGAAAGTGATGACAGCTATTTCGACTCCATCCCCGATGACCCCGACGCACCTGCCGACAGCGTGGCCAGTGACGTGGAAGACGTCATTGAGCAGGGCGGCCAGTTGCAGTTCACCGTTTCGTGGGCCAGGAACGATACTGTCGACATAGATGCACATTGCATTGAACCGTCGGGCTACGAGATATTCTACCTCACTAAAGACACCACCTCGCCTTCGGGAGGCAAACTGGATATCGATAATAAGGAGCATGACAGCGGACGCATTGAGCACATCACTTATGCCGACTGCAGTTCGATGCGCGACGGTACTTATGTCTTTAGCGCAGTGAACTATACCGGCGGCAACAATGCCGGTGTGAAGGCTTACCTTACCGTGGGCGACAAGACATATCTGTATCAAATCACCGGACTAAGAGGACAAGAGCAGCGAGCCAATGTGGCGAAAGTGACCATCGCCGGTGGGCAGGTGACCAACATTGACCACTTGCTTGACTGTGACGAGGTCGACATGCATCCTTGATAAACAACCAACGTTATGAATACCCAGTTTGGAAATAATGGCCCGGGCATGGGGCAGCCGCCACAACCTTGGGGCGCTCGGCCGCAACAGCCATATAATGCCGTGCCTCCGCAGCCCTACGGCGGCGGGCCCGGCATGTCGCCAGCGCCTAAACCTGTCGACCCCGATAAGGCGAAGCGCAAGAAAACCATCATGTGGATTGTGATAGTGGCTATCCTCGACTTGCTGCTCTTCTTGCTGTGGCTATTGCTGCCATCGCGTTGCAGTCGCCCTCGCCCAGACAATAGCGATAGTGATGGGCCAACGAGCGAAATTAGCGAAGCCAGCGACATCAGCGAAGTGGTCGATAGCGACTCGGGTGAATTGCAATTTGGCATCGAATGGAGCCGCAACGACCGCGTCGACATGGACGCCCATTGTCTTGAACCGAATGGAAATGAAATCTATTGGGAAGCTCCCACCTCGCGCCGCAGTGGCGGCCGCCTGAATATCGACAACCGTGAGAACGACCGCGGACGTGTGGAGCACATCACCTGGTCAAGAATCAGCCGTATGCCCGATGGCGACTACCTCTTCTATGTGCAAAACTTCACCGGAGGACGCAATAGCGGCGTGAAGGCCATGCTCAAGGCCGGCGATAATACTTACACTTATCGTGTGACCAATATCAATAGTTATCTCCAAGACGTGCAAGTCGCGACGGTCACCATCAGCAATGGGCAGGTGGCGAATATTCATAATTACATCCAACCCGAATAATAATAGATGATACGCATTTTGTTAACTTTAGCACTCTTGGCTACCGTGACGGCGGCAAGAGCTAATGACTTTTGGCTGGGTGCCGATGTGAGCGGCACCACCGAACTCGAGCGACGCGGCGTGCAACTGTATAACGCCGCCGGACAGCCGCGCGACAACTTCATGCTCATGAAAGAGCTGGGAATGAACGCCGTGAGGTTGCGTGTGTGGGTTAATCCCAAGCGCGGCGATTGCAATAAGGAGGACGTGCTGGGAATGGCTTTGCGTGCCAAGGCGTTGGGTTTTGCCCTCATGATTGATTTCCATTACAGCGACTGGTGGGCCGACCCCGCGAAGCAAAATATCCCCGAGGCCTGGAAAGACATGAGCTACGAGCAAATGAAGCAGGCTCTTGCCGAACACACACGCGCCACACTGCAACTGCTCAAAGACTATGGCGTGGACGTGAAATGGGTGCAGGTGGGCAATGAGACTACCGACGGATTCCTGTGGGATGTGGGGCGCGCAAGCACCCACATGGACCAGTATGCCGGGCTCACCGATGCCGGCTATGGCGCGGTGAAGGCCGTCTATCCTCAGGCGGTGTGCATCGTGCATGTGGATTGTGGCTGCGACATGAAGCGCTACCGGGTAATTTTTGACGGACTCGAGCGTCATCACGCGCGATATGACATGATTGGGATGAGCGTTTATCCCTATTGGGACATGGATACCCATCTCACCACGAGCGACGATGAGACACTCACGCGCGTGATAGCCAATATCAAGCAGCTTCACAAGCTCTATGGCCGCGACGTGATGATTGTCGAGACCGGGTATGAGGCACGTAGGCCCGAGGCGGGACGCGCGTTCATGCAACGTCTCATTACACAGGCTCTGCGCAATACCGATGGCCATTGCCGTGGCGTCTTCTACTGGGCGCCTGAGGCCGACGCCGGCGGCCATTATCCGCTGGGCGCCTTCGACAACCATCGTCCCACTGTCATTCTCGACCCCTTTAATGCAAACAATATCCTAAACCCATAAAATGAATTCAGAGAAAAGTACCGTTATTCTTGGTATTGAGTCGTCGTGCGACGACACTTCGGCGGCAGTGACGCGCGACTGCGTGCTGCTCTCCAATGTGATTGCAAGTCAAAGCGTGCATGAAGCTTACGGTGGGGTGGTGCCCGAACTGGCCTCGCGCGCTCACCAGCAAAACATCGTGCCCGTGGTGAGCGAGGCGATAAGGCGTGCCGGTATTGACAAGCGCGACATTGATGCTATCGCTTTCACGCGTGGACCCGGTCTGCCCGGCTCACTCCATGTGGGGGTGGCTTTCGCCAAAGGCTTGTCGTTGGCATTGGGCGTGCCGCTTGTCGATGTGAACCATCTGCATGGCCACGCGCTGGCCCAGTTCATTAAGGAAACGCCCGAGAGCGAAGTCCCCACGTTCCCTTATTTGTGCTTGCTCGTGAGCGGCGGCAACACACAAATCATTCGTGTGAACTCACCCCAAGACATGGAAATCATGGGACAGAGTATCGACGACGCCGCCGGCGAGGCTTTCGACAAATGTGCCAAGGTGATGGGTCTCCCTTATCCCGGCGGCCCGGTTATTGACCGACTTGCGGCTGAGGGCGACAGTCATCGCTTCGCTTTCGCCAAGCCTCACGTCGATGGATACAACTACAGTTTCAGCGGCCTCAAGACCTCGTTTCTCTACACCTTGCGTGACGAGCTCAAGAAGAATCCCCATTTCATTGAGGAAAATCGTGCCCACTTGGCGGCTTCGCTGCAACGCACAATCATCGAGATACTCATGGATAAATTCAAGCGCGCCATTAACGACACCGACATCAAGACGGTGGCAATAGGGGGCGGTGTGAGCGCGAACAGCGGCGTGCGCGACGCGGTGGCCGCTTATTGCAAGCGTCGAGGCGTGAAAGCCTTTATTCCTAAGCGCGTCTTTACCACCGACAATGCGGCAATGATAGCCGTCGCCGGCCATTTCAAGTTCCTGAACGGCGAAACCTGCGATGTCACCGCGCCACCTTTCTCAAGGGTGACCATTTAAACGTTAAGAATCTAAAATCTTTTAATCTTATGAGATACATCACTATAGTCATCGGTGATGAGCTGCTTATCGGACAGGTGACCGATACTAACTCGGGATGGATTGCGCGTCACCTCACACCATTCGGGTGGGAACCCGCCGGCGTGATGACTATCCCCGACGACGCAGGTGCTATCACCGCAGCCATCGACCGCGCTTTCGCGCAAGTCGACGTGGTGCTCATGACCGGCGGATTGGGCCCTACCAAGGACGATATCACCAAATCGACGCTTTGCGCCTATTTCGGCGGCGAGATGCGCCTCGACGAGGCTACGCGCCGCAATGTGGACCGCATTTTCGAGCGTCGTGGTATCGCCATGAACGCGCTCACGGCCGGCCAAGCTATGGTGCCCTCGTCGTGCCGCGTGATTGTCAATGACGTGGGTACAGCGCCCATCATGTGGTTTGAGCGCGACGGCAAGGTGCTCGTGTCGATGCCGGGCGTTCCCCACGAGACCCAAACGATGATGGAGCGCGCCGTGATACCACAGCTGGTGCAACGGTTTCATGCGCGGGAGCACATCGCGTTCAGCAATTTTATCGTCGTGGAAGTACCCGAGAGTGAGCTCGCTATGCGTCTCGATGACTTTGAGCGTACATTACCCCCTGAACTCCATCTTGCCTATTTGCCCAAGCAGGGCGTGGTGAGATTACGCCTCACCGGGGTGGCCGACGACAAACTGTGGCTCGGTAATACGATGGAATCCCATACCACGCGCCTCAAGGAACTGCTGGGCGGCGACCTCGTGGCCACGCGCGACATTCCGCTGGCGCAAATCCTCGGTGAGAAACTCGTCGGGCGAGGCCTTACGCTGGCCACCGCCGAGAGTTGCACCGGCGGCAACGTAGCCCACGAAATCACCCTTGTTGCAGGCTCTTCGGCCTATTTTAACGGCGCCGTGGTGAGCTATGCCAATGACGTAAAGACCGGCGTACTCGGTGTTAATGCCGACGATATCGCCCGGCACGGTGCCGTGAGCCAACCTGTAGTGGAACAAATGGCTGCCGGGGCGTGCCACGTTTTGCGTACTGATTGCGCTATCGCCACCTCGGGTGTCGCAGGGCCTTCGGGCGGCACCTCCGACAAGCCCGTGGGCACCGTGTGGATTGCCGTGCGTTGCGGCAATCGTACCACGTCGCGATGTTTCCACTTTGTTGGCGACCGCTCCCGTGTGATAGAGCAGGCCACCACGCGCGGCCTCATCATGCTCATCAAGCTGTTGGGATGTTAGATTTATTTGGGAGTTATTTGATATCTAATTCCGTTTTTCAAGGAAATTATTGCCTTGTTCGCTAAAATCAACTATATTTGCACCGTCAAAGCAACTTTAGCATTTTATCTCAGTTAAAAACCATACACTTTCAAGACAATGAAAAAGAACTTATTACTCATGGCCGCACTTGTGTGCTGCTTGTTCGCTTTCACCGCTTGTGGCGGCGACGACGAGCCCAAGGTGACTACCACGGCCACCGCCACTTACACAATTAACTTCAGTCAAGACCTCATCGATGCCACGAGCATCGTTGTCTATTACAAGGGTGACGATGGCAACGTCCGCTTTGAGCCTGTTACCTCTACCACTTGGGTGAAAACGGTGACTTCCAACAAGTTCCCCGCTGAGTTCGCTTTCCAAATCGCCTACTCGCCCAAGGACGCTTCCTCGCTCACCAAGGACAACTATAACCTCGATGTGGCGGCTTCAATCGAAGGCAGCCTCAACACCAGTGGTTCCTTCTACTTCAGCCGCACGCTCATGAGTGCTCCTACCGCTAAGGACAAAGTGATCCAAGTCCTCGAGAATCATAGTGGAAAAGATGTCATGGGCTACGTCGTGGCAAAGAACGGAACCGCCACTGCTATGACGAAAGTAAACCTCAAGTAATCCACTCATCACCACATTATTATTGAAGTGGCCGGGAGTCCGTGACTCTCCGGCCACTTCTTCTGTCACCATTTCTATTGCCCTCAGGTTGTGTTCTTTCTCCCGTTTCCTGACTTCGGCACTTTTTTCTGCCATCGCATAGCAGGCATTGATAATCAGC